>JAQTVM010000030.1 GCA_028706745.1 Candidatus Nanoarchaeia archaeon
TCCTGTAAGCGAGCGCGAGGTTGTGGCTGTTCTTAAAACGCTCATTCCCGGAGCCGCAAATAAGCCCTTACTGCCTGCAGTTCCTGAAACAATGTTCAAGGCAATGGCTGCATTGGCTGAATTTTTTGAGGGCTTTGTAAGCGACAAGCCAAGCCTGCCAAAAGCAGTTGCAATGCACGCGCCGTTTAACCATGCGCTTGACAACTCAAAGTTCAAGGCAACAGGATTTGAGTATTCAGTAAAGAGCATAAGCGAAGGAATGCCGAGAGTTGTAGAATGGTACATGAAAAACGTCTGGAATAAATAAATCAAGATAAGAACCAGAAAGCAATATCAAAAAGCTTAAATAATTTGAAAATAAGGTAAAAAGAATGAAAAAGAGAACCCTGCTTGTTTTGCTTGTAATCGGGCTTTTGATTTTCACTTACGGATGCAGCAAAACAGAAAAGCAGGCTGCTGAAACGGAAATGAATGCTCCTGAAGAGAAAGTTGAAGCGGCTATTGAAGACTTAAAGATTGCTGATGAAAAGGCAGAGGCAATTCTTAACGGGCTGAACAAGGGAGATTATGCAATGTTCAGCACTGACTTTTCAGATGGAGCAAAACAGAGTTTTGACGAAGCATATTTCAACAAGATTAGAAAATTCATTAAAGACAACAGCGGCGATTACGTGACAAAATCTATTGCAATGTCAAAAGGAAACAGTTTTACCTATGACTGCCAGTTTTCAAGGGAAACAGTGCTTCTCGGGCTTGTGATGAGCTCTGACTTAAACAATGTGGAAAGCCTTTATTTTGATTCTGCAAGCATGAGAGAAGTGCTTGCGAGCAATCTTGATTTGATGAAGTAAGAATTAATTAAAACAAAAGTTTTATATGCGGGATTATGTTAATAAATCTTATGAAAAAGCTATTTGTTACAGTAATATGCATTATTCTTCTTTCAATGCAAATAATGGCATTTGATTTTACAGGAAATATTGTAAAACTGCCTTTGTTAAAGAGCATTATTGCCAAGAATAGTGCTGATGCACAGCCCTCTACTGCCATTCTATCTGAAAGCGAAATTGTGCCGAGAGAAGGAAGCGTCAGCTTAAACAGAAAGCATCCAGATAGATATTCTGCAAAGCAGGCATTTATTGTTTCTGACAAGGACTGGCATAATGTATTATCATTGGTTCCTGTTTCACTCTGGTATGAAGGCGGAGAACTGAAAAAATATCCCGTATTAATATACCACGAAGAATACAATGGGTTTGACGCTGATTCTGTAATAACTTTCATTAAGCAATACAATGCAAAAAAAGTAGTATTGGTGGGAGATACTCCTGAAGAGCTTGACAACATACTGATTGCAGACGGCTATACAACAATGATTGAAGTTGAAGCTATGGCTCCGTCGCTTTCGCCCATTACAGGGAGACCCATTGAAACTATCCCGGGAGTAACACCCATAGACACAGAAAGATATAGTGCGCCAATCAGGGGAATTGACCTCACGCCTAATTGGCTTACAAGAATAAGCCCTGACGATTACACAAGATACTGGAGCAATTATAATACTGTTGTAGTTTGCGAGGATAATTATCAGCTTGGCTTATTGGCTTCTGTTTATGCCTCCTATCTAAATGCGCCTTTGTTTTTTGAGGGAAGGGTGCCTTCTGATGTGAGTCTTGCAAGAAAGAGGATTATTACTGTGGGAAGGACTTCTTATGCAGGCGCAGAAAGCTATAATGAAGAGCAGCTGCAAAGAAAACTTCTGGAGATTTATCCGACAGACAAGATAATACTTGCAAACTACAATGATTTGTCTATAAGCGAAACAAAGCCTTTGCTTATCCCTTACAGAACAATACTTAATTATGCAGAAATACAGGAACTATATTCAAAAACATCCCTTTCAGCCCCTTTCCTTGCAGTTGCAAAGAAGGAATTTATTCTTACAACAGACAACAGTGAAAAAAATGCAGTAAAAGCAGTAATGGAGGGCAAAATTGCAACATACGGGCTTGAGCCGAAATATCTTACAATAATGGCATCTCCGCCAGCAATACAAATGGACGAGAAAGCAGCAGGAAGGGCGTATTACTCCGAAATAGACAACCATTTTTATGGCGATTTAAATGTAAGGGGTGTTGTTGACGGCTTGCAGGATTTGGCAGTAGGCAGGATATTCAGCCTTACGCCTTCTGATGTGTCAGCATATGTGGCAAGGGACATTTTCATTGAATATTTCAGAAGCGACAAGAATTTTGCATCTCTCTGGCCAATTGCATTCTCCTCGATGAAAACAGATGCAAAATCAGCTGACAAGGTGCTAAGCAATGCAGGCTTTGCAAAGAACAGCATTTACATGGACGATGCAGCAAC
Source organism: Candidatus Nanoarchaeia archaeon (assembly GCA_028706745.1). Classification (GTDB taxonomy): domain Archaea; phylum Nanobdellota; class Nanobdellia; order SCGC-AAA011-G17; family GW2011-AR17; genus UBA9640. The sequence continues at coordinate 2,371 of JAQTVM010000030.1, forward strand.
GCCCGAGCTGGATACTGAAAGAGACATTAACCACAAGTCATATATCGCATATCTTGACCACGGATTCACGTCCGGATGGGGCGCAGGCATACAAACAAATGATTTAAGAAGATTAAACATAAAGATGGATCCTGCAATCGTGTTCAGCGTTGCGTGCCTTACATGCGCTTACTCATTTGACGCAGACAGCACTGACGAGTATGCACATCCTGAGGGATTGTTCTGCGCAAACATACTTAAGCACGGAGCAATTGCGCATATTGGCGCTGTTGATGAAACAAGCGCAGACCTCAATGACAATTCAATAATTGTAAATGAGCTCTTGCAGGGAAAAGACATAGGGCATGCCCTGCTAAAATACAAGCATGTATTTGAGGCATATCGGGCGTTAGTAAAAGAATCCAAAGCTCTTAATCCCTATGAATCGGCATCAATAAACAGGCTGGCTTATGAGCCTTACCAGGTCCTGCTTGGCGACCCGACAATAAAGCTCGTATCAAAGCCAAGCGCCACGGAAGAAGTCTCAATAACTGAAGAAGATGCCGCATTTACAAACAAAAAAATAAGAATAAATATTGAACAGCCTGACGAAACATTCACGGTGTCATGCAATAACGGCGAAGGCGCAGAGGACTGCAGTACAGGCGAATTTACATTTTATGATGTTCCTGTAAGCCGGGCTTATGTCGGCGGAACAAGGCAAGTGTCTGACAGGCTTAATCCTGCATTTAATCCTATTTTTGAAGATATGCTTTATTTTGAAACAAGCGGCTTTGACAGAATTACAGAGGCAAAATTAAAAATAAATTATGCAGACTCCAGAAGCGAAATTTTCACTTTGACAAAAAATGGAAATATGTTCTACAAATGCACAGGCGTATGCACGCAAGGTGCAGATGATTTGGTAGTGCAGCTATACGACATCAAACCAGAAGGTACCAAACACAGGATTTTTATGCATTTCAAGAAAAAAGGCATAGGCATCTCCAAAATCAGCCCCGAATACAGTTATGAGATTGACTTGACAACAGAAACCGCCACTGGCACAAGGAGGTTTGATTAATTGAAACAAATCATAATAATTATTGCAATGCTTGCCCTGTTAAGCAGCATGGCATCTGCGGCAACGTGCAGCATTGATGCAAAAACTGAAATCAAAACAGGGGAAGAGCTGTCTTTTGCATACTCAATAAGCTCGACAGCCGGAATCGAAGTAATTTATGTACCGCAAATTTCATGCCCGGGCAATATGCCCTCAAGCGTGCTGAAGGAAAAATGGGCAGTGGCAGATGCAAAAGGAAAAATCAAAGGGGAATATACTGGCGGAAAGGTGGATGCAGGCGTAAGAGCGCAGGAATGCACTGCAAGAATAACAATAAATGCCCCTTCTTATGCAGTGTGCGAGAAAAAAATAAGGATAAGCGCACAGCCCTCGCCGGATTTAGCATTATATTCATGCAAGGACAGCGCCTGCTCAAAAAAGCAGCGCACTTTTGTTAAGGGAGAAAATGTCTATCTTAAAGCAGATTCAAAAGTATCTGTTTCAGCAACAGCCATTATTACTTTCCCTGACAAGGCAGCAAAGACAATAACATTGCCCGGAAGCTTCACTGCAACGCAGTCAGGGGAATACAAGGTATCGTACACTGCAACAAAAAAAGGATTTAAGGACTTTTCTTCATCTACAGGCATATTTGTAATAGAACAGGCATTCACAGTGCCTTATGCAGAATTCTCAGCAAAAGCAGGGCAGGCTGTCGTAAGACCTGTATTCAGGGCGCCTTCTGCTTTGGCTGCATCCAATACAGCGGCAAAAACACCTGCAATAACTGCAAATAAAGCTCCAGCAGTCGCAAAAACAGTTTCCATAAAATCATTTTTTAGCAGAATTACGGGATATTTTATAAAACTATTTTAATTACAAATCCTTTTACTCAACGCCTTCATACTCTTTTATTATCTGCTCTATACGCAATATTCTAGCGTCATGCCCTGCGCACCCATTAGTTAAAATTCCTACAATCTCCGGACATCCAGCCCTAAATGCCACAACAATGCTGCCTGAATCCCCTTGCTCTGCATCAGCCATGATTTGAAATGATTCATCATCCTTGCTCTCTTCAAAAGTCCCTTCTTTGATAAAAGGTTCATTCCTGCCGGAAAAAAGATATACAAAATCGCCTTGTTTCATTTCATAAGAGTATCCTATCGGAAGATATATGCTTGGCGCACGGCTTGCAGGTGCCCTTAAAATTGCAAAATCCCTGTTGGGGCTTACATATTCTATTTCAACCCTGAATTCTTCTTCACCTTTCTTGGCTGTTATTTCTGTAGAAACAATTGCCACCCTGGCATTATGTCTTGCATTTGTTATTCCTTCCATGGATAATTGCACCACATGTCTTGCAGTCAGCATATAGCCGTCATTAAGCATATACCCTGTACCTCCTTCACTCAAAGAGGATGAATAGAAATTTCCATTTTCTTCAACATCAAACTTGGCATTTACTCTTAATTCATAAGTGCCTGCGTAGATAGAATCAATAAATTCCGAACTTGCATTGTTGTTATCATTATCATATTCTTGTGTTTGATCACAGAAAAAAGGAATATGATTTGCATATTGAGGCGGTGCCTGGCTGCAACCTAACGCAGCTATAAGCCCTGCCAACCCAAGCAACTTCATTTCTGCCATCCTTCAGCACCAGTAATATAAGAATACGCAGAATCAGGCACTTCACTTCCCACATACATCATCTGCTCAAAACTTGCCATCTCTGCAAACTCACTGCCTTCACTTATACGCCTTTGCTGATATGCTAAAGCATCCTCATTTGACTTTACAAATGCTTCTGCTATTGATACAAGCCCGTCTGCATTCAAGTCAGAACTATTTTCAAGAAATTCACTAAAAAATTCAATTCCAGAAGAAAAAGAAGTATCGCTGTATGAAGGCGTATGCTTTCCTGTTGAAGATACAATAACATACCTAGGAAGCTCCAAGTCGCTTGCCACGCTGCCTGAATAACATGATTCAAGATAAAGCAAGCCAAGCTTAGGCTGAACCTGCTCAAATGCATTTTCAATCTCAGATGTGCTGAAGCTTTCCCTTCCGTCATTGTCAAACATTAATGCAAAAGGCGAACCATGCGTGCTTATGTAAGCAACAAAAAGGTCATTGCTGTCAATCTTTCCTGAAAATTCCTTAAGCGTTTCTTCCAGCTTTCTTGAGGAAGCCCTCTCGCTGCTTAGGAAGATCATGTTTTCATCCTCGAATCCAAGCATCTTAAGCTGATTATACATTCTTCTGCCAGCAGCATTAAATGGATTGTCCTGCTCTGGAATGCCGTAATAATTTCCGATATCTGTGCTGCCTATTACTACCAAAGCATATTTGTCTTCAAAGTGGGGGGGGGAGATCGGAAGAGCGTC
>JAQTVM010000019.1:0-11427 GCA_028706745.1 Candidatus Nanoarchaeia archaeon
GCCATTAATTTCTTCATTTTTGTTTTCCTCCGATATTTTTTATTGTGTATAAAATATGAAATATTTTATGCACTCAAGAAAGCGAGCAATTTGCGAAGCTTTCTTGTTTTTTAATATTCATGCAGTTTTTTAGCTGCACAGAGAAATAATGGGCAGTTTTGTTTATATACATACTTTCAAAACCAAAAAATCAAAGCTTGATTCTTTCTTTTAATGCTTTACAAAAGTTCATGCGGCTTATTTTTCATAAACAAGGCTTATTTCTGCCTATTATTGGGGAAAATAGCCCTCTTTGTCAATAATAATCTTTTTAAACATCAAAGCAGATTATACCTGTATGCGAAAAAAAATAATGTTGCTTGCGCTGCTTTTGCTTTGCGTGAACATTGCATATGCTACTGAGCTGAAAGGCACCATATATAATTCACAGCTTGAACTGCAGAAGGATGCGATTGTTGAAATCAACACAGAGCCGGGGCAGTCAATTGTTTCAAAGGACGGAACATATTCATTCAATGCGCCTGAAGGGAATTATCTGCTTTCTGCAAAATACCTGAATGGAAATGACATAGAGCTTTTTGCAGAAGAGGAAGTTTCCATGCCTGCAGAGGGTTCATACACTATTGATATTATTTTGTTTGATTACATCGCTGATGAAGAGCAGATTGAAATGGACATAAGTTCGGGATTAGAGGAAAACAATACTTTTCCTGTTTATTTTGGCATTGCTTTTCTTGCAATCATAATTGCAGCGGCTATTTTTGCAATATTATGGATGCATAAGAAAACAAGGCAGGTTCAGAGCCATATTGAAACAGAATTATCAGGTGAAAAAGAACTTGGAGATGATTTAGAAAAAATCATAAGCATAATAAAAGCAGAGGGCGGAAGGACAACTCAGCTTGAAATAAGAAAGCACATTCCCCTTTCAGAGGCAAAGATAAGCCTGATGATTGCAGAGCTTGAAGACAAAAAGATTGTAAGAAAAATAAAAAAAGGAAGAGGGAATATTATTATCCTTAACTAAAACTATTTCTTTTTCAGCAAATCCGCAATCGTGAATCCCTCGTTTTCAGAATTCCCTTTTTGTATTTCAACTGCTTCCATCTCTTCAAAAAGTTTTATTCCCAGAAACTTCTCAAGCTTCTCGGCAGTCGCTATTGCAGGCGCCATATGCCCTGCCTCAATCCTCTGTATCACTGATGACCTCTCGGCAATTGCCTTTGCAAGCTGCTCCTGGGTCAGACCTTTCTTTTCTCGGGCGTCTTTCACCCGGTTACCCGCACCTGAAGAAACAACAATCTCTTTTTCATCCTCTCTTCTTGTTTCCATTGGCTTTTCTTTTCTGGCGTCTTTCTTTTTTCCAACCAGTGGCATTGAGAAGTCAGATTTTCTCTCGCCGTATTTTGAGCATACATTGCACACTGACATTTCGCACCCTTCAATAATGCACCGGCAAAGTGCCGTGGCTTTTCCGCAGATTTCGCATTGTGGCATTTTAGAACCCCCTTTATTATGCATAGAAATAGCAATAATTCCTATTTAAGCATTATTGGCTTGCAGTAAATGCTTTTTTTTGTGGTTTTCCTCGTAAAACACCGAAAAGTTTATAAACAAAGCAGATAACTACCTTATAAGCTTTATTGTATTGCAAAATATATATTGGGATACCATATTGGCTGTGGATTGGCTGAATCAAGCCGCCAAGGAGGACTAAAATGAGCACGTCAATAAAACAATGCCCGGAATGCCGTTCTTTGAATCTTACTGTTAATCAGGAAAAAGGTGAAATCATATGCAGGAACTGCGGACTTGTCATTGAGGACAAGCTTGTTGATTTTGGCCAGGAGTGGAGGGAGTTTGACCACGACCAGGCATCAAAGAGGAGAAGGACAGGCGCTCCCATGACATACACAAAGTATGACAGGGGATTGGGAACAGATGTCGGGCAGAAGGGAGACATTTACCGCCTTGGCATGAAAGGAAAAAACAAATTCTTCAGATTAAGAAAATGGCAGTACAGGATAAGCACTGCAATTGAGAGAAATCTTAAACTTGCTTTGGCTGAACTGAAAAGGGTTGCTTCATTCTTGAAATTACCAAAGTCAGTTGAGGAAGAATCAGCGAGAATATATACATTGGCTGTTCAAAGAGGGCTGGTTAGGGGAAGAAGCATGGAATCAGTTGTTGCAGGAGCCTTATATGCTGCGTGCAGAAGGCACGAGGTTCCAAGGACTCTTGATGAACTGGAAGAAGCATCAGGAATTGACAAGAAGGAAATCGGAAGGACTTACAGGTTTGTTACAAGGGAATTGGGAATAAGAATCCTGCCAAGCAATCCTGTTGATTACATTCCAAGGTTTGCATCTGCATTGAAACTTTCAGCAGAGACGCAGAGCAAGGCAGTTGAATTGCTGGAAATGGCTCAGCAGTCTGAATTGACTTCAGGAAGGGGGCCTACAGGAATAGCAGCCGCTTCATTGTATGTTGCGGCTCTTTTGAATAACGAAAAAAGAACCCAGAGGGAAGTTGCGGATATTGCAGGCGTCACAGAAGTTACAATCAGAAATCGTTACAAGGAGCTTCTGAAGAAGCTGAACTTTGAGAAGTCGGTCAGGAAAAAGCTGGACGCTATGTCGCGATAGATACTGGGCTGTAGTTGGTAGTAAGTAGCCTGTAGCAGGCGGCACGCAGCAGGTGGTTTTTGTCAATATTGGATGTTTTCTTTTGTTATATAGCATAACACTTTTTCAATTTTTAGCATTTTTTGTTATATAATCTAACATTGCATCTTGGAGAAAGGCGGTTTTTGAGAATTAAATATTTTCTTTATCTCATTTATAATACTTTCTATTAAAGTAGAAACATTTATAAATAACCCTTTCCACTTATTAAACCATGAAAAAAATAGAATTTGTGTTCAGGGAACTCCTGTACCAGTGCCTTGAAAAAAGAAACAGGAGGTTTACACAGCTTGCTCTTTCAAAAGAGCTGGGGCTTTCAACAAGTATGGTAAGCTTTGCTTTGAATCCATTGAAAAAGATGAATGCTGTTGAAATAAGGCAGATGGGCTTTTCACTCATTGATCCGAGAAAAGCGCTTTATCATTGGGCAAGCGCGAGGAACATAGAAAAAGACATTGTTTACAGCACAAGGGTTGAAATGCCTGTTGTTGAAATGGAAAAAGCAATGCCTGACAATATTGTTTTTGGGGCTTATTCTGCTTACAGATTAAGGTTCAAGGATGCGCCCGCCGACTACTCGGAAGTTTATGTCTATGGCGATGAAACATTAAAGAAAAGGTTTCCGGAAGCAAAAGGCCCTGCAAACCTGTTTGTTTTAAGAAAAGACCCGATGATGGAAAAATATGGCAAGTTTACTGCAATGGCGCAGACATTTGTTGACTTGTGGAACATTAAAAGCTGGTATGCAGGAGATTACCTGAAGGCATTGGAGGCGAAGATAAATGAAAGAATTCTGGAATAGCGCAATAACAGAAAAAAGCTTTGACATCCTGCTCGGGCTGAAAAAGCTGCCTTTTGAGTTTGTTGTGATAGGCGGATGGGCTGCTTATTTATGGACAAAAGCCCACAAGTCAAAGGATATTGACATACTGCTGAAGAATTTTGAAGACATGAAATATTTGAGGGAAAATTACAGCCTTAAGAAGAATGACAATCTTAAGAAATATGAAATAAAGATAGAGGAAATTGACATTGATATCTATGTGCCTTTTTATTCAAGGCTTGCGCTGCCTGTTGAGGAATGCATAAGGCACACTGCAAGGATTGAAGGCATCGAGGTTGTTTCCCCCGAAGTGCTGCTGATACTGAAGCAGGGAGCTGAAATTGACAGAAAGGATTCTGTGAAAGGCGCAAAAGACAGGCTGGATGTGATGTCGCTGCTTGTTTATTCGCCGGTAGATTTCAGGAAATACTTTGCGCTGCTGAAAAGCAACAAGCTGGAAAGCTATTTTCAAAGGCTTAAAGAGATAATCAGTTCATTTAAGGAAATTGAATATATGGGATTAAACCCGAGGCAGTTCAAGCTGAAAAAACAGGAGATGCTTGAACACCTGAAGAAATGCGCCTGACAGGAAGCAGCGCAAAATTCATTGCCAAGAAAGCTTTATATATAGTGTATTCCTCTCTTATTGCATGCTAAAAAGAGGGCAGGTTACAATATTCATTATTCTGGGAATTATAATAATTGCTGCGATTGTTTTCGGCATTTCAATGAGAAAGCAGATAGCTGCCGCAGTGTCAGGAACAGAGACATCAGATGCGCTTTCCTTCACAGAGCAGTCGCAGATGGTCAAGGAGCACGTGGAGGATTGTTTGAAGGAGTCGCTGAAAGTATCCGTCGATTCACCGTTTTTTACAGATAGATATTTGCCCCTCGAACAATATAAATCAGAGCTTGCTTCACTTGTAAAAGAGAATACAGATAATTGCATTAATTTCAATGAATTTCCTGTATTGGAAATATCAAAAGGGAATAAGTTTGATGTTGAAATAGTGTTGAATGAGAAAATGACACAAATAACAGCTATTGCTTATTTAGATATTGCAATGACTAAAGGCGAAGACAAAATGCGGTTTTCAGAATTCAGCGCGAGCCTGAGTACAGTGATTTAAAATGAACAATAAAAAAAGAACATTATTTGCAATTGGCTTATTGCTATTTGCAATGCTTGCTTGCTTGCTGGTTTTTGCAGACAGCACTATTGAGCCTTTTAAGGCAAGGCAGATTCTTGCCTGCAGTTTGGAAGATTTAAGTGTGGAGCAATGCGCAAAATGGGACATAGTTGTTTCTTCAGCGAAATATGAGATAACCCTTATGGAAGACAGGACTGCAAGAGGGACATGGTTTACCTTTCCTTTGATTACTGAACTAAACGATTTCTCTTTTATTCCGCGTGAGAGGATACTTTGTGATGATCCCGAGGCTATAGGTGTTGCAAAATACTCTCCTGAAACTAACTCTTGGCATTTGCTTGAAACTTCGCAGATTGTGGAAGAGCAAAAGCCGCAGATACAGCTAAAGGCAAAAATTGAGGAGCCAGGCATTTATGCTGTTGTGAGGAAGGATCCTGTAAGGTTGAGAGGGCAGCTGGTTGAAGGCGAAGGCATTTGTGTAAGGGAGCCGTGCAGCTCATATCAGGCATTTGAATCAAGGCCCCTTGATAGTTATGTAACACTTGGGGAAGATATAACACTCAGGTTCTGCAAGATATTAACTGAATGTGACGCAACTGCGGATGGCATTTGCGATTCTCATTGCGGTGCGCATACGGACCCTGATTGCGTTTCAGCAACATGCAAATCCGAAGAGGATAATTGCTGCCTGCCCTTGCGTGACAATGTATGTGATCCTGATTGTTGGAAAAAAATAACAGAAGACACAGAAACATTAAATGAAATAATAAAGTATAGCACTGACTTCGATTGCATGCAGGAAGGAGCAGAGAAATATGTGCCTTATGGGGAAAATAATGAGCCGGATCCAATAGATATTGAAAGAACAATACGGAGCAGTGTATGGAAAGATGTTGAGCCGGCATATTTTAATGATGTACCGAGGTTATTGGAAGGACCTATCTCTCTTATAATCGAAGAAGGAGATGGTGTTTGGATAAGGGATTTTACTTATACTGATTTGCAGGACAATGAGGTTATGCTGATGCCTTTAAGACCTTCTAAAAACAGCATAAGCAATGATGATGCTCCTGAACAAACAGGACATCTGGCGGCAAGGTATAATCTTTTTGCCAATCCCCATATGCTTTACCAGCATAAAACTGATAAAGACGGCAATGCTATCCAGTTCTATTTGCCTCCAACAGCTGTTAAGAAAATTTCTTTTCAGGCAAAAACAAGAAAAGATGATTCAATCGCAAAAATTAAATTTGTTTTAACTGCTCATGAGGGAAATGCAGACTCAGATAATGACGGCTGGTCAAATTATGATGACTGCCATGACAATAATCCATTTATAAATCCAGGGGCAGATGAAATATGCGATGGAATAGACAATAACTGCAATGCTTTCAAAAGATATAATTTAAATGAAGAAGCGGAGATAGAAGACCGCCTTTACTGGAGTTATTGGGACAGAAGCACTTGCGATGGAAGTGAAAGATGTACATACTTAATGCCTTGTGAAGGTTATCTGCAGTTTAAGGCAATAGATGACTCTTCTTATATGGAAGTATGGAGGCAGGACAGAAGGCTGTGTGAAGGCTCAACATATCTTGCAGGAGACAGTTATTCTGTTTCATGCGATGCTCCTGAATACTCCAACGGAATATGGAACAGCTATCAGGCAGTATTTGCGTATGGAAATGATGGCATGTATAATTACGCATTTTATGCAGACGGCGACGATAATCCTGGTTGCGCGTTAGGTGCGCATGCTTCTTGCATGGATGGGGCTTTTCCTCCAAATGACCATGTTCTTTCTATCGCTAATTTTATTGGCGGAGATGAAAGGCTGTATTCCTTTGATAATAATGCACAAAGTTTGCACACTGGAAAAAAATTTTGCTTTACTGGGAATGCGGAACCTTGTGAATATCCTGTTGATAGTGATGCTTTAAATCTTCTTAACAACGAGATAAATAGGATAGAACTTAAAAAGAATGACATGATATGGGGAACAACATTTGGATGCGATGCTGGTTCTGACAGCGACCTGGGTTATATTTGCGATGGAGATGGAATAACAACTACAGGAGATTTTGGCACAATTGATTTTGAGGTATATTGTTATCCGCAAGAGCCAGTGGATATGGCGACATCCGAATATGTTGATGAAGGCTTGGAATTTTGCGAAAGGCAATCAGATATGGATATTACAGTGCATTTTTGCCCTCAGCCCGAATATGAAACTTACGAAATATTTGATTTTGATGAAAGAGAATGCGCAGACACAAACGTTCTTTGCAGCTCGATAACCACCAACGATAATCATGTTGAGTGCAATTATGTAACAAACCCTGAAACTGACAATTATGGCTATAAGAAATTTCATGTATTTGTCTGTCCTGAAGGTTTGGATTGCTATAAATTTTACTCAGGAGATTTCAGAATTTGCGCTGAGGAAGAAGTATGCTCACAACTCGAGCAGGGAACATCTGAATTCAGAAACGATGACCTTGACTGCGACGGACTGCCGCCTTTTGATGTTTTTCCCGAGGGGCATTCAAATGCAGGCAAGATAGACAAAACAAAACCACTTGACCCTGACTGCTTTGACGTTGACTTGACAGGCGAATGCAAACCTGAGGACAGGACATGGTATATGAACGATGAAGTAAAATGGACAGAAGACGGCTACTGCCTCCAATGCGGCGCCACTGACTCGTCCTGCGCAATAAGCTGCGAGCCGGGACAATTGTCCTGCGAAGGCGGATGCCTAGAAGGAGCCTGCGACTTGGCGGCTGACAAGATTTGCAAGGGCGGCTCGTGGACAAAAACAGGCTATTCTTCAGCTTGCGGAATGAATGACAGCTGGATAGGGGAGGCAGAATCAACAGCCCAATGCACTCCAAGCGCTTGCGACACAGAGAAAGATAAGGTATGCCATACAGAGAGATGGCGCTCAACAGGCGGGGCAGGAACTGCTTATTGTGACTTGCCTGCGTGCAAAGTGAGGGATGCATCCTGCGCAAAGCCGTGCACACCCGGTGCCTGCGATGTTTATGACAATGCCTATTGTAAAACAGACGGAACATGGAGCACAAATGGAGCTGCTGACTACTGCTCAAAATGCGGCGCAATTGACTCAGGCTGCGGCTCAATACCCTGCCAGGATGATTATTGCGACGTAACAAATAAAAAAGTATGCAAAAATGAAGTATGGGTATCAGAGCCGACTGAATATTGCGGTGTATGCAGCGAGATGGATCCTGTTTCTTGCCAAGCTGCGTGCCCTGCAAATCCTGATGATTGGACAACTACAGAAACAGACTGCACAGACGGCATTGACAATGACTGCCTGAATGGCGCTGACTGCGTGGACCCTGCATGCAGGGCGTTATGCACGGATATCTGCGTGCCTCTTAGGACAGACAGCAGCTGCGGCTTAAGTGAAGGAATCTGCTATCCGCCGGGAACAAGAACCTGCGGCATGGACGGAAGATGGGGAGAATGCATTGGCGGAACAGCGCCAATGACAGAAGTATGCAATTCAGTGGATGACGACTGCGACGGAGCTGTGGATGAGGGATGCGACTGCACAATAGGACAGTCGCGTTCTTGCGGCTTTGACAGCGGCTCCTGCAGGGCGGGAGTGCAAAGGTGCGAGGATGGAAAATGGGGATACTGCTACAGGACTTCAAGGGCTTCGCCGACAACTGAGCAATGTGGCGACGGCATTGACAATGACTGTGACGGGGAAACAGATGAGGCTTGCCCCTGCGTTGAAGGCTCAAACCAAACCTGCGGACAGACAATCGGAGTATGCAAGTCAGGACTTCAGGTATGCACTGACGGAACCTGGGGCGCTTGCGTCGGAGAGATAACACCGATGAAAGAAGACAGGAACACAGGAAGCACCTGCTCAGACGGCATTGACAATGACTGCGACGGGAATGTAGATTCAGCAGATGACGGATGCGGCATTACTCCAACAGACCAGCTCACGCCAACCTGTTTTGACGGCAGGAAGAATCAGGATGAGACAGATATTGACTGCGGAGGCGTATGCGAAACCTGCGTAACGCCTGCAAACTGCAACAACAGAAAGACAGACCCTGGTGAAGAAGGTGTTGACTGCGGCGGAGAATGTTCAGTGCCGTGCAATGACAGGACAAGAATGCGCTCTTCTGAAGAACTGGAAACAGAGGAAGAGACATACGCTGAAGCAGAATGCGGAGACGCTTACTGCGATGAAGGAGAAGAGGAAACCTGCCCCGAGGACTGCGAAGAGCCGTCAGAATTTTCATTCACATCAATACTCATACCACTGATAATAATCATTGGCTTGGCGCTTGGCGGTTTTGTCGCATACAAGAAAGGGCTAATCAAGCTGAAGGGAAAAGAAGCGCCGAAGAAGTCTTTCCCTGCGCCAAAAGGAGCATCAGGCGCGGCGCAATCTTCACAGGCATTCAGGCAGATGCCTGCCTCCCAAATAAAGGCGGCTGCGCAAAAACTGCCTCCAAGAAAGGAGATAAAGACAAGGGAAGAGCTTGAATTGGAGAAGTCATTCAAGGAACAGTCAGAGCTTCTAAAAAAGTAACATTTATAAAAGCCGCCTCTTTGTTAGATTATAATGAAAATGATAAGGCGCCCTCCAAGGGAAGCAAAGAAGTCAAACAAGAAGATGTATGTAGGACTTTTAGGGCTTATGATAATTGCAATAATGGTTGGAAGCGCGGCAGACTTGTGGAGAGGTGATGAAAAAGAAGGCGCATACGAGTATAAGGGCTTGAGCTTTGCGCAGACAGATGCAGGATGGGTTGCTTACAAGCCTGATAATTCTCAGGTATGGATTATGACAAACCCGGCTGAGCTTGAAAACATCACAATTCCTTATTTGAATACTGCAATGCTAAGGACATACGGCAAATTGTATGTTACTTACAACCCGAAGGAAAGAGTGAGGGCTGCATTGAACCAGTTCTTCAAGAATATTCCTGTTCCGCAATTAGTTGTTCCTGCCTGCACAGTTGATGTTGAGGAATGCGCTGAGCTGCCTTTAAAGAACTGCACAGATGCCGGAAACGGCGTTGGAGTGCTTTTATTAAGGGAAGCAAACGAGACAAGCGTAAGCTTTAATAATAACTGCCTTGTTATAGAGGGAAAAGAGCTTGCAAAGATAGTTGACAAAATTATACTGGAGTCAATATAGGAGGCAATATGGCTGAACACAAGGGAAATGCGCATAAGGAACAAGAGCATCATAATGAGCACGAAGAAAGGGACGATTCAAAAAACAGCAGGAAGATGAACATCCTGATTCTCTGCCTTATCGGCTCTCTTGTTTTATTCGGTATTCTGGTTTACATTAACCAGCAGACAGGCTTCCTTTCAACAAGCAACCTTGCCTACTACCAGTACTCAAACGGAGAGGATGATTTCAATGTAAGAAAAGTGATAAGGGGCGACTATGTCGGCTGGCAGACAGAGATGTACATCAAGGATTTCAGGTATATTCTTGAGCTTTACAATGACCCTGCAAAGCTTGAAAAAGTAGGTATTGACCGCTCTGCCAAAAACAAGATTCTTGATGACAATCAGGTGTTCATAACCTGGCCCCCTACAGAGGATTTTAAGCAGACGACTGTTTTCATGTATCATAACCTGAAAAAAGTTATTTCAGAGCCTGACATATTCAACATTCCTGCATCTTTTGCAGTTACAAGCGAATACAAGAACAATACAGTGATGGACTGCGCAGATGCAAAAGAAAAGGCAAGCGTGATAAAGCTTCAGCTTGGAGAGCCGACAGCTGTCTTGACAGAAGGAAACTGCATTATCCTGCAGGGAAAGGATGAGGACGAGATAATGAAGGCTGCTGACAGGCTTATTTACCTTCTTCTTGGAGTAATGAGGTAAAGTAGCTGGCAGCAGGCAGCCGGTAGCGGGCGGCGGGAATTGTTAAGAAATGGTATCTCTAAAAAAAAGCGAGCACAGCGCTTCTGAGCATTATTTCTCAAAAGAACAAACTTCTGAACTCAAAATAACAGAAATAAAGGCAAGAGTAAGGGGTTTTGAAGTTTGCTTGAAATTAGGCTCCGGGACATTTTCTTCAAAAAAAATAGATGAAGGCTCAAAACTGCTTGCTGAAAAAATGAGAATAGGAAAGCACGATGCTGTCCTTGACTTGGGCTGCGGCACAGGGCTTATCGGCGTTATCGCTTCCAAAATTACAAACAACAGGGTTACAATGACTGACGTTAATGAGAGGGCTTGCCTGCTTGCAAAAGAAAATACAATTGGAATTGAAAACGCGGAAGTGCTTTGCGGAAGCATGTACGAGCCTGTAAAAGACAAATTGTTTGATGCAATCATTCTTAATCCGCCGCAGACAGCGGGGAAAAAATTATGCCTTGAAATGATTGAAAAGGCAAAAGAGCACTTAAACAAGGGCGGCTCTTTGCAGATTGTCGCAAGGCATAACAAGGGCGGGGAAACCCTGGCAGGGCATATGAAGGAAGTTTTTGGCAATGCTGAGTCCATAGCAAAGAAAGGAGGCTATCGGGTTTATATGTCTGTTAAGGATTAGGTTTATAAACATCTAGTTTCTTTAATCGTTTGATGCCGGCATGGCGCAATCTGGTACCGCGCTAGCCTTGAGAGCTAGTTCCCGCAAGGGTTTCCCGGTTCAAATCCGGGTGCCGGCGTATTTCTTTATCTCGGTGGGCTCGAGCTGAAGGCGAGGTGCCCGCCATGTTGTTCAAACTGACTGCAGTTTGCTTCGGGA
>JAQTVM010000019.1:11527-23969 GCA_028706745.1 Candidatus Nanoarchaeia archaeon
TATTTCTTTATCTCGGTGGGCTCGAGCTGAAGGCGAGGTGCCCGCCATGTTGTTCAAACTGACTGCAGTTTGCTTCGGGAGCTAGTTCCCGCAAGGGTTTCCCGGTTCAAATCCGGGTGCCGGCGTACCTTTTTTACTGTTACATCAATTACAAAACTAAAAATTTAAATAAAAAAGAATTAATCTTCCTTTTTCTCTTTCTTGGGCTTGTGCTTCTTTTCCTTGGCTTCGATTGCCCTCACGTAAAGGAACACTGCAAGCGCAACAACAGCAATACCCAATGCCCAGAATGTCCTTGAATAATCTTTTTTTTCCTGCACAACTCCCTGCCCTTCAGGGCTGCCTGTTATTTCCGGCTCTAAATTATTTGCCTGCCCTTCTCCATAATACTCTGCGCTGAATACAACAAGTGTAACTCTTCTGTCCTCTATTTCATAAATATCAAGCAAGACGTCATCTTCATTGTCTTGATCTAAATCCACTCTTATCACATTGTCCAATCCAAAGAAAGGAACCGCCTGCGCCTGGCTTGCTCCTAGATTATTAAAAGGATAAACATTTATCTTTATTGAAGTTTCGCTTTGCGCAATCTCTTTGAGCCTTATCCTGTGAACGCCGTCAAGCATTGGAAAATCAAGCATATCGCCTTCTTCAAGGAAAATCGCCTGCATTGGATTTATTTTTGTAAATTCTTCCAGTGTATAAGCTTCGGCTGCTGACGCAAACGGCATCAGCGCCAAAACCGCGGCTATTATTGCGATTAATGTTATTTTTTGCATGGGAACTAAAAGCAAGCTTAAATTTATAAAGCTTTTGCATTATTTAGGTGATATGTTAAAGCTGTTCAGGGAAGGGAAAGCAGATTTTTACGCTTCAGAATGGCAGAATGAGTCAGCAGCTACTCCTGTGTTCTATAATCCTGTTATGAAACTGAACAGGGATGTCGCTGTCTGGATAGTTAAGCAGCTTAAGCCAAAAAGAATATGCCTTGGAATGGAAGCAAGCGGGATAAGGGCTATAAGAATGGCTATTGAGGCAAATGTTTCTGATATTGTTGCCAATGATATTGGAAAAGAAGCATTTGAAGCAATGAAAAAGAATATTGAACTAAATAATGCTGCAGATAAAATAAAAGCAGAAAACAAGAATGTAAAAGAATTGCTTTCAGAGGGAAATCTGTATGATTATATCGACATTGACCCTTTTGGAACGCCTGTGTATTATGCTGAGAATGCAATAAAATCCCTTGCTGATAATGGAATATTGGCTGTGACTGCAACAGACACATCCTGCCTTTGCGGCAGTTATGTAAAAGCCTGCATCAGGAAGTACGGCTCAAAGTCGTTGAATAATGAATTCAACAAGGAAACAGGATTAAGGATATTGGTATATGCAATGCAGGCATTCGGATTAAAACAGGGCATGGCATTATTGCCTGTTTTTTGCCACAGCAGCAACCACTATATGCGCGCTTATCTGCGCTGTAATGCATCAGAAACTGCTTTAAACGAGGTTAAGCAAGGGCAGGGTTATATTTTATTTTGCCCAAAATGCCTTAACAGGATTGTTTCTAATTCGCCTGAAGGTGTTTGCTGCGGAAAGCCAATGGAATACGCAGGTCCTTTATGGCTTGGAAAGTTATGGGAAAACAAGCTTGCATCTTCATTTGATTTAATACCTTATATCCAAGAAGAAAGCAGAATAGATATCCCTTGGCACTTTGACAGCCACAGGATAGCCAAATTAGCAGGGAAACAGGCTGTAAAGCACGATATGCTTATTGTTTCCCTTCAAAAGAATGGCTTTAAGGCGTCAAGGACGCATTTCAAGCCTGAAGGCATAAAGACAGACGCTTCTATTAAGGATTTGATTGCACTATTCTGAAATTATTTTGCTTTATTCTAAAACAAATGGCTCTTTTTGTTTAAGTAAAAATCAAGAAGTAAAAATAAAAAAAAAGAAAAAAAAGGCTTAACGCCTTTATGCAACGACTTCTTCAGCTGCTGCTTCTTCAACAACAGGTGCTGCGACTGTCGGCTTTTCAACGGTGATGTCTGTAAGGGTTGCGCCCTTGACCAAGACTTCTGTTCCGCTGAATGCGTACTTGTCGTATGCAGCTAATGCCTTGCCTGCCCTCTGCGTGTCAAGCGCTGAGGTTCCTGCAACTAGCATTGCCACTTTGTCGCCGTTTGCTGCGAGCTTGACAAGCGCTTCGCCCTCTGCGTATGCCCATCCGTCACAAGTCTGTCCGAAGACTGACTCTGCGAGCGGGTTTGCGCAAGGTCCGCCTACAACGATTAAGTTGTAGCTGGTTGGCGATGCCACTTTGCTTGCAGCCATCATTACCGGCGATACCTTTGTCGGCACGTAGCTTGTGCTGCCCGAGGTTACCTTTGCAGACGAGCCCTTGACAATCACGTTTGCGAAAACCTGATCGCTTGGCACCAAAAGCTTTACTTTATCGCTTGAAGATTGGCTCTTCGGGTCAATTACAATCACGCCATATCCAAGCCTGTGGTCTTCGTCTTTAGTGCCTAAGCTTGTTGTTGTCCAGTCTCTTCCTGCACCAGGTACCCACCTAAGCTCTTCTGCTTCTTCGGTGTTTCTGTCGTCTCCGAGCGAGTCAACGAAACCGCTTGCAGTTCCCCAGTCTATGTCCAGCTTTTCAACGCCGCCCATCAAGTCAGCGTCTGTGTCAGCGTCTAATACCCAAACTGTTGTCCAGTTGGCATTATCGCCTGTGCTGCCTGCGCTTACTCCGAGCTTCATATTCAAGCCCTTTGTGTTGCCGTGGTTCACTTTCAGCACTGATAACGCTTCTGTGGCTCCTGTAAATGAACTGAGCACTGAAGTGTTAAATCCGCCAAAGAAAGTTACCTTTGAGCCTGATTCTGCCGGCTTGTACATCACATTAAGCCAGTAACCCTGGTCATCGTTGTCGCAAGATTCAGCAGCCGGGACAAGCCATACTTCCTTGGCTCTCTTGGTGCTTGTTATGTTGCCAACAAGCCCGCTTGCATCTGTATATGCTGGCAGTTCAAAACCCTCGCTTACATCTGTGTGCAGATATATTGCCGGTGTGTCTGTATCAAAGCCTGCGCCTGCGCAGTATGCATCAGTTGCATCAAAGTCAAGGTCAAGCTCCATTACATACTCTTTGTAGTCACTGTCCACGACTGAAAGGATGTCCAAGCAGATTGACAAGTAGTTGTTCGGCAAGTCAATGCATTGTCCAACGCCTGTCGGATTGTCAGAGTCGTCATTCATGACAAAGTCGTTTTCAACTCTCAAGATGAGGTTGCTTCCAGTGCAGTCGCTTGATGTGCCGTTTGTTGTCAAGCCATCAAGGTCCCAAACCCAGTTCGGGTCGTCCTCGTCTTCGCCTACAAATGCTTCTCCGTCAGCGTAACTTTCCCTTGCCTGCTTTCCAAGCACGAGAATTGCGCTTGACTCTGCCAGGGTGTTCCTGTTTGTGACGCTGTCTACATAGACTTCAATGCCGTTGACTGTTGTTGTCGAACCTGTCGTCAGGCTTTTTGAAACGCCGTCAATTTCAACTTCTGCATTTGATGTTCCTACATTCTTCAGCTTTACTGTCTTTCCTTCAACAGTGACTGAATCGCCTGCATACATTGAATACTCTTCACCGACTGTTGCAGTGAATGATGTGGCTGAGTCAATTGATGTTATCTTCAGCTTCTTGCCCAAGAATTCAATTTCAATAGGGCTTGTCGTTGATGCCGATGAAAGAATTATTGTCTCATCAAACTTGTAGGCATACTTTATTGCATCTCTTCCAAATTCAAAGAAGACGTTTCTCTTATAGTCATCATCTGACATCAAGCTTGTTGCAACAAATGGCTGTGTCTTGTCGCATAACTGCAATTCTTCTGATGTGTCATACTCCTTGCTGCCGAAGGTTATTACTCCGTCAAACAAAGTGTCGATATCGTCGTCTTGCAATTGTGTGTCAAAGTATGTTCCGTTTGACAAACCTTGTCCTAAAGGAACTGTCTGCGCTTTTCCGCCTGTTACTGAAACAGTGCTTCCACTGGTTACGACAGGTGTCTTTGCCATATACTGCATTGAAGCTGTTAAGTCTCCAATTGCAGCTGTGTCTGCTGCGATAGCATTGTCCCCATATACGAAGACGTTGCTGTCATCGTACACACCGGCTGCTGATACAAACGGTGCAGGGTAGTCTTTCAAGTCAAGGGCTAATGCGCCGGTTAGCGTAGCTCCTAACATTGCGACTCCTGTTCCTATCGCCGCAACTCTCTTTAATGTTTTTAGTACTTGCATTTTACAAGCACCTCCCTATGTTTTTATTTTCTCGTTCTGTCACAGGCAGCCTGCCTGTGAAAGATTGGCTTTCGCCTAATGTTCCTGAATGTTGGTCCATCACTCTTCGCTTCAGTCGTTATTCATAGCAATGTTTCTGCAAAGCTTAATGGATACTAGTAAAATAGTGCCACCCCTTTATAAAGATTTCTGCTATTGAGTATACATATAGAGCCTTAGTTCATTAAATTCGGGCTTTATACGGCTTATGGGGGCTAATCAGCTTTAAGGTTTTGAAAATGCTTCCTTTTTTTGGCTATAATAAGACAGGTTATGTTTTTTTGGCTATAAATAGCTAATATTTAACTATATTTGCAAAGAAACGCACGTTTTAACCTGCATTGAGGCAACCCTTCCTATTGAGTAAGCCCTGGAAGGCATTATGCCTCCTGTTTCACAGGCAAGCTGCTTCTCCCCTATTGTAATTTCAGTATTGGAGCTGCCTTCTGCAGGCTTTATTGTAAGCTGGAACGGATGTTTTCCATTCTTTTCATACCTTGCGCCGAAGTATGCCTTGAGCATTGTTTCTGCCTCCTGCGTTATGAACTGTTCCATATTACCTTCTTGGCACACCTTGTCATTGTTGCCCCACGCCTTTATTGCATCCTCAAGACTCTTGCCGGGGCATACATTTGAGTTAAGCATACTGCTTACGAGGTAGTTGTTTGCTTCGCTTACTCTTGCCTCCTCTCCTTTTGAATCAGGAGCTGAGGAAAACCGTATATATACTGCGAATATTACTACCATAAGTATCACTATTACAAGGAGGCCTATCATTTCGCCTCCCTGAGCCTTAGTGAAGGGAGGTCCGAGACAGCAGTCTCGTCTACCGCCTTGAGCTTTGTTAAAAAGCCTCCATTTTTCAATGTTTTTGCCTGTTTTCCTTTTCATTTTTAATTCGTATATACTGTTATTACCATCTTGCCCATTCCATACTCGTCTTTTGTCGGATAATACAATGTTATTGGTATTGCGATTGCTTCCCCTGCCTTGCCTTTTACATCTGATGCTTTAACGCTGAAAACCTGCCACGTGTTGCAGTTTTTAGGGAAATCAGGGCTTGCCTGCTTTCCAACACAGCTTCCTTTTTCATCAGGAGCAGGATATATCTGCTCTATTGTTATATTCTTCCTGCAGACAGTTGATTCCAATACTGCGCTTTTCTCAGCAGGGCTCTTTAAAGCAAACGCCTCCAGCTTTGCAGTGTCTATGCAGGGATGCTTGTCCTTGCAGTTAATGTCAGTGAGCTTTGCTATTGCTGATATCAGCTCTGTTGTCTGCGTAAGGCAAACTTCCCTGTGCACGTCCTTGCTTTCTGACACGCTTGCCCTGAAATAAAAGAACATCCCTATGCCCATAAGTATGAATATCACGAATATTATCATGAAGGTTTCCATCATTTCAATAACGCCTTTCTTGTTATGTATAAATCCTTTTTTCCCCTTCATCAGAACACCGCCGGGCATTCGCCGCCAAACTCTCTCTTGTTAATTCTTTCAATATTCGCTGAAATGGAAATCATCTGCTCCATATTCCTTCCGCCTTCTCTGCCATATTCTCCAAGCGTGTTTATCATTTCAGATATGCCTATTATCCCTGTATAATCGCATCCGCTGCCCAGCATCGCTTGGTCAAGCAATTCAGCTTTCTTTTTGTAAATATCAGATATTGCAGAAAGCCTGTCCATTGCCCTCTTGAAGTTAAACTCATAATTCGCAATATCCTCTGTGTAAAGCGCGCCAATCAGCATCTCTTTTCCAATGTAGTCTGCTTTTTCCCCGTCTCCGAATGTGATTTCGCCGGGCCTCCACTTGGCATTTTCATCTTCTCCTGTTTCTTCCCCTTGCCCTATTGCAGATATGAAGACGGCTTTCGGGATTGCCGCTTTTACTTTGTTTTTCGTTGCAGTCTCCCATTTGTCGTCAGATATTAACAGGAATGTAACCCTTGCCATGCCCTGATATGTGTTTCCGATTGCAGTTGCTTTTGCTGATAAATCTGTTTTTGAAAAAGCCTTAATGTCAAAAGTGGTGTTTATGTCTTCCATCAGCTCCATCACAAAATCCCTGCTTTTATCATCATAAACAATAACCTGCTTGTATTTCTCATTTGTTATGTAAAAGAAGCTGTCAATAGGATAGGGGAAAGCCCATTTCATTGTTCTTGCAGTTATCTTCTTTCCGGTCAGGGTTTTAGGCGCATACACAATGCGGTTTGTGCTTGTTTTTTCAGTTCTGCTTGTTATCTTGCCCTCATTGAAGCCGATTGTTGTGACTGATGAAAAATCCTTGACATCCTTTGCCTCCTCATTTGCAGTCAAAAGAAGGAGGTAATCGTCAAACCCCCTTATCAGCACCAGCGCATCCGTTGTTTCAGCTCTGTCAACCTGCTTGTATGCAAAGCCGATGAAGAATATGAGAAACATGGCTCCCACAAGCATTGTGAAAATATACTTGAAGATTGCTTCCATACAGCAAAATATAAGCTTAAATGCTTTATAAAATTATGTTCTAGCTTGCCTGCACATAATCAGCCATTGTTGTAAGCATAAGCGTTGCACCGTTGGCATAGCAGAGCGGGTTTGCCTCGCCTTCAGGCTTTAAATTTTCTATCTTGAATTTGCCGTTCATCAGCTGGGCTTTTTCAAACGGCGTGAAAAGGAGGTTCTTCTGCTTTGATTTTACAACACCGGATAAAGTTGCATCAATATTATCTATACTAGGGCAATTAACGAGCGCGCTTGTGCCTTTCTTTATCTTGCATTTTACAGCATCGCTTTCAAGGTTTGAAACGCAGAGATATTTTATGTTGCCAGGCAGGGAAAGCTTTATCGGTTTTGTGGCGCCTTCTGCATAATTCATGTATGTCTTCACTTCTGTGTCAATCTTGTCTTTCAGCTGCCCAATCTCCGCCTTGTTTGCAACAGAAAGGAAGTCATATACCATCTTAATGCCCCAGACAAGTATAAGAGCTCCAAGAATCAATGCAAATATGTATACAAAGGGCTGAGCCATAATCTGCCCTTTCTTTTTCCTTGTTTTAAATTTCATTTTCTAAAAAAAGAAGTCCTCAACGCTTGACGCTGTTTCCTTGAATATCCTGTATTCGCCTTTGTTGTCAAACCTGTCCTTGCACTTCACATAATACACATTGCCCGATGTCTGGGTTTCGTGGATTCTTTCATTTGCATTGCCCATCGGAGTTCCTTCCCCGAATGCAAAGCTGGAAGTTTCGGATGAATACTCGCAAGTGCATTCCTCGTCAAACTCAAGGTGCAGCAAGCCGAATGCAGAGTCAATGTAAACGCTTGTAAGCATCGGCGAAACAGAGTCAACAGTAACCTTGAAGCTTGTTGATTTTCTTGCCTCGTTTCCCGCCTTGTCAACGCAGGACACATAATAGGTGTAATCTCCCTTGTCCATTTCCATGAATGCCTGCTCGTGCTTGTCAGTCCCTGTTGCTGAAAAGCCAATCATGTTTCCGAAAGGCAGGTCCTGGTTGCTGAATCCGCAGTTTGCCTTTCCTGCGTCAGCGCCCTTGATTGTCTGCACTTTTAATGTAACATCCTTTGTGTAAAGGTCTCCTGAAGGGCTGATTGAAGTTATGTTCAGCGGGTCAGAGCCTGTCATCTTGAACTGGTAGCTTTCGCTCATTGTGTTCCTTGTGCTGTTTGCCCTGCCCGGCTGGTCACTGCACCTTATGAAGAACATGTTTGCTGTCCTTGTCAGGTTTGTTAATCTTGTCTTGCACTCGTATGTGCTTGAATATATGCTGCTCTGCCCGAACATTGAGTTGCTGCAGGCAAGGCTGTGTTCCATCTGCTCATACTCAGTGTCCCTTCTGCTGTACCTGCATTCTGCGTATTCGTCAACATAAATGCTGAAGTCAATTTCAGTTGTGGCAGCTGCCACATATCCGTCATTCTGCAGGCTTGTAAACCTTATTGAAGGCGGAGTTAAGTCAGGGCTGTCGTCAATCGTGAACTTTATGAAATAATCCTTTTCATTCTCATTGCCGTTCGCATCCTTGCATCTTACATACATTGCATATTCACCCTTGTTAACCTTTGTTGCGTTCTGCTGCGCAAGCTCAGAGGGAAGCGTGAAGCTTACTGTCTGGTTGTAAAGCAATAAGCTTGAGCCGAATGTCTGAGGCATGTTTTCAAACTTTGTGCCGGGCTCAACATTGTATTTGCATGTTGCAGGCTCGTTTGTTGATATTCCTACAATCACCGAGGTAAACGGCTTTATCTTTTCCTTTATCCTGTATCCCGGATTTCCTGCTTCAGTGACTTCTTCAAGAGTGTAAGGGGGAGTAAGAACTGATTTCATCGGCTTGATAATCGGGCTGTTCACGTCATTGACATCCATTGCAACGCACTTCTCGTCTGAAGTGCCCTGGTTGATAAGCGCGCAGGAGCTTCCCAATGACTTGCACTTGTATTCAGAGCAGGGCTTCATAGGCTCATTGCAGGTTTCGCATTCAGAGCCGCCAACAGGCGCCTGCCAAGGCTGGCACGTGATTGTGTAAGTCCTGTCAATGTTTTCAGTTGCAAAAGTGTCAATCAGCTGCATTACAGTCCTCAGCCACATATAAGTTTGGACGACTGTCATGATTGTTCCTATTCCGGTTGTTTGCTGTGTTACTTTTCCGTCTTCAATAAGCCCCTTTTCTACCATCTCATCATATTGTGCTCCAAAATCTTCTGCCGTTTGTGCTGCTGCTTCACCAGTCCCAGCCGCTGCTTCACCTGCGCGTTCAGTCATCTGCTGAATATAAGCTTCTCTTGTTAATGAACTCCCTACATCCGCTGTAATCCCGCCGGCAAGAGGAACTTCCTGCGCAAAGAACACCCCTGCCTCTTCTGTAAACAAGCTTCCAATGCCTGAGAAAGGCGATACACCCATTCCAAAACTGCCCCAGGTCCAGCCTGCCATGCCTGACGCAAGCAAGCCTGAGCCAAGCATTGTGAGCCCTGCGGAAAGCATTATGTCCCCGCCCTGCCCTGTTTCCATGCTCCAAAAGTCTGTTTCCTCGTTGTTCATTCTAACAGTAAGCTCTTCCCAGTTTCCAATGTCTGCGTCAGTAAGCTTGAATTTTCTTCCGTTAATTCCAAATCCTGTCTCGTCAATAAGAGTATTTAAGTATCCGTCTTTTGTGATTCTTCCGCGGATATTGTAATAGGCGCCGCAGTCTCCGACTGCCTTGCAAATGTTATTTCCTGCAATAACCCATTCCTTATTTGTGCACTGGGGATTGACAACAGCGTGCCATCCTTCCCCTCCTTCATATTTCCACACAAATGCCGCTTTAAGGAATTTTCCGAATGCACCTGCCCTTTCAAGCCCTGACCTTGTCCACTTGACAGTGCATTCACTGCTTGCCTGCGCGCATTTCTGCTGCGCAGGAGTTGAAGGCGATGATGAGCTGGAGCCTTCTGCAGCTGTTGTTGCCTGTGTTGTCTGCGCAGCCTGGCTTTCATCTCCCCAGAATTTCAATCCTGGAGGAACCTGCGGAACACAAGTGCCTGTCATTGCTTCTCTTGCTTCTGAGCTTAATTCTTTCGGGTCAATTGCAGTCGGAAGCCAGTAGCAGTCCCTCAGAGTTTCATCTTCGCAGCAGGCTTTTCTTTTTTCAAGTATTGTTGCAGTAAGCCCTGTTTTCTCTGCTTCATCGCTGAGATATGAATTGCACGCATAGCAGTTCTCGTGCCTGTTGTCCCTGCACGCTGATTCAATATACTTTCCGTCTGTAAACAATCCCTGCATTGCAGGAACATTTCTTAAAACTTCCTCTCCGACAACACCCTGCACGCAAACCTCTTCCCTGAAATCCTTGCAGTCCTCAACCATTTCCTCGCCGTTGATGCAGATATGCCTGTAATGCCTTGAGCCAACCAAATCCCTTGCTAGTCCGGGCATTGAGTCAAACACGCACCAGCTTTCTCCGTTCTTTTTTGCATTGCCGTTTGCATTCGGTGAAACATCATCCTTGTAAGTTGTCTTGCAGCCCAATCCAATGCAGATGTAGTTTCCGACTTCCATCTTTTTTTCAGTGTCAGCGCCGCAAACTGTTCCTGAAGCATAATCGCAGTTTCCGCAGTTTGTGTCGCCTGCAGAAGCTGTGCAGCTTGCTTCCTCCTTCAGTATGTATCCTTCATTGTAAGAAGCCCTTTTGTCAGCATTATATATATTCTCCCTGTTGCCGCAGGAGTCAAACCAGTAAACATCCTCTCCAATGCACCCTGTTGTTTTTTGCTTTGCGCAGCCGCAATTCAATTGGTCATTGCTGCAGAGCATATCCTTGTAGAATCCGGCAGATGCTCTTTTTGTTTCATTGCTTCCGGCAGCTATCGGCTCTGCAGAAACATCGCACGAAGCCCTTGCAGTAAAAGAGCAGCTGTCTTGCGTTACGCAGCATCCCAATTCCTGGCTTTTTGCAGAGGCAACGCATTCAGCCTCTGACTTGACTTCATTGTTGTAAACCATTGCAACTTCAGGATACATTGAGGCGGTCTGCTTGCATTTGACTTCTGTCACAAAAAATGCCTGGTCTCCCAAGACACAGCATCCCTTTGCGCACTGGTCAATTGAGCACATTGCATCCTGGTTCCAGGTTGCGCCTTCTGCAGTGCACGCAGCCCTTGGAGTGTTCTTGAAGCATCTCCCCTCGTCAGAGCTGTAGCAGCACCCTATCTTGCAGTAGCTTGTCTGCTCGCAGATTGTAGGGGTGAACTTTGCCCCTTCCTCAACATTATCTTCAGAAGTGTAAACGCACCATTCGCCTGATTTTGTTTTTTCAGCGCAGCCGTTTGCCGCATAAGCCATGCTAACGGAAATAAGAAATACAATTAACAGCGGTAATGCTTTCTTCATGATGTTTCCTTTGGCTATTAGCAAGTAGCCTGTAGTTCGCAGCTGCTGCCCACCCGTTAACTCGGTTCGCCTTCAACAGCAAACTGGAACATATAATCCTTTTCCCTTAATTTAATCTGGTATATCTTGTCAGGATAAGGCTTCTGCACATAAATTGTGTAGAGGCTCATCTTGTTCAGCATGTAAGTGAGCTGGTCAAATCTTCCGAATGTTGTTTCAGAGTCAATTATGTCCTGCGAGACTTCATACAATTCTCCGAGCGGGCTTCTTATTGCAATTTCAAACTTGTCCTTTACTTTTGAGCCCGAACTCCCCTTTACTTCAACTTTGTAGTTAAGCTCAATGTTGACAACATCCTTGGCAATTGAAACCGTTACGTCCATTGCATTCCCTGGTATTACCTCGATTGTCTTTATCAGCCCAAGGCTTGCAAATTCATCAATGTCCATGCATTTGCCCATGTTTTCAGTGATTGCCTCTGAAAGCTGTTCCTCCATTTTTCCCATTGTAAGGAACCTGTTGGTGCATGTTTCCTTCCCTGCCTGATTGTAGCACAAATAACTTACTGCATAATCATTCCATCTTCTGTAGCTTCCTTCAGGCGTTGACAGGTATCCGCCCTGCAATCCGATTCGTGTTATCGGCTCGTCAGCGGCTTCTGCCATGCATTCTCTTATCCCTTTTTCAATGCCTTTCATCGTGGCATCAATGTTTTCAGGCGAGCCTGTCTTTGGCAGTATGTCTTTTCTGAAAGCAAGCAAAAGAACAATAATCGCGACAATTACAATCCCTAATATTACAAACAGTGTTACCTGTCCTCTTTTATTAGCCATATTCAATTTATCTATTATATATAGGTATATAAATCTTACTGGGAGAACTGCCGAACTTATCTCGCCGCAGCTATTGCCTTTATCTTGTCAATTTCTGTTTTTTTCAGCTTTCCGACATTTATTTTTTTGTATGCCTTTGCCTCAACATCCCATTCCCTTGTCAGCATCTCGGCTTCAAGCGTTTCTTCATTTATGTAGAGCATGTTTCTTCCCTTAAGCGCAATTGTAATAATCCCTTCCTGCAGCGTTATGCCGCTTCCGGCAACTTCATAATTATTGATGAACAATTCATCGCCTTCAATCCCTCTCCATTGTATCCTGACATTTGGAGCACTATCAGGGGAGTTTATTGCAACAGCGCACTGCTCGTTTGCCCCGATGCACGTTTTTCCC
>JAQTVM010000002.1 GCA_028706745.1 Candidatus Nanoarchaeia archaeon
GCAGCTGAACAAACCTTGTCCAAACAGGAAGACACAGGCATTCTGGCAAATGAAGTGCAGCCAAACCTTCAGCTTCAACAAAAACTGCCTGAAATAGAAAACAAGATTGAAGAACTTGAAGCACAGGCAATAAGCGAGGGGATTTTAACTGCCGAGCAGGTTAATGCCCTAAAAGCAGGATACGATTCGCTTTCAGATGCAGACAAGCTTGAAAAACTCAAGGAAATGATGAACCAGCTTGTTGATGCAGCCCAAAACAACGGTTTGCCTGAAGAAGTTGCAAACAGGGCAAGGCAGCCTGTAAGAGGAAAAAGCGCTGCAAATGCAGCCGTTCAAATAGAAAATAAAAGAACTAATGCTGGATTTTTTAGGAGCATACTAAATGCATTTACAGGCAAAGCGATTATTACGGGAAGAGTAATAGGCATAGGGGATCTCGGAGATTTATCTCCAAGCGCAAGCGGCAATGTATTAGAACAACAATTAGTGCGAGACAGGACGCTTGTATTGAATCAGGAAATAAATCCTATAGGTGATTTATCAAGGATTCCGCCTGACACGCAGCAGGATTTTGAAAGAATAATAAGGGGAGACCCGCTTACTGCTGAAGAAAAAACAACCTACAAGGAGATTTTAAGCGATATGTATAATGAGATAAGCGGGCTTGACGCGCAGGTATGCGACAAGCTTAAAACAGTGACTAATTGGGAAAGGGGTCAAAGCGGCTGTACAACAGATACAAGCTGCGGGCTTTCCGGGCTTATGGTATGCAATAGAAAAGCAGGAACAGACTACTGCTCATTTGATGTTACCAAGCTATGCCCTGAAAAAACACTTCTGCCCAGCGGAGGCGGACTTATAAGTGAATGCAGTGAAAATAATGAATGCGCAAGCGGCTCTTGCCAAATGAGAACAACCAGTGAAGGACCTTTGCACTTCTGCTGGTGCGCTGCAAACGAGGACTGCCCTGCGGAATTCAATTGCGAGGCAGACACAGGAATGTGCAGAAGAGAAGGAAGCACGGCTGATGAAACGCCGGCAGAGCCTGAAAAGAAAGAGATAGGAGAAATATGCTTTAGTTCAATTGGATGCAAAACCAGATATTGCTCAATGCCCAGCGGAGGACGAAGCGGACATTGCGCAAGCTGCAGAACAAATATGGACTGTGGAGACACAAAAGATGTTGTTTGCAACACTAAGGGAGAATGCGAATCAACAGCAGACGCAACAGCCGACACCGGAACAACAATAAAAATAAGAGACAGCTTAATAGAGAGAACAAAAACGATTGCTAAAGACTTATTCGTCAGGAGGGTGCTATGAAAACTGCAAATATATTAACCGGACTTGTATTAAGCATTATGCTTGTGGCAAGCGTTTTTGCAATACCGGGAAGCAGCGGAAGAGGGCTTGCAATGGGCGCAGAAGTTGATTACGGCGACATTGTATTTACTGCAACAGCAACAGCCGCCGGATACTTATTAGCTCCTTCAAGTGACGAGAATAACATTAAAATTAAAAGAACAGTCGGCGCAGACATAACAACAGAGGGAATTGTATTCACAAATGCAGCAGGCGTTGCAGGAGTATATTACTTAGATGGTGAGCGCTTGGTTAAATTGACAGGAACAGAAACAAGATTAGACGTTCTTGGAAGGACATACACATTAAGCCATAAGAATGCAAGAGATACTGCATTAAGCGGAGCAGGGCTGGCAACAGGGGCTTATGTGCTTGAAACAACAGCAAATTACATGTCAACAGGAGAAGGCACATTCACTTTCTTCAGAAAAGTTGTTTTCCCTGACGACGGCTCAGAAGTGCTTGTAAAAGATGGCGCAGGATTTGCAACAAAAGAACTGCCTTTCTTTTTTGTGTTTAATGACATATCCAGCGGAGTTGTAACAACACTTTCAGAAGAAGCAGAAGAAGAAGTTGAAAGAGGAACTGCCGGCAGGGCATCACGCGAAGGAGCTTTGCCTGAAGAGGCAAGAACAGCTCTTGGCGACGAGCCCGGCTGCTTTGACATAGATGAAGAAGATGAAAAACCAGAGGAAAACCCCTCATATGTGGCTTTTATCAAAGGTGATGGAATGTCAGGAGTTGCTGTAGATAATTGTGTCTTAGGAGACAAAACATTTGTTCAGGAAGCCTATTGCGCTGACGGAGAAGAAAGAATCAGGCATATTACATGCGCAGCAGGAAAAACCTGCGAGCTGGGCACAGGCGCATGCCTCAGCAGCAGTGAAGTAATAACCAAAGTGTGCGTTGACGGAGACAATTCTCCAACATCTGCCTTGGTTTCAGGATACAAAGAACGTATGGACACTGAAGCAAAAACCAAGAGCAACACAGTAGGATACTATGCAGGAAGCGACACTCCTTTCGGTGCATGGAATGACTACTGCCTGAATGATAAAGTGCTTATGGAGTATTATTGCTCAGGCAGCAGCGAAAATATAGGGCTTTTCAGGGAGATTATCTGCCCAAACGGATGCTCAGACGGAAAATGCGATGAACCGCCTTACTGCCACGACACTGACGGCGGGCAGTATGAAAATGTGAAAGGAAAGCTAAGGGCAATAAATGCAGAAGGGATATTTACTCTTATTGAAGACACATGCAAGGACAGTTCAACTGTAAATGAGCATTACTGCGACATAACAGACACAGATGCAGGTTACAAGCTTATTGAAAAAACCTGCGGTGAAGGGAAATCCTGCATAAACGGAAGATGCACAATTCCAAGCGAAATTACCTGCAACAGGTGCGACACATTAAATCCATTTAACATATGGATTGGCACTTCATGCAGTGATGACGGAACAGCTTCAGCCGAAGTATTGGCAAGATGCCCTGCAGGCACACACTGCGATGCAAGCAAGAGCAAGTGCGTTGTTGAGCCGGTGCTTGTTACAGACAGGGATGTTGAGAATGCCTTGAAGAACAGAAGGCAGTGGGCAAGGCTGCTTGATGATGCCTCCGGATGGTATGATTTCTTGTATCCTTCTGAATCAGGAAGCGCAGACGAAATAGCAGCGGACACAGGAACATTACCGCCCGGCACATTTACTCCAGCCACAATAATTGACATTGGAATGTACAGCACAAACTTTGATTTGCTTGCTGATTTATTCAGAGAAGCAGGCGAATCAGGACCTGCTAGTGCTACTGATGTCCCTCCTGAAGCAGGAAGGATAATTGACACAAGCATAGTCGAAACAAATGTGGGAGTAAAAACAGACCTGACAGAAAGCTCATCACTTATAAATCTGCCAAGAAGGTAATCAAGCCCATTTTATTTTTTTATTTTATATAAAGCCGGATGCTTTATTCGAAAATGTAAAGATTTTTCTTTATTATTTAAGAACTGCTTTCAATGCCTTAATAGAAACTTCCATCTGCTTCTTGTCAGGCTCTTTTGTTGTAAGCCCCTGCAATGCAAGCCCCGGCTTCATTAGAACGCGCACAAGAAGATTTTTTTGGTATTTGGCAGACAGCTTAAGGACTTCATATGCAATGCCTGCAATCAAAGGCAAAAGGGCTATTCTTAACAGGTATTTTAAGCCAAAGCTGAAGTTCATTGGCACGAATATGTAAACAGCTATGCTTATCAGCAATACAAATAGGATAAAGCTTGAGCCGCACCTAGGGTGTATAGGAGAAAACTTCATTGCATTGGCAACTGTTAATGATTTTTTTGCCTCATAGCAGTTAACTGCCTTGTGCTCTGCGCCGTGGTACTGGAAAAGCCTTTTCACGTCCTTCATCCTGCCTATTGCCCAGATGTAAGCAACAAGAATGACTATTTTTGCAATGCCTTCAACCAGATTAAATGAAATCCTGCTGTCAAGCCCGAATTTAGATAAAAATTGAGCAATGCCCAAAGGTATGAGCTTGAATATCACCAATGCAAAAGCGGTTGCAATTATGGCGGCAATAATAAAAGCCCAGGCGCTTTCATCTTTTTCATCTTCTCCTGCCGCAATCTGCGCAGACCAGTTAAGCGTCTTAATTCCGGTTGAAAGTGATTCAAAAAGCACTGCCACGCCGCGAAATAATGGATATTTCCACGGCTTTCTCGCTGTAATGCTTTTTATCTTCTGCTTTTTTACAATAATCTTCTTTCCCTTTCTGACTGCAACAGACACCTTGTTTCCGTTGCGCATCATCACGCCTTCAATTACAGCCTGCCCGCCAACCGCATTCATAGTGTTAAATAATGAGCTAAATCCTATTTAATTGTTTGCATAGCTTTCAAAAGAAAAAAATTATGCAGAAAGCGATTTCAGCACTTCAAGGGCAGAATCAGCCAGTGCTTTCACATTATATCCGCCTTCCAATGAGAATATTATTCTTCCGTTGCAGTATTTTTCAGCGGATGCTTTCAGCATTTCAGCCATCCTGCCGTAGCATTCTGCATCCAATTCCAAATCACCCAGGGGATCGTCCTTATGAGCGTCAAAACCTGCTGAAATTAACAGAATATCCGGCTTGAAGCTGTCAATTGCGGGAATTATCTTTTCTTTCATTAATTCAAGATATCTTTCGCTGGTTGTGCCTGCTTTTAATGGAATATTCAGCGTAAAACCCCTGCCTTTTCCCTCTCCTGTTTCATCTGCTTTTCCTGTTCCGGGATACAAGGGCCATTGGTGGGTTGAGCAGTAGAATACGGAATTATCTTCGTAGAATATATGCTGTGTGCCGTTGCCGTGATGCACGTCAAAGTCAAGTATGAATACTTTGCTGAAACCTTTGCCCTGGGCATATCTTGCAGCTATTGCAATATTATTGAAAAAGCAAAACCCTTTTGCCTCCTCTTTTTCAGCGTGATGCCCCGGCGGCCTTGACAATGCAAATGCATTCTTTGCCCTGCCTTCTTTTACTGCATCTATTGCAGTCAGCACAGAGCCTGCTGAAAACAAAGCAGCCTCAAACGTCCTGTCTGTGAAATAGGTGTCTCCGCTGTACAATTCATCGTTGAATCTTGTTAATGCGCCGATGACTTCAAATGCGGGCTTTGAGAGGTAATCATAGAATTCATTTGAATGAACTTTTATTATCTCTTCTTTTGCCGCTTTTCTTGCTTTCAGATGCAATAAAGGCAATTTTGATGAGCCGATTGCTTTCAGTATTGCATTCACTCTTTCCGCATTTTCAGAATGTGACGGCTCATTATGCAGATTATGCTCTTCAAATGAAACTAACGCTGTTGCCATATAAATAAAATAATTCCAGAACATAAAAAGTTAACTGTTATAGGAATTTTCAGGCAATTTCCTGAACTTCTCGTCAAGCTTTTTTTCTTTTGCGCTCAATGTGCTTACAATGTCAATCATGTACTTGCCGTCGTCAAGCTTGTAAACCAGAGGCTTGCCCTTGAACAAGTCGACCAAATCCAGCTCATACTTGCCCGGCTTTACAACGCGTATAGATTCCAAGTCAAGAATAACAGGCTGGTCTTCCTTCATGTCATCCTTTATCAGTTCAGTAACATCCTTTTCCATCTGCTCTTTCTCTTCAAGAGTAAGGGATTCTGTGATTTCCTTTGCTTTCTCAAGATTGGCTTTCTTCACATAAAAGAAAAACTTGCCTGAGCATGCAGAACATCCTGATAGAATCTCTTTTGAGCCGTCTTCAAACAGCTTTCCGCATTTTACGCACTGGTGTGGCATTTGCTCCTATCCCCTGACTGTCGTGAGAAGTTCGCTTCTGTCAGGATTGCTTTTAATTTCCTTAATTATGGTGCCCGGTCCTATCAAGGTAAGCTCGTCCCTTGAGCCTAAAAGAACTCTTGCAACAACAGCCCTCATCTGCGAGAAAATTTTTTCATTTCTGGAAGCTGGAATTGTAAATAATTCTATTCCCTTGAATCCCTTGTTAGCCGCCTGCTGCTCCATAGTCTTCTGGATAAGCCACGCCTCCTCGCTTGGCTTTAATCTCCCCTGCAAAAGAACAATCTTGTCTTTTTTTACAAATTCAAGAAGCCTGTTAATCTTTTTCTCGGAGGTAAGCCCGTTTAATTCATTAAAAGGCACAAACTTGAATGTCAGGTTCATTTTTTCACCACCTTGAACAGCTGGTCATAAAACTCATCCATGTTAATTCCTTTCTCGGCAGACATCCCTATTACAGGATACTGCGGGAAAGCGGCTTCAATTGCCTTTATGTCTGATTTCTTAAGGTCAGTCTTGTTTGCGGCTATCATGACAGGAATATCCCTTGCGGCAAGGTTGCCGATGATTGTTATATTAACCTGCGAATAAGGGTTTATTGTTGAATCTAATACTACAACGACTGCGTCCATGTCGTCAAGCCACTTAATCGCTTCTATGACGCCTTTTGTCGCTTCCTTGGCGCGCTCTTTTGCATCGTCCTTGTTTATCTTAAACTTCAAAAAATCCTCGTAGTCAATCTTTGTGGCGATTCCGGGCGTGTCCACGAGATTGAAGCTTAATGATTTGCCTTTTGACTTTACTTCAATCTTTTCCTTGACAACAACTTCCCTTGTTTCATGAGGAACAGCGCTTACAGAACTCATTTCCTCGCCAAGCCAGTCCTTGCAAATCCTGTTTGCCAAAGTGCTTTTGCCTGCATTCGGAGGGCCGTACAAGCCGAGCTTTACGTCTTTCTTTGCGCTGAAAAGCGCAGAAAGCTTGTCAAACAAGTCCTTGAATATATTGAATACTGCCATAATTTATCGCCTCTTCTTCTGTGAATAGTTAATTATCCGGGGTTTATATAAGTTTCTATAAGTTTTATGTTCCGCCGCAGAAAGAAAAGGAGGCAGCGCTTACGAGAAGAATATCACTTCTTTTTCAATTGCTTGCATTCAATCAGGCAATTCCCAATGCCCGCCCTTGTCAGGGCCGACGCGCCTGAGCTTCTTCGATAGCTTCAACTTGTCAATATCCCGATGGAGAGTGCGTTCTGTCACTTTAAAGAGCATTGCAAGATGAGGGACAGTTATACGGCTGTCCTTTCTGATATAATCAAGAATCTGCCCCTGCCTTTTTTCACTGACATTTTCACTGACATTTTCACTGACATTTTCAGCCGCCCTGCCCAGCCCTTGCCTTATTTCCCAGCTTTCAGCCTGCAGGTCGGGCCTGTTAAAAATAATCGTAAACCAGTTTTCGTCCACTTCAAAGCGAGGCCCTTTAAGCTTATACTCTTTAATCACATCCCTCATCCTTTTTATGCCTGAGCCAATCTTTTCAACCAAATTCATCCTCTGCATCAGCCCGAAAAGCAGCTTGTTTCGGGTAATGCTTTTATTTCCCAAATCAGAAACCTTCATGCCAGCAACAAGCCCGCCGGGGTTTACAATCTCAACCCTGTCCTTAAAGATATAAACTTGTATATTCGCATTTGAAAAATAATCCCTGTGGGCTATTGCGTTAAGCAAAGCTTCCTTTAATGCCTCCAAAGGCAGCTCAAGCTTCTCCACCCTCGGCCCGGCTGTCTTGATTATGTACTCGGTGTTTAGTTTATTTGTTATGTAATTTATTGCATTCTCATAATTTGAGTATAAGTCAGAGTCAAATTCCTTGCTGTCAAGTATCTTTACTTTCTCGGTTCCCTGAAATAAGGCACAGGTGATTGTAGCGCTCAAATGAAATCTTGTAATCTTTTTGCAGAACAGCAGCACGCCTGCATTTTTTATATATCCCTTCTCTAACAACTCAAGATTTTCCAAAACATCCGCCTTATTCAGGGTTTTGCGCAACCCAGATCTCTCAAGAAAGTTCCTGTATGCCATCTTGTTGAAATCCTTCTCAAGGCTAAACCTATAATCCAGTTTTTCATCAAACAGCAAAAGCCCTTCCTTCTGAAAAAATAGCCTTATCTCCTCGCGTGTCATCTGCTGCGAATTGGCGCCCTGCCTCATGTAAAATTTTCCCCCAACAGAATAGGGCTTGCTTGTACCTTCCGGTACAACCACAGCGAGAACATTTCCCAACTCTTCAATTGACACTTCAAACTTTGGATCCATGTTCCTTGCAATATCCTGTATCTGCGATTTAATCCTGTTGGTTATGGCAATTCCCTTGATTTGCCTGCTGTCATTAACTCCCAGAAGTATTCTGCCCCCGTTGGAGTTTGCAAATGCGCAGATTTCTTTTGCTATCGAATCTGAGAAGGACTCCTTGAACTCAAGGTTATACCCCTCCCCTTCAGACAAAAGGAAGCCAAGCTCTTTTTTATCCATTTTTCACCAGTTTTTGAACGAATACCAATGCAAGAACTTATATAAAAACTTTTGTCCGGAAAAGTGCACATTTTTCCGTCGTCAAAGCAAGATTTGCAGCAATATTGAAATAATATACATTTTTTAGGAAAAATCGACAATTATCCGGAAATATGGCAAACATTAAATTCATACCAGTGTCCGCCCCTTTTTCACTTCAGCACAAACACTTCTTCCACTCTTTTCTTATTCAATGCTTTGGTTATTTTATAAGCAAGCTCTAACGAAGGGTTATATTTCCCCTGCTCCAAAGAGATTATTGTCTGCCTTGTCACTTCCACCTGCTCTGCAAGCTCTTCCTGAGTAATGCCCAGCTGTTTCCTGTAAAAGGTTATTTTTGTTTTCATCAGTCTTTCCTGTCAAGATAGATGTTTGTTATTGCTTTTGTAATAACCGCTGCAAACAAGGCAGCCACAAGGAACCAGTCCACATTGGTGAAGTTTTGCAAAACAGAAGCCCTTGCTGTCTGGTAGCCGATGCCTATGACAATAACTGCAATCATTACCCACAATGCATTTCTTTCGGCTATTGCCTCATGAATGCGTTCTCTTTCATCCTTTTTCATCTTTATCATGATATGCGAGATATCTATTGCAAGGAAAGCAAGCCATACAAGAGTTACTATCATTCTTGTCTTTTCGCTCCAGAAAGGCAGAGCATTGAATACTGCAAATGGTGTTATGACTGCAGCCAGGTATACCCATCCCTGCCATGTCTTTGGATAAATTCCCCATCCGCCGTATTTTCGTCTTTTGAACCACTCAGGCTTTCCAATCATGTTGATACCTCCGTATATATGTAAAAAATATGTTACATTTAGTATATAAGCTTTATGGAAGATGTAAAATATATGTTACATAGGAGAAAGCCAGCCTCCGGCGTGATTTCTTAGATTTATAGTATTGGGCAATAAGGAATATATTAAGTAGAGATTTTGCCTATTTTCGCAGATAAATAGTTAAACTCAATCGTTATGAAAGCTATTATGTGTGGGCGGGTGCTTTAATCTTCAAAAGGTTTATATATTATCTAATCATTTTATAAAGTATGAATAAGATATTGTTGATTTTGATTGCCAGTTTTGTAGTTCTGGTGAGTGGTTGCACTACAACTAAAACAGAAGTTGAAAACCAACAAGACATGCAAGCCACTCAAGTTTCAGAGATTCAAGAAGAAAAAATAAATCCAGAAGAAATTCTGGTCATTAGACAAAATTATGATATTGAAGTTAATAACTGGGAAAAAACTCAATGTTTTACTGATAGTTACACAAGCGATTTAAAACTTGACTTAAAAATAACAAATAATAATGTTGATAAGAAATTAGATTACCTAACTATCCGAGTGAATCAATATGATTCATCAGGAGAATTAGTAGGTTGGGGAAGAACCAGCGTGAAAGTTAGTGTTCTTGAACCACAAACATCAGATTATGCACTTCCTTGTATTAAAGGCGCAATTCCATCTACTATAAAAGTTGAAGTAGAGATAGAAAAACAACCATCTGAAGATTCATACAAATTTTTCAAAGAATTACAATGATAGGATCAATATTCCAAGAATATCAGTGTTATCTTAATAATGCTTCTGGAACTTCTTTTCAATTTAAAGAACAGGTCAGTGGAACTTTATGGGTAGAGAGTAAAGTTACATCTGTTTGTGGAAGTCCGATTGAGCCATGCACACCAATAGATTCAACA
Source organism: Candidatus Nanoarchaeia archaeon (assembly GCA_028706745.1). Taxonomy (GTDB): domain Archaea; phylum Nanobdellota; class Nanobdellia; order SCGC-AAA011-G17; family GW2011-AR17; genus UBA9640. Next base: position 9,952 of record JAQTVM010000002.1, read on the forward strand.
AAGTTTTCTATAACCTTTTTTGATAGGTCTGTTGGAAGTAGAGTTGTTGGCATAGATAATCATGAACATAAACCTTTACACACTCATTTTTGTGGCTCAGAATTATTAATTTCTGATAATTTTACACTTGCAAATGCTGGTTCTTTTGGTTTTTTAGAGTTTTTTCCCAATTATATTTGAAAAGCGTCCGCCCAATTTTTAAATATAGTCACGACGACTTTGAATTTTTCCTTCGCAACGGAACGTTGCACTAAAATTCAATCCTAACGGATGGTTTAACAATCGTTAAGCAGAATTTTTCGTCCCAAAAGACTGACGAAAGCCCGAGCGAACAAGAGCCGTTTGCGTCTGCCGCCACCGACGAAACAGGAGGAGTTCCGAACGACGATGAAAACGAATAAGAATATTAATAAACACCAAGATTATAGCCATATAGAATGTATCATTACAAAAAATGTCCTTATTGTGAAAAAGAATTAAAGAAAATACCATTAAAAAGCATTCTATGCCCAAAATGTAAAAAAAGGATTTATGTTCGCACACTTCCTCCAAAGATGAAAAAAGTTTTGATTAGGAAAAATGAGATACGAGCGATTGAAGTGGAATGGATTGATTATGCAACCGATTCTTATTGGTTTAAAGAATTAGAGAAACTCGGAATTAAGAAAACCGATTTTATTCTGATGTATGACAAACTCAAGGAGAGATTCCAAACTGCCCCCTTAATTGCTGATGTTATGTGGGGTGTTTTTAACAACGCCGTAATAGAAGCTATAAAAGAGAATAATCAAAAAAAGCAAGATTCTATTAGGGTTTTGATGGATAAATTTAAAAAAATGGAGAGCGAGGAAAAAGAATTATGGGTTTTTTAAAAAAACTATTCAAAAACTCTGAACAAAAGAAAGAGATTCTTAATAAACTTGTTTTTCAAGATTCAGGTATTCTAACCAATTTTGTAGAATCAAAGGATAATTATTTTTTAGCGGTTGGGAAAGAGATGGGTGGTAAAGATTCAGTTGCATTAATTAAAGATAATAAAATGCTCTGGAAAAATAAATTTGATAATATTGTTCATTTTGCTTTATCCACAGATAATTCTTATTGTGTTATAGTTACTCAATTACAGAAAAAAGAAATGCCAACAGGTTATAGAAGTGGGGGACACATCTATCTAATCAATAAAGAAGGAAAAATAAAGGATATTAAAATTCCATGCGATGGTCTTAGCTGTTCTATATCCCCAGATTGTAAGAATTTGGGGGTAATTACTATGGGCCCAGAATGGGGCGTTTATTACTTTGATAATAAGGGAAAGATTCTTTGGAAAAAGAGATTTGATAGCAGAATTGGAGGAATAGAAATATTAAAAGATTATATCCAGATATATGATAAAATGCACAAAGAAACAAGAAAAGAAATAATGCGGCTTAATAACAATGGGGAAATAGAGAAATGAACATAAAGATTTTGGGCGGAGAAAATGAAATAGGAGGTAATAAAATTCTTATAGAACACAAGGAAACAAGAATATTTCTTGATTTTGGTATGAGCTTCAAACAGGCATCAAAATATTTCTCAGAATTTCTTCAACCAAGAAAATGTGCAAGCTTAACTGATTTTTATGAATTTAAACTCCTTCCAAGGATAAGAGGTGTTTATCGGCTTGATTATCTTAAACATATGGAACGAAGAAATGAATCTAGGGGGATAGATGCAATTTTTCTTACACACGCTCATGCAGACCATGCACAATATATTCATTTCTTGAGGGACGATATCCCCATTTATTGCACAAAGGCTACAAAAATAATATTGCAAACATTAGAAGAAACAGGGAGTAATAGCCTTTCCGATTTTATAACTTCCTGTGATGCGTTTACTTTTAGAGAGAATACAAAGGGAGGATTAAGCAGAGTAACAAGAAAAGATAAAGAATATGTTAAAGAGAGACAATATAATATTATGGAACCAGATAAAAAGGTAAGAATTGGCTCGTTAGATATTGAGATGGTTCCTGTAGACCATTCACTACCAGGGGCCTGTGGGTTTATTATTTATTCCGATGAAGGGAATGTAGTTTATACTGGAGATATAAGATTTCATGGTTCAAACCAAGAATTAAGCAAAAAGTTCATAGAAAAAGCAAAAAAGTCAAAACCAAAATGGCTTTTATGTGAAGGGACAAGAATTAACCAGACGGAAATGGATAGTGAAAATGGAGTTAAAGCTAAAATAAGCCAGATTATTTCTGAATCCAAGGGTCTTGTTTTTGTCGAGCATCCCATTAGAGATACAGACAGAGTAAACAGCATTTTTCAAGCAACAAAAGAGAATAAAAGGACTTTTGTAGTTAATATGAAACTGGCTTATCTGATAAGCAAGCTTGGTGATTTAGCCCCTTTTAATTTGGAGAAAGTTAAAATACTAATCCCTAAAAAAAGTTGGGGTTTAATAGACAAAGAGGGAATAGAAAAGTGCCATATTGAACAGGATTATGAAACTTGGGAAAGAGAATATATTGGGAGGGATAATTCTATAACTTATAAAGAATTAAAACAGAATCCCAAAAAGTATGTTGTTTCAATGAGTATGTGGGAACTTACACAACTCGTTGATATAAAGCCCGAAGATGCGATATGGATTAAATCTTCTTGCGAACCTTTCTGTGAGGAAATGGAACTAGATGAAGAAAGAAAAAAGAATTGGTTAAAACATTTTAAAATTAAAGAATATTTTGCTCATGCATCAGGTCATGCTACCGGACCAGAAATAAGAGAGATGATTAAAGAGATAAAACCCGAGATATTAATTCCGATACATACCGAGCATAAAGAATTATTTAAGGATAATTAAGATGATTGAATATATATTAATCAGAAAGAATATGAAATCTACAGAGTTTATAGAATCTTATCAAGATATTTCAAAATTACATACTATTAGAGGCAGATTATTAAATTTGTCTACTATCTTAGAATATTTTATGAAATTCTATCTTCAATCAAAAAATATTAAATTCACTTCAAAGATGATAGATACCAACGGCAAAGAGGGAGTTTTTGATAAATTTTTAAATAAAATAGAGCAAGATAAATCTATCTCCAAGAAAGGGCTTAGTTCATTTAAAAAACATTTTAAAATTATTACTTCAAAAAGAAATAATTTTGCACATGGTATTATATATTATAACAATAAGAAAAAATCTAGACCTTACAATATAAATAATAGTATCTTAAATCCATTTCCACCTAAAACATTATCATCGAAACCACTCAAAGAATCTCTCAATAAGAATAAAACAGTCTTCGAACAATTAAATAAAAGTTATGAATATGTTATAATTTGGTTAAAAGAGAGAGGTATACTGCAAGGAATATTAAATACTGAAGGATTTTATCTTTTAGAAGCAAAATCAGAGATTAATATCAAAAAAATATAATCCCAGATTAAGCTATATCTTTTCATAAAACTAATGAAAACGACGGAACTCTCCCACGACGAAACGACGGCGACGAAGAGTGTTACACGAACGAAAAACCCCGCAGCCCTGTGGGGCTGCCTGAGAGATAATCTAATGCGGGGTTTGGGGCTGTGAGCCAGAATGTGGGCAAAGCCCTTAATCCCCAAGGGCTTTCCCAACACAACCATTCTCACTGCGTTCGAAGGTTCCTACTCGCCCTGCTCGTAGTAACTTTTCTCGCTATCGCTCGAAACTTTCTTCGTAAACTCAGAAAGCTTTATAAACGATTTTCCTCTCTCCTCACTCTATGAAAGACAAGCTCCAGAAGATAAACGACTATGAATGGCTTATCCCAAAATCAGCAAGGGAAGGCATGAACGTGGATGCAAAGATAATTGCAAACAAGAAGATAGTTGACATGATGGAAGAGGAAGCATTGCAGCAGTTAACAAACGTCGCCTGCATGCCCGGAGTCATAGAGCCGGTATTAGGATTGGCAGACATGCATTTCGGCTACGGTCTGCCGATGGGAGCTGTTTCTGCATTTGACTATGAAAAAGGAATCATCTCGTCAGGCATGTGCGGCTTTGACATAAATTGCCTTTCAGGAGACTCAAAGGTACTGCATGAGTTCGGCTACAGGAAAGGGATAAAGGATTTTGAATCAACCTTTACAGAAGACAGGATAAAGTGCCTTAACCCCACTTCAAAAGTAAAAGACACAAGAATAAAATATTTCATGAAGTTTCCCGCAAATAAGAAAATCTACAAGCTGAAAACTGAAACAGGCGAGAAAATAACAGCAAGCGAAGAACATCCCTTCTTTACAAAAAGCGGAATGAAAAAGCTTGCGGAATTAAGCAAAGAAGATGAAGTTTCAATATTCCCGTTTGAAGGCGTTGATTATGAAGAGCCTTCAGACGAAGTAATAATCAGTGAAGAGGCAATAGCAAATAAAACAGCAAGGGAAGAGCTTAAAAAAAGAGGGCTTCTGCCTGTCCGTTATAACAGCCCCAATCTGCCTTATTTGATAAAACTTATCGGTTTCATAACAGGTGACGGCTGCGCTTATGTTTCAGGCGGGCATTCTTCTGTAAATGCTTACAGCAAAGACATGGCTGACTTGGAATCTATTAAGGCAGATATGGAAAAAATAGGCTACAAGGCAATCTTAAGCTCAAGAGAGCGCCATCATAAGATTAAAACATCTTACTCCCTTGTTGAGTTTGATTTTAAGGAAAATACAATAAGATGCAATGCAAAGTCCCTTTACCTGCTTCTTGAAGCAATGGGCATGCCTAATGGAAACAAAACAATGAAAGAGTTTCTTGTGCCGGAATGGCTTATGAAAGCAAAGCTTTGGCAAAAGCGGCTTTATCTTGCATCCCTGTTCGGGGCAGAGCTAAGCTCGCCGAAAACAGTTACAAAGCACGGATACAATTTTTACGGCCCTGTGCTCTCAATGAACAAGGCTGAAAATACTATTAAGAATGGCGAAATGTTTTTGAAGCAAATAGAATCAATGCTTGCGAATTTTGGGGTAAAAAGCAGGCTAATCCGCAACAGAAAAGACTATGAAGGAAAACAGGGAATAAAATACAGGCTGCGGCTGCAAATTTCATCTTTGCCTGAAAACCTGCTTAATTTATGGTCAAGAATAGGGTTTGAATATAATAATCAGCGCAGGCATCTTGCGAATGCGGCAATCCAATATCTCAAAACAAAAAATAATATTATGATTGAAAGGGAAACCGCAATAAGAAAGGCGCTTGCATTAAAACAAAAAGGCGTAAGAAATATTGACATATACAGGCAGCTGCAGACAAAATATGTCAATGCAAGATTTTTGGAAAGAACCTTGATGGAACTGAGGACAGAGCCAAGGATTGCTTTTAAGTTTGAAAAATTCAATGAATTTCTTGCCAAGAATACAGAAGGGCTTGGAAAAACAGGGCAGGTTTGGGGCAAAATAGCTGAAAAGAAGGAAGTGCCTTTCAATGAGCACGTATATGACTTCAATGTGGAGGATGAGCACCATAACTTCATAGCAAATAATTTTGTTGTCTCAAACTGCGGCGTAAACAGCATAAGAACAAATTTAACAATTGAAGAGGTAAAGCCAAAGCTCAGAGAGCTTACTACAACGCTTTTCAAGAATATTCCGTGCGGAGTCGGCTCAAAGGGGAAATTAAAATTAACAAAAGAGCAGTTAAAGGAAGTGCTTGAAACCGGCTGCAGGTGGGCTGTTGCAAACGGATATGGAGTGAATGAAGATTTGGAAAACACAGAGGAAAACGGCTGCATGGAAGGAGGAGACGCTTCAAAAGTTTCTGATTTGGCAAAGCAAAGAGGAATGTCGCAATTAGGAACCTTGGGCGCAGGCAATCATTTTCTTGAAGTGGAAGCAATATCTGATATTTATGACGCAAAAACAGCAAAGAAGTGGGGCATCACAAAACAAGGGCAGGTTTGCATATTACTGCACTGCGGAAGCAGGGGCTTGGGGCACCAGGTTGCAACTGATTATTTGCAGATTCATGAGAAAGCAGCAGAAAAATACAATATTAAACTGCCTGACAGGCAATTAGCCTGCGCTCCTTTTAATTCACAGGAAGGCCAGGATTATTTCAAGGCAATGAAATGCGCTGTGAATTATTCTTTCACAAACAGATTGGTAATGACTCACTGGATAAGGCAGAGCTTTGAAAAGGTTTTCAAGAAAACCTGGCAGGAAATGGACATGCACACTGTTTATGGCTTGTGCCACAATGTCGTGAAGGTTGAAGAGCATCTGGTTAACGGCAAAAAGCAGAATGTAATACTTCACAGGAAGGGGGCAACAAGGGCATTCCCCGGAATTCCTGTATTGATTGCAGGCTCAATGGGAACTTCTTCATACATGCTTGTTGGAACTGAGAAAGCAATGGAAAAAACATTCGGAAGTTCTGTGCACGGCGCAGGAAGGGTAATGTCAAGGCACAAGGCAATTGACACAATGAGCGGAAGGGATATCAAGAGAAAACTGGAAGAAAAGGGGGAATGCATTGAATGCACTCATCCCGATGTTCTTGCAGAAGAAGCTGATGCAGCTTACAAGCCGATTGATGACGTGATTGAAAGCGTGCACATGGCAGGCATTTCCACAAAAGTTGCGAGAATGGTTCCGTTGGGTGTTCTGAAGGGATAGAAAGATATATAAATAAGATAATCTTACTTTCTTACTATGGAAACAACGAAGATGTCCTCAAGGGGACAGGTGGTAATACCACAAGACATAAGGGAATTAGTTGGAGCAACAGAAGGAACCCTCTTCTCAGTGATGGGAATGGGAGACACAGTAATCCTGAAGAAGATGGAGCCGCAAACAAAAGAGGATTTTTTCCGCGAGCTGGACAAGTTTGCCCACGAACAGACAAAAAGGCTGAAGGCAATGGGCTTTAAAGAGGAAGACCTGTGGAAAGCTGTCGAAAGAGAAAGGGCAAGGCATTCAAAGCAAAAGAAGGAATAAGTCAGGGCGGATAATCTTAATTCCCTCATATTCTTTCAGATTTAGGAGATGGACATCATAAGTTAGAATAAACTCCGCCTGCGCAGCAACAGCGCATTCAATTATCTTATTGTCATCCTTATCATCTTTTACTGCGTCCAGCTTTATCATAGGTGTTATAACTTTCATGGAAATGAATATCTCCTTCATTGCAAATATTATATCTTCATCTGCAAGATTAAAATCCCGCTTTAACACCCTCTGAAACTCAAGCATAATCTCCTGCGAGGCGTATATTTCTGTCCCGGCGGCAAGCAGGCTATGCAACAGTTTTCTTGCAACGCTGTTCTCCCAAATAAATGCCGAGATTAAAACGTTTGTATCAAGCACTACCCTCATGCAGGAGTATATGCATTGCCTGTTAAAGAACATTTGCGTCGAAAAACCGCAGATTTTTCAGGCAAAACAGAATAATTTGCGGAAAATTATTTTTCTTTATATACTGCCAAGAAAAAAAGCTGAAAATTTTCCTTCTTTAATTTAAGGCCAAGAAATACTTTTCAAAACTCAGAAGCATACTTCACATATCCCTTTTCAAAAGAGGACTTGTTGGAGATTACATACTTCATTGTTTCCCTTACTTTTGCAGTGCACTGCTTTATTTCCTTCCTGTATCTTCCCTTTTTTCCGTCCTTTGCCTGGTTTTTCAACAGAGGATAAAGCAAAGCAATTGTTTCAATGCTCCTCTCCCTGAAGTGGGTGTCTTCCTTTTGCGAACATACTGCGTCGCATAAGTATTCCACAAGGGAAGTTGTAAGGTTTTTTCCCTCAAACTTTGTCCCGTTGTACATCGGCGCTGACTTCAATGCTTCCATTGCAATGTATCTCTTGACCCGCATGTTCCTGTTCGTAAGCATGTACATCAGGTCAATTGCGGTTTCCCTTGCATAGCTGCTGCCGTTGCCGTATTTCAAGAGAAGCTCGCCCAAACCGCTGAGGATTTTTCCCTGCCCGTTTACTTTTATGCGCTTGCTGTATTTTGAATATTTCTTCTGCATTAACTCAAGCTCTGTTTCTTCAGGCATTTTTTTTCCAAAATAATCATGCATTTCAGAAAATACATTATCAAAAGTATGCGAAGTTGATTTCTCAAGCCTTCTTAACAAGTTATCAAGTGAACCCTCTTTTGCCATCGTACTGGTGAATATAAATTGCTAGTTTATATAGTTTTCTGATAATAATGCAAAATGCTTAAAAGACAGGGATTCTTATAATAATATATGAGCAAGTATGAAGAAAAAAGACCTTGGGGATTTTTCAAGGTGTTTGCAGACAACGAGAAATGCACTGTGAAAATTCTTCACGTAGATGCAGGGCAGATTCTGAGCAAGCAGTACCACAAGAAAAGGGATGAATTATGGATAATGCTTGATGACACCTTGATTGCAGAGCTTGATGGCAAGGTTCTAGCGCTTAAGAAATACGGGGAAGTGTTCATACCAAAAGGTTCTGTGCACAGGCTTTCTTCCGAGAAAGGAGGGGATGTGCTTGAGGTTTCTTTCGGTGAGTTTGATGAGAATGATATTGTGCGTGTAGAAGACAAATACGGCAGAAAAAGCTGAACTATATACTACAGCATATAAACATATATAAACCATAAGTGAATTACTATTTACAGCCTGAAAAAGGCAAAAGAGGGGTATAAAATGAACAAAAGGGGCACCAAAAGAGCTACTGTAACAGACAAGACTCTGGACGACAGAGTATCTGCCATAGTGATAAGCGAATATCCGCTTGACAGCATACTGACAACTTCAAAGCAGATGCAGGAAGGCAGGAAAGGGCTTGTTGAATATGTGAAAGCTTCAAAACCCGACGTGATATTTGTCGACGGGCTGTTCCAAAGAATGAGGGACATTGAAACTTACCGCCCCGAAGTAAGGGGAAGCCAGCCTGTGACTAATTTCATGGAACTTCCGATGCACTATGCCTCTGAATTATTCAGTGAACTGCGAAAGGCAAGCCCCTCAACAAGAATACAATATGTCCTTTCTGACGCTGACGAGGAAAATCTCAGGGCGCTGACTGTTTACAGGGCAGAGAATACAGCCAAGGAGAACCAGCAGAAAGTTTCAGAATCAAAAAAAGAGATTGCAAGAATGAATTCTGAAATAAGGGATGCAAAAAAAGACGAAGGCTCAAAAACAAAAATAGCAAGATTGGAGCAGAAAAAAACAAAGCTTGAGGCTGAAATCGGAAAATTGGAAAACAATCCTGAAGTAATACTGAAAAAGCCAAAAGACGGGACAACAGAATGGCTCTTGTTCAAGGAAAGCACCACGCACGACTTCATTGAAAAGATAAAAAGTTTCGGCGTTGATGTTGCAATGGGAGAAGTCAAGGTTGAAGCAAACGGCTATACAATGATGTATGCCCACAGCTATGTGAAAAGCTCAAACGTGCCGCTGAAAAGCACCACAGGAAGGCTTGTCGGCAGAATAAACGAGATGCAGAGAAGCGGGCTGCAACTGCCTGATTTCATAATTGAAAGCGGGCACCACGCAGAGCCGATGGCTCATCCGCACAGGCACAAGAGCGAGCACAAGTATTCATTTGTGGCGACAGGCATGGTTCTTGAGGACCAGGTATTGCTTAAATCGCTGAGAGAAAAACAGATTACACCTGAATTATTCCAGGGAAAGCAGGGAAGATTGGAAGCTGCAAAAAGGCAGGAAAAGAAAACCCCTTCTGCAGGAATTGTTCTTGTCGGAAGAGACAAGGAAGGATATTTCGCAGAAAGCTACACTCTTGAGCACCTTGCGAATGTCGGCGCAGGAAGAGTAAGCATAAAGGAAATGGCTTATGAGTCGATGAATATTGTTTCTGACGCGCACGTAGGCAAGGCAGCAACAAGGCATGACTTGGTGGCAGTCGCATTGAAAAACATCAGTGAAGAGATTGACGAAAGGCTGAAGAAAGGCAGAAGTTCACCAATATTTGTAAATCCAAACGAATCTCTGCAGGGCTCAAACTACAGGACTTTTCCTGTAGAAACTTCAAAGCCGATGACAGAAGAGGTCTTGGAAAGGCTGAAAGAAGAATCAGCAGGGCTAAGGAAAAAAGGTATCTCAGAACCAGAAATTGACAGGTGGTACAGGGAACAGGTAAGGCTTATGCTGGATTCAACAAATGAAAACAGGATAATCAACCAGCTGGACAGGTATTATAAGCTTTTTACAGAGGTAGTCACAAGAACCCTGTCAAATTCGCATTACGACATTGCCGCAATATTTACAGAAGCAACGCACATACAGCACACTGTCGGAGAGTTTGGAATAACAGAAGTCGGGCTTGAAACCCTGCCTTTCAAGGTTCTTGACATGGCTGTAAAATCCCTTGAAAGGGACGGTAAAATCTCTGTAAAAGACAAGGAACTTCTTAAAGGGGTTTACAGGAAGATAAAAACCTGCGAGTCAGGCGGAAACGGCTATGACAAATTTAGCCTTAACTTTGGCGAAGTTTCATATTCAGTTGCCGCAGAGCACAAGCCCGGCAGCGCAGGACCTAATTCAAACCTGCCGATGCTGCACGTAAGAAGAATAAACTCAATGGAAGACGATGCAGAAATCCTGATTGCAGGACACCTGCACACGCCTTACTTTGTAACTCTTGGAAGAATGGGGCAGAATAATGCCTCGTTCATATACAAGGGGGCTACTTTCAGCGAATATGACAACTACGGCAAGGCAGGCGGATGGTCATCCCCTGTCCTGGGCTATTTGAAAGCAGAAGTGCCGATTAACAAGGGAGGCAAAGGCGCTGCAAGAGTCAAGTTCGTGCTTTCGGATTACCTTGAAACAAGGCTGAAAGAGCTGGACAAGTAATCTGGCTTTATTTTTTCTTTTTATTATAATTCTAAAAAAGAGAATAATATTAAAAAAATATAAATAAAAAAAGGAACTTTATCTCAAAAGCTCCATTCCCTTTCTCTGCCTGATGGAGTTTATCACTTTCATCTGCAGTGACTCAGGAAGCTTCTCGAACTTCTGGTCCTGGATTGAGCTTGAGCCCCTTCCTGAAGTTGCGCTTCTAAGGTCTGAACTCCAGCCAAACAGCTCTGCGACAGGCATTGCAGCCTTTACAATCAGGTGCTCGCCCTGCTGCTCCATAGACAATAATTGCCCTCTCTTGTTCTGGACAAGCTTTGACATGTCGCCCATTGAGTCTGCAGGCGCCTCAATCTGCATTATCTGGATTGGCTCAAGCAAAATTGCCTTTGCATCCATGATTGCATCCCTTATGCCGTCCCTTACAGCAGGATACATCTGCGCAGGGCCCCTGTGAATTGCGTCTTCATGCAGTTTGCAGTCCATCAGCCTTATTTTCATCTTAGTGCAAGGCTCTCCTGCCAATCCGCCTGCGTCGCATACCTGCTCAAATCCGTCCTGAACCAGGCCGATAATTTCCCCAATCTGGACAATTCCCCTTGTGTCATCAACAAGCATGTTGCCCTTGTAGATTTCAGAGACATTTTTTGAATCTTTTGCAGTATATCCAAACTCAACAAATTTGTCAAAGATTGCAGTGTCTTTCTTTCTCAATCTCATCTCAGGAATCTCGCCTGCCTTGATTGCCTCAAACACCTTGTCTTCCATCGGCTCTACAATAAAGAACAGCCTGTTGTGCTTGTTGGGTGTTTTTCCCTCAAACTGGCCTGACTGCTTTTGGACAGCTTCCCTGTAAACAACAATGGGGGGAGAGGTAATAACATCCATTCCCCTTTCTGTCCTCATCCTGTTTTCAATAATTTCCAGGTGAAGTTCTCCCATTCCGCTGATTAGGTTTTCGCCTGTCTCTTCATTGATTTCAATCTTGATTGTTGAGTCTTCCTTGCCTATTGCCTTAAGAACTTCAACAAGCTTTGGCAGGTCAGCTGCATTCTTTGGCTTTATTGATTTTGTAATAACCGGGTCAAAGATGTGCTTGATTGCCTCAAAAGGCTCCATCGGCTCCGAGGAAACTGTTTCTCCTGTAAATACTCCCTTGAGTCCTACCAGCCCTATAATATTTCCGCAGGGAATTGAATCCAAGGTCATTCTGGTTGCGCCTTTGTAAACAGATACCTGCTGCAGCCTGACTCCTTTCTTTGCCATGTTCAGGTAAACTTCCTTGCCTGTTGAAATAGTGCCTGAGAACAGCCTGCCTGCGCAGATTTCCCCTGCGTGCTTGTCAATAACTATTTTTGTGGCAACAAATGCAATCGGTCCGTTCGGGTCGCAGTTTATCAATGATTTTCCCATTGGCGAATCCAAGTCGCCGTGCCACAGCTTAGGAACCCTGTATGCCTGGGCATTCTTTGGATTCGGGTGGTGCTTTACAACCATGTTAAGTACTATCTTGTGAAGAGGAGCTTTCTTTGCCAATTCCTTGTATCCGCCTTCAACGCCGTAAGCCTCTATGATGTCCTTGAATTTTAATCCTGATTTGAGCATGTAAGGAACGTTTAATGCCCAATTGTGGAATGCAGAGCCAAAGGCGACAGAGCCTTCCTCAACATTAACTTTCCATTTCTGCTTGAATTCCTCAGGCGCAATCATCTCAATCAGCCTGTTAACCTCTGTGATTATTGCAACAAACTTCTGCTGCATAAGCTCGGGAGTCAGCTTTACCTCCTTGATTAATCTGTCAACCTTGTTTATGAAGAGAATCGGCTTTACCCTTTCCCTCAAGGCCTGCCTTAATACTGTCTCTGTCTGCGGCATGATGCCCTCGACTGCGCAGCAAAGGACAATAGCTCCGTCAACCGCCCTCATTGCCCTTGTAACGTCACCTCCAAAGTCAACGTGCCCGGGGGTGTCAATGAGATTTATCAGGAATTCTTCGCCGTCTGAATCGTGAACCATTGAAACAGAAGCCGAGTCAATTGTGATTCCCCTCTCTTTTTCATCAGCGTGAAAGTCCAAAGCGCACGCCTTTCCTGCCAATTCATTTGAAAGCATGCCTGCGCCTGCAAGAAGATTGTCTGAGAATGTTGTCTTGCCGTGGTCAATGTGCGCCGCAATTCCGATATTTCTGATGTGCACTATGTTGCTTACTAGCCTTTGAATCTTGTCTATCTGCTTTTCTTCTGCCATTTTTAGTATCTCCTCGTGAATTAGATTTATAAGGATAAACGGGGATTGTTTATAAAGATTTCTATTAAATTCAATTGTTTGAGAACGGAAGAAAACTTCACGCCAGCGGCGTGAACTCAGCCTGCTCCATTCCAACCAGATGCCCTGCGTCATTCAGGGAAACAGGAAACCATCCTTTCTCTGTATATTCAAGCCTTGAAATGCCTGTATTGGACATCCTGAACCTGTAAGCCATCTCAGGCGAAAAGCCCATTATCTTCCTTGCCAGGCACTTGATTGCCATTGCATGGCTGAATACTGCAATTGTTGAATTTTCCTTCTGCGTGTTCATAACCTGATTTTTTGCAAAGTCATAGGTCTCTGCAATGAACCTTCCAAGCTTTGTCTTCTGCATCAGCTTGTGCTCAAGCACTTTTTCAGCTTTCTTTACGATTTCTGTCTCAAACAGCAGTGACTGCAGCGGAAAAAGATAAAGCCTTACAAAGCTGTACATTCTTTCCTCAACCATCTTCATTGACTCGCCGTTCGGAGGGTAAAAATTATATGCGTCCTTTTGCAGCTGTTTCCTGACTTCAGGAGTATAAACCTCGTCCCTCAGCTTTCCTTCCCAGTCGCCGTGCGACTGCTCAACAAGCCCTTCAAGGCGGACAATCGTTTCCTTTGGAATGCCTAATCTTTCGCAGGCAATCCTAGCTGTATCATAAGCCCTTATCAGCGGCGAAGAATAAACAGCGTCAAACTTTACGCCTTCCTTAAGAAGCCTTTCCCCAAGCTTTTCAGCCTGCACAAAACCTTTTTCAGAAAGCTTCACGTGCTCGCTTCTTCCCTGTATTATGTGCGGAGATTTGTTCATTTCGCTCTCTCCGTGGCGCATAAACCAGATGTCGAGCTTCATATGGTGAAGGAAAACAAAGAAGATATATAAATGTTAGCAAGAACGATAATATCCATAAATAAAGAAGGGAAAGGGAGAGTTTGGGGCGTGCGCCCCCAACTGCCTTTTTATTTTTCCGGCTTTCCTGAAAATCTTCCAAAAAATTCACCGCAGAGTATTTAAGCACGCAATTTATCTGAATCCCTATGCAATTATTTCCCCACGAAACAGTTCGCCCTGTGCAGTCATCGTTCATGGAAAAGGTAAAAGAGGCATTGGAAAACAAGCACCACCTTATTGCCCACTGTCCTACCGGCGTCGGGAAAACAGCCGCAGCCCTTGCCCCTGCGCTTGAATACGCAATGAAAGAAGGGCTTACTGTGTTCTTCCTCACTTCAAGGCACACACAGCATATGATTGCGATAGAGACAGTGCAGAAAATAAGGGATAAATCAGGGGCAGACATCTGCTGCGTTGACATCATCGGAAAAAAGCACATGTGCGGGCAGAAAGGTGTTGCAGTATTGACATCCTCTGAATTCTCTGACTACTGCAAAGCAGTCAGGGAAAAGGAAGAGTGCGAGCATTATGCAAACTTGAAGAAAAACAACAAACTCTCGTTTGAAGCTGAAATGCTTTCAAAGGAGTTCATGAAAAAAGCAACCCACGTTGAGACTTTTGTCAGGAAGTGCAAGAAAGAAAAGCTGTGCCCTTTTGAGATGGCTTGCATTGTTGGAAAAAAGGCAAATATCATCATAGCTGACTACAACCACGTGATGCACCCCGGAATAAGGGAGACACTTTTCTTAAGGACAGGAAAACAGCTTTCAAACTCAATACTTATAATGGACGAGGCGCATAACCTTCCTTCAAGGGCAAGAAAGCTGTTGACATTCTCCTTAAGCACATATGCAATAGAGCAGTCAATAAAAGAGGCAAAAGCAGTTTCTGCAGACGACACGGCAGGGCACTTGACTCTCCTGCTAAAAATGGTTGAAAGCCTTGGCGATTCAATGGCTTACGGCAAGAACGAACTTTTAATAAAAAAGCAGGAGATTTTTTCAAGGATTGAGGCAATAACAAACTATGAAATGCTTTCGCGGTCTTTGCATTCAATTGCAGAGGAGATATTGGAGACAAAGAAAAGGAGCTTCTCAGCAGGCATTGCAAGCTTCCTTGACGCCTGGACAGGACCTGACAACGGCTTTACAAGGATTGTGTCAAGGGGGATTGCAAGGAATGGAAAGCCTTTTATTGCAGTGTCATACAGGTGTCTTGACCCCTCAATACCATTGAAAGAGATTGCAGCTTCTGCAAGAAATGTCATTGCAATGAGCGGAACTTTAACACCTACAGACATGTATAAGGACTTATTGGGATTTGAAAAGGCAGTGTGCGCTGAATACGAAAGCCCTTTTCCGAAAGAAAACAGGCTGAATTTGATAGTGCCGCAAACTTCAACAAAATTCACTTCAAGAAGCGCATACATGTATGAATCAATTGCAAGAAAATGCGCAGAGATAGCAAATGCAGTACCGGGAAATGCGGCAATCTTCTTTCCAAGCTACAAGATAATGGAAGAAGTGTATTCAACATTTCAGTCATTGTACTCAAGGACAATATTTATTGAGCAGCCTGAGCTTGGAAAGGATGAGAAAGCAGAAATGCTTGATTCTTTCAAGTCATACAAGAATATCGGGGCTGTTTTATTGGCTGTAAGCGCAGGAAGTTTTGGAGAAGGGATTGACCTGATGGGCGATTTTCTTAAGGGTGTTGTGATTGTGGGAATGCCCCTTACACGCCCTGACTTGGAAACAGAGGAATTAATCAAGTATTATGACTTAAAGTATGCAAAAGGATGGGATTACGGTTATATAATGCCTGCAATCATAACAACAATGCAGAATGCAGGAAGATGCATTCGAAGCGAGACAGACAGGGGAGTAATTGTATTTCTTGACGAGAGATATGTGTGGCCAAGCTACAGGCGCTGTTTTCCGAAAGAGTGGAACATGCAGGTTTCCCTGAATGCAAAGCAGGACATTGAAAAGTTCTATACTGAAAATATCAAATAACCGCAAGATTTATAAACAACCCCTTAAAATGTAAGCAATATGAAACGTGCTAAAATCATCATATATGGAGACGTGCAAGGTAAGTTTTTCAGGGCTGCAATACAGGAAAAGGCATTAATGCTTGACTTGTGCGGCTATGTGAAAAACAATGATGACGGCTCTGTGACAGCTGTTCTTGAAGGCGATGAAACAGACATTGATGAGATGGTTGAGTTCTGCAAGGAAGGGCCAAGAGGCGCTTCTGTGGATGATGTTGAAGTTGTTGACCAGGATTACAAGGGCGATTTTGACGATTTTGAAATAAGGTATTAAGATGGCAATAGCAAGCTACAGCGGAAGAAAGCTGGATGACATTGTTGATAAAATAGGTGGAAGGGATGATGTTCTTATACACGATGTTAAAAGCGCAACATCTCTTGTCTCAATTAATAAGGATGACCCAAATTCATGCTACTGGATAGAGGCGTTCCATTATCTTCTTGTACCCCTCATCCCTGCTTATTCTGCTGATAAACTGAATATACAACTTTTTGATATTGCAGAAGAAACAAGCCCGGATTATTCAATATACTCCAAAGAGAAAAGAAGCGGACTGCAGGTTGGAAAACTTTTCTTTTTCAGCGACGCAATGGAAGCGCCTTTCGGCGAGGCAAAATACGAGTGGTGCGTTGTGAACCTTCTGCCTTCAAAAGCGCTTGCTGACAGCTTTCTTGTTTCAAGCTGCTACAGCGAAATACAAAGGAGCATTGAAATACCCAAAAGGGACATATTGCTTGACAAGGCAAAAACAATGGGAAGAAAGGCTTTGCGCTTGAAGTACTGAGGCATAAGCTTTATATACCAAATATTTATGGCTAACCCGGAGGTGAAAGGAGATAAAAATGGAATTTGAAGAAGCATACAGGAATTTCGTGCAGACAAACGGATTGGTAGGCACAATCATAGAGCTTGAAAGGGTTTTTATCAAGGAATTCAGGGAAGATGCAACGCCTTCCTTGGGCGAGAGGGTAAAGAATGCCTGCATAAAGCTGCAGAATGCGTATGAGGCAAATATGGTTCCGGAAGGAGACCCGAGAAGGCTAAGAAACATAGTCTGCTACAAAAGGCTTAATGACAAGGTAAGAGAGTTCAGGAAGTAATAGGAGGAAAATAAAATGAAAACACTATTAGCAGCATTAGGGCTTGCGGCTTTGGCTGCGGGCTGCGACGAGAGAAAAGACATTGAAAAGGCTAGATGCACTATTGATGGTGTAGAAGCAAGGGCAGTATATCACCAGGTTGTTGGGGATGATTATATGACATTGGACTTATATAAGAACAATGCAATAATCAGCAGCATACATACAAAGAAAGCTTGGCTGCAGTGCGATGACGGCCGCGTCCTGAATTTTGAATATAAGAATATTGTGGGAGCGCAAAAGGCAGAGCAGTAAGCGGCTTTTTTCTTATTTTATTTATTTTTTATTTACACAGAATAAACAATCTTCTTTATCTCATACTCAACGCCGAGATTGCCGAATATCCGCTCAATGTCCTTTTTCTTGTCCCTGCTCACAAGTATGCGCCCGTTTCCCATGCTGATGATGTCTTTGTCATCTATCAATCCAGGGTATGATTTTATAACTTTTTTTCCTTTGTAAAAATACCAGCTTTTCCTTCCGTGCAATATCTGCGAAACCTTAATCTGCATAAGCCTTATGCCAACATGGAATTCCAGCAAATAGAACGCCCTCAGCCCCAATTCCTTATTTCCAAAAGCAAGCATTCCTGAAGAGTAAACAAGTTTTCCTTCCTCAAGCAATTTCCTGAGCAGGGACTTGTCTTCATCGGCAGCCTGCATTCCCTGATATTCCGGATGAATTCTCACCTTATGCTCTGCATTAAGCTTTGACGCAATCTTTTCAACCTTGTTCTTTAGCAGGGCAGGCACCTTTTTTGCGCGTGAAAAAACAACAACATCAATGTCAGAATGCCTCTTGCTGTAATCTCCTCGGGCAAAGCTGCCATAAAGAAAAACAGATGCAACATCCTTGACTGAAGGCATTTCATTTACAAAAGCATTTATTGCCATTTCTTCGTTGTTCATCTTATCTCCTCCGAAGCAAGAATCGCAAATTTGCGCAGCATTTCGTATTTTTTTCCGTTTTGCGCCCTGTAAGCAACAGCATTCCTCAGATTCCTGTCAACAAGGTCAAAAAGCTCCCTCAGCTCTTTTGAAAACTTTGAAGCATTCTCAACAGCAAGCCGCGCCCTGTTTTCATGGCTGTAAGAATGAAGATTTGACTCTGCAAGCTTGGCTTCCATGAAGCTTATGCCTGCATAAAAATAATTCTGCGCAGCAGCTGTCCTAAATGCAACTTTCGCATCATTATCCTTTTCCTGCTTAAGCTTTTCGTGCATTTCTTCTGCAATGCCAAGATGCGCTTTTGCAACCAAAAGATGTATGTTTTTGTCCATTTTCTTCTGTTTAACATAATAAACAGAACTAGTATATAAAGCTTTCCTGTTTAAAGTGTTAACCAGAACTGCCTCGGACTGCCTCTTTTTATTTTGTATACTTCACAAGCCAGCACTCTTTCAATGACTTGATTTCTGCAAACCTGGAGATAATGTCCTTCACCTGCTCCGGCTTATACCTTGAATCAAGCTTTGCATTTCCTTCAAATCTTGCAAATCCCGGCTTGTCGTAAAAAGCAAACTTCTTCAGCTCTGAAAATCCCTTAATGGATTCAGAAATCCTGTACGTGTCCCCTTCTTTGTCAAGATATCCTTTCTTAACCAAAACCATAATCAAGTCATACAAGTCAGAGAACTGCACCCCTGACTTCGCAAACAATTCGGCAGGCTTGAATTTGCCCAAAGACAATGCAGTGCTGAAAATCCTCCCCTGCTGCGGGGATAATTCTTCCAAAGACAAATTCAAAAATGAAGTCCCTTCTCCTGTTTCCACATTCGTTACCAATTTCCCTGAATTCATGTCAACAAGCATATTAAATTCATCCTTACCCTGAGAGCATAAAAGCATCAGGCAGGGGGATATCATTGACTTAACCTTAATCCCTTCCATAAGCTCAATATCCTTTGATGAAATCTTCGGCTGAATCAAAAGAAGCATGTCAGAAACAGCATCTTCTTTTGCAGGCATAGACAATATGTTGACAGCTTCCCCGCCGTGCTTTGTGCGCCTTGGCCTTATCTTAAAAAAAAGAGGAAGGTCAATAACTCCTGTAACTAAGGCAGTGCCTACCGGGATATCCTTTACTTCATTCTCTGTTTCAGCTGTAATGCCCTCAATGGAATTGCCAATGGCTTTCACGTCGTGCGGATTAGTGACTTTCATTATTATCTGCGTTGATACCTGTGAAATAACGCTCTTGTCAACCCTGCTCGGCCTTTGCGAAATAATGCACATTCCCATCCCGAATTTCCTTCCCTCTGCAGTAACCTGCCTTATCACAGGGCTGCTTTTTGCCTCGCCAAAACTTCTTTCAGGGCAGTAGTTCTGCGCCTCTTCAAGCACAAGGAAAAAGGGAGGAATGTTGTTTTTCTTTCTCTCGTCAAACAAGTCGTGGACAATCTTGTAAACAATCACCTCCTGCACTTCCGGCGGTATGCCTCTGAGATTTATTACAGAGCACTTGTCTTTTTGCACAAGCTCTGCAGGCAAGGTAGGATTTTCAGAAAGCAGGTTCAATTTCTTTATGTATTCAAGCATATGAATCAATGTCCATTTTGAACTGCTTTCCTCAGTCACTTCAAGCTCAAATATCAGCTCATTGAAGTTTGCATTGCCGCCAAGATTCTTTAACGCAGAATACAATACGCCTAACTGCGAGCTTGAGAGTTTTGCAGGAAGCATCTGCACAAGTTCAGTCGGAGTAAGGTTCTTGCTGTTCAAGCGCAACGGCTTTGCATTGGGATTTGCCTCAATGTCAGGGGAAAATTCCTGTATCTGCCTCAAATACCCTTTCGTGTCAATTCCTGCCTTTTTTAATTTGTCTTTTTCAGCAGAAGGATAGCTTAACGCGGAATACTCTCCGTGAGGATCAATGATAACCATCGGCACCTTGTTCTCCAGCAATTCCTCGAGAATAACAGCCACTGAATAGCTCTTGCCTGAACCTGACTTGCCTGTAACGAATACGTGTTTTGTGATTAGCTTGTTCAAGTCCATATATACCTTAAGGTTTTCCCTGCCGTCAAGAACTCCGATGTAAGCTGCATTCTTGGAGCTGTCCAATCCAAGGATATTTGTCACGAATTCATCGTCTGCATAAACAACTTCACAGCCCGGCTCAAAAGGATATCTCAATCCTTTCAGGATGTTTGCGCTGTCCCTGTAACCAATTACAACACAGTCAGCTATTGTCCCTTCCCTGGTATGCTGTATCTCGTATATCTGCGCAAGAACATTTCCTGCTTCTGAATGAGGAACTTTCAGGTAGTCAAACTTCCTTGCATCACCTTCTATTTTGAATGAAAACCTGCCCGTGGATACTTTCCCGAGAATCCTGCCCAGAGCCATGTGCATTTTTATGGGTTCGTGGTTTATAACCATTATTGTAATGGAGAATACTAGTTAAAATAAGAGGAAAGCTGCCGCAATTCAAATAGACATAGCATTCCAGGATAGCTTATTTGAAATGGCAGGTAATCGAATGCAGGAACTTTTATTCCTAATTTTAGGAACTTTTATATCCGAAAACTTTATAAATAAATGGAACTATTATTCCCATATGACGGCAAAAGAAATCCATAAAGAACATATAAAGGAGCATATACAGGAAATTGAAGACGCAATAGCAATAGGCATAGAAAGAAGACCGGCAACAATAGGCCTTCATGTTTCCGCATGCTCAATAGAGCTTTTGGAATTATATCTGCATGCACTTGGCAAGATAAGCTCCGGAACAGTAATTAAACACGAATGGTTCAAGGCGCCAAAGCCCGGGCAAAAGATTGAGCCTTTGGCTGACAGAAAGCTTGGAGTAAGCTTCCCTGCAAAAGATGAGATTCTTTCCTTGATGTATACTATAGAAGATGAAAGAAACAAGACTATTTACGGCAAGCCGAGCAAAGTAAGCGTAGGCGCGGTTCTGGCGGCATTCCAAAAGCTGCATAAGATTATAAAAGAAAAATTGCATGAAAGGGGTGAAGAAATTGAATAAGGAAGCATCACGCGCGATTGCCTATTGCTATAATGCATTGAATTTTCTTTTCATGGAGCCTGAAGCGTATGCCCTTATAGACAGAATTTACCTGCACGGTTCTGCAATAAGGGGCGCGCTTACTGAAAAAAGTGATATAGACATGTTTATAGACACTGCAGATGAAAATGCCCGCATAATCGAGAAAATGGCAATTAGTGCAATATCGCGGTTTTATAAATCAAATGATTATGAAAAATGGAAACGCCTTGGCTTTTTGCATACATTCTCAGTAATGGCGGGGACATTGGAAACATGGGAGCTTAAGCAAGGCATCATGGCTGAAGGCATATTATTGTATTCAAAAAAAATGGCTTTAATGCCTGCTGAGCGCAAGGTGCTGTTTATATTTAAAATTCCAAAAATAAAAAAGAAATATTTGAAGTTTACAAGGCTGTTTTTCGGAAGAAAAGAAGAAGGGTACAAAGATAAGGGGATTCTGGGAAAAGTCAAAGGCGAGAAGGTGAGCGCAAATGTCATTATTGTGCCTAAAGAATACCAGCAGGAAACAGAAAAAGCGCTGCAAAAAGAGAGCATAGATTATTCTATGAAAGAAATATGCTTGTTATAGCGAATCGCATTAATTCTGCGGATAAATTGCAAGGCATCCGGGCTGGAAGAACACTTGAGAAGAAGAGTAAAAGAAGCCGTAGAATCAGCGTTTAAACGGCTTTTTAAGGGTTTTAGGATTATTATGTAGCTACTTATAAGTAACGAAACATTTATAAACAAGAAAAGCAGTAAAAGTAGTAATATTTGGGGGCATCGGAACTACATTCCGGGTCCCTTTCACATGTTCAGGGGGTAAAATGAAAGCAGTACTAATCAGGCAAAAAACGCATCCTTCAATACCAAGAAGGAATCCTGTTGCAAGGATAGAGGAAACAATAAGCCAGTATAATCCTGACTTGATTGTTGCGCCTGAGTACTTCCTGAACAACGAGAGAAGGATTTACACAAGAGAAGAAAAAGAAGGGCTTGTGAAGAGGATGGCAGATATTTCAGGAGAAAGGCTGATTGTTCCGGGCACCATACTTTGGCAGGAAGACGGACTCATGAGAAACACGGCTGTTGCCTTGAGTGAAGGAAAAGTGCTTGCAGAGCATGACAAGAGCATTGACGGCAAGGACTGTGTGCTTGCAGAAAGCTACGGGCTTTCGCCATTTTACGGAAAGTGGGAAGCGTGCATGTTTAAATGGAAAGGATTAAAAGTAAGCCTCGAGATTTGCGCTGAGCACATGGAAGGGCTGCAGAAGAAAAAGGGCAGAAAGCCAAACCTGCAGATTGTGACTGCTTACGGCGCATATATGAATAATTCAACAATGCGCGTGAAAAACAAAGGCTATGCAATAATATGCGACGGGCAAAGACCGAGAATGTGCGAAGTGAGAAGGAGAAGCTCAATATTTGATTCTATGTATGAGCATGTAATTGACGAAGGCGATTATGATGATGCTTATGTTTACAACCTGTTTCCGGAGAGAAGATGACGGGCGTATTATTTAATTTCACAAATAAGTGCAATCTGCAATGCAGGCATTGTTATGCAAGCTGCGAGCAGCAAGGCGAAACAATGGGACTAGATAACATAGTAAAGGTATTGGAACACATTCCCAAAAATACAAGCAGCCTCAGTATAAGCGGCGGAGAGCCATTTATGAAGAGGGATTTACTTATGCAGATGCTGATATACATAAAGGAAAACAAGCAAAAGATACTTCCAGCAGGAAATGTAAATTTATTGACAAACGGATTTTGGATAAGGGATAATGATGATGCTTACCATGCATTAAAAATGATTTATGAGCAAAATGTTTTCTCCTTGAATATAGTCAGCAGAGACAAATTCCACAGAGAACAAGGATTAATTATTACTCCGAATATGTCACAGCCAAACGGAATAATATATAATTTGGTTAAAAAACTTTCTGAAGAAAAAAATGTTCCTCTTTGGTATGACGGGGATACAGCTTTAAATCTTCTTCCAAATTCCCAAAGGGGTATATTTATGGTAAGCATAAACGGTTCAAATTTTGCATACCCATTTGGAAGAGGGAGAAATTTAGGGCAAAATGAGCAAAAGAAAACAAGCCAATGCAATATAATTACACATAGCCATAAGAGAACAAGATATAATGAGCTGACAATTGCAGCTGACGGCAAAGCATATCCCTGCTGCTGGAGAGTAACTCCTGCAATAGGCTCTGCAATAGAAAATCCTTTGGAGGAGCTTGCAAAAGGCATGTGGAAAAATGAAGTATTTCGCGCCCTGCTTGAAGAAGGTCCTGAAGGCGTTGCAAATTTACTTGGAGTTTATAGAAAAGGGGACAAAATAATATATGAAAGAAATCCCTGCGTGAAGTGCGAGGAAATATTCAGGGGGATAAGATGAGAGAAGTGCATTTCAGGATAACGGACAAGTGCAACCTTAAATGCAGGCACTGCTGCTACAGCTGCGGGCCTGACGGAAAAAGCATAAGCCCTGAAGGGCTTGAAAAAGTTATTGACAATATTCCGGAAGAAATTGAATCTATTGCAATAAGCGGCGGCGAGCCGCTGGTTGAAAGAAACCTTCTGATGCATGCATTAGAATGCATTCAGGAAAAGAACAAAGCAAGGGATAATAAAATTAAAGTAAGGATAATAACAAATGGATTTTGGGCAAGAAACGAGGAAAGCGCTTACAGGACAATCCGGGAGCTTTATGACAATGGGGTTTCTGTGATTGATATAGCAAGCGGTGACAGATACCATTACGAGCAAGGCATAAATCCTGAATTGCTTAAGCCATATCAAAAAGAAAGCCCTATGTGCAAGGCGAGAGAGCAGCTAGAGAAGGAAATGGGCACAGGAAGAAAACTGGAGATAGAATTCAGAAGGCACTACGGCGAGGGAATATTTGCAATACCTTTCGGGCGGGCAAAATCTCTGCCTGCAAAAGAGAAGGACTTAAACAGAATTTGCAGCATAACGCCAAAATTGGATGAAATAACAGTCAATCCGGACGGCAAGGTTTATCCCTGCTGCTGGGCAATAACTCCTTCAATAGGAAATGCGCTTGAAGACAATCTTGATGCAGTCATAAAAAGAGCAATGAGAAACAGGGTGTTTAAAACACTGGCTGCAGAAGGGCCAATAGGCGTTGCAAAGCTCACCGGATATTTCAGGAGAAGCGATGAGCCGCTTTACAGGAGACAGCAGTGCGTAATGTGCGAAGAAGTTTTTGACGAGATGAGGAAAAATGGAGACATTTGACAAAATAAACGAAAACCCAAAGATGATTTATCTGGCAAGGGCTGCAAATGAGGATAATGCAGGCGGCTTTCTTTCTGAAGAAGAATTCCAAAGATTCAAAACCCTGTATTCTGCAAACCCGCTTCTTGCAATACAAAGAATGAACAGCGCAATATCCATGATTAGGAATGACGGAGCAAAGAAAAGATACTGCGAAGAATGCGTAAGCCTTGAGTCTGCAGTTGAAAGGGAGATTGTAGGGCAAAAAGAGATGCGCTGCGGCATTGAGACAGAAACAAAAAATGGCATCCCATCCTTTCTTTATGACGGCTTTATTGACATGGGATATTTCAGGAATGAGCTTAAAAGGACAAGAGAGAAGATTCTTGTGGACAAGAGAAAGCTGAAAAAACATCTTGCTGATGCAAAGCACATGTCAATCTTATATCCTGAACGCAATGAAATGCTGCTTGCAAGAATGGTTTCTGACAGGCTTGAATTCAGCAAAAAAATGACAGATATTAACGTAGAAGCGTCAGGCGCAGGGCTTATGGGGATTCATGAATTTGTCGGAGATTACGGCGTATGCAGGCATTTTGCAATGCTATATCAATTATTTGCGCAGGAAGCAGGCATTGAGTCAAGAATTGTAAGGGGGATGCTTGGAAAAGGGAATAATGCAGGGCTTCACGCGTGGAATATGGCGCACAAGGAAAAAAAAGCGATTTTAGTTGATTCGTCAGGAACATACTTGAGGGATAATCAAGATAACACAATCACAAGATGCATATTTGTTATTGAGGATTTGTTTGAAGGAAGATGCTACAAAAAGGCAAGGGGTTATGGCAAGCATTACGGACCGCACGAAAGAAGCAGGAATTTTTATAAATACAGGAAATTAGAATAAAAATAAAAATAAGGGATTTTATTAAACCCCGAAGTTTTCTCTCAGGAAGGAAATCATCATTTCATTTCCTGAAGTGCCGTATACCCTGTAAGCGTCCTTAAGATATTCCTTTTTCAGGTAAAGGTCTCCGAGCTTGTTAAGCTTTTCCTTTTCTGCAGCCGCTGCAAACGCTTTCTCTGCAAAAGGCAATGCTTCTGTCCTTTCGCTCTTGACGCACCTGTCTCCAACCTCAATGAGCTTTAATCTGTTGCCTAAAAGCTGGAAAACCTCAATGGCAGAGTCAAACTTTTCCCTCTTGATGCATTCTTCTCCCACCTTCAAAAGCATCTCCTTGTCATTCAAAAGCTTGTAAGCCCTGATTGCATCAACCATCTGTCCGTCCCTTAAGCAGGCTTCTCCTGTCTTTCTCAGCCTGTCATTGTTCTCAGCCATGTGAAAGCAGTCAATTGCGTCTGAAAACATCCCCTTGGATGCGAAATCATCCCCAATCTCAACAAGTTTCTGCCTGTTTCCTGTCTGCACAAATGCCTTAATTGCTTCAGGTATTCTTCCTTTCTTGAGAAGCTCCTCGGCAACCGCATTAAGCACATTGCCCCTCATTTCATCGCTGAACATTGAAAGGTTTACGTTGTCAACGCCTTTCTTAAGGATAATCGGAACCATCTTTTCGTAGGTTTCGCTACCTTTGGCATTAAATTTTTCTACCAATCCTGGCACGGCTTTTTTTATGTGGTCCATGTTAAATCACCCTCGCTTTTTATAATTATAATACTGCTAATTGTGATGAACTACTTGTTTATAAAGTTATTGTTAATTCATCACGCAAAAGATTAGTCATGATGTTATCACTGCTGTATGATTAGATGGAGAGAAGAAGTTAGTGATGTAGAGAAGGAGGCTGCACTTTTATAATTTCTATTGATTTATTGGTAATTGTTCTCCTTATCTTGAAAGTGTTTGCGTGTTTTGCATAAGCATTCCAGCCTTGCATTGATTCAAGCAAATCCAAGGTGTTACTCCTATCTTCCTTGCATAGCTGTTTAAACATTTCAAGCCTTCTTTGCATCTTCCTTATGTTTCTTTTCCTTAAAATGCGAAAATGGTAAAAGCACTTGAAGCCGAGCAAGTCAACCCCCCTTCCTAATGGAATTATTTTTGATTTCTGCGGATGTAGTTCAAGCAAAAGCTCATTCTGGAGGAATGAGCTTATTTCTGTTTTCCAGCTTTCAAGCTGGTTCTTGGAGTTATGGACTATTAAGAAATCATCTACATACCTAAGGTAATATTTCGCTTTCAGCCTGTGCTTAATGAATTGGTCAAGCTCGTTAAGATAAATGTTTGCAAAGAACTGGCTTGTGAGGTTGCCTAACGGCATTCCTTTGCCCTCTTGTTTTGCATTGTAATTATTGAGTATTTTTCTGATTAAATCCATTACATCTTTATCAGCTATTTTCTCGCTTATAATTTTCATCAGCTTTTCGTGGGAAACTGTTTCAAAATAGTGTTTTATATCAGCCTTAAGAGCATAGCCCTGCACATAATTCTTGTCTTGCAATCCCCTTATTTGCCTGCCATTGCAGGACACTTTTCGCTTGAAATAATCAAAACGCTGTATCGCTTTTAGATTGCCTTTCCCTTTCCTGTTGGCATAGCTGTCGTAAATGAAGTATTTTTCAAAAATCGGCTCTAATATATTGCAAATAGCGTGATGCACAACTCTGTCCCTGAAATCGCTTACTGAAATTCTTCTTGTTTTTGGGTCTCTTAGGATAAATTCATTTAACGGCAGAGGAAGATATATTTTTTGAATGAGTTCAACATGAAGCATTTGCAGGTTTTCAGCAAGATTCTTCTCAAATTGCATAACATAAGGCTTAAGTGTCTTATGCTTTCTGGCTTTCTTGAAAGCCAGCTCAAGATTTTCAATTGAGCAAATCTGCTCAAACAAGCGCTTGTATGTTTTCATTGCCGGGAATATGGAGCCCGAACGCAGAAGAGCTATTCCAAAAGCACGGCCGAGGTTGTCGTTGAGGTTGTTGTTGTTGCCGTTAAGGGCTGAATTGTTGTTAAGGTTGTTAGCCCAGAGGGCGCGGCTGTGTAGCTTGCCAACCGATAATAATCACTGATATGTCAAGAACACGCAAAAGCGTGTTCTTGAGCATGCCAGAAATTTCGACATCCGAAATTTCTAAGCACTTCACGATTTCACCTTTGCAGGCTACTCAGTGTTGCATCTGTATTGCACCCGAATGCCAAGTTTAAATAAAAGCATTCAGATTGGCAGGCGTGTAGCCCTTGCGCTACTTGCGCTCGGACAAAAAAGAAGAATAGAAAGAAAGAATAAAAAGTTTTGCTTTTATTTCCTGAAAACTTTAGGATTTACAGGGACATACATTAAGCCATTATGCTCAAAAGCAACTCCTTGCTTAAGCGCATCAGCTATATTTGCTTCCAGCCCTGAAACCGCGCGGCGCCTGCGGCGCCGTTGCTCGCCCTTCGGGCTCGCTACGACGTACCCCAAAAGCACGGCCGAGGATGTCGTAGAGGTTGCTGAGGTTGCCGTAAAGGGCTGAATTGTAGTAAAGGTAGTCAGCCCAGAGGGCGCGGCTGAATGCCTTGCCCTGCTCTTTGGCATGCGCCTTGTCAACAACATATAATGGAACATTTTTTATGCCATTTTCCCTCAAAAACCTTCCGTAATTGTCAGCTTCGTCTCCAAACAGGAAAGCTGTAACAGCTTCCTTGCTGAAAGCGTCTGTTGAAATATTGCTTGGCACATCTTTTCTTTTCAAAAGCAAAACCTTGCCTTTGTGCTTTGCGCCTCCCTGAAGCGATTCAACAGCAACATCATTAAGGAAATATTCCCTAAATGGATTCGCCCTGTGGCAGTCTGTTGCATGCTTTGCAGCAGAAGGAGATTGCAGTAAAGGATTAAATGCCCCTGATGCAACAAGAATGTCCCCATTTGGCAAATAATTGAAATTCTCAGCAAGCCATGACCATTGTCTGCTTACAGCATGATTCGCCCCGCCAAGCATTCTTGCCTCGGCAAGCTGCTTTGCTGTTATCATTTCAAGGTTTTCTGCCCTGAACTCATCAACACATCTGTCAAAAGCTCCTTGAGCCTGATAGACTTCAAGTGCCTCGCCCTTTGGTATTACGTATTTTTCCATTTTTGAACCTCCTAATAAGTATTTTTGGTTAGGATTTGAAGATATTGCAAGTATTTAAGCCTTTTGGTTTTGTTGTCACTTGAAAGTTTAGGTTAATCCAAAATGAGAAAGAAATTTGTTCAAACTTTATGCACAATATATAGTGCATAACTTCCTACTTTATGCATAACGTAAAGTTTATAAAGTAGATATACCCCCCATAAAGCCATGGATGAAATAACCCTCAGGCTGATGGAAAACCTGAATGAGCACTGGGCGCTCGGCAAGGTGCCTGAAAGGCTGAAAGAAAAGATAAAGCGAGAAAAATTCCAGGACATAATAAAATATCTTGATGAAAGGCAGATAATAACAATAGTAGGGCTTAGAAGAACCGGGAAAACAACGCTCATATTCCAGATGATGGAGCACCTTATAGAAAAGGGCGTAAAGCCAAAAAACATCCTTTATTTTTCTTTTGATGAGCTGACAAGCAAAAGCCCCGAAACTATAGATGAGATTATACAGCATTTTGCGTCAAACATTTCAAAAAGCAGCATGGAAAGCAAAGAAAGAAAATACATATTTTTTGACGAAATACAAAAAGTTGAGAATTGGCAGGCTGTTCTAAAGAGGTATTATGACCTGAAATACAGCCTGAAATTTATAGTTTCAGGCTCTGAAAGCTTGTTGCTCAGAAAGAAAACCAAGGAAACAATGGCAGGGAGAAGCTTTGATTTTCTCCTTACCCCTATGTCTTTCAGGGAATACCTTGAATTCAACGGCGTAAAAGCGGAAAAAGGCACATGCAGGGAGATTTATGCAAAAACCATTGCGCACCATGCAAAGCTGAGAGGGATGTTTGAGGAATTTCTGCTTAGAGGCGGCTTTCCTGAAACAATAGGCATGGATACACACAGGCTTCAGGAATACCTTTATGAATCTGTGCTTCAGAAAATCGTGTTCAGCGACATCCCCTCTTTGTTTAATATTTCAAACCCTGAAATGCTGGTAAAAATTATGGAGCTTGTTTCAAAGAACACGTCACAGCTTTTTGAGATAGGGCAGATTTGCGAAGTTTTTAATATATCAAGAAACTCAGCTTCAGCATACCTTTCTTACCTTGAAAACTCTTTCCTTATATCGATATCATTCAATTACACGAAAAGCAAAGTAAAACAGCTAAGAACAAGCAAAAAAGCATACATAAATGATACAGGAATTGCAAACAGCCTTTTAAAGCAATTACATATTGAGTCCCCTGAATATCTTGGGCAGCTAGCTGAAACACAAGTTTACAATGAAATCTCAAGAAGGTGCCAGGCATTATTTTGGCGGGACAAAATGCAGCATGAAGTTGATATAATCGTCAAGAACAAAAAAATAATCCCTGTGGAAGTAAAATACAGGGCAACAATAAGCACAGGGGATATTAAAAATACGGAAATTTTTATGGAAAAAAACAATGTTGTAAAAGGGATAATTGTCACAAAAGACCTGTTCCGGGAAGAAAAAAGCCTTGTATATATCCCGGCGTGGCTTTTTCTCTTGTCTTACGAAACATTAATAGAATAAATAAAAAAATATCCCTTGGGCAGGATAACATTATATTGCATTCAGTATAAATGCTTTTCAGAGATGTAAAACCAAAATAGGGATAAAATTCACGGCGGAGGTCTGCGAGCAGAGTGAAGTGAACCTCGGAACATGCTGGAAAATCAAGAAGGATTTTCGGCACACAGAAAACGCGAAGCGTTTTCAAGTGAAGCGCAGCGAAGTGACAGAGCCCTGCCTTTTGGGACTAGTCAACATGCACCTCAACAATATCCTCATCAGCAACCTTATTGTCAAGCTTCAAAATCTTCTGCCCGTCAAACTTCACTGACTTCCCCCAGATTCTCGCGAACCTGAACCGCTTTACAAAATCCCTGTGCAGTTTTTCGCAGACGTTTTTAATTGTAGCGCCTTCGGTAAGAACCATTGGCTCGCTCATATCTGCATCTTTTCCTGCTTCCTTGCAGTAAATTCTCACGAATTTCAGGCTTTTGAATATAAGTTCTTTTAATTCATCCAATCCTATATTATTTTCAGCTGAAATGCACAAATCAGGATTTATCTGCGCCTTTACCCTTTCCAGCGCATTAGCGTCAAGCAGGTCAACTTTGTTTAATATTGTAATCCCGGGCACATATTTCCTGTTGCCTTCAACAATATCTATCAGCTCGTCAGGCGTTATGTCGCCTCTTATTACTACATCTGCATTGTTTAGTTTTAACTCATGCAGCATTGCAATGGCAGTTGCCTTATCCATTTTTGTGAGATTGCCGCAGGAAAGGTTTAATCCGCCTGTCGGCTTTTTTGTAATCCTTATTTCCGGCTTTTTCATGTTCATTCTGATTCTTGCCGCATACAATTCATTTTTCATAATCTGAAGCTGCCCCGGAGCTGCTGCATCAACCAGAAGTATGATTAAGTCTGCGCTCGAGGCTGCTGCAAGAACTTCTTTTCCTCTTCCTTTTCCTTCAGAAGCGCCTTCAATCAAGCCGGGAACATCCAGTATCTGGATTCTTGTTTTCTTGTAATTCAAGACGCCGGGAATTACTGTCAATGTTGTAAATGCATATGCGCCCACTCTTGATTCAGCGTCTGTTATCTTGTTCAGCAAAGTGCTTTTGCCTGCTGACGGAAATCCTATTAAGGCAGCTGTCGCGTCGCCTGTTTTTTTTACTGCAAACCCGTCTGCCGCAATCTTTGCAGTTGATTTCTTGTGCTTCTCATCCCTCAGCCTTGCTATCTTTGCCTTCAGAAGCCCCACAGAACGCTGGGTTCTCTTGTTGTACTTTGTAGTCCTGAGCTCTTCCTCAAACTCGGCTATCTTCTCGTTCAGTTTTGTGTCATTAATGCCCATTATATTCGAAATATGGAACATATTGGTTAAATAGCTTTCTATGACAAAAAGAAGAAAGTCAGATTTAAATACTGCCTTGCATTTGTTAAATATATGAAAAAGCACCCCAAATTAAAAAATCCTGAAGCGTGCAGGACATGCGCCGCCTGCTGCAAGCAGTTTCCTTTTTATGACCATAATGATGACGGGCTGGTTGACAGGATAAAACTGCTGAAAACAGACAAGATTATTGTTGAGGAATCGGATTTTGCGACTCAGGACGGAAAAAGACTTTTCAGGATTGTATTGGACATCACCTGCTCTGCATTGAAATTCAAAAACGGAAAATATTACTGCAAATTGTACGGCAAGAAGTCAAGACCCAGGATGTGCAGCGAGTATCCCTATGAAATAACTGACTGGGAAAGAAAGCACTGCAAGGGGCTTAAGCCCCGTAAAGCTTAAATATAGCCTCTTTTGGAACAATTCTTATGCAGGCAGTAAAAACAATAGCAGAGCCTGAGCTTTCAGGCATTTTAAGAGTAGGGCAAAGGGCTTTCGGATATTTGGAAAAGAATTCCGGGAAAAAGTACCTTGAGACATTAAGCCTTGCATGCTGTATAGGGCTTTATGCGAGAAGCGAAAATGGGATAGAAGCGCTGAGCCATATAGACTGCGGCGGAAATACAGGCATAAGAGCTGATTCGCAGGCTTTAATTTTCCTCGATTATATGAAACATAAAGGGATGAATCCTTATGAGATAATCATAGTAAGAAGCGCAACAGCGGTTCCTGAAAGTATCTCCAAGATATACAATGTGCTGGAATCAAGGAAGTGCAGAAATATCCGCGGAATAAAGGGAGGGGATTCAATTGACATTCTTTTTGAGAATGGCCGCCCTTATTTTGTTGAAAACGCAGAAAAGCAAAAGAAGGATTGGCAAACTATCCTGGACATGCTAAACAGGCAGGGGCTTAAGTGCGAGAATACAGGCGAGATAATCATACCTGAAAACATTTAATAATCAGCCAAGCTTCTGCTAATTCATGAAAAAAGCCCTATACTGGCAAAAGCTGAAAAACAATACTGTTCAGTGCTCTCTCTGCCCTCACTTCTGCGTCATTGAGGAAGGAAAAAGAGGCAAGTGCGGCGTCAGGGAGAACCAGAAAGGCATTCTTTACAGCCTTGTCTATGGAAAGCCAAACTCTGCTGCAATTGACCCTGTTGAGAAAAAGCCCTTAAACCATTTCTTTCCGGGAACAATGACATTCTCAATAGGAACAGCAGGATGCAACCTAAAATGCCATTTCTGCCAGAACTATGAATTGTCGCAAAGCAAACCTGAAGATATTCCTTTTTACGATATGCCTCCCGAGAAAGTGGTTGAGGAAGCAATAAAGGCAAAATGTCATTCAATATCCTATACTTATTCAGAGCCAACAATCTTCTATGAATATGTATTGGATACTGCAAAATTGGCAAAGAAAAAAGGCTTGAAAAACATCTTTGTCACAAACGGATTTATTAATCCCAAACCCTTGGAAGAACTTTGCAAATACATTGATGCAGCGCACGTTGACTTGAAGGGATTTGACGAGGAAATATATTCAAAAACCTGCGGCGCAAGGCTTAAGCCGGTTTTAGAAACGTTAAAACTGCTAAGGAAAAAGAGTGTATGGTTTGAAGTAATTAATCTTGTCATTCCAAACACTAATGATGACATGAAAAAGATAAAAGAGATGTGCCTTTGGCTGAAGAAGAATATTGGAGAAGACTGTGTTTTGCATTTCAGCAGGTTCTTTCCCTGCTATTTGATGTCGGATACTCCTGCAACGCCCATTGAAACCTTGGAAAAGGCAAAGGAAACAGCTGAAAAGGCAGGGCTGCATTACATTTATGTTGGAAATGTCTCAGAAGAGGAAAACACTTACTGCCCAAAATGCAGGAAACTGCTGATAAGGAGAAGCAGGCACCATATTCTTGAGAATAACATTGAAAAAGGAAAGTGCAGTTTCTGCAAGACAGCCATTGCAGGCAGATTTTAGGAAGTATGCAGAATCCCGGCTTATCTTGTCCTTAAAAGCAAATAAAACGCAGAAAGCCCGAACCCGACTACTGCAACATCCCCCAATAACAAAAATGGAAACGGAACAAAGAAAACAACAGAATTAAATGCAAACAATTCCCAGCCGCCTTTCAACCGTTTATAATGCCTGCTTGCATACGCAAGCCCGTAGATAAAGCATAAAAAGGAAAATACAAGCAAGGCATTCTCTTCAAGCACTGCAATCGCGGAAGTCATGCAAAGCCCTAAAAACAGATAATCAAGATTGAAATTATATTTCTTCCTTTCAAGCCTTGCGTGCGCTATATTCAGAAAAACAGCCAAAATAATGCCTGCAATTACTGAAACAAGCCCAACCCACGGAATTGAATGCGTGAAAAGCATTGCAATTGCTGACATTGAGATTAAGAATATGATTATTCTCCTTAAAAGAGAAAGATATTTCCCGCCTGAAACAATCTCTTTTTTTGCAATCCACGCAAGCAGTATTCCAAGAGGAAGCCCTGCAAACACAGCAATAGGCAGCAAAAACAGGTAATCCATATTGTATTATACTCCCGCAATATATTTAAATGTATCTTCAGGATTATTCTGGTATGATTACGACGCCCTATGAAATATTCAGCATACTTGTTGTGGTTGCAGCTGTTGCATACATATTTTCAGGATTTGTTCCGAGAAAAGACCCTTACAGCCTGAAGCCGGGCTGGGAAGAAATAAAGTTTGCAGCAATGGTTGCAGCGCCTGCCGTCATTGTGCACGAGATGTTTCACAAGTTCACTGCAATGGCATTTGGAATACCTGCATTTTTTCAGGCATGGTGGTTTGGGCTCGGATTGGCGGCTGTGCTTAAATTAGTTGGCTCACCCCTCCTTATAATCGCTCCGGGGTATGTATTAATGCCTGCAATCGCAACACCCTTGCAGAGCACGCTTATCGGCTTTGCAGGCCCTTTTGCAAACCTGCTTATGTGGCTCGGCTCTGCGTGGTATTTGAAAAGCAGAAAAAGATTCAAAAGGCAGACATTTGTGTTCTTGATAGTATTCAGGCAGATAAACAAGTATTTGTTCATATTCAACATGCTCCCGATACCCGGATTTGACGGGTTCCACGTGGTTTCAGGAATCTGGCGCTTAATTGCTTAAAAGAATTCACTGCTTAAACCAAGCAATAAAGTTTGCGATTAAAATAGAATGTAAGTTTTTTACTTCTTTTTCTTCTTTGCAAACAGCTTTCCAAAAAAGCTCTTCTTTTCAGTTTTCTTTTGAGTCAAAGGCTTTTTTACAATGACTTTCTTCACAGCCTTCTTGACTGCCTTCTTTATGATATTCGGTGCTGTCTTCTTTACAGGCTTCCTGACTATTTTCTTAACAACTTTCTTAACCGCCTTTTTTGGAACAGCCTTCTTAACAGGTTTTACAGCCGCCTTCTTAACAACTTTCTTGGCCTTTTTCGCAGGCTTTCTTGCAGCGCTCTTCTTTGCCTTTGCAATCAATCTTGCTGTCTCGGCAGCCCTTAAATCCTCTTCAATTTTTATCTCGGCTGAAATCTCGTCAATCCTTCTCTGCAGGTTCTCAACAGTCCTCTTGTTGTCCTGTTCTGTCATCAGCTGCCCGCACTCAGGGCAGTGGAAGTCAGCCTCCATTGCGTCTTCCATTGTCATTCTTGCGCACTTGCCGGGGCAGACATAGAACTTACCGAATGATTCCTTCGCAATCCTTTCCTGAAAATCAGCAAGCTGCCTTTTTTTCTGCATGAACAAAGCTTCTTTTATGTTCTTGATTGCAAGAGTCCAGTAGTATATGTACCAGCCTTTCTTCTTGTCTTTCTTTCTTGTAAATGTGACAAGGTTTGACTTGTGAAGGCGGTAAAGCATGTTCCTTACCTGATTGACTGTAACATTCAGCTTTTCAGCAATTGCAAACTCTGATACATTCTCCCTGCCCCTCAGCAGATTTACCAGGGGCAGTATGTCTTCTCCTGCAAGGTTTACTATCAAGTCATCCATTTCGCTTGTTGGAATCTCAAGCCCTAGCTTCAGCGCCGGAATCTTGTTTCCGAATTTCACTGCTTTTTTTGATTTCTTTGCGTAAAACTTCCTTGCCAGGGATTTTTTTGCCGGTTTTTTGGCAAACGGCTTTTTCTTTATGATTTTTTTTAGAACTGCCTTTTTTTTCTTAGCAACCATATGATATAGCACCTGCTGTTTAAAGCATTATA
The DNA here is from genome assembly GCA_028706745.1 of Candidatus Nanoarchaeia archaeon. Lineage (GTDB taxonomy): Archaea > Nanobdellota > Nanobdellia > SCGC-AAA011-G17 > GW2011-AR17 > UBA9640. The sequence goes on from JAQTVM010000002.1 coordinate 45,652, forward strand.
ATTATTGTCGGAAGTGGTATTTAAAAGTATCGGAAAAAGCGCAAATAAGCAAGAGGGGCGCAAGAAAAAAGGTTATAAAGAATGCAGACAATTAAAAACAGATGGGAAAAGAGGATGCAAGGTGGAATCTGGACGATGTCCTGCCGATTAAGAAGTTTGATTCACTTTACAGGGAGATTGAAGAGAAACTGAAAGAGTATGAATTCTTCTATGCAAACGTCTCCCCTGAGATGCCTGATGCAGGATTCAAGGCATTGATTGATTTTGACGAGAAGATGAGCGAAATGCTGAACAGGCTGACTGACATGCCTCTTTTGATGGAGGCAGCTGACCAGAAATCAGCAGAAGCAAAGCTGATGAAAAGCAAGTCAGAGAACCTTGCGATAAAGCACGCAAACATCTCAAGAAAGCTCGGATTGTGGATTCAGGGCAAGCCTGTTGAAAATATAAAAACCCTTGATAATTCAAATGCAGAACGGCTTTTCAATGCCTTGCCTGACTTAAAGTATGTCTTAAGGCACGCAAGGGAGTCTGCAAAATACACGCTTAATGAAAGAGAGGAAAGAATATGCACTGAGAAGAATGCAACAGGAATAGATGTGGTATTAAGCTTGAGAGAGCTTATTGAGACTGAATTCAAGTACAGGTTCAAGGTAAAAGGAAAGAAAGAAAGGATAATAGATATTGAGGCAGAGGTTTTGAAGTATGCATATTCAAAGAATCCTGCTGAAAGGGAAGCAGCCTCTGTTGCATTATTGACAAAATTCAAGGAAAATCTTGACAAGTTCTTCATGATATACCAGGCGGTTGTAAAAGACTGGCATTACTCGGCTGAGATGCGCGGATTCAAGTCAGCAATCGCGATAAGAAACCATGCAAATCACGTTCCTGACGAGGCAGTTGAAGCTTTATTGGCTGTCTGCAGGGAAAACAGGGATGTTTACCAGAGATATTTCAAATTCAAGGCAAAAGAACTGGGGATAAAGCAGTTAAGAAGATATGACTTGTATGCCCCATTGAACATTGCAAAGACAGAGGAAATACCTTATGCAAAAGGCGTTAAGATTGTGCTTGACACTTATGACAATTTTGCAAAAAGTTTTGGGGAAAAGGCAAGAGTGATAATCAACAGGAAGCATATTGATTCGCATCCAAGATTAAACAAGAGAGGAGGGGCTTTCTGCTCGACTGTCGCGCCTTCGATTGCGCCGTATGTAATGCTTAACTACACAAACAGGTTCAGGGATGTTTCAACCCTTGCGCATGAATTAGGGCACGGAATACACTCACTTTATTCAAATAAGCACTCAATAAGCTGCCATCACGCAAATCTGCCTCTTTCTGAGACAGCATCCACTTTGGGAGAGATGATTGTGTTTGAAAAGCTGCTTGAGATGGCTAAAAATGACAGAGAGAAAAAGGCGATGCTTGCCGACAAGATGGCTGACTCTTATGCAACAATTATGAGGCAGGCTTATTTTGTCGAGTTTGAGATTGCAGCGCACAATGAGCTAATAAAAGGGATTACTGCTGAGCAGCTTTCTGACATTTATTTTTCAACGCTGAAAGAGCAGTTTGGCAATTCTGTGTCTTTGGATCCCTTGTACAGGTATGAGTGGTCAAGGATTCCGCACATATTTGAAAGCCCGTTCTACTGCTATGCATACAACTTCGGGGAATTATTGTCTTTGGCGCTGTTTGCAAGGTATAAGAAAGAGGGCTCTTCGTTTGTGCCAAAGGTTGAGAAAGTCCTTGCCTATGGCGGCTCTGAAAACCCTGACAAGGTTCTGAAAGAGATTGGCGTTGACATGTCATCCAAGAAGTTCTGGCAGGGCAGTTTTGAGATTGTAAAAGAGTGGCAAATGAAGCTGGAGAAGTATTAATTCTACAGAAAAGCTTAAATATACATTGTAATACATAGTATCTCATGGAAGCAATATGCGTAAAGCTGGACAAGGGCATAATGAAGGAGATAAACGAGATAGCCAAGGAATTTCATTACTCCACAAGGACTGACTTCATAAGGGAAGCAATAAGAAGCAAGATAGAGGAACTGGAGAAGAAAAGGGCATTGAAGAACCTCGAGAAGTATTTTGGGGCTTCTAAGACAAAAACAACAGATGCAGAATTGGAGAAAATAAGGGAAGAAGTCGGAAATGAATATATGAAAAAATTTGGATTAAAATAATTCTTCTGGCCTTTTTGTATCAACTATATCTTTAAGCTGTTCAAAATGCTTGTCTCTTGAAACCATAAGCGCAAAATTATCCCTTGCAAGAATTGCATGAAAACAGTCGCCAAAAGGCAATTCTCTTTCTCTGCTTAATTTGCGTGCTTCAGCTGATTGTTCACTGTTTGCATATACTTTTTTCAAATTTCTTTTAGGGATAATGTTAAATGCCTTTTCGATTATAGGCATAGGATATTTGCGCAACAATTCATCAAGAACCATATCTGAATAAATGACTATGCCATTCATTCGGACTATTCCCTTAAACATCTCCAGCGCCCACTCTCCAAGCGGCCTGAACCTGTCCTTTCTGTTCTCATGGAAATCAATCCATATTGCAGTATCAATGTAATATCTTTCACCCATTTTTATGCTGCGAATGCTATGCAGAACTTATATAAAAGGTTTTGTTCGGAAAATCGCTCCTTTTTCCGAAGTCAGCGCAGGATTTTCAACAATCAAGAAAAATCACGTGAAAATTTACAAAAATGGAGATTATTCCAACACAGATGCTTATTCCAGCACTGCCTTAATCCTTCTCACGCCTTTTGAGGAAGCTTCCTCTTTCCGGATTTTGAATTTGCCTAATTCTTTAGTATTTGTCACATGAGGCCCTGCGCAGATTTCCCTGCTGTAGATGTTCTTTGGGTCGCAGATTGTGTAAACTGAAATCTTCTCTCCGTACTTGTGCTCAAAAACACCTATTGCGCCCAATTTCTTGGCGTCATCAACAGTCATTTCCTCTCTCTTGACATCAAGCTGTTTCCCTATATTCTCATTTACAATCTTTTCAACTTCCCTTATCTGCTCAGGAGTCATTTTTTCATCGTGCGAAAAGTCAAATCTCAATCTCTCGGCAGTAATATTGCTACCTCTCTGCTCAACGTGGCTTCCCAATACCTGCCTTAACGCAGAATCAAGCAGATGCGTTGCTGTATGGAGCCTTGTTGTTGCCTCTGAATTGTCTGCCAATCCTGACTTGAATTTTCCTTCTGTTGCAGTCCTGCTTAATTCCTGGTGCATTGCCTGCTCTTTTTCATAGCCGACAATGTCAACTTCAAAGCCATTTTCCCTTGCAAGCTCCTGTGTCATTTCAATCGGAAACCCGCAGCTCTGGTACATAAGGAAAGCTGTCTTGCCGTCAATCACTTTTCCTTTTATTGTTTCCTTTAATCTTTCAAAATACCTTATTCCCTTTTCAAGAACTTCTGAGAATCTTTCTTCCTCTGCTTTTAATTCCTTGATTATGAAATCCTTGTTTTTCTGGATAGAAGCATAATCAGGGTAAATCTTAAAGACTTCCTCTGCAATCAAGTGTGTAAAGTTTCCTGCAATCCCCAAAGTCCTGCCGTGCCTTACCGCCCTTCTAATCAATCTTCTTAATACATATCCCTGCTCAACATTTGAAGGAGAAACAAGCTCAGCCAAAAGAATCACAGATGCCCTGATGTGGTCTGCAATTATTCGCATGCTCTTGCCTGTTTCATCATTGTATTCCTTTGCTGAAAGCTCTTCTGTCTTTTTTATCAATGGCAATAATGAATCAGTGTCATAAACAGATTCATTGCCGTTAAGCGTCGCAACTGTCCTTTCAACGCCCATTCCTGTATCAATGTTTTTCTGTTTCAGCTCTTGAAATGAGCCGTCTTCTTTCTTTTCATACTGCATAAACACATTGTTCCATATTTCAGCCCAGTCTTTTGGATTAACACCGGGATTTCCGTGCGCTTTTCCTTTTCCAACCCAGAAAAATATTTCAGTGTCAGGTCCGCAGGGTCCTGTCTTGCCTGCAGGCCCCCACCAGTTATCCTCTTTTGGCAAAAAGGCAATCCTGTCTTCTTTTACTCCTAATTTTTTCCATTTCTCGGCAGATTCCTTGTCAGCAGGCGCATCCTTGTCGCCCTTGAAACAGGTTACTGAAAGCATATCTAAAGGTATTCCTAAAACTTTTGTCAGGAATTCAAATGAGTATTCTATTGATTCTGACTTAAAATAATCTCCAAGGCTCCAGTTGCCGAGCATTTCAAAGAAAGTCAAGTGGAACTTGTCGCCCACTGCATCAATGTCAGTTGTCCTAATGCATTTCTGCACATTGCACAGCCTTGTTCCCAAAGGATGCTTTTGCCCCAATAAAAAAGGAACCAGCGGATGCATTCCAGCTGTTGTAAATAAAACAGTCGGGTCATTCTGCGGTATTAAAGGCGAATTAGGAACTTCCTTGTGGCTTTTGCTTTTAAAAAAGTCAATATAAGCGCTTATTAATTCCTGCCTTCCTTTTACCTGTTTCATAAGCATAAGAGAACCAAAGCGTAATATAAAAGCTTAACGCTTAGAATAGCCCTGACTTATACCTTGCAGCGCACCAGTTTTGTTCCAGTATTTTGCAGTCTTTGTAATCAGTATAAGAAGGCCACATTTCCCAAATATTATCCAAAGTATAAATGTCAAGCCCAAGATAATTTGCCTGCTTGTAAGCCGCAAGCACTGAATCCCTCCAGACTTTTCCCTGCAGGCATTCTTTTAATCCGGAATGCCCGCCTCCGAATACAACTGCAATCTTAGGTCTTTTTTCTTTCCAATCCTTTAATCGCGGAACAACAAATTCCTCTGTTTTTCTTGCTGCAACGCAGTTTCTTAATTCAACAAGCGGGTTTGGCGGAAGCCTGTGCACAGAAGCAGCCGCTGTTTCAACCGCATTCGGAGATTCTCCCTTGGTAAATGAGCCTAAGAAAAATCCGGAATAGCCGTTCAGCAGGTACATCCCGAGCAAGCCCTTGCCAATTCCTTTGAGAAACTGCCTTCTGTCTGTTTTTTCATGCTCAGAAGCTTCCCTTATGTCCTCCTTTGCAGATGAAAGGACATAACCGGCAGCAAACAAGGGGATGCTCATCATTGCAATACCTGCGGCAAGCCCGAACGGGCTTACATTGGCATCAAGCAGATAAACCCACTTGTCATGCTTGTGGGACTGTTTCATAATTGTCTCGTAAATCTTTGGAAGACAGTCAAGACCGAACTGCGAAGCGCCTGTTATTCCGGGACCGTGCCCTGTATTTTCAAGAACAATCGCATCCAGTGATTCTATTTGCCCGTCATTGAAAACAGCATCATCAGCATCCTTCAAATGAGCCGCATAAACCAGAGTATAGTCAGCATTGTCTGTTGAAAAATTCACCCACCCCATAAGGGGAGTTATGTATGGGTTGTTTAAATATCTTTGCCAAGGTAAGGCATTATTTCAGGCTTTGCCTCTTCAAGAACGCCTGCAAGCTCCTTGTAATCAACTGCCTTTAATTTTCCAATCAATTCTTTTGACTCTTCTGCAAACTGCTCCAATTCCTTGAAGTGCAGCTTTTTTTTCGCTTTTATTTTTGCCCAGGTAATGCCTATGAATGTTGAAAGGCAACCCATTCCCAAGGCGCCTACATAAGGATTCACAGGCATTGCAATTATAAGCAAAGAGCCGATTCCTGATGCTTTCTGGCAGTAATTAACTTTCTTGAGAAATTCCTCATTTATTAATCCTTCAGTCTTTATGTCATTTATGGAAACAAGATGATCCTGTATCTTCCTGAAATAGCTGCTTTTCACGCAGGATTGCTCATTATCTCCTAATTTATAATAGCTGTCCAGCATACGGAGATAGCCTGCTGCATCACAATTATCAGTGTCAACATCATTTTCAACTGTGAATGACGCGCCTTTCACGCTGTTTACCAGCAAGTCAGTGAGTTCTTTTCTTTCCATTTTTATTTCTACCCCCTCGTTAAGCACTATATTGCATCCCTATATAAATGTTGCTATTATACAGGGGAAAATCATAACTTATCAATATAAGCTGAAATCTTGTCCTTGCTTTCATCCAAAACATCCTTTACAAGCATGAAATCAGTGTTTTCAAGGAATGCGTTCAAAGCCATAAGCTCGCCTTTCTTCTTCTCGTTCTTCTTTGTGATGAAATGCCCATAAATCCTTGAAACCGCCTGTATTCCCAGCGCAGGTATTCCAATAGCAAGCGCCAAGGGATTCTGAGTTATTGCATAAACTCCAGTGCAGGCAATCGCAGTGCCAAGGCTTGCGTTCTTTATGTATTCTGCAAACTTATTATCTTTCCCGGAGTGAAATGTTTCATTTCCCAAATTCACTTCAGGCTGCTCCTGTTCTTGATAATCCTGAAACCCCCTGAATGCGCTTGAGCCATTTACAATAACCTGCTTGTTTCCGCCGGTGTCTGTGATGCCCATAAGGTAATCGTGCACTTCCCTGCAGAATGCCCTCATCACAGGAGCATCATTCCTATCTTTCATATTATAGTAATTCCTCAGAAGGATAAGGTATTCCTGCGCATCATCCTCATTGACAAGAAAATGCGCCTTATGTTTGTTTCCCTTTACAAGGCAGCTTGACGCGTCCTCGACGCTCTTCAGTATGATGTCTTCCAGCGCTTCCTTAGCCATACGGCTGTGTATATAGCAGGAAGTTATAAACGTTGCGGAAAGAAAAGGAGGCAACGATACCATAATGTTTATAATAGCCTAGAAAAGAATAATTTTATGACAGATTTACCCGACGAATGGTTTAAGCCATTGGAAAAGGATGATGTATATTTTAGGCCGTTTGTATTTGATGGGAATCCGCTAGATATTCCTAAAAGAGAATCTATATTTTTAGTCGGAATAAATCCGGCAACTAAGATTACAACAAAGAATAAAAGTCTCGATGAGATTAAAAGGCTTCTTTGCGATAGGAAAGAACTAAATAGTTTCCTTGAAAAGGAACGAGGAAAAGTAAGTAAAACAAGAAAAGAGATTGGCAAATTAGTAGAATTAATAGGGACCAATATTAAAGTAATAGAAACGGATGTTTGTGCTTACCCTACCAAAGATTTAAGAGAGTTAAAAAACTTTCGTAAGAACCAGGAATATAAGAATAGAATCGAGAGAGGTATAAAAATATTTAAGGAATTATTGATATCTGTTCAGCCGAAGATTATTATAGTTTATGGAAAATATGCAATAAAAGAATTAAGAAAAGAATATAGGATAGAAGGCTTAGAAAAAAAGTTTTCTATAAAAGCAGACAAAAGTTCAGCCAAAGATAGAGTATATAAAATGCACTTAATAGATTGTGGATATAAGGTAAGTATTATCCTTGCCCCTCATTTTTCTAGGAATCAGATTAGCGAAAGAGATATAAAATATATAGCAGAAAAGATTAAAGATATGTGGGCAAAGGGTACAGGATAGAACGCCGAGTCTGTCGGCGCTGTGCTATGATACAAACATTTTTAAATAATACCAAAATAACAAGGCTTATGGATATTAAGACAAAAATAAAAGTGTTAACCTGCTGGACAGAAGATTTAAACGAATATCTGAAAGTCCCAAAGGGATTAGAGAAGAAAGTAAGTAAGGATGATATAACTAACCTCCTGAGAGAAGTAGCATATTGGGCGTCATCAGAATATAATGCAAGCAATATAATGCCCAGCCATATAGATGGATATAGGCGTATGCTTGAAAAAGAATTAAGAGAAAAACAGCAACATACATGGCAAACATGGCAACATAAACTTTTATGGAGTGTAGTGCCCGCGGCTATTTCTTATTTATTGGGTATATTAACTGCTTTGCTTATAGTATACATAGAAGCTAACTTTTAATTGATTTAGGAGTTTCCCATTTCAGAAGTATTAAATCTCCACATCTCACACATTTAATTGATTCTATGCCCCCCATTACCATTAATTGTTTTTTACAATAAGGACAGCTAAATCCTACACTGCTATTCTTCAAACGTTGACTTATCACAAAACAAAAAGCGCTTACAACTATAGCGCCTATCGCTGCAAAAAAGCCTATTATTGTTATAAAGAAAAAAACAGCTACTAAGGCCATTACAACACCTGCCAAAACAAAGATTGCACTTAAGCCCTTGTTTAGCTCAGAAACAATAGGCAATTTTAATGTTACCTCTTTTTTGGTAGTATTCATACCATTCTATTGGGAATTCTAAAGTTTTAAACCTTTGCTTTCAACAAATTTTGAATGTTAATTATGAGTGGGGATATAGGGATTTGAACCCTAATCAACCGGTCTGGAGCCGGCCGCACTGCCGAGTTATGCTATATCCCCGAATGCAAGAAATATGAGCAATAAAGAGTATTTAACTTTAACGCTTCAAGAGATATTTCTCAACCTTGGCTTTTGCCTTCTCCCTTTCAGCCTGGTGCTTCTTCAGGAAAGAATTAATTTTCTCAATAAGAATTGCTTTCAGCTCGCCTGTAAGCATTTTCCCTGTCTTATAATCGCGGTATATCTCCTGCAATTTCTTGTCATCAGGCTCAAACAGCATACGCAAGTACTGAAATGAGACATCAACGTCAGGGTTTCCGCCCTTTATCCTGTGCTCCTCAATCGAAACCTGCCCGCCTGAAAATGCATACTTGTTAATCTTCTTCTTAACCATCTCAGGAGTGTCTGTTGTGAATATTGCCTGCTCAGCAGCTGACGAAGCAGACATCTTGCCTTCAACGCCGCCTAATGGCGGCAAAAACATGCACTGGATTGACGCAGGCTTGTAATGCCCTAGCTTAGGCAAAATATCACGAGTTAATCTGAAATGCGGGTCCTGGTCAACTGCGTGCGGTATTAAGCAGGGAATCTCCTTTCCCTTAAGAACAGACGGCAAAAACGCAGGCACTGCCTGCATTGAAGTGTAAAATATTGAACCTATGTTGTTCTCATTAGTCATGCCAAAAGTTGATTTTACCATTGAAAACGTGATTTTCTTTGCAACCTTGCAGGCTTCCTTGTACATCAAACCGGCATCTCTTGTATCTATGATGAAATGCGTTTTCTTTGGGTCAAAGCCAAGTGCAATCACGTCAAGCATGTTTTCATTAAGCCAGCGCTGTGTGTCCTCAAACTTCATTTCCTGCTTGAACAGAAACTTTTCCTCGTCAGGAAACTGGAACCAAAGCTCAACATTAAATTTATCCTGCAGCCATTTGGTGAATATCCAAGGCATAAGATGCCCGAGATGCACAGGCCCTGAAGGCGCCCTGCCTGTATACAAAAAGAACTTGTTTCCCTTTTCATACTCATCAAGCAAAAATTTCATATCCCTATGGGCAAAAAATACCTTCCTGCAAAGCATGAAATGCAATTCTTTCGTGTGCTTCTTGATTCTCTCAAGCATTGCGTCATTCAGCTTTTCAACGCCAAACTCAGCTATAAGCTTGTCATAGTCAATGTCGCCTGAAACTTCCCACGGCGTTACCTTGAATTCTGCCATAGAATATCTTTAGCACAGCGTCTTTATTAAGCTTTTTATTGCTTAAACCGGGTTTAATGTTTAATAGCTTACAGGGGCTTTACGAACAGGTTCGAGCTTAAAAAATCGATTAGATTTTTTATTCAACCTTGACTTCAACCTGAAAATACTTGGAAACAATTTCCTGTATGCGCCGCAAATTCGTCTTCTCGCGTCCAAAAACCTTCCCTTTCTCAGCTGTATCAGATGTCTTGATAACAACAAGATTGTCCTGCCTTTCAACTGCTTTCGGCTTCAAAGGAAAAAGCAAATTGCGGACAAACTCAACAGGCTCGGGGTTAAACTCATAAACTTTTATCTCTTTCTTGAAAACAGAAGACGCTTTTTTTATGTTCGCGCCGCCTTTGCCTATGGCAAGCCCCATCTGCCCCATATCAATAATAAATACTAAAGAATCGCCTTCTGCAAAGCAGTCCTTGACAGAAGCGTGAGTAAGATTCTCAAATACATTAATGAAGCCTATTGTCTTCATATCGAAACTGACCATCTTTAACAGCTCAGAACAGAAACACCAAACGGCTTTTTGGATAACAAGCCAATCTCCTTATCAGGCACATCAAGCTCAACAATAACCGCGTTTGCAATCTTTGCATAATGCGCTATTGTGTCCCTGACTGATTTCGGGCAGTTTGAAGCCAGCAGCACTTTCTTTACCTTTCCAAGCTTCAGCCCCTTGACTGTCTCGTTTGTGCCAAACACAATATTTTTCTCTTTCAAAACATCCTTAAGCTCACTGCTCATCTTTTTCGTCCCCCTTCATTTTAGTTACTAGCCCGGGCAATCCTGTTCCCAAAGGTATTGGCTGGTTAATCAATACATTCTCAACAACTGAGTTCAGCCTGTCAACTTCGCCAACCATGCTTGCATTAATCAAGTGAACAATCGGCGTCTCAAAGGATGCACGCGCCAAAACGCTTTCCTTCTCTCCTGTGATTCCGCTTCTTGTAACGCCCTTGACAGCTCCGGTGGTTGTCATTAAATCTGAAACAAACATAATGTGCCTGTCATCAATTTCAAGCCCCTGGTCGTGCAGAACCCTTGAAACTTCCCTGATAATCGCGTTTCTTGCAGCCTCTATTCCAAGCACCTTTGCAATCTCAAAAATGTCATTTGAAAGGGTTCTTGTTCCGTCAACAACATCAATTTCAAGAACCTTTTTCAGGTTAGTTCCTGCTGAGATAAGCAAAACCTCGTCATTCCTCTTCACAGGCAGAACCTGCTTGATGCCTTCAATGCCCTTGACAGGCGCTTCCTTTATCTTTTCCTTTATTGAATAAAGAGAAGGCAGCGTAAGCTCCTTTACTTTCGGCTTCATTACAAGCAAGTCATCCTTGTCAACAATGTCAACTGTTTTCAAAGTAACGCCCAAGCCCCTGCGCAGCGCCTCAGAAGTTATTTCCAGGTCTTTCATTCTTTTCTTATTCAGCACAACTTCAATCTGCATCTTTGCAATGTTGATTGTGATTGACTCAATTACTTCCGCGAACTTTATTTCCTTGATGCTTGCGATTATTTTTTCAAGCTCTCTCTCATCTTTAGGCTGTTTCTTGAGGAATATTTCCATTATGGGGGTGCTTATGTCCTTTCTTGCATCAAATATCTCAATCAAACGGGGAAGTCCAAGCGTGATGTTTGCCTCTGCAACTCCTGCAAAGTGGAATGTCCTTAATGTCATCTGAGTGCCCGGCTCTCCGAATGATTCTGCTGTTACAATCCCTATTGCCTCGCCGGGATGTATCTTTGAAGCAAGGAACTTGTGCTCAACCTGCTGTATTGCTTTCTTTTGGTTTGCCTTTGAAAGCCCGACTTCGTCAGCATATGTCTTGAATATCTTTAGCAAAGGCTCAGGCAATCTTCCCTTGTATTCCTTTATCAGCGCTTCGTCAACTGCCATTTTATTGCGTCCCCTCAACTTCATTTATTATCTTCTTTACATCAATGGTTCCGCCGTCGCTTTTTGAAACATCAATTCCGTCGTCCCCATAAGTAAACTGGACAATCGCATTGTTTGCATCCCTTACTGTATAATCATATTCAATCTTGAGGTCCTGCATTGCGTTTGCCAATCTCCTGTATAAGTAACCTGATTTTGGAGTTCTTAATGCAGTGTCCATAAGAGAGTCCCTTCCTGTCATTGCGTGAAAGAAAAACTCAAAAGGATTAAGCCCTTTCTTGTAGCTGTGCCTTACAAAACCGTGCGCTGCAGGGCTTAAGTCATTCTGCCTGAATATTGAAAGTGTCCTGTTCCTGTAGCCCTTGCTGATTCTCTTTCCTCTCAATGCCTGCTGTCCTACCAAGGCAGCTGTCTGGGCAAGGTTAAGTATATTTCCCTTTGAGCCTGACTTTGACATTATCAATGAAGAGTTGCCCGGAGCCGCGCTTCTTGCAATCAGCTTTCCTATTTCGTTTCTTGCCTCGTTCAGCCTCTGAAGTATCATTCTTTCAAGAGTATCCTTTATGCTGACGCTTCCCACGCCTGCCTTAAGCTTGTCAGCCTTAAAATCAGCAATCAGCTTGTCAACATCAGCTTCTGCTGTTTCCAGTATTTCCTTTACCTTCCCCTGTATTTCTGAGGGAATGTCTGCATCAGATGTCTTGATTGTAAGCCCGAACTTGTTCAAGTATGCAATGCCAAGCCTGAATATTTTTCCAAACAAGTCAACAGAAGTCTGCTCATCATATATCCTGTGAATGTCCCTGAGCAAAGTGCCGTTTCCTTCTCCAATTGTATTGCTGTCAATAACGCCTGTAACAAGGGTTCCGTCCTTTATCACTATGAACGAGTCTGTCTCGCATTTCTTTCCCTCGCAAACCTTGTGCTTCTTGCAGTTTTTTGAAAACCCGACAAAGTTAAAGTCCTTTGGCAATAATGCGCTGAATATCTCCTTGCCTGTGACATTTTCCTTGAACTTCTTGAATTTTTCAGTGTTGTCAATGCCAATGCTGATAAGAAGCATTATCGCCTCATTCTTGGGCATTACAGCCTCTTTTGTAAGCAGGTAATTTCCAGTGACAGCGTCCTCAATGCATCCAATGATGTTTAACCCGTTTTTCGGGCTCATTATCTGCGTTTCAACTTCCATGAGTATTTCAGCTTCTGCCATCGCTTCCTGGGTCTGAGGAACATGCAGGTTCATTTCATCGCCGTCAAAGTCAGCGTTGTAAGGCGCGCATACAGCAGGGTTAAGGCGGAAAGACTTTCCGGGCAATACTCTTGTTTTGTGGCACATGATTGACATCCTGTGCAGCGAAGGCTGCCTGTTAAAGATTGCAACATCTCCGTCAAGAATATGCCTTTCAACTGCCTGCCCAATGGTAAGCTCGTTCATTATCTGCTCCTGCGTCTCAGGGCTTATTTTCTTTCTTTTCCCGTCTTCCATTACAACATAATTTGCGCCCGGGTACTGCTTTGGACCGCGCTTGATATATTCCTTGAGCCAGTTAATATTCCATTCAGTCACAACTTCCGGAATAGTAAGCTCCATTGCAACTTCCTTGGGTATTCCGACTTCATTAAGCCCAATCTTGGGATCAGGCGAAATAACTGTTCTTGCCGCAAAGTTAACCCTCTTTCCTGCAAGATTATGCCTGAATCTTCCTTCCTTGCTCTTTACCCTCTCGCTTAATGTTTTCAAAGGCTGCCCGCTTCTGTGCCTTGCAGGCGGAACCTGTGTTACCTCATTGTCAAAATAAGTTGTGACGTGGTACTGAAGCAAGTCCCATAAGTCCTCTATGATAATTTCAGGGGCTCCTGCATTGATATTTTCAAAAAGTCTCTGGTTAATCCTTACAATGTCGCTTAGCTTGTGCGTAAGGTCATCCTCTGCCCTTTCACCTGTTTCCAAGGTAATGCTCGGTCTCATTGTGACAGGCGGAATTCCCATTACAGTCAGAATCATCCATTCAGGTCTTGCAAACTCAGGCCTTAATCCCAAAAGAAGGCAGTCCTCATCGCTTATCTTTTCCATTCTTGCCCTTATTTCAATGGGGTTAAGCCTCTTTGTGTCCTCGAAGAATGTTGTCGGCTTTTCAATTTTTACAGAAAGCTGTTTTGCCTTGCAGTGAGGGCATTTTCTTACTGACCTTGACATTACCCTTGCAATTTTTGCAATTTTCCTGAAAGCGTCAACATTTCCCTTCTGCAGGTACTTGTCTATTTTTGAAAGAAGATTCTGCCTTTCTTCCTCAGGTATCATTACCCTTGCGCATTCCCTGCATGTGCACTGCAGGAAATTGTATATTACTTTTGCATAATTAATGTGCAATATGGGCCTTGCAAGCTCTATGTAGCCAAAGTGCCCCTGGCACTCTTTCAGCTTTCCGCCGCAGGTCTTGCACCTCAAGCCCGGGTCTATGATGCCCAGCCTGATATCCATAAGGCCGCCGTCAACAGGATAGCCTTCCCTGTCATAAAGCTCAGGGGTGACTATCTTTGCAGTCGCCATTTTCTTTATCATCTTCGGCGAAAGCATTCCGAAAGTTATTTTCTCTATCCTTTTGTATGATATGTACATTTTTTCCTCAATACTTGCTCTTCAAGTGCAGCTGCGGGTAGATTCCTATTGCTTTTAGCTCTTCAAGCAAAAGCTTGAATGCATAGCTAAGCTCCACTGATGCAACTTCAATATTAGCCCCGCACTTTGTGCAGTATGCCTTGCCTTTCATCTCGTCAAAGACAGCAAGCATGCCGCAGCTTTCGCAGATGTGCACCACTGTCCTGTCCGAGTCAAATCTTTCCTTTAGCAAGAGCGATGCGCCGTGCGCGACAAAGCAGTCTTTTTCCATTTCACCCAATCTCAAACCGCCGCCCTTGCTTCTTCCTTCAATCGGCTGTCTTGTCAAGAGCTGGATTCTTCCAGATGCCCTTGCATGCAGCTTGTTTGCAACCATGTGCTTTAATTTCATGTAATACATGCTTCCGATGAATATCTGGGCTGTAAATTCCTCCCCTGTGATTCCGTTGTACATTTTTTCAGTGCCGTTTTCCCTGAAACCCATGTCAAGAAGTGTTGTTCTCAGGTCTGCCTCGCTTTCTGCCGCGAATGTGCTGCCGTCAATGTACCTTCCTGACAATGCGCCGACTTTTCCGCCTATAACTTCAATCAAATGAGATATTGTCATTCTTGAAGGCAGTGAGTGAGGCGAGAATATCAGGTCAGGCGCTATTCCTGATGAAGAAAACGGCATGTCAGACTGCGGAATAATTCTTCCTATGACTCCTTTCTGCCCGTGCCTTGAAGCGAACTTGTCCCCTATTTCCGGATTTCTCTGGTCCCTTAATCTTACCTGTATAAGCTTGTTTCCTTCCTCATTCTCTGTGATTACAACAAGATCCACTGTGCCGTGCTCGCCCTGCTTTACAGTTAATGAGCTTTCCCTTCTCATGTTTGCGGCAATGCTGAATTCTTCAAGCTCGCCAAGGAACCTCGGAGGCGATGTTTTTCCGATTACAACCTCGTGTTCCAGCAGTTTTGCTCCCGGATAAACAATACCATCATCTTCAAGATACCTGTAATCTTCCTCTGACTTGTAGCCCTTGACTTCCTTGTCAGGAACAGCTATTTCATCAACCAAGCCTCCCTGGTATCTTAATTCCTCAACAACATACGGCCTGTAATAGCTTGACCTTGCAAGGCCTCTTTCAACAGAACCCTTGTTAAGTATAATCGCGTCTTCCATGTTGTATCCGTCAAGAGCCATGACTGCAATTGTAACATTGTGCCCTGAAGGGTGCTTTTCATAGTTTGTTACATCGTGAACAAATGATTTTACAATTGGCATCTGCGGGTAATGCAATATGCTTACATCCGTGTCAACCCTTAACAAAAAGTTTGACGCATACATGCCCAGGCTCTGCTTCTGGGTTTTTGAACCCCTGTTAAGTCTTGATGACTGCCCGAAGTTTGCATAGGGGACGAGGGAAGTAACCATTCCCAGAATTGCAATAGGGCTTATTTCCAGATGAGTGTGCTCTTTTGTAAGGTACTTGTCATTCAAAGCAATAAACGCCTCTTCCTCTTCTCCTGCATCGAGGTATTCAATTACTCCTTCCTTGACAAGCCCGTCCCATGTCAGCTCGTTTGCCCTTAGCTTTTTCAAGTGCTCTTCCTTAAGCCTCGGCTCCCCGTTTTCAACAACAATAAGCGGCCTTCTTGCCCTGCCTGTTATTGTATTTATGACAACCTCGTTAAAGTCAGGATCATAAGAAATATTAACTGCATAAGGCAGTTTTCCCGCTCTTCTTTCTGCCTTGACAGACTTTACAAAGTCTTTTGCGCTGTCAACAGTTCCAATGAATTTTTCATCTATGTATACATCTACCATTCTCATTCCACCCTGTTCCATTCGAGGGTCCACTCACTTCGTTCGCAGACCATTTTATGCGCACTTCCTCAGACCCAATACCTCAAGAGATTTCTTGAGCTTGTCTTCCTGAACTTCTTCCTGTGTAATCTCGCAAAGCATTGCCATGTTTTTTCTTAAACCAATAGGCGTACCTTCAGGCGTCTCAATAGGGCATAACCTTCCCCAGTGAGTGCAATGCAATTCCCTTGCCTCGAAGTTTTCCTGGGTTGCTGACAATAATGAAACAACCCTTGTCAAATGCGATCTTGTTGCAATGAAGTTAATCCTGTCGAGGTTCTGGCTTATTCCCTTTCTTCCGCCAACCCATGTTCCTGTCGCCATTGCGCTCTTTATTCTTGAAGTCAAAAGCTTGTCCCTTATGATTGTTTTCACTGACTGGAACTTGCCTCTCTTGACTAATCTCTGGAAGTTGTATAATATGTCATTTACAAGCACCTTCATGTTTACTCTCATTAATTCAGCCATCAGGTCGCCTGACAATTTCAATTTCTTGTTCTTGTAGTGGTCCTTGTCAGCAGGCGTCACTCCATCCTTTGAAATCTGTAGGAATTTCTTGATAATCTTGCATAAGTTGTAAGCTTTCAATGCCCTGTCCTTTTGCGTTATGCCTATGTGAGGCAGCAAAAACTGGTCAAGCTGCTCAAGGCACTTGTCTGTCTTGCTTTCCTTTGGCTGGACAGCGATTGCTCCCTTTGCAGCAAGCACATTCAATGCGTCTTCCGAGGTTCTTATCTCGCTGAGGTCGTGAAGGTTCAGGTATACCTCGTCATACATTTTCTCGTCGCAGATAAGCTGCATGATGTCCTGGTCTTTTACAAGCCCGAGAGCCTTGATGACATACATGATAGGCACTCTCTTGAATCTCGTGAATGAGATGTAAATTAACCCGTCGCGCATCTGCTCAATCACGTGCGGAATGTTGTATGATTCCTTGTGCGAGAAGAGTTTTGCAGTAAACTTGCTCGGGCCTGAACTTTCCTGCACAAACAATTTATTGGGAACCAAGTCCTCGACTGTGATTAACGCCCTCTCTTTTCCGTTGAGTATGAAATATCCGCCCGGGTCGTCAGGGTCTTCCCCCTTCTTGATTAATTCGTCCCTGTTAAGCCCTGTCAGATTGCAGTATTTTGACCTGAGCATTACAGGCATTTTTCCTATAGGTGTTGAGAATGCTTCCCTTTGCACTCCGTCAATATGCACAGTGACATCAAGGTGCATCGGCGCCGAGTATGTAAGCTGCCTTAATCTTGCTTCCATCGGATAAATATCTTTTCTTGAACCGTCTGCTTCCTGTATTTTCGGCTTCTCAATTCTTATGTTGTCGAACCTTATCCTGAAATCATTGACATCAGTCGGAATAACTGTAGGAATAATATCCCCCACTTCTTTCACTATCTTGGGAATTTCCATCTCAACAAAATTATTGAATGACTTCCTGTTAAAGTCAGTGAGAGCGTGCTCTTCAAAGTATTTTCTTATCAGGAAGTTAGAGTCAGGCATTGTCACTCGTGCCTCCTCGTTCCAGGCTTAACTTCGCTGCGCTCGTTAAGCATTGATTACCACCCTGAAAAAGTTTACCTTTCCTATTGTCGGGCTTTCCCTTTCAATTTTTATCACATCGCCGGGCTTTATATCAAAGTTTTTCAAAGCAGGGTCTGATTTTAGAATTTTCGGCAGCTGCCTTAAGGAAACATTGTACTGCTCAAGAAGCTTCTGCGCCTCGTCATCACTAAGCTTTGTGTGCTTCGGTATAAGCTTGTGTTCCTGAATGTCGAATTTTTCAGCCATTTTTATTTTTGTTTCCTTCTGCCGCCCGCCCGTTTGGGCGGAAGGTTTGCCTCTGAATAAGAGCGGACCGGACGGTTCGCATCGCCTTGCGATGCACCGCCCGCTCCAGCTCACTTCGTTCGCTGGACCGGACGGGATTCGAACCCGCGACCACCTGATATCTTCCAAGCCTGGTAAAAGTTACACCGCGATTGCTCAGGTGCGCTACCAGGCTGCGCTACCGGTCCTTCATGTCCTGGCCGATGCAGTAACTCGCGTTCTGTATCGTCCAAGACGCTGTTTTTTTCACGCCCTTGCCGATGCAGGAATTGTGATTCCTTATCGTCCAGTGCGTCTCGCTTCGCTCACGCCCTGGCCGAGATTCGAACTCGGGTCGCAACCGTGACAGGGTTGCATGATAGGCCGGGCTACACTACCAGGGCCTAAACCAAATATTCCCCTCAAGGGCGTTATTGATATGCATAGTGCCGACTGAGAGAAATGTTTGTGCCATTTTCAAAAGAGAGATACGAGGGTATATATAAATGTTTCGGTTTTTTATTGCTTTTGCTGACAATACGGATTTTTAGCCTTTTTGCCAAAAATGCCCATAATTTGCTAATAGGAGCAATTCTGCTATTTAAATTCTGCTATTTATATTGCATGTCTGGCAGAATTGTCCATAAGATAATTATGGCAACAGAATTATCTATACCACTCCGCATCAAGCTCGTCAATGCGCCATTTCGGATTGATTTCAACTGTTTCCAAATTCTCTTCCCTCTTGTTAAAATCATATTCTAAAATTCCCTGCCACGCAATCATCACAGGATTGTCTCCGCAGTATTTCAATGGAACAGGATAAAACCTGCAATCCCTGTCCCTGCACATTGAGTCAAGCATTTCGCAGAATCTCTTGTTTGCGGCAACTCCGCCGATAAGAATGACTTCTTTCTTGCCGCAGTGCGCAACAGCCCTTTCTGTAACTTCAGCGAGCATTGCAAAACAGGTTTCCTGCAATGAGAAACACAGGTCCTCAACTTTTGCGCCTTTCTTGAAAAGCATTTCTGCCTTTGTGATTATGCCTGCAAAATCAACATCCATTCCCTTCACAACGTAAGGCAATTCAATCAACTTTCCCTTCTTGGCTAATTCTTCTATCTTTGGCCCTGCGGGAAAGCCCAATCCAGCCATTCTTCCGAACTTGTCCAATGCATTTCCCAAGCCGATACTCAATGTCTCGCCGAAAACCCTGTATTTTCCTCCCTCGTGGGCGATAATCTGCGTGTTGGCTCCTGAAACAAAAACAAAAACAGGGTCTTTTGTTCCTGTAATCATTCTTCCGATTTCCAAATGAGCGCAGATGTGATTAACGCCGATTAAAGATATTTTCAGTTTCTTTGCTAATTCAACTGCAAAGTTCCTTCCCACGTGCAGGCACGGCGCAAGTCCGGGGCCTTTTGAAAAAGAGATTAAGTCAATGTCTTCCAATGAAAGCTTTGCATCGTCAAGCGCTTTTTGCAGAAGCTTGTCCTTTAATTCAATGTGGTGCCTTGCAACAACAGGCGGGTTCATGCCCCCTTCATTTGTCGTGTATGTATCAGAGGCAGAAGAAAGTTCTTTCTTGTCTTTCATCAAAGCTATTCCAAACGTGTGCGCTGTTGATTCTATTCCCAGGCATATCATAGATGAAAGAGGTATAAAGAGGGGTTTATAAGATTATTGAAAAAAAGAAAAAAAAGAAAAATCAGCTCAAGTCATTGTCTATTGACTGCAGGTTCGCTGATACATCCTCAACCTGGGTTGAGACTTCAGCAATTGCTTTCACGGCGTCTGCATCGCTCTTTACTTTTTCAACACCCTCATCGCCGCATCCTGCAAGCGAAAAAAGGAGGAGCAATGCAAGCATTGCAACAAGCAGTGCTGATATTGTTTTGTTCATGTTTTTACCTCCCTAAAAATTCTTTTAGCAAGCCAATGGCAACAGCCGCGCCTGTAAGAATCTCACTGCCGGCACTATCGGATTCAACAGCAGTTTCTTCTGAAGTTGGTTGCTCTTCGGTTACAGGCTGTTCTTCAACAGGGGCTGTTTCAATATACTCCGGTGGAGTATATATCGGTTCTTGTGGCTCAATAAATTGTTCTTGAGGCATCTGCACTACGCCCTGCACAGGCATTGGCTGCATCTGCTGCATCGGCCCTGTCTGCTGGTTAAAAAACCGCCCATTGTCAGGCATTGGCCCTTTGCAGTCCTGCGGACAGTTTTCAGGATTTTCCATTGGCTCACAGCAGTCATTGCCGCAGACATCCTTGGGGCTTGTGCCCGCCATTTCGTCAGCGCAGCCGTCCATGCCGCCCTGCTGGAAAGCCTGCCCCATTTTCTGCATCATTGGCTGTTTTTCAGCCATCTGCATTTGCGGAGCCATGCAGTCACTGGGACAGCTGTAGCTGTTTTCACCGTATCTCTGCTCACAACACAAGTTTCCGCAAACTCCTTTGGGATTTATTCCCTGCTCAACCTTTTCACAGCCCATCATCTGCCCCTGGAATGCCTGTTCTGGATTTAATTGAGCCTTGGTATTCTGCTCAGATGCAAAATCGCCCATATTCTGCTTCAGATATTCAACCATCGAGCCTTCGCAGTACTGCATTACATTGTCAATTGTAAGCGGCTTGGTTGCATAGTCCATAAACTTGCAGGAGAGCTCTTTTTCTCCGTCAGAAGTATATGCTATTCCCTTCAGCCTGCATACTCCGTCTTCAAGCCCGACTATCTTTACATTCGTATCCTGCTGAGGGAAAAATTGCGCTTCAGCCCGGCATATTCTTAATGCCTTTGCAAAGCAGTTTCCGTCTGTTCCGCAGTCTTTTTTCACCTTGTAGGATTCTTCCTGCTCTTCTTCATCCATCTCACCGTACTCTTCATCATATCCGCCTATGTCTTCTCCGCCGAGAATAACATACAAGGCATCTTCCATTACAACATCGCTAATCTGCCTTATCTTGTGCTTGATGTCAATAATCTGCTCAACACTCATCCCCTTGACACCCATCTTAAGCTCTTCTTTTACTCCGTCAATTTGTTTCTTGGCAGATTCAAACATTCCTGCAGCTGTCCTGAACCTTTCTGCGTTTGCGTCATCGCCTTCATTTTCATAATATTCAGCAATGGCTGTTATCTGCTTCGCCATCTGGTCAAATGAAATCTTTATTGACTCCAGCTTCAAGGCAACCTGCAAAAGCTTTGCAGCAGGGGGAACTTCGTCAAGCTCGTCATATGATTCAACGCCTTCCTCTCCCCTCTTGACGCATTTTGAGAAAGTAATGCATCCGTTTTCATCAGTATTAATCACAAGCTTTCCGCCCTGGTCCTCGCACTTGAAGTATGCTTCCTGCGGAACATTATTTACGCATTGTTCTCCTGAAGAGATGCATTTTGGAATATTGCATCCATTCTCGTCAAATGCCTTTACGACTTTTCCGCCTTTTTGGCTGCATTCCATTCCCACTCTTTCCCATTCAGCGTGATTGTCAGGGCACTCTGTATGCTGCTTGTTCGGGTCCTCGCACTGCACATACTCGCAGCTGCTCCTCATTCTTTTTGGATTAAGCCCCATTGACCTGCATTCCTGTTCTTTTTTTGCAAGCTCGTCAGGCCCCGGGCACATCTGCTGCTGTCCCGGCATGAAGTTTCCTGTATCTCCGCCAAACACGCAGTCAACAATTCCGCATCCCCTTGAGGCGTCAATATTTTTAACAACAGTCCTTCCGCCTTTTGCAGCGCATTCCTTTTCGATTCTTTCCCTGTCAGGTCCGGAAGTGCATGTTTCCTGAGGAACCTGCCTTTGCGCATTGTCGCAGACAATGTTTATCATGCCGTTATTATTCACTTGTTTGCATCCGGGAGGAATATTCTGGGGATTCATGAAATTAGTTCCCGGCTGCATTCTCTGATTCTGCTGCCCTTCGCCGGGGCAAGGCACTTGAGTTTCGCCAACCCAGCATCCGCCCTTGTCAGGACCTGATACAGGCGGACTTTCGCTGTCAGTTGTTTGCCCTTCTGCGACTATATCAACAGGCTGCTGCACTTCTGTTGTATCTTCTGATACAGGAGTTTCAGATGGCTCGCTTGTGGCTTCTGCCGGCTCGCTTGGAGATTCCGGCTCGCTTGGAGATTCTGCCGGCTCGCTTGAAGCTTCCGGCTCTGACGGCGTTTCTGCCGGAGCAGGCTCGCTGGGCGCTTCCGTAGCTGCTTCTTCGCCTTCAGCAAACGCCAAAGAAGAAAAAGCCATCAGCAAAATGGCAAATATCGCAAGTGTCTTTTTCATTAAATATCACCTTTTTTTGTAAACAAAAAAAAGGTCCAGAACGCAGTTCTGATACCTCAATTTTGATAATATATATTGGCATTTGCCATATTTAAGTATTATTATAACAGAGAATATAAGAAAAAGCAAAAAACCGCATTAAAAAGCAGAGGGATAACAAAATTTCCTGTAAAAATCTTTATATACAGCAAAGCACTATGATTTTATTGGTGATAACATGAAAAAGATAATTCTTATAATAATGGTCCTTTCACTTGCATCAATTGCATATGCAGATGACGGGATTGAAGACGTGCAGACAATTGAAGACGTGCATAACCTTATGCTTGAACAGCTAAGCCCTTACATCGGGCAAAGCCTTGGCGCTGTTGGAAAAATGTACGGTAACGAGGCTGTGAATTTCTATCTTCTTGACAAAAGCTTAATCGGCTATGTAAAGACAGAGGGTGGAAAATTTGCAAAATTCGGCAAGGGAAAAGTGAAAACACCAACCATGGAAGTTTATATTGAAAGCATTGATGTAATCTCAGAGCTGAATTCTTCTCCTAAAAAGATAGACACTTTTTACAAGCTGAAGAAAGCAGGGAAGATAAAGCTGCAGCCAATCGGGTTTGGAAAGAAAACAAAGTACGGCTTTGCAAACACAATAGGGCATATAGCTAATATGTTTGTTTGATTGCACATGAAAAACACCGAAATAGCATCCATCTTCTTTGAGATGGCTGACATTCTTGAAATGCAAAATGTGCAGTGGAAGCCTGTTGCTTACAGAAAAGCGGCAAGGGCAATTAACGAGCTTTCTGAGGATGTTTTTGATATTTATTCAAAAGGCGGGCTGAAGGCTCTTGAGGAAATTCCGGGAGTCGGAGAAAATATTGCAGGCAAGATTGAGGAGTTTTTGAAAACAGGGAGAGTAAATTCATATGGAAAGCTGAAGAAGTCGCTTCCATCAGGATTAAGCGCTTTGCTTCAGGTGCCGGGGCTTGGCCCTAAGAAAGCAATGATGCTTTACAAGGAGCTGAAGATAAAAAATGTAAAGGACTTGGAAAAAGCCGCCTTATCGCATAAGATTTCAAAGCTGCCTTTGTTCAAGCAGAAAGCAGAGGAAAACATACTGAAAGGGCTTGACATTTACAAGAAAGGGCAGGAGAGGGTTTTGCTTGCATATGCAATGCCAATTGCCGAAGAGATTAAGAAAGCCTTGGAGAAGAAAGCAGAGAAAGTTGTGATTGCAGGCTCATTGAGGAGAATGAGGGACACTGTGAAGGACATTGACATACTTGCTGTTTCTTCGCGCCCTTCTGATGTAATCAAAATATTTGTTTCCCTGCCTTCTGTCAAGTCAGTTATTGCAAAAGGTGATACGAAGTCAAGCGTTTTGCTTGATAACAATATGCAGGCGGACTTGAGAGTTGTGCCATTGAAAAGCTTTGGAGCTGCGATGCAGTATTTCACAGGAAGCAAGGACCACAATATTGAATTAAGGAAGATTGCTATTGCCAAGAAGCTGAAGTTAAGCGAGTACGGGATTTTTGATTCTCACGGAAAGCAGGTTGCGGGAAAGACAGAGGAGGAAGTGTACAAGAAGCTGGGGCTTTCTTACATTGAGCCTGAATTGCGTGAGAATACAGGGGAGATACAGGCTGCTTTGCAAGGAATGCTGCCTAAGCTTATTTCTATTGCTGATATCAAGGGGGACTTGCACTGCCATTCAACATATTCTGACGGAAACAACACAATTGAGGAGATGGCATTGGCTGCCAAAAAAAGAGGATATTCCTATATCTGCATTTCAGACCATTCAAAGTCAGAGTATATTGCAAACGGGCTTTCCGAGGAAACGCTTTTGAAGAAGATAGATGAAGTGAGGAAGGTAAATAAGAAGCTTCGCGGGATTAGAGTTTTATGCGGCTCTGAAGTGAATATACTGGAGGATGGCTCTTTGGATTATTCTGATGATATTTTGAAAAAGCTGGACATTGTTGTTGTGTCTGTGCATTCAAAGTTCAGGATGCCACGCGAGGAGATTACCGCGCGGCTTGTAAAGGCAATTTCCAATCCTTATGTAAATATACTGGGACATCCGACTTCAAGGCATTTCGGGAAAAGGGAAGAGATGGACATTGACATGAACAGGCTTATTGAGGCTGCAAAAGAGCATAATGTTGCACTGGAAATAAATTCCTCTCCTGCAAGAATGGACTTGCGTGATGTTTACGTGAAAAAGGCAGTTGAAAAGGGAGCGAAGATTTCTGTCAATACTGATGCGCATTCTGTTGAAGAATTGAAGTTTATGAAGTTTGGGATTGGCACTGCAAGAAGGGGCTGGTGTTCCAGAATGGATGTTTTGAATACGTATTCCTTGAATGAGCTTATGAAGTTTTTGAAGAAATAAAAGAAAGAAGAAAGGATTTATTCGTCGCCACTATAAGCCTTAGCCATTACTTTGCCGTACTCTGACCAATAGTCGACATAATTCTGGCCTGCCTTGGTTAATACCCCGTCAACCATCATAGGGTCGTCGCTAAACAATGTCCGGACATAATGCCCTTGCTCCTTGCCGTCCGCAGTATTGACCATAACCCCGTATCCAGCGCCTTTTATTCCTGCATGCAATAATTCTATTTCCTTAATTATTGCCTTATGGCCATATTTTGCCTGGAAAAGAGGCAGCCATTTCTTTTTTAGCTCCTCGTATGTTTCTTTTACCTTGGTGTCCACAGTTTCTTTTTTCTTTCCTGCCATAGTATTTACCTCCGAAATAAGTTTTCTAAAGCAATAATCTCCCCCATATTTATAAGGCTTATTATGGCTGCAGAACTGCTAATCTATAACTTTATAAATCTTAAATTACTATTGAAAGCTATGGCAAATGAACTAAAATCAGAAAAGAAACCATACCACGAAGGCGAGTGCGAGGAGTGCGGCTCATACGCAAGACTTTACGACGTTGACGGCAGGCTCCTTTGCGAGGAATGCAAGGAAGAGGCATTCGGGACTACAGAAGAAGAGGCAGAGGAGAATACTGACTGAATATGGGGAAGGAAAGAAAGAATCCTGTCAATATTTTCAAGAACCTCCTGATTAAGAAAGCAGGAATACTGGACTTTGACGGAATGCTTGCCCTTATTCCGCAGTTTGCGTCGCAGTACAACTATGACTGCTTTGAGAAGAAGCATTCTGAGAAGACAGGCTCCACAGGCACTTACATTGAGTCAAACTGGTATATGGAAAGGAAGGTTACTTACTATGTCAAGTTCATCATTGAGGTTGAATTCTTAGTCAGGGACATGAACAATGTTGTTGTCGAGGATTCTGACGGCGGGAAAACAAAGAAGAACCAGGGAAGGGTGGAAGTTGTTTTCAATGCAAGAATGCAGAAGAATTATCTGAAGAATTTCAGCGAGAAGAAAGGAGAGTTTTCTGACTTTTTGAGGGCAGTTTATGAGAAGTATCTTGCAAAGCAAAGGCTCAAGAGCTATGAGGACAAGCTGGAAGACGAAGCAAGGGACCTGCTTGAAGACTTGAAGGAAAAGCTGGATTAGAAGGAGAGCCTCCGGCGTTAAGTTATTGGTTGCTGATAGTTTGGCAATATTTTAGATTAAAAGAAAAATAAGCTTATTCTCTTTTAGTATTTTTTAATAAAAAAGAAAAAATCTGTATAGTTTATTTCTTTATTTGACTTTAACTTTTTGATTTCTGTTTGTTTTTACAAGCAGGGCAAAGATAGCCTTGACATTCAAAAACATCAACTATTGTATTACAACCATCAGTTTCACAGATAGTCAAGTCACTAAAAAATGCTGTCATGTTGTTTCCTCCTTTTTAGGTATAGTAGCTTTTGCTACATGCAGCGCCTGCGCTTGCTAATCCCCTCAGGGATTAAAGGGGCTAAGCCTCCTCATAATAGGCTATAGAAATTGTATTTAAAATGATTATGGAACTTCAAAATTTTGAGCTAATTTTGTTTAAAATAACTTCTTTTTCGGGTCATATCTTTACCACCAGCCTATTGCATTTCCTAAAAAAAATACAATGAAGAATCCAATAATTTGCACAATTGTAAATCCAATTCCTAGCCAAAAACCTGCAATTATTAGCTCTTCCGTAGTTAGTCCTGCAGCTTCAATTTTTTTAATGGTTTCCATTTTAGTCCTCCTCGCAAATAGAATCAATAATTTCTGAGTTATATACTACTAATTTTACTGCAGGTGTTTTTGAACTTAAAATATTGCCGGCAGAATCTGTTTCTTTTATTAAAGTATACATGCCCTCACAATAGTAATAATTCTCATTTTCTCCTTCTTCACTACCTTTTCTACAGGGAACATGTACAAAACTATAGGGATAAAATTCCCCGATTACAGCATCCCAAGGATATAATTTATACTCACCAGATTTAGCTAAACCTTCATTATTAAGAACCGTAAACGTACAAGAATTATCGTAACAACTAAGCCTATCAGTCAAATTTGAGAAATCTGGGCAATCATCTTTAGTTTCAATAACACAAGATTGTGTTTCTGTAGGCTTGCCAACACTATTTTCACAACTATTTTTGTCATTACATGTTCTTAATTGTATTCCAGAAATACTACATTGAGACCATTCAGTGCATTGCCATTCAGGTGTACATTTTGGTTCTTGTGTTTGAGTTGTCTGTGTTGGCGCAGGACTTGGTGATTGAATGCACCCTTTCATTTGCATATGAATACATTCTTTAGAACCAGAGTCGTAAGAATCTGCTGTACACTTGATGCCATCATCGCAATTAGGACAATCTGCTGATCTGCCATATTCTCCTGCTTCGCAGATACCATTTCCGTCGCAACTTAATTGAGGAATATGCATACATTTATATCCTGTTTCTGCACTACACAGGTCATTTGTGCAAGGCATACTATCTTCACAGCTTTTAGGGCATCTTGGAAGAGCTAGATTAATAATTATAAATATAATGACTATTGCACTAATCAAAAGACCTTTCCTCAACCAAGACCATTTAAATGTACTTTTCTTGAAAATTAATTTAAATCCTTTATCAAAAATAGGAGTTAATATAATCAGGGTTAATATTACGGGAATCATATTTAAACGGCTATAAAAGTAAAAATATATGCCTAAGCCTAACAACATAATGGGCAAGATAATAAACCCGATATCATCTAAATTCCACTTAGGCGATATTTTTTCCTTAATTTTACGATGCTTTTCTGGTATTATTACCTCTTTTGCAAATGTGCGTAGGCTATAGGGGGACGATTCTTTTTTTTCTTCTTTTTTATTATGGTTCTGTCCGCATTCCGAACAAAACTTAGTTCCTTCTTTGTTTTTGGCACCACAATTACCACAATATATTTCTCTTTCTTCCGTGTCTTTTAATTTGCCTGAAAATAATAAAAATAAGCCCGCAAGTAATGGTGAAATAAAAAAGGCTAATGCTACCCAATTCCAAGGGTTGCGGTTTTTGCTATTGGCCCAAACTCCAATAAGTGCAACAAAAATAATATACCAAAACCACATACCATTATTTCCTAATAATCCAACTAAATCAAATATTGTATATGCCATTTCACTGCTCAATATCTATTGTCCAACTGCTACCTTCCCAGGCAGTTACTTCAATTCTGTAAAACCCCGCCTCAGTTATTTTTTTTGCTGAAGAAGTATCAGACGTACCAATTGTATTGGCAATAATTCCTATAAGAGTTCCATCCTCATTAATTAATTCTGCAATAAAATTTAATTCTCCTTCATAATGATTCCTAAAAATCGTCAGACCTTCTTTTAAATAAAATTTCTCAGTAACTTGATTACTTGAACCAGAAACAGTTGTACCTGCTCCTCCCCTTTCTTCTAATGAAGAACAATCTTCTTTGTTATCTTTTATTGAATCATCATAACATTGATATTTTGTAATAGTATTAGTAACTGTTCTCGTTTCCACTTTGGCAGGGCAAGCCTCACAATCTAATTTAGGGCATTCTGTTGCTGGGCACGTAACTGTACCGCATTCTGCAATATTATCTACAAAACTCCCATCTACGCATTGGTATTTGACAATCGTTTCTGAACATCCAGTTAAAAGTAGTATGCTTAAAATTGTTAACAATAGGCATATTTTTTTCATTTTAATAACTAACCTCCTCTTCTATATAACTATGCGAGCCACATTTTGGGCACGTTCTTAATTTATCTAATTTTTCGCTTAATGCAGCAATATTCCTCTTTGCCTGTTCTGATGCACCTAGAGCAGACCAATTTCCAGCCATCATTCCTAATCCTGCCACTTTAATAGAGCTTTGAGTACGTTTAATCTCAGATTCTATACTAATTTCTTGACTTTTCAAACAATGCCAAACTTTTTTACAGGCCTTGCATTTTCGTTTGTATTCTATTTTTGCTATTAACTGTTCTTTATTTTTTTCATTTTCCATTATTAATCCTTCTTTTTTTGCCTCTTGTTCTATATCACAATTATTGCAAACATAAATCCTTTTTCCACCTTTCGTCCTATAGTTTGTTTTTGTATCAAAAATTCCGAACTTTTTTCCGCATAATCCGCATTTATCTTTATTAACTGGATCATTAACTGGATCAGAACATTTTGGACAGTGATACTTTCCCTCATTTGGGCAAGTATTGAACCTCTCCCAAAAAGTTAATGTTTTTCCGCACTTAATACATTTTGCCATACATTTTGCAACTCTTAAGTAATATATAAACCTTTTGATACGTAACTCTAAATGCAAAAACTCCACCTCCAATAACTTCACGGCGGAGCCCTGCCTTTCTCCCAAGAGAAAGCTATATAAGCAATATATTGTTCTATAAATCCTATGGCAGTAATGGATTACGTTGTCCCTGTGACAAAGATTAAGCAGAGCCTTAGCTTTGAAATAAAAGACTTCTACAAGATGCTCAAGAACTGGATGAAAGAAAGAGGATATGAAATTGAGGAAAAAGAATATGCAGAGTCAGGGCACGATAACGGGCACAAGACGCATTTCGTCTGGAAGTGTGAGAAAAAAATGGACTCTTACACCAAGATAATAATCGAGCTTAATTTCATTGCAGACACAAAGGATGTTGTTCTTGAGGATGACGAGAAGAAGAAGACCCTTCAGGAAGGCAATGTCTCAATTGCAGTCGGAGGCTACATCTCCAAGGACATTGAAGACGAGTGGGCAATGAAAGTTAAGACAGGATTTGAAAGATTCCTGAGAGAGCTGTATGACAAGTTCGGAAAAGGACAGAAGTTTGAGGAATATGAGGGGAAGCTCAAGAAGGACATTGAGACAATTGTTTATGACATAAAGACATACCTTAAAATGCACAGATTTGACTAGAGACAGAAACTTTTATAAACAAGCCCCATATCCCTATTAACAGCATATTCCATTAATAAGGGAAGGTGAAAAATAATGCAAAGGGTTTTTGATTGGGTAAAAAACAAGGTCGCGGCTCCGGCTTCTGATGAATTCATAGAGATGGAGCACCAAAAGCAGGATCCTAAGGTAAGCATAAGGACAATGCAGCTTACCTGCTTTGACGACACAAAAAAGATTGCCGCTGTCTTGAGGGAAGGAAGAACAATAATGCTTCTTGACGTTTCTACATTGAAAGAAAAGGATGTTATTGACTTAAAACGCTCTGTCAACAAGCTGAAAGGCGTTTCAGCAGAAATGGGCGCTGAGATTGCAGGGCTTGGAGGGGACTGGATTGTATTGGCTCCCGGCTTTGCGGAGATTTACAGGCCGAAGCCCATTCCGCAGGCGCCTGAGATGAGCGAAGTTTCTGAAGTGCAGTAAGTTTCTTTTATTTTTTATTTAATTCTTGGATTGTTGTGAAAGAAAAAAGGCAGCAAGGGGACACCCCTTGACCCCCGTTGATTTCAATAGAAAAAGAGATTATAAAAAAATAATAATCTGGAAGTTTATTACGAGGGGCATTATAAACAAACTTTCGGTTTTTATAAAAAATCACACGTTTTTTTTGAGAAAGGTTAATAAAGATAAAGAACACAATTCAAAGCGGTGAAAAAGGGTGAGTAATACACAAAAGAGAACGCTAAAAATCTTGTCTCTATTTGCAGGATGTGGCGGCATGGATCTGGGATTTCTTAATGCAAAACATCCTACATTAGCATATGAAGTTGCATGGGCTAATGATTTTGATAAAAATGCCTGTGCTACTTACAAAAAAAATCTCAATCATGATATTGTTTGCGGAGATATATGGAAAATAGAATTTGAACACGTTCCTAAAGCCGATATTATAATCGGCGGATTTCCATGCCAAGACTTTTCTATGCTGAGAGGGAACAGACCCGGATTTAAGTCAGAAAGAGGATTGTTATACACTAAATTTGTAGAATCCGTTGCAAAAAAGCAGCCCTTATTTTTCGTAGCTGAAAATGTAAAAGGACTTTTAACAACACATAATGGTGAGGCTATGAAAAGAATAACTCATGATTTTGCGGAGGTTAAGCCTCACGGGTATGAGGTATGCCCTAAATTAATTAATTTTGCAGATTATGGTGTTCCGCAAAATAGAGAACGAATAATCATAGTGGGCATACGAAAAGATTTAGGTTTAAAATTTGAATTTCCAGAGCCAACACATAAGAAAAATCCAGTCCCTATTAAAGTCGCATTAAAAGGTGTAGAATATGCTGAATATAACAATGAAAAGATAAGCATTCTTCCATCAACAAAAAAGAAGCTAGAATTAATTCCGCCGGGCGGAAATTATAAAAATTTACCGGGACACAAAAATAAAAATTGGATGAGCTTAATCTATAAAAGATTACACCCAGACCAACCGTCCCCCACAATCGTTGCAAATGGAGGGGGTGGAACATGGGGTTATCATCATTCCGAGCCGCGGCCCTTAACAAACAGGGAAAGAGCAAGAATACAAAGTTTCCCAGATGAGTTCCAATTTACCGGTTCTGTATCGGAAGTTAGGAAACAGCTTGGAAATGCAGTACCTCCTGAGGGCATAAGACCGATTGCAGAACAGCTATTAAAAACCGTCGAAAATGCCATCTAAATATAGAAAGTTTTATAATCTTCATTCTATAACCGCTAATTATGGCTGATTTTGATTTAGACCAAGCGGCAGAGTATATGGGTATTAAGAGGACAAAATTAGAGAAAATAATAAAAAATGGCCGCGAGATTAAAAGAACGAAAATAGGTAGAAAATATACTGTTAAAAAAGAGGATATTGACGCATGGGCGGAACATAAAAAAACAAGAATTGTAAAGTTAGATAAAGCTGATTTTTTAAAAGCATTAAAATTTGCTATACGCATTAATTATGCAGGGCATACCAGGGCGGATTTTGGCACCTCTAGGCAAAGAAGTGTTACTCAAGCTGTTGAAAATTGGACACAGGGGGTGCTTGCAGAATTAGCCCTTGTTAAGTTCATAAAAGAAAAGTTTAATGTGAGATTAGAACCAGAGTTCAGAGTATTTGAAGATACTATTGTCGGTCAAGATATTATTAATGTAATAAGAGGAAGCATATCCAATCCTGCGCGAAAAGGAGTAAGTGTTAAAAGCGGCAAAAAAAATGGTATGATTCTTATTGTTCCAGTTAATGAGGTAGAAAGAACTGAAAGAGTATCAGATTTTTATGTATTTGTAAGAGTGATATTTTCTTCAGATTTTATTCTAAGACTGCTAAAGACGCACCCCGATTTATCCGATGTTAAGGATATTATCCCTGATTTCGATTCCATTGAAGCAGAGATCGCAGGATACTGTTTGAGAAATGAATTAGAAAAGAGAACAGTGCCGGAAGCCAGCATTAAGGAGATGAAATATGTTAAACCTTCGGGTTTACTTAAGAATAACGATGCAGATTGGCGGGAATTTGTAGAACAATTATAATTAGTTTATTACTTTTAGTAAAGCTTTTTCAAAATTATTCTTAATTTCGTGCCCCCATAAACAAATAACTTCATATCCTTGCTGCCTTAATAATTTTTTAACATTTTTGTCACGTGTTACATTTCTTTCAATTTTTTTCAGCCAGTACATCTTGTTGCTTTTCGGCTTAATATAACATAAAGGGCATTTATGCCAAAAGCAGCCTTGTAAAAAAATAACCCTGTTTTTATCCTTAAGAATAATATCAGGTCTGCCGAACAAGGACGGATGCATCTTATGTTTAATTTTATTTGCTTTAAGATAATTATGAATCTTTTTTTCTTGAGTTGTCCATTTACTTTTAATTCTAGACATACAATAGCTAC
The DNA here is from genome assembly GCA_028706745.1 of Candidatus Nanoarchaeia archaeon. Classification (GTDB taxonomy): domain Archaea; phylum Nanobdellota; class Nanobdellia; order SCGC-AAA011-G17; family GW2011-AR17; genus UBA9640. Next base: position 77,942 of record JAQTVM010000002.1, read on the forward strand.
GCTGCTTTTTCGTTAGATTATCGGGCATATGTATTGGAAATAAAAGAATAAACTTTTATAAGCTTATGTCTAAAAATATAGCTTATTTCTTTCCGAGAAGAGAGCTTAAGTAACTGTCCGCTTTCTCCTGTATTTCCATGCGCATCTCATCCATGTCCCTACGCATTGCTTTTTCCTGTTCGGCTTTTTCTTTTTTTTGCTCTTCCAAGGCTTTTGCTTTCATTGTTGCAAGCATCCCTTTTGATTCTATCCTGCGGCAGTTAAGGCGAAGCCTTGCTGCAGTTTCAAGAACAGAGATTTCAAGCGGCAAAATTTCCTGCTCAACATCTTCCAAATTAGTTGCATATAATCCGTTCACAGCTCTCTTGACCGCACTCCCGGCCGCCTTAAGATTATTGAGTTTTGAAACGGCTATCATCGGAACAGGAATAGAAGCAAACTGCTGTGCTTTAGCGTTAAAGTAATTCTTTAATGTTTCATTTGCCTTTGATTTGTCTTCTAAGCGGCCATTTACGACAGGAATAGATACTGACTCCCTGAGCCCAAAATTTGATTTTCGGGCATTAGGATTCATTAATTCTTCAACAATTTTCTCGCAGTCATCGCCGCACTCATCAAGCATTTCCCTTGGAAGCACGCCATAGCTTATTATAACAACATCCTGGCTCTCAGGCATAATCTGCTTTATAATCCCGTGAATTCCCCCGTTTTCTTTTGCAGGGTGCTCAACTTCATGCAGTATCTGCCCAAGCGCATCCCTCGGAGTGTCAAGCAAATGAGTCATCGCTTCCCTCTCAAGCGGATCAGGCATTTCTATATCAACACTTCCTTCCCCGTCAGGCGTAAGCTTAATTGAGCTGATATGCTTATATCCTTTTTCATCCTTTAATACAGGATATCTTGTTGTATTTCCATGGATAATCTTATAATCTTCTCCTATCTCAATATCGAGTTTGTCAAATTCTTCTTTTGGTGCAGAAGCGTCAATCCTACGCTCGTATCCCTGAAAAGCATCTGCTGACAATTCAACTATTTTTTCAAGAACATCTTCAGCATCGGGCGATGTGATTCTTCTTATTATGATTACTTCTGAAACAGGCATTTCCTTTAAAGCCGGTTTCCATGTTTTAGGGTCAATAAGATTTGTTTGGACACGAACAATACTGTCTTTTCTGTATGCCTCATCTGCAATAATCGGCTTATAACCTTCAATATTTATTCCTTCAGCCATTTTAACCCCCCTATGTCACTATCAGCTAGTTAGTACATATATATAAGCATTTCGGTGCTCTCATTATTGCCGAACGGAACTTATTTAAGACAATTAATATCTTAGTATTTGTTATGAAACGCAATATAATGATAATGGGTGGCAAAACTTATGTCATCTCTCTTCCGGCGCCATGGATTAAGAAGTATGGAATAAAGAAAGGCGAAGAATTAGATGTTGAAGAGCAGGGAGGAAGCATTATTATCACAACTCCGAAAGGAATAGCTACTCCAAAAAGATTCGAAATGGATATAACTGATTTTGAGCCGATACTGCCAAAAACTTTAGCTAATATCTACAAAAATGGATACTCGGAGATATTCATAAAATCTAGCAATCCATTATTGATAAAAAAAGTGGAAGATTATTTCAATAAATATTTTATAGGGCTGGAAGTTGTAAAACAAGAAAAGAATTCTTGCTTGATAAAGCAAATTGCACTCACAACCACTGAAGAATTTGATAATATCCTTAGGAGAACCTTTCTCTCAATAATCTCATTGCAAGAAAAAGTATTGGAAGGTATAAAAGCAAAGAATAAGGCTATACTCAGAGAAGCCATAGAGCAGGATAAATTAGTTAATAATATGTTGGCATTATGCAAATCCCTGTTAAATAGAAGAAATTATAAGGATTACAAAGATACTACTTATGTCTATTGCCTTTGTGAAGCCCTTCAGAACATTGCAGATGAACATAAATTGATTGCAGAGTATATACTCTCGCATAAGCTAAAAATAAAACAAGAGATTAGAGACTATGAAACTACAATTGAAATTTTCAAGCAGTTTTATGAAATGTATTATAAATATGAACAGCAAATACTAATTGAATTAAGCAAGAAAACTAAAGATTCAAAAAATACCCTCTATAATTTGTTTAATAAAAAATATGACCAGAGAGTATTGCATGCCAACATTAGGATTCTTGATTTAATATATGATATGCTTAGTTTTAAACTGTCAATGAGTTTATAGATTAGTTTTAATACGATTAATTGATTTTTCCGCGCTAGCAAGATAAAAATTCGCCCTGTTTTCGCACTCTTCTTTGGAGTATTTAACAGCCATCCTGCCACTAGAAAATAAACTAGCCCCCAATACACAGATAAATGTAGCATTATAATCATAGATATTAAGATAATTTGCCGGGACATTCAGATTATTTTTTCTAGATATTTCAACAAAATAATTTAATAATTCCCTCTTTGTATCATCATTAAAATCAAACTCCGACTGCTCCAATAAATAAGCAACATCAAAAAAGCCATTAGCATAACATGCTTTTTGAAAATCAATTCCGCAACTTTCACCATTGCCTATAGCCATTATATTTTCAAGATGCATATCTCCGTGAGAAATTATTCTGGGCAGAGTAGATAGATAATCTGCCGCCTTTATTGCAAAAGACATTACAAGCGGATTATAACTAAAACCGGAATTAAGCTTAGATTCCAGTTTTTGGTGATAATCACAATTTTCAAATATACCTTCCTGGGGGGGTTTTTCTTTAAAAGAGGTTTGCATTCGAGCTATTAAATTTAATGCACGTTTAGCATATATTTTCTTAGCATTTGTATATATCTGCTCATTATCCCACCAAGGGATATCATTTTCGGGCATTGATCGCAATGCTTCTTTGATATAATCAACAGCTTTACTAAAAGAGATCCTCTTTGTTGAATTTTCAGTTCTAACTTCTTTTAAGACAATGTAAGTATTGTCTTTATATTGAAAAGAAAATAAAGGAACAGCATATTCTGATTCTAACCTCCTTGCAGAAATTTCTTGTGATTTATACAATTCTTTTAAAACTTCAGGGGTATTCCCTGTTTTGAATAATAACCCTTCAAATGCCGGAAGGTTTAATTTAATAACATTGTTGTTTATACCTAAGAAAGCCATATATTCTAAAGATTTTGATTCTAAAATAGCTTTAAATCCCCCAATTATTTGTTTTTCGGTAGTATATTTTTTATGGGCAGTCTTAGTTCCGTAAGTTTTTACTTCTTCTGTTAAAATATGCGAAGCCGGATTATTAGTTTTATTAATAAATAGCCAAAAGCCATTAAAGAATATGAATTCTCCATCACCATATAAATTTTGCTTTGATAGAAGATAAGAGGCACCATCATAAAAATATTTTTGTCTAAAACTAGTAGTATATACATATTCCCCTTGCCAAAAAGAAGCAGAGTTATTAGTAGAATATAAATTTTCAGAAGAGAGAGAATAATCAAAAGAAGTATCTCTATTTATTATCGGGACTTGTTTTAATATTAAGATATTATCTGGATCTTCATCCAATAAAGTTATATCCTCTTCAAAAAAGGCATACTCTTGAATAGACATTATATCATTATCTATCTCAACACCAAATACATCCTCTTTTCCCCCATTATTTAGATATGGGAAAAGATTAGGATGTAAAACAGGCACTTCCTTAAAATATTCATCTTGGGCAGTTATAATTGTAGTTTCTTCTTTTATAGAGTTGCTATGACCTATTGGTTCTAAAAAAGGTATTCCTAAATCGAAGAGACTTTGTTTTAATTTAGTTGATGAAAACAGAGTATCTATTATTGGCAAACTACTATTTAAAAAATAAGATTGCACAATTGCTAAACCCAATACTAATTGAGGATTATAATTTGGGATATCTATACCTATTAAAGAATCAATAATATCCCTGCAAGACTCTTGGCACTTAAGATTTAATTCAAAATTAGAAGGCATATGAAAACGGCCTGTTTCTATACTTTGTAAAATATAACCCGTAAAAGGATCTTCTATTACTTCCTTTGTAGGTACCCTTCTTGTTTTTAAAAGAGAGATTAATTTTGATATTTTTCGTTCAAGATCACATTTATTTTCATCACTCATCTCATCCTCAATTCAACCTTCCTTTCATGTAATTCTTAAACACTTCTGTAAGAACGAACAGCTTTGCCTCAACATACCTTGTCATAACGGGCTTGATGTATTCCTTGATGCCGTTGGCGTATATGAGCACGTCTCCGAGCCTCTTTGCAGTCATGTCATCAATAACATCGCTGCACTGGCCTATTCTCTTTATGCAGGGCTCTGACAGCATTGCCTTAAGATTGTCCAAAGCGCCCTCCCTGGAGAGCAATTTGTCCTCAAGCATCTTTTTATCTGCCATTCTAATACCCCCTAACGTTACTATTTGCTAGTTATTAGTAATATATAAGCCTTGCTAATGCCTGTAATTCTCCTCTAAAAACCCCACTGCCGCCTTCTGCCCCCTTGCCAGCCTGAAGTCATAATAAGCAGATGCCGCAATCTCAGCCGCTCCCAGGGCTATTGCCAAAGGAGTCCAGAAGGATATGAGAAAACAGTGTTAGCCTTCCTCTTCCTTTCTCCTGTCCAGCTGCCCAAGCTTTTTCAATATCAGCTTGGCTGAAGGCAGTTTTGTCATGTAAGTAGCAACCTTCAAAGGAGAAGTTGTGCCTGCCAAGGCAAACCTTACTTCTTCCTTGCCCTTAGACTTGCATAAAACAATTCCTATACTCTCTCTTTCAGAAGGCAAACGAACTTTCTCATTTAAGGCGGCAAGATATTTCTGTATCTGCCCTATATATTCTGCCTTAAACTCCCCTGTCTTCAGCTCAATTGCAACAAGGCACCTTAATTCCCTGTCAAAAAACAACAAGTCAATCCTGTTCTCCCTGCCATCTATTTCAATTACGTATTGCGAGCCGACAAATGTCAATGATTTTCCGAATTCAAGGAAGAAGTCTTTTAGGTTGCCCAGAATTGCACTTTCAAGCTCTTTCTCGGAGTATTCATTGCCAAGGTTAAGGAATTCAAGCACATAATCGTCCTTGAAGTGCCTTGCAATGTCTTCTTCCTTATGCCTTGGGATTAAGGCAGTTACCTTCTCCGGCTTGTCTGCGTTCATGTAGCGCTCGAAGAGGCAGGAGTTGATTTGGCGCTTTAGCTCTCGCTTGCCCCATCGTTCTTTTATGCACATCCTAATATAGAATTCTCTTTCTTCCGGCGTTTGAGTCATATTTAATATCGCTAGATGATTACTCCAGCTGATAGTAAAAAGCAATTCTTCAGGCAGGGCCTGGAGTTTTTGGCTTGAAGGCAATTCTACAGACACTGTCTGTAGTTTTCGACAATTAGTTAATTCTGCAGACGTTTTCTGCAGTTTTTTAGGTAATTCTGCAACTACTGACTGCATTTTTTGAACTAAAAGCAATTCTCTAGCCACTGGCTGTAGAATTGGATAATTCTCATAAAACCTCTTCATATTCCATAAGTTTACTGATGAATAACCCTTAATCCCCGGGAACCTCATCCTTAAGTCCCTTGACAGCCTTTCAACAACTGCCTTGCCATATCCTGAATGACTGCTTAGCTCTTTTCCTATGTTCCAATATGCCTGCAATAATGCCTTATTTACCTCTGAAAAAGCCCTGAGCTTTGACTGCTCTATCTGGGTTATGACAGAGCCAAGTATTTTCCTGTAATTTAGCGCCTCTTTTTGCATAATGCGGGTTTATCGCAGGTTATTCATAAACTCTTCGCTCAAAAAACACGCTTTTTTACGGCAGGTGTTGGAAAACGAGAGGGTTAAGCCGGAAAAATAATGCCGAAAAGAGCAAATTGCATCTGAATTTTCAACATCTCCGGAAGGGGATTTTTGCTTCCCGTCGTCAAAACTGCCAAAGAAAAAAGCCGTATTTTGCCCCAATGCTTTAATTATTGCCCAACCCAATAAAACAACTGCCTAACGCCGAAGGCTCGCCTTCTTAGCCTCATTTTAAGAGCAAAATTCCGCAACGCTTATAAACCTCTTTTTTACACTAGTCTTAGGAGTTTTAAGAGTATTCAAACACTAAAACACTAACGGAGGAATTAAAAAATGGCACAAAACCAACAACAACCCATATACATCCTGCCTGAGAACACAATGAGAACAATTGGCAGGGACGCGCAGAGAAACAACATAATGGCGGCGAGATTAGTAGCAGAGACAGTCAGGACCACTCTAGGACCAAAAGGCATGGACAAGATGATTGTCGACAGCCTTGGAGACATCACAGTCACAAACGACGGCGTTACAATTCTTAATGAAATGCAGATAGAGCATCCTACAGCCAAGATGCTGGTGGAAGTAGCTAAAACACAGGAAGCCCAAGTCGGGGACGGGACAACAACAGCAGTAATCATAGCAGGAGAATTGCTCAAGAATGCAGAGCGATTGCTTGACCAGGAAATTCATCCCACAATGATTGTTAAGGGATACAGGCAGGCGGCTGAAAAAGCGCAGGAAGCCCTGAATGAAATGGCTGAAAACCTTACAAAGGACGACAAGGCAACTCTCAAGAAAATAGTGGTAACTGCAATGACAGGCAAGGGAGCAGAGTCCTCAAAGGACAAGCTGGCAGAGATTATTGTAAAGGCAGTTGTTGAAGTCGCGGAAGGCAATTTGGTTGACATGACAGACATCAAGATTGAAAAGAAAGTCGGAGGAGGAATAGACGACTCTGAATTAATACAGGGATTGGTTCTTGACAAGGAAAAGGTTCATTCAACAATGCCAAAGCAGGTGAGGAATGCAAAGGTTCTTTTGCTTGACTCTGCAATTGAAGTCAAGAACACAGAGATTGACGCGAAAATCCAGATTACAGACCCTTCGCAGCTGCAGGGGTTTGTTGACCAGGAAGAAAAAATCCTGAAAGACATGGTTGACAGGATAATAAAGTCAGGCGCAAATGTTGTATTCTGCCAAAAAGGCATTGATGACATTGCGCAGTACTTCCTTTCAAAAGCAGGCATTTATGCCGCAAGAAGGGTTAAGAAATCTGACATGGAAATGCTGTCAAGGGCGACAGGCGCAGGAATCCTTACAAAGCTGAGCAATGTTTCACCAAAGGACTTGGGATTTGCAGGGCTTGTTGAGGAAGTCAAGTACGGCGATGAAGAGCTGACTTTTGTCCGAGAATGCAAGAACCCGAAAGCAGTCACTTTGCTTATCAGGGGCGGAACACAGCACGTTGTTGACGAAGTGGAGCGGGCTGTCAGGGACGCTGTCGGCGACTTGATTGCATCACTTTCAGTCGGCAAGGTTGTTGCAGGCGCAGGAGCTCCTGAGATAGAAGTTGCAAAGAAATTAAGAAAGTACGCAACGTCGCTTTCAGGCAGGGAGCAGCTTGCTGTTCAGGCTTTTGCAGACGCAATGGAAATAGTTCCTAGAACACTTGCCGAGAATGCAGGGCTTGACCCTATTGACATGCTGACTGAATTAAAATCAGAGCACGACAAGGGCAACAAGTGGGCTGGCTTGGATGTATTCAAGGGAAAGGTAATGGACGCTTGGAAAGCAGGCGTCATAGAACCCTTGAAAATCAAGACACAGGCTGTAAAGGCTGCTTCAGAAGTCGCTGAGCTCATATTGAGAATTGACGACGTAATCGCAGGCGGCTCAAAAAGCCACGGCATGCCGCAGGGCATGCCTCCCGGAATGGGTGGCATGGGCGGGATGCCTGAGTATTAGGAAATAAAATGAATAGAACATCCATAGACGAATGGAACGAACTTACAGAAGTGTATTCTGATTCAGCACATAGAATGAATAAACAATTCAGGGATAAATGGGGCGAGATTGCAAATACACCACAGGTAAATTCGCTTGTTAAAGAAAAAATAGCAGACTTATACATTGATGTCCCAGTTGAATGTCCGCAACTACGCGACAGCCTTCTTTTAGGCGCTGACAGCAACAGGTATCAGCCTCATTTTAAAGAGCTGCCTGAGCCAATCACGCAAGAAAGACCGGCACTGCACTTAACATGCAATTCCTGCGTATATCAGCTGGGAAATCCAGGCTGGCATAATATAGTTCTTGCAGGATATGCAAAAGGAAGAGAGCCCGTGAGAGAAGAAATGCTATGGCATAAGGACAGCCTGAAGCACAGGGGCGGACTTTTGGCAAAAATAAGAGAAATGGCTAAGCAGATGGCAGAGATGCCTGAATACTAGTTTTAGTTTATTTATTTCTTTTATCTTATTGCATCACTTTTAGATAGATTAAAAAACAAGCATTAGCTTATAAGATATATGAGCAAACCAAAATTCAATGAAAGAAGAATTGAAATCTTAATCCGCAAATCTTTTCCAAAAGCAAAAATTAAAAAATATGAACAATTTTCCACAGGACTGGTCAGCCCAACTTTTAAAGTGAAAATTACAGCTCCAAACAGAATCCTTGTTGTAAAACTAGGCAAATTAAAAAATAAAAAAAAGATTCACCAGAACAACAAAATTCTTAATTATCTCAATAAGAGCCATATTCCCGCCCCAAAAGTAATTTTGGAGAATATTTTTGACAGGAAATTTATTACAATCATGGAATATTCCCCCGGCAATGTTGCCAGCAAGACATATGGGAAAGGAAATCAGGTTTTAAGGAGAAAAATTTTATGTAATGCAGGCAAAAACCTAAGAAAGATACATACATTGAAAATACCGCCTTTTTGGATTCACCAGCATCATGAAATAAAACATCAAAAAGAATGGAAAAAATGGACAAGATTAAGGATTGATAAATATCTCGGCTTTTTCAGAGAAAAATTAGCTGAATATTATAGTTTCATCGATATAAATTTAAATGAGTTTTGGAACGTGTTAAAAAATGAAAAAATAGATTTTGTCCCATTGCATTGGGATTACCATCTCTCAAATCTTAATGTCAATAAAAAAGGAGGCATAACCGGAATTTTTGATTTTGACAATGCAATGAAAGGGCACAGCTTGGGAGATATTGGACAAACCGCCTATTGGATAAGGTTCAAAGTGAATGACAGCAAGAATTTTGAAAGTTTTTTAAAAGGATATAAAAGACAATTCACAAAAAAAGAAATGAAATTGATTAAAGGATACTTTCTTTTGCACTTATTGGCGGTTTCCAGAACAATCTGGTTTAAACAAAATAGGCTAGGCTGGATTATAGACGAGCATAAATTAATTCTCGATGAATTTCGGCGAAAGGGGTTTTAGCTTACCTATTTTAAAAAAATAAAAAAAGAAGTTATTAATCCTCTCGGATTCAACATCAGGGTGCAACTTCATCAGCGGCAGGGGCAACATCATCCCCTTCATTCGAATCAACAGCAGGGGCAACATCATTTGTTCCTTCTGAGCCTGAATCAGCAATCTCATTCACAGCAGGATTGTCAATATTATTCGTAATCACTTCATCCTGTGAAGGATCATAATGCGTTTGAGTCAAGTCAGGCTCTGGAAGCGGCTCGTCCATTATAGTGCCTTCTGCAACATCTGTCTTCACTTCACGAGTTAGCCCATTATCGCCGCCAGAACCGCCTGCAACATCTGTCCTGATTTCAGTCCTTAATCCTCCGTCTCCGGAAGCAGGACCTGTTTCAACAACGATATTCTTAATGTCCCTTATTCCTTCTCCAATTTCAGTTGTTCCGGGAGCAAAAGTTCTTAGGGCTATCTGCTCTTTTATTTCATTAATATTGTCCTTCATTTCAACAACAGTATTTTGCCCGGGAGATATTTCCATCGTGCCTTCATCAACTGTCCATTCGCCTTCGTCAATTGTATTTTGCATGGATGCGTTTTCAAATTCATCTATGATGTTGTCAATCTCCTTTTCAATAAGATAATTTACCAGGCCTTCCTCATTCCTGACAACGCTGATTTTGCCGCATTTCTCTTCCAGGAAAGTGCCTGTTTCATCAAAGCACTGGGGAATGGATTCCTGCATTGTCGGTTCCCTGTTTTCAGGTCTTCTGCCTATGTAATGCCCGTATTCATCCCAATCCGCGGCTGTCTCTTTTAAATGATCGTACTGCCTGCATTCAGGCTTGGTATTCTCATCCCAGCACTCTTCAGGAACCCCGTCTGAAGGCTGTATATCATATTCTATCATGTAAGATTTTTCCCTGAACAAATTCATTAAGAAAGAAGGGACAAAGCTTTCTGCAAAACTGTCGCCTTGCCTTGGCTCCATGGCTTTTAATTCACTGCAGGAGGATTCATCCGCCTTATACTCGCACTTCATGGCAAGAGCAACCATTTTCTCGCATTTTGCCTTCTGCTCAGGAACAGTATTGGCTTCACAATTGCATGTTCCCGGGTCATCTATGCAGCTTCTTATTTCAAGCATTAATTTAACAAATAGTTTTATCTGAACATCCTTTAAGTCTGCCAGTTCCTTTTCAAGCCCTGGCATTGCTGTTTCCGGATTGCATATTTCTTCTTTCAGCATCAACGCAAAATCCCCTTTTGCAAGCTCTTTGCAGTATTCATATGTTTTCTCAGTAAGCACTGCAGTCAGCATTGTTTTTTCCTCTTCAAGCAGGTATTCATCAAAAATTTCAGAATCAGATTCTTCAATTTTATCCATAATCTCTTCTGAGCTTGATTTTATATTCTCCACTGTTGCAAGAGACACTTTTTCCTGCACAATCTCAAGTTTTTTACCCGCATTCTCGATGTTTTTCAATGCCTTGGCTTCATTGTCATTATCCATGTTTTCAATTGCAGAATTGATTTCCTTTTCCCTTATTTCAAGCGCAAGATTTACCTTTGAGTCTCCGCCTGAGAAGACAAGTTTTGTATTGTCTGAGAACCTTTCAATCCCGGAATAAGTCTCTGCAAGGGCAAAAGGCGCGGCTAATAGTGCTATTACAGCAATTACGAATATTAAGCTCTTTTTCATAAGTTATATTCAGGCAAAATAAGCTTAAATAAGTATCGGACAATCTTAGGGTGTGGAAATACGGGTTAAAGGTGATTTGGCAACGTTCTAATAAGAAAGAGGCAAGGGAGCGCTCTTGAAATCCCCAACGGCGATTATTTATTGCAAATTTATATGCTTTTCCCCTAATTAGAGTAAAGTTTGCAAATTGTTCTCTAATTAACAGAAAGGTTTATAAAGGAGGCTATATCTCCATCATATATTGGGAGAGGCGAGGTGTTGTAAATGGGTAAAAAAAGCACTGCAGAAGTTACTGAAAAAATTCTTAAAGCAATGTCGTCCAACTCCGAGCAAGGACTGGTTATTCAGGATATTTCAAAAAAAGCAGATGTAAGCTGGGATTGCACAAAAAGGCATCTCGAATCATTTGTTAAATCAAAAATTGTCAGGGAATATAATAAAGAAGGCAAAGCACATTATCAAATGATGTGCCCCATAACAAAGTCTGATACTTTGTTCTCTTTGCCGTTAAGCGAAGAGCATAGAAGGGCCATTAAAAAAATATACGCAACCATCAAAATAGTATGGAAACAGATTACAAATAAACCTTTATCTAAAACGCTTGTCCAAAAAATAGCTGTCGATGTTGTTGAGCAAAAATATAAGGATATCCCGAGAGGATGGTATTTATATGGAGAATTATTGGTGCTTTCTTTTGAAGCAGATGAAGACTATCAGGAGATATTAACAAAAAAAGAGGAAGTAGATTGTGTAAAAGCAGTATGCAGGGATTATTTAGGCTATTGCGATGCATCCTATAAGATACGCCGGCACCAATATGAAAAGAAAGGCAATAAGCTTTATCTCATAAAAGAGGATTTAATGTATTGTTTAGGCTATTCTGATTTTAATGACTCTGCTCAAAAGATGAAAATAAGGCAATTGCTTAATGAATTTGCAATAGTTATCGAAAGGACAGAAGAGAATGCAGTTATGCTCGCTATTATAGATGACTTCGTTGCAGAAACATTAGCTATTTTCAGGCACAATAACGATGAAGAATTAAGAAAAGCAAGATCCACTATTATGAATGCTTTTGAGAAAATCTGGATTTTGGCTGCAACTTATGAATTTTATGAGTCGCTTAAAGCATTTTATGATAAAGAATTTTTGCAGGAGCGTTTCTTTGATAAGTTTGAACTCTTAAAAGACAATGCCCTTGAATCATTGGAAGAGCTGAATGATTTTAAGCCAAAATGGGATTTTCCAAATGATGAAATTGCCAAGAAATTAAAAGCATTGATGGGAACTGCAAATGAAACAGCCCCTGAAGAGAGAATAAGGCGCAAAAAGGAAATTGAAAAAATAAAGCAGGAAAAAGGCGAAAAGAGAGTTGACAAATTCTTATCAGAAAAAACAGGATTATAGCGCATCTCCTCAATAGTGGAGCTTTATTTCAGGAGATGTGCTATCTAGTAAATCTCACAATATTGTTCCATTATTTTTGAGATTTACTATTAAATATCTGAAGGCAGTTTTGAAGCGATAATGCTATTAAATTTCTTGAAATGGCGCATGTTTTGGGTAACAAGAAATGCCGCCCCGTATTTTTTAGCAAGGATAGCATGCAAGGCGTCAGCAGTGTCCTTTGTGTCTGTTTTGCCTGCCTCTTCTTCATCTTCGGAAGTTGGCTCTATGTATCGCAGCTTTGGCTCAAGAAATTTGAAAAGCATTGCGCTCTCGTTGCCCTGAATATTAGGGTATAACTCGGTTTTTATCTTCTTCGAGAGAAGTATTTCAAATTCGCACCTTATTGCCCTATTGAACAGGCTGAATGCATCTTCCGCCTTGCGCTGGGGCCTGCCGTTTATAAGGAAATCAAGGTAAATATTCGTATCAACATAGATGAGAGTTCCCATTCTTTAGCTCCAATTTCTGCGCTAAATAATATATTAATGCTTTAAATACCAATCGCGTGTTTGGCAAGTGGCAAGTGGTACCCTTTTCTCAAAAAGATAAAGAATGAAAAACTACCTTTTCTTCTTCAAAATCTCAATTCCCCTGCCAGTAATATGCACTTCATAGGAAGGACGCCCATTTGCAGGATGCTCTTTGGTGCATTTGATCTCAACTAACCCATAGAATGCCAATTCTTCGCAGTTTGCTTTTATTGAGCGGAAACCCGTATTTACTTTCCGTTCAAGCTGAGCATACGTTAAAGGAGAAGATTGAATGCTGGAAAGTATGCTTTGCTTGATAGCTATTGAACTTCTTTTTGTCATACTGCAAAATAGCAGTAAGGTTTAAATAGAGCTAACTCATAATATTGCAGTAAGTGATAAGAGGATATAAGCCATAATGACACAAAAAGTTTCAAAGGAATCAATGGATATTGTTAAAGAAAAAGTAGACGACTTAAAAAGATCATTTCCGGAAGTAATTACAGAAGAGAAGATAGATTTTGAAAAATTAAAACGAACTATTGGTGAAGAAGTTAATGATAAAGAAGAGAAATATTCGTTTAACTGGGCAGGAAGAAAAGACTCATTTAAGAATCTTCAAACAACAGCAAAAGGAACATTAGTCCCTGTAAAAGAGGAATCAAAAAAATGGGATTCTACTGACAATTTGTTTATAGAAGGAGATAATCTTGAAGTTCTAAAACTTTTGCAAAAGGCATATTTCAATAAAATAAAAATGATTTATATTGATCCTCCTTATAATACCGGTAAAGATTTTGTCTATAAAGATAACTTCCATAATAGCATTAAGGCTTATTTAGAACAGACCGGACAATTAAATGAGGAAGGAATTAAATTAACAACAAATCCAGAAACAAATGGAAGATTCCATTCTGATTGGATTAGTATGATGTATCCAAGATTATTTGTAGCTAAAAATTTACTAAAAGAAGATGGAATAATTTTTGTATCAATGGGCGAAAAAGAAGTCCATAATTTAATATTAATTATGAATGAGATATTTGGGGAAGAGAACCTCCTAGGCATTGCTTGTAGAGTTTCAAAAAAGACTAATAATAAGGGTGATTTTTATGCGCCTAATTTTGATTATCTCTTAACATATTCCAAGAATAAAGAGGAAACTATTGAGTTTTCTGAAGAACCCGTTGAAGAATCTTACTCTCTAATAGAAACCGAAGGTCCTAGAAAAGGAGAAAGATATCAATTAATAAGGTTGTATATGTCTAATATCCGTAATCAAAATCCAGAACAAAGGTATTTTGTTGAATGCCCTGATGGTTCTAAAGTAATTCCTCCGGGAAAAACGTTTCCTCCTAAAAGACCAGAATGGGGAGATGGAATTTGGAGATGGACTAAAAAAACATTTGAACAGAATAAAGATCGGATTGTTGTTAAAGAGGTAAGAAGTTCAAACCTTATAGACGAAAAAGGACGTCCTGCAAGGTACAATGTATATACAAAAACTTATTTAAAAGATGTTATTGAATCATCAAGTGTAAAGCCCCATAATTTAATAGAGGAATATATTAATGAGATTGGGACAGAAGAATTGAAAAAATTGAAAATTCCTTTTGATTTTCCAAAACCTTCCCCCTTAATAAAATATCTAATGAAAATAAGTAAAGTCGACAAAGAAGATATAGTTCTTGATTTTTTTGCAGGTGCAGGTCCAACTGCCCATGCTGTACTCCAATCAAATAAAGATGATGGAGGACATAGAACATTTATTTGTGTACAATTACCCGAAAAGACAGATGAAAAATCAGAGGCGTATAAACAGGGATATAAGAATATTGCAGAAATATGCAAAGAGCGTATTCGAAGAGTAATCACTCAACTAGAAAAAGGCATAGAAGAAGATTCGAAACAGAAAAAGCTTAATGAGGAAACCAAAAATAGTTTGGATTTAGGTTTTAAGGTATTCAAACTGGAGAAATCTAATTACAAAATATGGGAGAAATATGAAGGAAAAGATGAAAAAGAATTAACAAAACAATTAGAACTTTTCAAATCCCCTTTAGTCACTGGGTATAAAGAAATAAATGTAATATATGAGAGTATAATTAAAGAAGGATATAGCTTAAACTCAAAAATTGAAAAAATAGAATTTAAGACAAATAAAGTCTATAAAATAACTGACGGAGAGGTATTCTTCTATATTTGCTTAGATAAAGAAGTTAATGCCACTACGATAGAACAGCTAAAGCTCAAAAAAGAGAATATGCTTATTTGTCTCGATGAAGCCTTAAGTGATAGTAAAAAGAAGAATCTTTCGATTCAATGCAATCTAAAGACAATATAAGGGTTAAAGTATGAAATTTAAATTTGATGGCAATCTTGATTATCAACTTGAAGCTATTAAGTCAGTTATAACTCTGTTTAGGGGACAAAAGAATACAACAAAATCCTTTCTATTTATTGCCGAAAATGGAATAGTGCCTAATGAGTTAGGAATTTCTAAAAAAATAATTTTAGATAATCTTAAGGCGATACAAAAAGAGAATAATATAAACGAGTCGGAAAAGTTAGAAGGAGACGACTTTTCTATTGAAATGGAAACTGGAACAGGCAAAACTTATGTTTATTTAAGAACAATTTTAGAATTGAATAGAGAATATGGATTCAAAAAGTTTATCATAATTGTACCTTCAGTTGCTATAAGAGAAGGGGTTTTAAAGACATTAGAAATAACAAAACAACACCTAAAACAGATTTATGACAACATCCCTTATAACTTCTGTGAATATGATTCAAATCAGCTTTCTAGAATAAGACAATTTTCAAGGAATAATAATATAGAAATTCTAGTTATGACTCTTGATTCATTCAATAAAGATACAAATATTATGAACCAAAATATTGATAGATTAAGCGGACAAAAACCTATTGACCTTGTTTCTCAAACAAGGCCTATATTAATCCTAGATGAACCTCAAAATATGGAAAGTGATAAGTCAAAAGAGGCACTCAAAAAATTAAATCCTTTATTTAAATTGAGATATTCTGCAACACATAGGAACTATTATAATTTAATTTATCGATTAACTCCCGTAGATGCATATAATAAAGGGCTAGTTAAAAAAATTGAAGTATTATCTGTTGTTAAAGAAGATGATTTTAATAATGTTTATATCAAATGTTTAGATATTATTAGTGATGATAGGGGAATAAGAGCAAAAATAGAGATAAATCAAAAGCAAAAGTCAAGATATAAAGCTAAAAGTATAATTGTCAAACAAGGAGATGACTTATTTAAAAAATCAGAGAATAATGAGTATAAAGGGATTATTATCGCTGGCATTCATGCAGGATATGGGCATCTGAAATTATCAAATGGAATTATTATAAAAAAGGGCGAAGATTTTGGTGGAGATAAAAAAGAGCTAATGAGGATACAAATAAAACATACAATTGAAGAGCATTTTAGGAAACAAGAGATATTAAAGCCATTTAAAATAAAAGTTTTGTCTCTATTCTTTATTGATAGAGTATCTAATTATACAGAGAAAGAAGGATTTATAAGGAAGGCATTTACGGAAGAGTTTGAGAAGATAAAGTTGAAATTTCCAGCAGCAAAAGGGCTGGAAGTTAATAAGGTGCATAATGGCTATTTCTCAAATTATAAAAGCGAGAGTGGAATGGAAACAGATAAAAAAGCATTTGATTTAATTATGAGAGATAAAGAAAAGTTACTTTCATTTGAAGAGCCAACGCAGTTTATATTTTCACATTCAGCTTTGAGAGAAGGGTGGGATAATCCCAATGTATTCAATATTTGCACATTAAATGAAACTATTTCTGAAATGAGAAAAAGACAGGAAATAGGGCGGGGAGTTAGACTCCCGGTTAATCAAGAAGGAGATAGGATAACTGATTTAGATTTCAATATACTTACAGTTATAGCCAATGAAAGTTATTCAGATTATGTCTCAACGCTTCAGAAAGAATATATTGATGAATATGGGGATTTAATTGCTCCACCTAAGCCCGCAAATGCTAGAAACAGAAAAATTCTCAAGCTAAAGAAAGGATTTAAGCTTAATCCTGAATTTAAAGAATTATGGCAGAGAATATCTAAGAAAACAATATATTCAGTTGATATTAATGTTCCCGAATTATTAAAAGAATGTATTGAAGAGATAAATAAGCTCACAATAAATACAATAAGAATTAGAGTGGAAAAAGTGAGTCTATCAATAAATGATAAAGAGGGCATAAAAATTCAGTTTGTAGGGGATGAAGCAGAAGAGCTTAACAAAGATTTTGGAATCCCTGATCTGATAGAAAGGGTATCCTCTGAGACATATCTAACAAGGAACACCATATATGAAATCCTCTCTAGAATCCACAATCTCAGTTTAATATTCAAAAACCCCCAAGAATTTACGCAATCTGTTTCTTTAATTATAAATGAAAAATTAAAAGAGTTTTTAATAAATGGAATAAAATACTTAGAGCTAAAGGAATCTTGGCAGATGGAATTATTTGAAGACTTAGAAGCATATGAAGATTATATTATTACAGATTATAATAATAAAACAGTTTATGAGGGAACTATATGGGATTCAAATGGAGAGAAAGAATTTGCAAAACAATTAGAAGATGATAATAAAATAAAAATGTTTGTAAAATTGCCCCCTTGGTTTATTGTTAAAACACCTATAGGAGAATATAATCCTGATTGGGCTATTGTTTTTGAAGAAAAAGATTTACAAGGACAAATTAAAGATAAACTCTACCTTGTGAGAGAAACTAAATTTGTGGATAATCTTCACAATTTAAGATATTCTGAACAACATAAAATTAAATGTGCAGAAGAACATTTTAAGACAATTAATGTAAATTTTAAAACAATAAAGAATTTTCAAGAAATAATCTAGTTTATTCCAAAATAAACAAAGTGTTTAGTCATTTCTGAAAACCCCACGGGTTTTCAGGACGTGCAAAGCCCTGCGGGGCTTTGCCAATATGCCATGGCAACATGGTTGCCATCCTCCTTCCCCGCTTCGGCTCACAGAAAGCGTTCTCACTCCGGTTCGAGGTTTTCTGCTCGCTTCTGCTCACAGAAAACATTAAAAGACAAGCCGCCTTCTCTTTAAGCATAACGAGAACTTAAAATGAAACTAAAAACAATCATAATAATTTCAATCATTATTCTTATGTTTTACGGCTGCAGCTATATTGGAAATAAACTGCCACAGAGGAGCTCGGAAATGAACTTCAAATGGAACATAACAAGCATAACAAATGAGATTAATGAGCAGTGGGCTAACCAGACAAGCAGCAGCTCTTTTACAAGAACAGAGCTTCCTGCGCAAAAAGACGGGCGCTTTGAAGGGATAATGGAAGTTGATTGCACTAAAGAATTATGCGAAACTGAAAACTGCATTGTTAAATTCGGAACTGCGCCTGAAATGCAGGATTTTGCAAAAAAAGTCGCGTCAATCTGTGAGATAGAATATCCTAAGATAAAAGAGAGGATTAGAAATCAGAATGTAAAACCACCTTACAGGTTCATAATCAACAAAACGCTGGAATATGCAGGATATGAGCTGGACAGTGAAATTTACCTTAATGCAGAGTACTTTGCTAAAAACCCAGGAGACCTTGGCTCAATTGTCCATGAGATGACACATGTAATACAGCAATATGACGGAGATTATCCTTCATGGGTATGCGAAGGCATTGCAGACTATATGAGGGCATGGCTCGGATATAATGAGCTGGGGGCGCCAAGATGCAGCGCTTTTTTTCCGAATTATACCTCCGGATACCAGTGCGCCGCTGCTTTGTTTGAATTTATCGGAAGAGAATACAATGCAGAGATTATAACCAAACTTGATGAAGCAATGAGGCATAACAGTTACAGCGATTCAATATTCTATCACCTGACAGGAAAAACCCTTGAAGAGCTTTGGCAGGAATGCAGGGAAAAGGACTGCAAACTGGAAGAATAGCCAGCATAAAACATATTGCTAATCAAATTTCAGCAGGAAGCGGTTTCCCCTGACTTTGTAACTGTCTTGCCGTAAAGCGAGTCAAAAACATTCCTTGCAATGCAGTAAACAATTGCCCCTTCAAGATTTTCAGGAAACGAGTCGTAAAACATTCTTTCTGTTTTCACTGAAACAGGAGAATCATAATCCCCTTTTTCAGAGTGCGGCAAAAGAACAACAAGCATTATGTCATTTCCATTATTTTTCTGCCCTGCAATATAATCCTGCACCATTCTCTTTACAAATTCCTGCTTTTGTCTTGGCTTTGCCGCAAGGTAAAAAGAGCCCTCGACAACATTGTCGAGATTAAAATCAGGCATTATGGGGATTGAAATCTCCCCTTCATCAAGAACCCTTTCCAGCTTGAAGTACAAGTCCTCAAAATCCATCTATTCCCCCCTAAAAAGAATGTAAGCTCCGTTTATGTCTTCCGGGAAACTGTTCCTGAATATATGCCCTGAATTCTCATCATCCGGATTATCAAGGTGCCCTGTGCAGTCAAAGTCATTGCACTGGTAATTTTCAGCAACAACAAAATCAACATTTCTCTTGTTAAGAAGCGACTGCCTGAAGACATATGTCCTTACCTCTTTCTTTAGCATTGCCTGCAGTTCAGGGTTTTCAGGCGCAAACACGTAAATGCAATTCTCAGCTTTTGCGCCAAAAAGAGGCGCTGTCTTAAGAATGCTGCCTTTGCCTTGAACCAGCCTTTCTAGCCTTGCCTGAAAATCAACAAATTCATATACCATTCATACCACCAAGAGCAATAATTGAGAAGAGGTTTAAATACGTTTCTACGGAGAAAGGAAGTGTATAGTCAAGTGACATATGTCACCACCCTTTAAATTCAGCGGTTTCCGCTGAATTTTGGTGGTATTTATGAAAAAAGAAGATGTAAGACGCGAATTTTTTAAGCTAAAAACAAAAGGGTTTT
>JAQTVM010000020.1 GCA_028706745.1 Candidatus Nanoarchaeia archaeon
ACGTTTAGGATGCGTTATAATCATTTTCGGCCGCATAGCAGCCTCAATAATAAACCTCCGGCAGAGGTTTATTTCGCTTTTGCCAGCCTCTTTTGATGCTGGTGACATATGTCACCAGAGAATACACAAGGCGTCTGGCAGAAAGGTTTAAATGGCAGACAAGAACACTAGAGAATGCATTACAATCAGGAATGAAAATATCACAAAGACCAACAGTAAAAGTAATGGAGGAAAAATGAACAAAACACTAAGAAACGGGCTTGGCGCGATTGTCGGGCTTGCGGTTGCAGGGCTGACATTCGGTACAGAAGGCTGCGCGCCTGCAAAACACGTCTATGACATCCCCAGAGGGAAATGCATACAGACAAGCTGCGGCGAGGTTTGCTATAATGGCATACAAGGCGGAATGATAAGCGCAAATGTGAAAGGCAAAAGCGAGCCGACAGGATTTCCAGTTGAAAACATGCTGCTTTACATTGACGGATGCGAACTGCCTGTTATTGACGTGACAGACAACCTGCTAGTAGTGCAAAACTGGAAGTGAGGGCATAATGAACAAAACTCTTGCAGCAATTGCTGCGGCAGGAGCTCTTGCATTTGGCTGTCAAGCAGAAGAAAAGCCAAATCACCCGGCGCCTGAAATCATTGAAATAGCCAACGGAGAATGCAGGAATATTTGCGACGGTGAAATCTGCTACGAAGTAATGGAAAAAAGAGATAATTCTCCAAAGAGATATGCAATAGAATACGGCGGGTTTGATAATTACTCAAGGATAGGCGAAAGAATGATAATAGCGGGCAGCTGCATTTTATACCAAAAAGAAGCAACAAGCGAAAAGCTTATGCTCGAGAAGCTCACGGAGAAAAATGAGTGAAAACCTGGTTGAGAAGATTAGAAAAATAGCCCATAAAATGGGTTTTACAAAGGATGTTGAATTCAGGGAATCAGGAGCAATGTGTGATGAGGCAGTTGCAAGCAAAAAGGAATGGTTCCCGGGGGCTGCATTTCTTGAGCCGACATACCTTATAACATTTAAGGCAAATAAGGAAGAGATGGAAATGGTTGTGCCTGAAAAAACTTATGATTCGATTACAGAAGGAAACAGGGTTGCGCTTTCTTACGCAAGGGTTTACAGGCAGTCTTATGATTATGTGCCGCCTTATTTTGACCAGAAAGAGCTTATAGAAACAAAATGCGTTGACTTTGAATTTATTGAGGCAGAGCTTCTTGAAAACAAGGCAGAATAAAGTTTTCAGCAAAAGTTATATAAACAATCCGGCTATCTGAATTCTGAAATGGAAGACGAACTTGAAGGTGTTAAGGAAAGCAAAAGAATTTCAATGATGCACACTGCAGAGCACATATTCTTCAAGGCATTGGAAAAGCAGGTCAAAACCCTTAAGCTTGAGAAAATAAGGCTTGATGAGAATGAATCCTCGCTGTTTGTAATGGCTGAAAAGCTGGACTGGGAAATTATCTTCAGGGCAGAAGAGCTTGCAAACCAAATCATAAAAGAAAACAGGAAAGTACGCATTCACGAAACCACAAAGGCAGATATTGGAAAGTTTCCCGGATTGAGAGTAAAGCTGGAAAGGATTGAAGGCGAGAATGTAAGGGTTATTGAAGTGGAAAACCACGATTTCAGCGCCTGCTCCGGCAAGCACTGCGAAACAACAGGCGAAATAAATAACATTCTTATCACAAAATTCAGAAAATCTCCTGCAGGCTATGAAATAAGGTTCAAGGTTGATGCTGAAAAAGAATTGCTTGAATTGGCAAGAACAGCAAGGCTGGCGCTTGAAGCGCTTGGAACAGAGCAGGAAAAAGTGATTGCAACAATAAATAACCTGAAATCTGATGTTGAAATCCTGAAAAAAGCAGTGAAGAGCCAGAGAATAGAGGCTAAAGAGGAGAAAATAGGCTGCCTTTCTTTCGTGTTTGCTGTATTTGAGGGCATGGACAAGAAGCTTTTAACTGATAAAGCAAATGATTTAATGAAAGAGAAGACAGTGCTTTGCTTCATAAACAAGGCAGATACCTTGCAGGTAATGATAATGTGCTCTACAGATTCAAATAAAGACGCTTCAGCAATAATAAAAAAGCTTAATGAAAAACTTGGAGGCAAAGGCGGAGGAAAGCAGAACTTCGCAATGTGCTCTGTGAATGAGGGAAACGCTGATAAAGTAATAAGTGCTGTTAAAGAGCTAGTTAAGTAAAAGAGACAAGATGATAATAACAAAAGAGACACTTCAGAAAGTAGCAAAGAACGCAAGGCTGAACCTGACTGAAAAAGAGTTGGAAGAGTTTCTGCCGCAGATAAAGGATGTAATCAATGCATTCTCAGAAATAAGCAGGATTGAAACAAAAGATATTGAGCCAAGCATACAGCCCATCCCCTTGGAAGGAGTTATGAGGGATGACAAGCCAAGCAAATCATTAACCGAGGATGAGATTTTTGCAAATACAAGATTAAAGAAAGACGGATATTTCAAGGGGCCGAGAGTACTGTAGATAGCAGGTAGCCTGTAGCAAGCAGATGATGGCAAACAAATGAATGCAATAGAGTTCGTTGAAAAGGCAAGGAAAAAAGAGATTGACATAGTTGAGCATACTCACAAGGTTCTTGAAAAGCTGGAAAAAATAAACCGGGAATTTCATTATTTCAACACAATAAGCGCTGAATTAGCCATACAGCAGGCTGAAAAGCTGGCAAAATCCCCGAAAGGAAAGCTTTGCGGGCTTCCTGTTTCTGTAAAAGACTGCATCTGCGTAAAAGGAGTTGAAACAACAGCAGGCTCAAAGATTCTTAAAGGATACAAGCCTGTTTTCAATGCAACTGCTGTTGAAAATGCAATAAATGAAGGCGCAATAATAATCGGAAAAACCTCGCAGGATGAATTTGGCTTTGGAAGCTTTAACACGAATACAGGGATAGATTTTGAGATTCCTAAAAATCCGTTTGATGCTTCAAGAGTCTGCGGAGGAAGCTCAGGAGGCTCTGCAGGCATCACGCAGGCAGCTGATTTCCCCCATATTTCAATTGCAGAGTCAACAGGCGGCTCAATAGCCTGTCCTGCTTCTTTTTGCGGCATTGTTGGAATAACCCCCACATATGGCCTGGTTTCAAGGTACGGGCTTATAGACTATGCAAGCAGCCTTGACAAGATAGGGGTAATGGCAAAGACAGCTGATGAATGCAGGATGATGATTGACGTGATTAAGGGCAATGACGCGAATGATTCAACTTCGCTGAAAGAGGATTATAAAGAAGGCAATGTGGCTAATATTGCAGTATTGAAAGAAGCGCTTGATGTTGATGAAACAGTAAAAAAAACAATTCTTTCGTGCCTTGAAAAGAACGGCATTGAATATGACATTATTTCCCTCCCCCTGGCTGCAAAATACTCCAATCCCGCATATTATTTGATTGCAACAAGTGAGGCAAGCACAAACCTTGCAAAATTCTGCGGATTCAAGTACGGCGCCGAGTTTTCGCTTGATGACTCCTTCAATGCGTTGTTTTCAAATGCAAGAAGCGCCTGCTTTGGCAAGGAAGCAAAAAGGAGGATTTTGTTGGGGACATTCGCAAGAATGGCGGGATTCAGGGAAGCATTTTACCTTAAAGCATTGAAAGCAAGAACAATGATAATCAGGGAATACAAGGAAGCATTCAAGCACTATGACTTGCTGGTCTGCCCCACAATGCCGATTACCTCTCCGAAAATTGATGAAATATCAAGGTTATCGCCGCTGAAAAGCTATATGATGGACGTGCTTACAGTGGGTCCAAACCTTGCAGGGCTGCCTCACTTAAGCATAACTGCAGGCTTTTCCAATAGGCTGCCTGTGGGCATGATGGCTATTGCAGACCACCTGAATGAGGGAGCATTGTTTTCTTTCGGCAGCGGCATAGAACAGGCTTAAGCAGTAAATCTTATATACTACCAATTTATCCCAAAGCATATGATAAACATACCTGAATATGCGCTCCCTTCAGCAGCTGTGCTTATTTTAGCAGTTGCAATCATATTATTCAGCATTACAGAAAGAAAGACATATTACAAAAGGTTTGTGACAGCGTGCCTTGCAATGGTGACAGTGCCTCTTGCATTTATTCTTAACGAGTACCTCGCTTATGCCCTGCAGACACTTGTCCTGATGGCAGTGGCAAATCTCAGCAGGGATTACTACAAGGCGGGATTTTTCAAGAGAAAGAAAGATTTGATGGAAATTTTCAGGCACGACCATCCTGACTACAGGGAGCACAAGCAGCTGCTTTACCGCCCTTTAAGGGACATAGAATCCAAAGAAAGAGTTATTGAGAAAAAGCTTGCTGAAATTGAAGATGTTGAAAATAAATTAAGGGAAAGGGAATTTGAATTAAAGGAAAAAGCAAGAGAGCTTAAGGAAAAAGAAAAAGAAATAAGGCAAAGGGGCGGTTCAGAATGATAATCGAGCAAAGCATACCAATTGTAATACTTATTGAGATTATGGCAGTGTTCCTTGTAATATTCAGCCTAAGGCACCTCAGCATTGCAAGAAGATTTGAAAGCGATGTTGACAAGGGGATTGTAACGTGGTTCATGGCAGGGCTTATTCTTCTTGGGATGGGTTCAATGGCAAACATGGTTGGACTTTTCGGGCTGCATTCTTATTTAGTGCAGGGCATCCCGTTCCAGGCATTCTGGGTATTGGCTTCTGTGGCATTCCTTGTTGGCGTTGTAAAATTAAGAAAAAGCTGAAGAAAGGCTTTTATAGTTCAGGGGCTTATTTTTTCATATGTCTTTTAAAGAGTGGTGGAAATCAACATCTTATTGGACAAAATGGGCAATTAGAGGACTATTTATATGGATTATAATAAATGTAATACTAGCCCTAAATAGCAGGCTGTGTCACGGAAAAAATTGTCAGATAATTAATATTATTGATTTGCCTTCTTTTTTTACTTCTAAATTATTAAATTATATAGAATATTTACAATCTCCGGGTTTTGCTGATATACCTCCCTCATTAGAATCTCTTTTTATAATATTATTTAACCTGCCTTATTTTTTGATAGTAATTGGATGTTATTTATTAATAGGAATATTGATTGGCTGGATAGTCAAGAAAATAAAATCCAAAAAAGAAAACTCCTGATTACTTCTTCCCAATTCTCTTAACTTCGGCTTTCGGCATCCTTATCTCAAGAATCCCGTCCCTGAACTGGGATTCCATTTTTGAAGGGTTTGCAGGCATTGGCAAGGGAAGCCTCCTGAAAAAGCCTGAATAGCTTCTCTCCTGCATCAGGAATCCTCGCCCTTCCTCTTTTGACTCTTCCTTCTTCTGTGCCTTGACTTCAATGAAATCCTTGCCCACATTCAACAGAACATCCTTCTTGTTAATGCCCGGAAGTTCAATTCTCGCCACAATCTCATTGTTTTTCACTTTTATGTCAGAAAGCGGCTCCTTGAATCCCTGCAATTGCTTATGCATTGTAGGCAATGCAAGCATCTTGGGCTTTTCAAGAAAATCGCGAAATTCAGTCTCTGCCTTTTTCTTTAGCTTGTCCATTCTCCTGAAAAGATTCTCTTCCATAATTTCTCCTTATGCAACAAACTTTTCTTTTTGCAGTTTTTTTCCGAACTCGTGCTCGATGTTTACAGCCAATGCCTCAAAGCATATGTGCGCCAGCTTCACAAGGTCAAAATCCTCGTGCCTGACATCAAACCACGCATTCTTCGTGCCCGGTGCATTCAGCTTTAGAATAAGCTCGTAATGGTGGCTTTTCTCGCCCTTGTGAATCTTTTTCACAAAAACCGAAAGCTCGGCTTCCTTCAGCCTTGTTTTTTTCATCAATTTTGCAAAGCCCTCTTCTGCAAGAGACTGAATCTGCTCTGATTCAAACGATTCCAGGTCTCCAAGCCCCACGTATTTGATTCCTTCCATGTTATCATCCCCTTTGAACAGATAATATAAGCTATTCCCCTTTTAAAAGATTTTCCCTACTGCAGTATACAGGATTAAAGAGCAATAAAAGTGTATATAATGCCTGCAATAAACAGCGATATATGCAAAATATCAACAACTAAAGGGGATTTTATATTGTATTCTGCCTTTCCTTTTACCTTCCGGTGCATAAGAACAATAATTATTCCTTCTACGCCGCCGGCAACAGCGCCTGTAATTGCTATTACTTTTGCAAACCCTGAAACACCCAAAAGCACAAGAGCAAGCGGAACGCCGCAGGCAAGCAGGAATGCAATATGCCTGTTAACTCCGTAATCATACCTGAAAACCCATTTCAATGCAAGCCCCAAAACAAGAAAAGCTGCCGCCATTGAGATTATTGCAAATATGTTCCCGAATACAGCGATGTACTTATGAAGGGACATTCCTGAGGTTGCTATCTCGCTGACATTTGCGCCAAAAGCGCCGACAAAGGCAAGCGAAAAAACCAGATAAAAGCATACAGGAATCAAAGAGCCCAGTATTATCGCTTTCTTGAGGAGTTTCTTGTCGTTTTTCAGCATATCCCTCATCTCAGGTATTGCCGCTGCGCCCATCAAGGCAAAAAAAACAATCCCGTAAGGAAAGAGCAGGTTTCCCCTGTCAATGTAAGAAATGTTTTCAAAGCGGAAAGCCGCAAAGACGAAAAGCAGAAGCGCCGCTATTGCGATAAAACGAAAAGCGTTAAGAAAAATCTCTGCATTTTTTATTATGTTTATGTCCCTGAAGATAAAATACGAGATTATAACAAAGAAAATAATCATTGCAATAAACGGATTTATTCCGAAAAGCTCGCCCAATGATGCGCCTTCGCCTATGAGATAAGCAGTAAGGGCGCCGTATATTCCAACAGCCATTGCGGCAAGCATCAGGTGCTTGCCTTTTTTTCCGAGATATTTTTCAGCATATCTTGTAAGCTGGTGCCTGCCTTCTGTAAGAAGGGATATTTCCCCAACATACAGGTTAATTATCAGCAATGCAAGCCCAAGCACGATTATATGCGCTGCGCCGATTAAAAATCCGGATTTTGCAACAGCATACGGAATGCCAAGAACCCCTGCGCCAATAATCATGCCAATCATTGTTGCGACAGCCGCAACAAGGTTTTTGCTTTTCATCTTACTTCCTTATTCCGAAAGAATAAACAACAGGGTTTTCATTTACCTGCTCCTTGGTAAAAGTCATGAAGTAAAGTATCGTGCTGTTGTTTGCATTGATATGAAGCACATAATCGCCCTGCTTTGCCATCCTTGCAAGCTCTGCAAGCGAGATGCTTGCTGCTGACTTCTGGCTCTGATAAAGGGAAATTGCCTTTTCATATATGCCCTTCATGTCAACATCAACAGTGGCGTGGCTAAGCATTTTTCCAACCTTTACATTATCGCCTGCAATCCTTGCTTCAATATCATCGCCGCATTCAGGGGCTTGCTGCATAACTTTTAAGGCAATTGCTGTTTTTATGTCTTCAAGAGAAGGAATATTTTCATTTGCGCCTTCTTTGTAAAGAGGCACAGAATAAATCCCGTAATTTATGCAATTGCCGGCAGAATCAAAACCGCCTCTTGCTGCAATATCCATAACTGCATTCTGAGATGCTGTTTTCACGCATCTTGCAGTCGGGGAAAAGTCATTCACATAAAAATAAGCAAGCAATGAGAAAAAAAGAATAACGCCGAGCGCAAGGGCTGACAGCTTAAGTATTGAAAGCGCCTTTAATTCACTTCTTGGCTTGTATATTCTTTTAGCTGCCACTTTACTGTTTTTTCCCTGATTTAACCAACCCGATTATTATTGCAACAAGTACGACTGCCAATAGAATAATAAGCCAAGTTGTTGTTGAAACAAAAGGTTTCTCGCCAGGACCAACCACGCGCATATCTTCAGGCACTTGCGCAGCCTGTTCTGCTTCCAGCTCTTCTGCTTCCCCTGCTTTGCAGTCAGAGGGGCAATATTCATTGTCTTCCCCAATGTCAGGATTGCAGACGCCGTTCTGGTTGCAGGTTGCGTAGTCTGACAAGTCAATTGTCAATTGCAGATTGTCCTTCTTGTCGTATATCTTTGCTTCCCTTATGTTCCTGTAATGCGGGAAAATAATAAGCGGATAAGTTTCAGTCAATACTGTCGGATTGTCATAGAACCAAAACTCAACCGGAAACTTGAATGAGTAAAGCTCTGTTCCGTCAAAACCGTATACTTTTGCTGTAAATCCCTCTTCAGGCTGAAGCTTGTGATCAGGATAACCCTCAACAAGGTCAATGCTTTCAAGCGTTGTCTCGCCTGTGTCCTTCACGAGCATTTCAATAGCAACGCCTATCTCGGCGCTTTTCATGTCTTCTGACGCAATGGCAAAAGAGCAGAGCACTGCCAAAGCCGCGATTATTGCAAATAGTTTCATGGTATCACCTTTTTTTCTGCTAATACAAAAGCATTATTATTTTATAAAACTATCTTTATATCCGGCTTACCGCATAAATTCTGTTTTGCCCGATAAAATCATTCTATGCAATTGCAGCGGCAATCCGCGATGAAATCCATTTTGATGAAATAGGATTAAATGTATCGCCGCCGGCAATATAGCCTGCTTCTGAAGGCAAAGATTGATGGTTCATTATGGAATTATAGCTTGGCCTGAAATAGCCCCTGCAGGAATCTCCGCAGTCGCCGCCGCAGCCTTGCAGCATATCGGGTTTTTCAGGATAAGTTCCGGCTAAGCTTATTAAACTTTCAACATATTTTTCATTTCCTGGACCCATAATGCTATTCCATAAAGCCCTTGCTTCTCCTTCTGTCTTAATACAATTGGGGATACCTGACTGGTCTCTTCCACCCTGCTGATTATATTCATCCGATAATCCGGCAAACACGTGGCTGAATTCGTGAGGGACAACCAGCATGCTTTCTGAATCAGGCACTGAAATAACAGCGCTTATTCCTGGGCTGGCAGCTGACCTAAACTGATTTTTTGAAATAACAAGAGTATAGTCAACATTTGGGCAAAGCCTGCCTGTTTCACCGGCATAACGAAAATGAGGGATTATATCATTGCCAAGCCCTATTGTTCTTGGAACAGCATGAGTCATGGGCATTGTGTAAAATACAAAATTATTCTTATATTCCTTATATGGCGAAACAGAAAGAAGCCCGCCATAAATTCCCTGCCTGTCAACAATCTTCCTTGCATCTGCAATGAAACTTTTGTTATCATTGCCATAGCCGTCAGGAATTAAAAGTATATCTATTGCATGAGAAGAGTCAGGTTTTGGAGAGGGATTTAATTGCCTAAGCTCGTAGCAAGCCTGATTTGTAACGCACCTGCCCCCTGCAACATTCTTTCCTTCAATTGTTACGCCAAATGTGGTGGTTGATACGCTTTGAGTGGGATTAATGCATGATTGTCCTTCCCCGCATTCCCAGTCACCTATGCATTGCCTGTGACTCTGCTCACCGAAACCCATCACTTTTTCTCCGTCAAGGTAGCATTCTTTAAGCACTGCATCACACCTGAAATTGCTGAAAGACTGCGTAACAGCGTCATATACATAAGCTGAGAAGCTTAATCGCAAATCAAGCCAGTTGCCGTTTGCAACGCTTATGTCAGAATAAGTAAAAGCAAGAGTTGCATCAACGCCTTTTCTTCCGACTGTTATCTTGTCCCGGGTAAATACAAGCGGTTCTATTTCAAGCATTTCAATAGGCGCAAATGTTCCGGCTGCAGGATAAGTAATTGAAAACTCTGTTTCAGCGCGGGGGCTTATTTTAAACAGCCCCCTCTCCCTAAATACGCAAGTGACATCATCACGCAGGCATTTTTGGAATTCTTCTTCAGTACTTTCCAGGAAAAATTCCTTGCTATTGCTAAGGATATTAAGTTCACCTGCCCCTGCGCCAAAAATATCCAAAGAAGAGGATGCAGAAGATGCGCCGCCCAATACAAGTTCAACAGCCCCATTGTTCGGCTTTTTTAATATTGCATTAGTATTGTCTGCAATGGAAACTTTCATTGCGTCGTCCGGAAAAATAGAGTCATAGTAAGAGCCGTATAACTCGTATCTTCCAATAATCGTCTTGCCTCTTGCTTGGAAAGTTATTTCTCCAAACTTCGAGCCCGGCAAAACAGAAGCATACAACGAAATATCTTCCGCATCAGCGCCCAAGACGGAGATTTCATTAAGCCCTGATATTTTTTCATAAAACTTCATACTTATTTCCTTTCCGTCATAATATTCCTTAAGCTTGGATGTTTTTATTGCAATTGCAGGTCCTGAAACATTAAGATAAGCAACATTTGGCATCACAAGGGAAGTAAGCCTGCACTTGTCATCGCATATGAAAGAATATTTATGCTGCGCATATCTGCCGGATATTGTTGTAATTGAAAGAAAAGGCAAATCAGACACATCAATCTCAACTTTTTTTCCAATCAACCTCACACCGATGCTTGGCTCTTCTTCTGCGCTTTCATCAAATGTCATGACACTTTCCTGTTGAGCATCTTCATTTATTTCAGTCCTTGGCGATATAAACCCGCCGTCAGTAATTATAATTTTTTTATTTTCAACATCCGCAACTATGGTCCCGTAAAGCGCCCCCAAGTATTCCCCCCTATAAACTATCCTGTAAACGCCGTCATCTGTGTTTGCAGCCTGCATTGCTTCTGCCGCAGTGCCCGGAACACCGAATAATTGCTGGAGAATCTGCGGATTGTAAATAGAAACAGTCCCTTCACTTTCTTCCCGAACATATCCTTCCGGCAGATTCGTATTCTGCTGCGCTGATTGCTGCTCTTCCTCAGCCAATGCAAATCCGGATAATACCACTATGAATATTACAGCAATCAAAATTCCTTTTTTCAGCATATAATTAAGGGGTTCCAGTATTTTATAAAACTATCCTTATTCCCATTAAGAAGAAGATGTTTCGGCAGTTCCTGAAACGCCTGCGCCGGACAATAAACTCGTGCTTTCCCCTGCCTTGGGTTTCTCCCTTATAATGCCGAACGTGTAAACCAAAGGCTGCCTTTGAATTATCGTCCTGTTGAATGTTAATAAGTAAACCATTGCGTCATTGTCAGCCATATCAAAGTGCAGTATGAAATTGTTCTGCTTTGCAAGCCTTGCCAAATCAATCAGGGAAAGAACCTTTATCGCCTTCTGCTGATTATACAATGCCATTGTATATTCATATGGACTCTCAATGTCAGCCGGGATTGATGCTGAAAATTCCGAGATTGTTGCAGACTCCTGCTCATTGCCCACTGTAAGCGGCCATTCCATGTCAACAGTGATAATCTTTTTTCCAACTGAAATGCTGACTTCAGGCCTTTTCACTGCCTTCACAGGCATTCCGGCTGCCTTGAAGTTTGCGCAGGAAGGCACCTCATTCTTTATTGCAAGCGCTATTTCCGAAGCAATGTTCTGCATTGAAGGCACTGTTTCTTTTCCCTTGTTAAAATAAATAGGCACTGTATAATAATCATATTCCACTGAATTTCTTGGCGCATTATACCCTCCTTTTGCAACAACTTTAAGGACAGCATTCTCTGCAGAAGACTGCAGGCAGTCCTCGACAAAAGGTCTTGCCAAGTCAACTTCCTGCTGAAGAGCGGTGCTTTGCGATATTTTGACATCCTGAATCTTCTGCGCAATGTCCTTTCTCAGGATAATTCCCATTGTTATTGCAACAACAAGGATGATTCCAACGATTATGAATATTGTAACCTGTCCTTTTTTTGGATTCAGCATGGGTTTCACAGCAGATTTTAAGACAGCTAGATTTATATATTCTGCGGTTATAAATAAAGCAGGACAGATTGTATTAAAAAGAGGTGGGATAACATGACAGTAGGACTGGTTTTGAACAACAGGGATTATGGCGTGGCATTGGCTGATTCCATGGTTACAATAGGAGATTACAGAAAGGGAGACACGGCAAACAAGCTCCTGCACATAAATGCAAATAGATTTTACGGCGCAATGGTCGGGGCAGGGGATGCATTGAACATATTTGCGACATTTGAAGACACCAAGGAAAGAGAATTCACAACGCCAAAAAAAATGCTTGAATCAGTGAAAA
The DNA here is from genome assembly GCA_028706745.1 of Candidatus Nanoarchaeia archaeon. Classification (GTDB taxonomy): domain Archaea; phylum Nanobdellota; class Nanobdellia; order SCGC-AAA011-G17; family GW2011-AR17; genus UBA9640. Next base: position 12,062 of record JAQTVM010000020.1, read on the forward strand.
ACTTTGCGCTTGAATACCATCTTAACATTGACAGGCAGGCAATTGAAAGCCAGATAAAGATTGAGGAAATTGCAAAGAAATACAAGGGCAAAATGCCTGAAGTTGATGAAGAACAGGAAGGAGAAACTGAAAGCGAAGAGGAAGACATGTTCGGCTTCAGGAAAAGAAAAAAATCCATTTTAGGCGGGCTTGAGGATTACATGACTTCTGATTTTGTCGCTGCAATATATGACAAACGCGAGAAAAGGATAAGAAAGTATGCAGTGAATGCCGCTTTTGTTGCAGAGGACCCTTTCTTTGAAAGCGTTATTGGCTCTGGCTCAGACTCTGCCGGATTAGAGCTTATGAGATTAATGTCAGGGGCGCCATTAAACAAGCTGCACAAGTGCGAGATTGCATTCTTCGGTCTTTGCGCTTATGTAAGGGCAACCCAGAATGTAGGTGTCGGAGGAATTCCAAAGATTGCATTGATTGACAAGGACGGCTCAACAATCGTAAGCAGGGAAGATTCAATAGCGCTTGCGAATATCGTTTCTGCTTACCACGCTGACTTGATACCAAGACCTTATGCAGAGCATAATGCAGAGCTTGTATTAAGAGGGCAGGGCAAGTATGAGGAAGTTGCGCAATCAATCGGAATGAACGAGTTTGTCCTGAAAAACCATCTTGTGCCGCTTGACAGCTGGCTGAACCTTGGGAATAACCTGAGGTATTCTCCGAAAGAACCTTGCAAATGTGACGGCAATTGCAAGGAAAAAGAAGGGGATAAGGGCTGCGAGGGAGACTGCAAGAAAGGCGGCTGTGACGGAAAATGCGGGAAGAAGAAGTAAAAATACCCTAGAATATGAATTTGGGAAAAACGCTATATGTAGCCAACAGAAGGCAGTGGCGTTCATGGCTTGCCAAAAATTATGCTAAGAAAAAAGAAGTTTGGCTTGTTTATTACAGGAAAACATCAGGCAAATTAAGAATACCTTACAACGACGCAGTTGAAGAAGCGCTCTGCTATGGATGGATAGACAGCATTCTTAAAAGTATAGACAAAGAAAAATTTGCCCAAAGATTTACCCCGCGAAAGCCAAAAAGCAATCTTTCTGAAATGAATAAGGAGCGTATCCGAAGGCTCATCAAAAAAAGGAGAATGACTGCCGCAGGGCTTAACGCAATTTCAGGAAGCTTTAACAAATGTAAAGGCAATGAAGAGAAACCAACCATTGCCAAAGATATACTTAAGGCATTAAAAACTAATAAGCAGGCATGGAAAAACTTCCGGAATTTTGCAGAAGGCTACAAAAGAGTTCGCATTGGCTTTATTGAAAGCCGCAGGCGCCACGGCAAAGAGATATTCCGGAAAAGCCTGAATTATTTTATAAAAATGACAGCAAAAAACAAGAAATTCGGCATGGTAAAATAGTTTTAATTTTCTGACATGTTTTTTTACCGCTTATCCCGCCTACAGCTATCGCAACCCTTATATACAGCCAAAGCCATTATATTGAGATAGAATTATAGCAATCAACTGAGGTGAAACAATGGCAGATGTAGCGTGGTTCAGGGAACTTCATAATACAGACGTGGCAATAGCAGGCGGAAAAGGCGCTTCTTTGGGCGAGATGTTCAACGCAGGAATGCCGATCCCCCCCGGCTTCGTGATTACAGCAGACGCTTTCAAGAAATATATCACAAAAACAAAGATTGACACAAAAATTTATGAAATTCTTAAAGGATTAAATGTTGACAACAATGCAGCATTGCAGGAAACAGCAAAAAAAATACAAAAGCTGATTGTAAGCACCCCGGTGCCTGAAGACATTAAAAAAATAGTCTTGGAATCATATGACCTGATGTCATTTGGAGATGCGGCAAAAGCAGGCGGAAAAGCATTGGGAGTAATGAAAGCAGGAAGGGAGGCAATGTATGTTGCAGTAAGAAGCTCAGCGACAGCAGAAGACCTGCCAAACGCTTCATTCGCAGGGCAGCAGGCTTCTTTCCTTAACGTGAAAGGCGAGCAGGCGCTGATAAAGGCGGTTCTTGAATGCTGGGCATCATTGTTCACTGCAAGAGCCATATACTACAGGACAAAAAATAATTTCGAGCATTCAAAAGTTTTGATAGCGGTTGTTGTCCAGAAAATGGTTGAGTCAGACAAGGCAGGAGTCATGTTCTCTGTCAATCCTGTCACAGGAAATGAAGAGGAAATAATGATTGAATGCAGTTTTGGCTTGGGGGAGGCTGTCGTATCAGGTTCAATAAACCCGGACCAATATGTTGTTGACAAGAAATCAGAGGAAATAAAGCAGGCAAGCATAAGCAACAAGAATTGGATGTATACTCTTGACAAGAAAACAAGAAGAAACATAAGGCTCACGCTGCCCCAAGAAAAGGCAACAAGCCAGGCATTGTCTGATTATGAGATAATAGCGCTTGCAAAGCTTGCAAAAATGATTGAGCAGCATTACGGCAGGCCGCAGGACCTTGAGTATGCAATTGAAGGAAAGAATATTTACATTGTCCAGTCAAGGCCGATTACAACACTTAAAAAGAATGCTGCAGCAGAATCAAAGAATTCAAATGAAAGCGAAGGCATGGACATTTCAAAAGCAAAAATGCTCATTACAGGGGTTTCAGCATCTCCGGGAGTCGGAATAGGCCCTGTAAAGATTGTAAGAACTGCCGAGGATTTGGACAAAATCCAGAAAGGCGATGTTCTTGTTGCCGAGATGACAAACCCGGATTATGTAAGCGCAATGGAAAAAAGCGTTGCAATCGTGACTGACCAGGGGGGCTCTACCTGTCACGCCGCGATCGTGGGAAGGGAGATGGGAATTCCGGTTATTGTGGGGACAGAAGTTGCAACAAAGCAGCTGAAGGAAAACCAGGTTATAACAGTTGATGCAACTCACGGCAAGGTTTATGATGGAAAAGTTGAGATAAAGAAAGAGGTTGCTGTGCAGCAGCCTGCTGCAGGCGGAGCGCCGCTGGAGACAGTAACCGCAATAAAAGTAATTGTTGACCTGCCCCAGTTTGCAAAAAAAGCAGCAGCTACAAATGCAGACGGAGTCGGCTTGATAAGGTGCGAGATGATGATGGCAAAGCACGAGCATCCGGGATGGCTTGTCACTCACGGCAAAAGCGATGTCCTTATGAACGAGCTTATTGAAGGCATATCAGGCATTGCATCTGAATTCAAGGGCAAGCCTGTATGGTACAGGACTTCTGATTTCAGAAGCGATGAGTATAGAAACCTTAAAGGCGGGGATGAAGAACCGAAAGAGCTTAACCCCATGCTCGGATGGCACGGAATAAGAAGGGGATTGGACCAGAAAGAGCTTTTGAAAACCGAGTTTGCAGCCATCAAGAAAGTGCACGAGAAAGGGCTTACGAATGTTGGAGTAATGCTGCCAATGGTCACTCATACTGAGCAGGTTGTTCTTGCAAAAGAAATGATGAAGGAAACAGGGCTCATACCTGGAAAAGATGTTGAATTTGGCGTAATGGTTGAAACTCCCGCTTCTGTCCAGATAATAGAGGATATGTGCAGGGTTGGAATTGACTTTATCTCATTCGGAACAAATGACTTAACTCAATTTACAATAGCTATTGACCGTGATAACTCACGCGTCCAGAACCTGCATGACGAAATGCACCCCGCTGTCCTGAGACAGATAAAGTACGTTGTTGAAACCTGCAAGAAATACGGAGTGAAAACAAGCATCTGCGGGCAGGCAGGCTCAAGGCCTGAGATGGCTGAGTTCCTTGTAAAGATAGGAATAGACAGCATATCCGCAAACGCAGACTCTGTTGACAAAATAAGAGGGATTGTTGCAAAAGCTGAAAGAAGATTGTTGCTGGATGCGGCAAGAAGGGAGATAGACTAAAATGAAACTCGGCGGCGGCAGTCTCACTAACGTTCGAAGCCGCCCCTGTAAAATGGAGATTGAAACAAAATGAAGCTCGGCGGCGGAATAACTCTTGAAGGGTTTGAAGAACTTGAGCCTGCAAAGTTTGTTGTCGCACGAAAGATAATCGGGATTTTTGCGAAAAAAACAAGCGAAGCTTTTGGAAATCTTGACTCATTTACAGTCGCAAAAACAGGCAACAGCATAAAAGTATCTGCAAAAGCAGGCGAAAGAACAAGCGAGGCTTTCAGCGAAGACAGCAACATGTTTATTGCATTAAGCAGGGCGCTTTCAGAAGCTGCTGACAAAGCAAAAGCTTAAATATAATTCTTTCTTATATGAACATATGCATTACAGCGATTTTATAACAAAGGCGTTTGACAACATAAGAAAATATCCTGCCTTGCTTCTTCCGGAAACAATATTGTTTTTTGCAACATATTTTTTAACAATCGGGCTTTACAGGTTCAGCGGGCTTTCTGCATTTGCAAAGACAGCCATGGAAACAGGGCAGAAGATTGATGTTTCAACATTCATAAGGGATTTTGCAGCAGGCTATTCAAGCCAGATAATTTTTTCGCTTGCGGCTTTTGTGATTATTACCTTTGTAATGGGCGCAGGGACAGAGGCGATAAAATTCAGGATGATAAAAAAGATTACAGACAGGATGAACGTCAGCATTAAAGACCTGTTCAACGGCTCATGGAGAGATTTCTTCCGCATTGTCGGAATGAAAATGATAATCTACCTTATTGCGCTTGTAATATTCCTTTGCCTGATGCTTGCCGCATCATTCTTGTTAAGCCTGGGCAACGGATTTACTTCAATAGGCGCATGGGTTGCCGCAGGGATAGGGCTGGCAGTTTTCGTAATACTTTCCATCGGGCTGCTTTTCAGGTATGCAATTTTGTTTATGGAAGAGCAGAACGCCGCAACAACAGTGAGGTGGTCTTTCCATTATTTCAAGAAACACACAAATTATGTCATTATTTTATGGCTGATTTATCTTGGAATCGGCATTTTGTTCACAATAGCAAGCGCCATTGCGACAATGATGTTTACGAGCCTGAGGGGAAATGTGGACAGTGCAATGGCAATATACTTTGTTTCTTTCATCGGCACTGTGGCTGCTTTTGCAATAAGGCTTGTATATAATGTATGGACGGGATTATTCCTGTTTGAGGCTTACAGCAAGAACAAGATAGTAAGATAATGCCAGAGAAAAATTTAAGGGCTATATCTTTATTTTCATAAAATCCTTTGCGCAGGACACATTCTTAAATACTTTTTTTGCTTCGTCCCGTATGTGAGTGACTGTCTTGTAACGGGGGCTGAAATGAGTAAGAACAAGCTTTTTCGCTTCTGCCTCTTTTGCAATTTCTGCAGCCTGTGTGCTCGTAAGATGTTTTGAGATTTCTGCCTTGTCTTTCATGTCTTCTGCCAAGGTTGCCTCGCAGATTAAGATATCTGCATTTTTTGCGATTTCAACAGCATTCCTGCAAAATGCGGTGTCTGCGACATAAACTATTTTTTTCCCTTTAACCACAAATGTGGCGTCATCCGCACTGATCTTGTTTCCTTTCCATTCAATGTCCTTTCCATTCTGAAGCTCTTTCATTATCGGATGCTGCTGCAATCCGAATTTCTTAACATAATCCAGGTTAATCCTTCTTCTGTCTTTCTCAATGAACGCAAATGCAAGGCACCTTGATGAATGCCTGAGATGTTTTGATTCAAGCTTGAACCACTCATTTTCAAAGAACGTCCCTTCATTGATGTCGTGAACCCTGACGCCTATCTTTGCGTCCAATACAAAAGAGTCAAACATTCTTGAAAAGAATTCTTTTGAGCCTGCAGGGCCGTAAATGTCCAGAGTGCCTGAATATTCGCAGGCAGCCATTGTCTGTATTAAGCCTGGAATTCCCAATACGTGGTCGCCGTGCCAGTGGCTGATTAGAATCTTTGTAATCTTCGCAGGGCTTATTTTTGCTTTCCTGAGCTGGCGCTGTGTTCCCTCGCCGCAGTCAAACATCACTGCCTCATCCCTGTATTCCAATAGGAAAGAGCAGTGATTCCTTTCCACAGTCGGCACCATGGCAGATGTCCCCAAAAATGTGATTTCCATAGGATATTAAAGAGAAAACAGCTTTTAAATATGTATCGGATTATTTCCGGTTCATCTAAGAATACTGCATCACGGGCGTTATTTTCTTACATTCCCATTTTTTCCGTTATGATATTAAAATTTTCATCCAAAGTTACTGTTGCAGTAAATCCGGTATTTTTCCCTGAAGGCTTAAGATCCACCCATTGAACGCTGTTACCGTCAACAATGGGATAAGGAAAACGGGCAAAATTCAAAAAACTTTTTACAAGCTTTGAATTGACAGACGCATTAACAGCCGGATTTTCCTGAAAATAAAAAGATTCAGGCTCAGATATACCGAAAAAAAGAGTGTATTCAGAACGAAGATATCCGCTGTCGTGCTCCTTTATTACATACCATTGGAATGGATTAAATAGATTTGGAGTAAGGTATGAATCCCCGTTTATTGAATCAACTCTTGCCTCTGCGTAATTTGTCAATGCAAACCTTGCGCTGAATATTAAAAGCGAAAACAACAGGACAGTTGCAGCTATCCTCGCGCCTTTCTTTGGATATATTTTATAGACAACAATGCCGGCTGCAAAAAGCGCAAGCAAATAAACATCAACTCCGGGCGATATATTAAGAGCAACTCTTGCTGTGCTAAAAGGATAAAATACCTGCGCGCCTTGCGAGGCTGTCACAAAATCAAGGAACAAATGCGACAACACGCCAAGCATTGCGAGAGGAAAATACCTTATGAACTTGTCTTTCTTGAGCTTGCTGAAAAATATTGCTATTATTGCTGCAAGCAGTATAACGCCTATCCAAGAATGTGTTGCAACCCTGTGATATGTATAAAAACCTGATTCGCCAAAAAAGAATGATATTGCATCAATGTCAGGAGCCAGCCCTGCAATAACCCCGGCAACAAGGGGCCATTTTATATCCTCAAAACCCAGCTTTTTTGCTATGAATAAAGCAATGAAAAAGCCCATAAGCCCGTGAGTTACCGAATCCATTGTTATCTATCCAGAATATTTATCTTCTTGAACCATTTCCTGCTCTTTAATTCAAGGAAAAGCCAGCCCGAGCAAAAGCCGAGCATTCCGCCGAAGATTACGTCGCTCAGGTAATGCACTCCGAGGTAAAGCCTGCTGAAAGCTATAAGAACTGCGACTGCAATCCATACATAATTCAGCTTTTTAAACACCTTGTCCATCACAGGCAAAGTTGAAAAAGCTGTTGCTGAATGCGCGCTTGGGAATGAATATCCTGTTGCAGCTATCACTGCCGCAATGCCTATTGCCTCAGGCCTGCCCCTCATTACAGCATATTTTATTATGTATGACAAAACGCCTGCAAATCCCAGCGAAAGCCACAGGGGGATAATCCATGCCCTTTTATGTTTTTTAAGCATAAAGAGAGAGATGATAATGAATAAGACAGCAATCATTGTGCCGAGATGCGTTAATGCTGTGAAGATTATGTCCAGAATGGGATTCCTGTGTATCTGGAAGAACAGGATTATCTGCCTGTCAAACCGCAATGCAAAGGCAAATGAGGTGAATGCTGCAAGCAATCCTACTATCCTCTTTTGTTCCATGTTAATTTAATTGATGTTATTGTTTAAAAAGGTTATTAAAACAAAAACCCTCTTATATAATGGCGTGCAGTAAAGCTTAAATACGGCGCTTGCTTTCAGTAATAGCATGAAAAAGAGTGTTTTAAGCCTAGTTATAATAGCCGCGCTTTTTATGGTGCCCATTTTGTCTTTTGAGGCATCTGCACGTAATGCTTATGGTGAAGCATGTATTGAATCATATGATTGCACTAGTGCGATATGTCTCACCATAAACCCGGAAATTATACCGCCTGAAAAGATGTGCGGATGCAGGTTTGATGGAGAATGCAGTGCTTTTCCAAGCACAGTATGCAGCACATTGCATAATAAATGCATCAGTTCTTCTGCAAAAGCTGTAGGACAAACCTGCAGAAGCGGCTCTGAATGCCTTAGCACATTATGCACAGCGGGAGTTTGCGCATGCAAGGTCAATGCTGACTGCGGCACAGGAAAAACCTGCACTGTATCAACAGGGCAATGTAGCAGTGGAATATTAAGCATACAGGCAGCACAAAGAGAATTGCAGGCAATGCCCTTGGCAGGAACAAGCGGTAGTTCAGCTTCAGGAACCGGCACACTTGACGCGCTCATCAACGAGATTAATGAAATAATACTTAGAATAAGGGTCAGGCTCATACCTACTCCAAGCAGTGAATTGCCTGCCGGCGCAGGCGCTCCGTGCACAACAAACGCGGACTGCACAGTAGGATACTGCTTTAGAAACAGTTGCGTGGTGTCGAGGTGAAAAAGATGGCTAAAACAACAAGAATGGTATTTGCAATTGCAGTCGCGCTTTTAATGGTAAGCTCAATAGCAGCAGCAGGGCCTTTTGATTTTATGGCAAACTTATTTTACAATAAAGTTGAGCCTGCTGTAAATACGGCAACTAATAACAATGACGCAGCACAAAGATGCACTGCAAATGCCGACTGCGGAACAGGAACCTGCACTTCGTGCAGGTGTATTGCCGCAAATATGCATACCGGCACTCAATTAAGAGGGCAGGATAATCCGGCAGATGTTCAGTCAGAACAGCAAGACCTTCAAACGCAGCCAGATTCAAAAGTATTGACTGATGTTAAACCTGCGCCAAAAACAACATTAATAATACAAAACACGGCAACAAATACCAAAACAGGATTGCTTATACCTGACTTAACTGCAAAAGCAATTGCAATAAATATTCCTTCTGCAGAGAAGCAGCTGGCAGACAGCACACCCAATGCAGAAGTTACACCATTAACAACAGACAAAAAATTGGCAGAAGAAGAGGTGCAGGAGATAACTCCTTCAGATGCATCTCAAGAAGACAGCACAGGATATAACCCCTGCATGACTGCATGCAGGGCAAGATGCAGAACTGACTGCAGCGCGGCTGCAGGCACAGGTGGTGCTGTATCTGGAGGAGCAAGCGGCTCAACAGGTGATTCTTTGAATTCAGGAAGCGCAGCAGGAACAACCGCCAATGGACAATCGTGCACAACAAATGCCAATTGCGCAAGCGGATACTGCCAGGCAACAGCAGGAACAACAACTGCAATAGTCACAAGGAGATGCGCACCTTGCACATTAAACACCCAATGCGGCACAGGAAAAGTATGCATAATACCCAGAGCAGATGCAGGAGTATGCATGGCGCCCCAGAATATAGGGGGACCATGCAATGAGAATGCAGACTGTGCAAGCAATAATTGCGCAAACAAGGTTACGATGGGCTCGACAGTTTTAGGGCAATGTGCAGCTGTCGCTGCAAAAATACCGCTTACATTAACATCAGGGTTAAAACTTAGCCCTATTACAGGGCAGGCAATAACTATCCAGAATTTGCAGACAATACAGCCTGCAACCAACCTTAAAGCATCAACAAACCTGGCAAACGGGGCAGTTTGCACCTCTGCGTCACAATGCACCAGCAGAATTTGCTCAGCAACAACTGCAAATAAAGTCTGCAGCGCTGCCTGTAAGGCAAACACTGATTGCGAAACAGGAAAAACCTGCTCTTCAGGAAGATGCGTTGCTGCTTCAACCCAAAAATCGATTGGAGCAACCTGCGGAGTTAACAACGAATGTGCCAGCGGCTATTGCAATATGAACACAAAAGTTTGCGCAGCAGCGCCGGCTAATGCAAACCAAAATACTGCGGGAGATTCAAATGCCAATATAGGCTCAGCAGGTGTTGATTCTGCTGCGAATAATATTGGAGACTGCGTAAGCACCTGCGAGGCAAACTGCGAAACAACCTGCGGAAAGGGAATTGCAAATGGCGCAAACTGCAACAATCCGGCGCATTGCGAGAACCAGTGCGCAAGCGGAGCATATGAATGCTTCTGCGAGGGGACAGCTGTAAAAGCAGCTGAACAAACCTTGTCCAAACAGGAAGATACAGGCATTCTGGCAA
>JAQTVM010000003.1 GCA_028706745.1 Candidatus Nanoarchaeia archaeon
AAAACCCTTTTGTTTTTAGCTTAAAAAATTCGCGTCTTACATCTTCTTTTTTCATAAATACCACCAAAATTCAGCGGAAACCGCTGAATTTAAAGGGTGGTGACATATGTCACTTGACTATACACTTTCTGCTTTCGCAGAAAGCTTTAAATATACTCATATGCTTCTTTCCTTGAATATTACCGGTGATATGTTTGAACTTTGACAAAATACTCTCAAATCTGCCTGAAGTCAAGGGACCTCTGCAGAAGCATCTTCCCTTTAAGGAAAAATTAAAGTGGACCGGAATTATATTAGTATTATTTTTCCTGCTGGGTCTGGTTCCGTTATACGGGCTTGGTGTAAATGCCCTGCAGCAGTTTGAGCAATTATCGATTATTCTCGGGGCGAGCTTTGGCTCATTGGCAACCTTGGGTATCGGACCATTGGTTACTGCTTCAATCGTTCTTCAGCTGTTGAACGGTTCAGGCATAATGAAGTTTGACCTGACAACGGCTGAGGGAAAAAAGAGATTCCAGGGGCTGCAAAAATTATTGGGAATATTTTTCATATTCTTTGAAGGAGCTATCTATGTATTTTTGGGAGGATTGCTGCCAAACCAGACTCTTGCGCCTGCAGCATACAGGATGATGGAGCTTTTGCTTGTCGGACAGATTGCATTGGGCGGATTAATGATAATGTTCATGGATGACGTGACGTCAAAGTGGGGATTCGGTTCAGGCATCAGCCTTTTTATCGCGGCAGGAGTTTCGCAGGAAATAATAATCAAGGCATTAAGCCCGCTGACAACATCGGGAATATTTGCTTTTGGCAGCTCGCAGCCGCCGATAGGAAAGCTGTGGGTATTTTTCATTTCATTGATGGGAAGAAATCCGGCAGGCGCTGCTTTGGCTCTTGCTGCAATACTTGCGACAGCAGTTGTTTTCGCTTTGTCTGTTTATGGGCAGTCAATGAAGGTTGAGATTCCGCTCTCTTTCGGAAGAATCAGGGGGCACGGAATAAGATGGCCTCTTCATTTTATTTACACTTCAAACATTCCTGTTATATTGGTTGCCGCGCTGATGGCTAATGTCCAGTTGTGGGCAAGACTGCTGCAGAACTGGGGGCATCCGATATTAGGGACATTTACAGGGAACAGTCCTGCAACAGGGCTGGTTGCGTGGATTAACCCGCCTAATCTTGTTGAAGGCATAATTACAGGCAGCTTTGCCGGCATTGACATTGCGCACGCGCTTGTCTATATGCTTTTCATGATTGTCGGCGCAATAATATTTTCAATATTCTGGGTGCAGACAGCGGGAATGGACGCGCACAGCCAGGCAAAACAGATACTTGCTTCCGGATTGCAGATACCCGGATTCAGGAGAGATGAAAGAATACTTGTGCATATCCTTAACAGGTACATATGGCCTTTGACAATAATGGGCGCTGCTCTTGTCGGTTTGCTTGCGTCAACAGCAGATTTATTGGGAGCATTGTCAAGGGGCACAGGCATTCTGCTTGCTGTAATGATTATATACAGGATGTATGAGGACATTGCAAAACAGCACATGATGGACATGCATCCTGCTTTGAGAAAGATGATGGGCGGAAGCGATTAGCGGGCAGTTAGTAGTTTGCAGTTAGCAGGGATATAAAAAAGAGGGTGAGTATTATGGATAAATTTGACGGTGTTGTTGCAATTGTTTTCAGAAGAGGAAGGCCAGACAAGTTTGCGCTTGTGCAGAACAAGAAGACAGGAAGTGTTTCTTTTCCTTCAGGCGCAATTACAGAAGGAAATTCTATGGATGACACAGTGGCATCACTTGTAAGGGCGCAGACAGGGCTTAAGGCAGATGAGTTTGAGGCAAAGCAGATACCGGTGGGCTATGAATATATTCTTTGCACAAATACAAAGGCTGAAAGGGCAAAGCAGGCTGTTTATCTTGTGGAAACTTTAACAACCATAAGCGTGCCTGAAGACTCTTCATTCAAGATAAAGGAATGGGTGACTGCTGATGAGATTATACAAATGCTCAAGGTTCGCGAGCCGAGGCAGTTCTTTGAAAAGGCGATTAAATTCATTGATTCAAAGCCATAAGATATTTAAACCATTGAGCAATCTATAATCCTATGTTTGAGGGATTTTACGGGATTTTGGACACAATAACAGGACCACTGTATAATAACCTGCCTGAGCCGTTTCCGCTTCTCATAATCAGCGTCGTATTGACTTTGGCTACAACCCTTATCTACAAGTATGCGACTGACCAGGAAGTGATGAAGACTCTCAAGGAAGACATGAAGGCGATGCAGGCTGAGATGAAGACATTGAAAGACAAGCCTGAGAAGCTGATGGCTTTGCAGAAGGATGCAATGCAGAAAAACATGAAGTACATGATGAAGAGCTTCAAGCCGATGCTTATAACATTCCTGCCAATCGTGTTTATCTTCGGCTGGATGAGGGGGCATTATGATGCGCTTGGAAATCCGGACATATTCTTCGGGCTTTCGTGGCTTTGGACTTACATTATATTCTCTCTTATATTGAGCATAGGGCTAAGGAAGTTCTTGAAGGTTCATTAGTTGGTAGTTTGCAGTAAGTAAGCTGTAGCCGGCTAAGAACCAATCACCAAAAAAGGCGGCTTGCGGGGAAATTTCTAAAGAATTCTTATAACATCTGCATAATTCTATTGAAGTGGTAGTCAAAGCGCTTGTTGCTCTCTGCTAATTTTCTATCCAACTTCCTGATTTCTTTTTCATATTTGCTGATTATCTGCTCTACTTCTTTCTTAGTCATTTTCTTTCACCTTCTTATTTAGGCTTTTGCCCTTTTTTAACTTTTCTGTTTCCTTTCGCTTAATCTCATAGACAGCATTTTTTACTAAAGGCATATAAGCCGCTGCAGTTTCCAACACCATTTTCCTTTCGTTTTTAAGCTTGGACAATTCCTTCTCAAGATATTTGTTTCTTGATTCAAGAGTCACTTTCTCAATGCCGAACGTGAGGAAAGCAAAAATTACAAACAGGGAAATGATGAACATTATCTGAAAAGGGTAAATCGCAGCAAATATCACAAGCAATGCCTGCTCAAATGCGTACAGCAAAAGGAAGAGGCAGTTCATCGTGCCTGTGTGCATTGTGATGAATTCCTGCAGCGATGAGATTTGCCAATCAAAAGCGTGGTTGTTTGCTTGCATGGAATATATGCTAAGAAATCCGTTTATAAATCAAATCCCAAGATATTATAGATATTCTAGATATGAATGCAAAAGCAACAAAAAACAAAGAATTCACGGCGGCAGCCCTGCCTTTTTTGCGACGTCAAAAGCCATAGAAACCTTTATAAATGAAAGCCCTCTTCTTCCATACAAGCAATTCACGAGGTAAAACAAAATGCCGGCACCAAGCAGAAGATCAAGAACATTCCGAAGGGTATTTGTAAAGACTCCGGGCGGAAGCACTGTAATGCATTACAGGAAGAGAAAGCCCTCAAAGGCGCACTGCGCAGATTGCGGAGCGCTATTGCACGGAGTGCCGAGGGAAAGGCCTTACAAGATGCAGAACATGTGCAAGACAGAGAAAAGGCCTGAAAGGAAGTTTGGCGGCATGTTGTGCTCCAAGTGCACAAGAATCAGGCTTAAAGGGCATGCTCGTTCTATGTAAGACAGTATGCTTCTTTATTGAACAGAAAGATGCGTTTCCGGCGACGGGGCGCGGACGAACAATAGGGAGGATGGAAAAATGATGGATATAGGCAGAGTCTGCATTAAGATTGCAGGCAGGGACGCGGGCGAAACAGCAGTTGTTATTGAGAAGATTGATGACAATTTTGTTCTTGTAAACGGCAACGTGAGAAGGAAGAGGTGCAACATAAAACACCTTGAGCCGACTGAGAAGTTTGTAGCAATACAGGCAGGAGCTTCAACAGAAGAGCTTCATAAAGCAATGAAGGAAGCAGGGCTTGAAGTCAAGGAAAAGCCGAAGTTTGACAAGGAAGCAAAGGCTCCGAAATCGGCAAAGCCTGCTAAAGCAGCTGCAATAAAAGAAGTAAAACCTGCAAAAGAAGCAAAGCCCGCTAAAAAGGTGAAATAAATGGATACTGAACAGCAGCAGAAGTATGCAGAATACCAGATGCTGAACAACCAATTAAGGCAGCTGGCGCAGGAAATACAGAATATTGATCATCAGGCAAAAGAGCTTGAGATGCTTATTGAAGGCGTTGAAGAAGTAGGAAAGTCTGCAAAAGGCACTGAGGTTCTTGCTTCAATCGGCGGCGGCTTGTATGTGAAGACAAAGCTTGAGAATAATAATGAGTTTCTGATTAATTCAGGCGCAAGAGTCATTTCAACAAAGACAAAGGAAGAGGCAAAAACACTTTTGGAAGAACAGCTTGCAGAGCTTAAGAAGGTAATTGCCAACATGCAGGCAGAGCTTCAAAACGGAATCCAGAGGATTGTTATGCTGGAGTCGGATTTGAGAAAGAAAGCGAAGAAGTAGCTGGTAGTAAGTAGTTGGCAGTATGCAGGTGGCAGGAAGGAGGTAAAAATGAGCAGTAAGGTTGGAGAAGTAAGGGAAAGATACAAGAGCGTAAAAGAGGCGAAAATAATAGGCAATCCTAAGTTTGAAGCATCTGAGATACAGGTTGCAGGAACTTGCAGGGGAGTGGTTTGCACCCAATCATTGAAGGACAACGCAATATACTCTTATGGGGGCATACTGCAGAGACCCAATGGCGAATTGCTTGAATTTTCAGAAATAGGCGAAAGGCTTGAAAGCATTATAGCAAAAGCAAGCTCTGAAACAGGAATCCTTGTCGTAATGCAGGGCTTTTTTAACAACTCATATCTTGTTGTGAAAGGCTTGAGATTAGATGATATTAAATCAAAGAGATATGAAGAGTAAGGAGGCAGATAAAATGAAAGTAATATATGCAATCTTGGTTTTGGCGCTTCTTGCACTTACAGGATGCGCTTCTAACGAAAATCAAATTACAGGGGAGGCTACAATGAACACAAAGGTAATGCTTGAGACAAGCATGGGAAACATCAAGATACAATTGTTTGACGACAAGGTTCCTGTAACTGCAGGCAACTTCCAAAAGCTCGTGAGTGACGGCTTTTACAACGGCGTAATATTCCACAGGGTAATACCTGACTTCATGATACAGGGCGGAGACCCGACAGGCACTGGAATGGGCGGACCGGGATACAAGATTAAAGATGAGTTTGACTCAAGCTTAAGGCACTCAAAGGCAGGCATTTTGTCAATGGCAAATGCAGGACCCAACACAGGCGGCTCGCAGTTCTTCATTACACTGGCAGCAACCCCTTGGCTTGACGGCAGGCACGCAGTCTTTGGAGAAGTTATTGAAGGAATGGATGTTGTTACAGCAATCGGAAAGACTCCTGTTGGAGCGCAGGACAGGCCAAGGACAGATGTAGTGATTAACAAGGCGTACGTGGTGAATTAGTAGGCGCCTTTTTTACTTTTTTATTATTTTATTTGCTTTTCATCCCTATTATTGCATTATCAATAAGCTTAGGGACGCTTGTATTCCAATTAAAATTATCTATGTCTTTATTGGAAAGTTTTAATTGTTTAGCAATTTCATAAGATTTGTTAAATATTTCTTTAAATATTTGAAATTCTTTATCAATATTTTGGCTGTAAGCATTATGTCCATAAAAGAAATCCATAGTATATTTTCTATCCATAGGTATAACTAAGTGAGGTAACAAAAAATGTAGTGTTTTAGATACACCTACTATTTTTGTTTTAGATTTCATAACATTTAAGTTATAAAATAAAAGTTTTAGCTTATTTAAAACAGATTCTAATTCTGTTTGAGATAAAGATTCTAAGCGATAAGGATATAATTCATTAATAGTAGATTCATTATCCTGAATAGATTTCTTAAATTCATTAAAAGGCGCCAATTTTGCTTTTCTCTGGTTCATATTCCATGCTTTTAGAGTGATATAGATTAATTCAAAAAATTCATTGTCTTGTAGCAGTTCATTAATGTTTTTAGAACAGTTATGCATCTCTACAATCTTTTTGTATAAATAAAGGCTAGGGCTTATTTCTCTAAAAGTTCCATTACATTTTTTAATAAGATTGAAAAATTCATCTCGGTTTTTTAACAAATGAGGGTTATCTTTCATATTTTATTCATCCTCTTTGACAAATAAGCGCAAAGAGCTGCAGCTCCCAGGAATATCCACGTCTGGAGCATTGAGCCGTGCGTCATCAGGTTTCTGAACCACAGTATAAGGAATAGAAGCCCTAAAAGAGCAAGTCCGATTGAAGCTGCCTTTCTCACTGGCGTTCGAGGGTCCGCTTCGCTTTGCTCGCAGACCTTTTTCTTGTTCATCTTGCCCTCACTGCTATCTTCTCTGCAACAAGCTGCCTTGTCTTTGCTTTCGTGGCTGCCCAGTAAAACTCCTTAAACCTAGCCACAACTGGATTCTTGTTGTTAAGCCTATAAAGCTTTGCCTTGCCGACTTCGCGTGTCATTGCAACTATTTTGCTGCTTTCAAGCGTCGGCCAGAACATTTTCAGCGTTGAATACCCGATTCCAGCCTCTTTTGCAATATCTGTCATGCTGTAGTCAAACTCCTCGTGTATTACAAGAAAATCCATTACCCTGAGCAAAGGGCTATCCCCAAAAATCCTGAGGAATGTTGTTAGTCTTTCTGCCATGGATAAAGCTAATGAAGGCAGATATATAAATCTTTCTATTTATGGCTTATGTAGGCTATTAATAAACATTAAAACAGCCTTTTTCCGTCTATGCCGGAAATCCTGCGGAAAATCGTGAGAAAGGCTTATTAAGAGAAGATAAGTAAATATTGCAGGTAAAAAAAGATGATGAGCAGGCTACTGAGCGGAATTGAAGCTGGTTGGAACAAGATAAGGCTTTTTGCATTCAACAACAGGACAATATTTGAGCTGCTGTTCCTGTTTCTTTATACGGCAGAACAGCTTATACTTGTATGGCTTGTGTCAAGGTGGAATTTGCAGGGGCAGGAGCTGCTTAACTGGGTCAGCTATTTTGCCTTAATAGTACTTTTTACTTTTGGCTTGCACAAGCTGATTATGGAATCAAGAATAAAGATGCTTGAGCAGGAAATAGCAAACCTGGGGATGCAATATTGGCTTGCCGAGCATAAATCCAAGGAATTATCAGAAGAATATGTGAATTTAAAAAAGGCTTATAACAACATTAATAAAAGGATGGGAAGATATTTAAACTTAAACGGCATACATAAACAGAAGACGTGATAAAAATGAAAATATCCAATGAACAAATAGAGGATTTCCGCAATGAAAAGAAGCGATTCGAAAGTGCCCTGCGGCAGAGCGACCGCAAGGTGCGAAATGCAATGAAGGCAATAGAAGAGTCCAGCAAGGAATTTGAGAGAACCATGCTCAGAATCAGGAAAGCGCTTTAAAACAAGGCATTCCAGCCGCCTTTTTCTTCTCCATATAAATAACACAGACAGCAAACATTATAAGCATTACTATTCTAACTCTTATCTATGGACTGGAAAGAGGTTGTGGATTATTATTCTAGGATAGAAATACAAAAGGCAATACTCCTGAGCGCAAAAGACAGGGAGGTCGCAGTAAGGGTTGGAGACTCATTTGCAAAAAGGCCTGACATTCTCCAGTTTCCCGGCGACGTGAAGGACTGGGCAAGAAAGGGTGCGACTTCATTTCATATCTCCGAGGAGAGATGGAGAGACCCGCTTTCATTGGAAACAGGGCTTGTGAAAAAGCAAATGGATTCCCTGAGAATTGGATGGGACTTAGTTATTGATATTGACTCGCCTTACTGGGATTTTGCAAAGCAGACAGCATCTTTTGTTGTTGAGCTTTTGAGGGACTTGCACAGCATAAGCTGCGTCGGAGTGAAGTTCTCAGGAAACAAGGGTTTTCACATCTCAGTTCCCTTCGAGGCTTTTCCGCAGGAGATAGACGGGATTGCAATAAAGGATTATTTCCCTGACGGATTGAAAAGAATTGCTTTTTACCTGCAGGACAGGATTGTGGAGCACTGGAAAACAAACCTGCTCAGTAAAATAAACCCAAAGGTGCTTATGCAGATAGTTGAGCAGGCGGGAAAGCAGATGTCTGACATAATGACTAACGGGGAAATAGATGTTCTTAAGTTCATAGAAATTGACACTGTCTTGATTTCAAGCAGGCACATGTTCAGGGCGCCTTATTCCCTGCACGAGAAGAGCGGGCTTGCGTCCATTCCGATAAATCCTGATGAAATAGTTTTCTTTGACAAGAGCAAGGCAAAGCCTGCCAATGTGAAGGCTGACATGAAGTTTATACTAAGGGACACTGCAAAGCCGAACGAGGCTTCTTCGCTGATAATGCAGGCATTTGACTGGTTCAAGAAATCAAAGAAGGAAGTCAGGCAGGAGGAAGACACAAAAACAAGGATTGAGAATTCAAAGTATGACAATGAGCTGCCTAAAGAGAAAATTCCTGAAGAATATTTTCCCCCGTGCATTAAGAAGATTCTTGAGGGAAAGCTGGATGACGGGAAAAAGAGGGCTTTATTCCTGGTATTGAAATTTCTTATACATACAGGCTGGAACTGGGCTGACATTGAGGCAAGGCTTGTTGAGTGGAACAAGACGCATTCAACTCCATTAAGGGACAATTACATTCAGGAGCAAATCACGTGGCACAAGAAGCAGAAAACAGTTGTTCTGCCGCCGAACTGCGACAAGCAGGAGTATTACAAGGAACTGCAGTTCTGCAGCCCATTGCCATTATGCTCAAAGATAAGGAATCCTGTGAATTTTGCGAAGATTAAGGCAAGCAGAAAGGATTACGGGCAGAAGAAGTGGGAAGAGAACAAGCCGAAGGCTGCTAAAACGAAAGCGCCTAAAAAGAAATCAAAACTTGTAAAAGAAAAGTCCGCAGGGGACAGTTCCATATAACCCGGCAGAGATTTGACGACGGAAGACGAAAAGTGCCTTCCGGCGACATTGGAAATTATGATGTAATCTGTGTTGTTTAATCTCTTTTTTTCGGCGAATAGACTCAGTTTTCCAATACCTGCCGGAAATCCTGCGGAATTTGAGCCGAAGAGTTTATGAACAAGTTATGATAAGCCCGTTTTATGAAAAAAGAGGAATATAATGGGCTTGTAAAGGACATAGGGCTGCTGTTGGAGGAAGGAAGAAGAAAGGCTTTGCAGTCTGTAAATTCCATTATTGTACAAACTTACTGGCTAATAGGAAAGAGAATTGTTGACTTTGAGCAAGGCGGGAAACAAAGGGCGAAATATGGGCAAGTGCTGCTTAGACGTATTTCTGCTGATTTATGCCCTGCCTATGGAAGAGGCGTTAGCAGAAGCAATCTGCAGTATATGCGTATATTCTATTTAAGATATCCAATTTGCCAGACACTGTCTGGCAAATTGAGCTGGAGCCATTATATAGAATTAGTCAGCATACAAAACAATGAGGAAAGGGCATTTTACGAGAAAGAATGCATACAGGAATCATGGGGCACCAGGGATTTAAGAAGACAGATTGCATCACGATTATTCTATAGGCTGCCTGCCGCAAAAAAGGAAGGCGGATTCCTGAAATTGGCTTCTGAAGGGCATAATGTTAGCAAAGCTGAAGACATTATAAAGAACCCTTATGTGCTTGAGTTCTTAAAACTGCCTTCTTCTTATTCTGAGAAGCAGCTGGAAAATAAGATAATTAATAATCTCCAGATGTTCCTTTTGGAATTAGGCAAGGGCTTTAGTTTTGTAGCAAGGCAGTTCAGGATGCAGATAGGCAGGAAGCAATTTTACGCTGATTTGGTATTTTATAACAAGATATTAAGGTGCTATGTCCTTATTGACCTGAAAATTAAAGGGGGCTATTCAGGCGCAGGACAAATGAACCTTTATCTCAATTACTTTAGGTCACATGTAAATTCAAGCGGTGACAATGAGCCTATTGGCATAATCATGTTCAGGGAGAATGAGAATATTGAAGTTAGGTATGCGTTTGGCGGCATAAGCAGCCGGATATTCACGTCAAAATACATGCTCAGCCTGCCTTCTGCTGAAGACCTGAGAAAAGCAGTGGAAGGGGTTGTTTAAGGCTCTTTATACATCTTATTGTCAAACCACTTGCCACGTTAGAATTTATGCCGCTAGGCTCGCCTTTCGCTAAAGTCCTTTATTTATCCTTTCCAATTCAAGAATTAACTTTAACTGCTCTTCTTCCAAAGGAGACATTGCTTTCTTCTTTTTCTTCTCAACAGGCTTCTCCTTGATTTTCTTTAATTCCAAGGCTCTCTTTGCCTCAACTTCCTGCCTTACAACTTCTGCTTCCCTTGCAAGCTTCTCCTTGAAGTGTTCTTTTGGCGCAGTCGGCTGCCTTTCCATTCCTACAATCATAGACCTTAATTGATTCTGCAATTCCTCAAGCGAGTCAAGGCTCTTCCCGTGCATTGATTTTTTCCATTCTTTCTGCTTCTCAGCCCTGAGCTTCTCGTCAATTTTCTTTCTCTTCTCAAGCTCAAGCCTTCTCTTTTCTTCCTCTCTCTTAAGGAACTCGGCTTCCCTTTCCTTGATTGCCCTGTCGTGCCTTATCTGCTCCTGTATCTCTCTTCTCAGCCTTCTTTCGGCAATCTCCTCTTCCCTTCTTTTCTTGAATTCCGCAATCTCCGGCTTTGGCTGTTCCTTGAATATTGTGTCAATCTTTGCAATCTCAGGAGCTACCTGCTGCTGCTGTTTCTTTTTCTCAAGAGTTTCAAGCCTTTTCTTCTGCGCCTCAATCCTTCTTTCCCTTGCGATTGCCTCAAGCTCAAACTTCTGCCTTTGCTTGAACAATGAATCAATCTGCCTTAATGCAGCGCGCATATGGCTCTTTTCCTTTAATGTGTAAGTTTTTGCTTCCCTTTCCTTTCTTTCAGCCTCCAGCTTAAGCAATAATTCCTCTTCCCTGTCCAGCTCTTCCTGCTCCTGGAATTTCTCATGCACATCCCTCAGCACGCCTTTTATTTCCCTCTGCTCTCTTGCAATGCCTGCTTCCCTTTCCCTTGCTTTTCTCTGCTCTTCAAGGCTGTGCAGTAATTCTTCTTCCCTTTCAAGCTCTTCCTCTTCTGTAAGCTCTTTTTGTATCTCGGCAGCCATGTCCCTTGCTTCTGCCTGCGCTTCTTCCCTTTCCTTTACTTTTATTCCTGACTGCAGAAGCTCCTCTGCCTTTCTTCCCTGCTCTTCTGTCCTTTCTCTTTCTTCCTCCCTCTGCCTAATTCTTTCTTCTTCTTTTGTTCTTCTTTCGACATCATCCTTCGCCTTTTCAGCAGCATCAAACAGGTTGTTCATGCGCTGTTCCATGACTTCCTTTTCCCTGCCGCTCAGGTTCACGTAGTCAAGCTTTATCTGTTCGTAAAGAGAATCATATGCGTCAAAGTCAGCGGCTGCAATAAGGTTCCACGCCCTGCTTATCTTTTCCTGTATCTTTCTTGAATAGTCAACCTGCTCTATTGCAGGTGTTTGTTCAAGCATCTTCCCGATTTTTTCTATTGCATTCACTGTTTCAACAGTGGGTTTTGGCACAACAAGCTCTTCCTTTTCAACCTTCACTGCTTTTGTCGGTATCCTGCTAAAGAATTTCCTTGCAGAATCTTTCCATGCCTCAAACCTTTCAGCAATCGGCTTAAGGGCAGGCTCTTCCAGTTTTACAACAGGCTCTTTTCTTGCTTTTTTGGCAGGCTTTTCCTCTTTTAATTCAGAAGCCCTTGCCTTAAGCATCTTCTTTGCTTTTTTCTCAGAAATCGCTTCAGGCCTGAACACGTTTTTCAGCTTTTCAAACAAGGGCTTGATTGAAGGCATTTCTTCTTTCTCTGCCTTTGCTGAAGGTTTTGGCGCCTCTAATTCTTTTTTCTGCTTTTCAGCAGGCGTTGCTTTTTTCCTCGCTGCTTTTTCCTTAATTGCCTCCTTGGCGGATGAGAAAGAAGCGACAAACCTTGCAAGCCACGGCTCGCGCTTTGGCATTTCCTTTAATCTCTGCAGTTCTTTTATAAAGTATTCAAGCTCTTTCTTGCTTTTCTCTCCGTAAACGCTTGAGAATATTGCCTTGTTTGCATTCTTGTAAAACGCAATAAGCTGGGGATATACAGCTGCTTTCTCATTAGGCGCAAGCTGGACATACATCCTTAAAATCTGGTTATAAGTCCTTTTCATTGAGCTGACATTTCTTGAAAGTATTTCCTGCTCGTCCTCAAGAAGCCCCTCAATCTGCCTCTTCCTGCTCTCGCCTCCAAGGAATCCGACATACTGCTTTACATTGTCAAGAATCTTCTTGTCCTGCTCAACAAGCCTTTCAACAACCCCCTTTGCAATCCTCTTCGGCTTCCAGCCTGTCTCAACATACTTGTGGACAATTGACTTGAATTCCTTTAACAGCTCCTCTGCCTGCGCCTGCGTGATTTTCTTTCCGCTGAACTTCATTTCCGAGATTCTCTGCGCAAAATCAACAAGGTGCTTTTTCTTTTTTTCAAGAACGCTTACCATTTCCTCGTCAGTAAACTCGTATTGTATCTTCAGCAACGCCTTGAAGAAGTCCTTTATAATCGGAGAAAGCTCCTTGAATACGGCGTCAGCATCCTTTGTCTTCTCAAGCTTTTTTTCTATGCTGTTTATCTTCTCAACAAAAGGAGTCAAGTCCCTTGTTGCTTCTGACGGAGCTTCTTCCTTTTTTTCCTCTTTTTTTGTTTCCCCCTCTGCAGCCGCCTTTTCCTGTATCTGCTCTTTCAGTTTTTTAACGCCAATCTTAACCCCGAAGCCGGAAATGAACTTCCCTATATTGTAAAAGAAAAGCGCAATATACCTGAAATGCCTGAAAAGCCATTTAAGCATTATGACAATCCAGACAAGCACTATCAAAGCAAGCGGTATGAATATTATTGCAGGATAAGGCCTGCCTGCTATGTTAATGTCCAGGGCAAATGCAGGCAAAGCTAATATGGAAAGCATTATAGCAAATAGCCCAAGCCTCTTTTTCATAGCTTTAAAAGGGGTTTTTGGATATAAAAATGTATTTATTAGTGGGTAGTTGGTAGTTTGCAGTACGGAAGTAGGTTAGGGGCAGTTTGCAGGTATTTGGTGGCAGAAAGGAGGTTAGGGATTAATGATTCAATGTTAAGGCTTGGCGTTTGCCCTAAAACCCTGTCATTTCTTTCCATTCTATTTTTTCCGTGCGCTTTGCTGCTGTAATCTTATCTGAAAAGTCGTCTATTCTATATTGTAATCTCGTATCGAAACGACATTCAATGTACCCATTCTTATTAATCAGGAACCATATTACCTGCTCATAATACTCAGGCAGGCACTCGACGCTGTACCCTTTGCCAAGATAATTTTCCCTATCTGCTTTTTTTCCAATAAGACTTTTTGCAAATCTTATTGCTTTTATCAAGTCTTTCTCAAATTTTTCTTTTGAAACCTCTTTTCCCAAGAGAGTTTCTTCATGTTCGCCTTCACACCAGTCATAGTATATTCTGTAGATATTCATTTTTACCCCCCTTGTTTATTTACTTCCCAATGCCCGCCCCTGTCAGGGCCGATGCGCTTTAAGACGCCTTTTTCTTTTAATTTTTTCAATTGTTTTTGCACTGCCGAAGGATTTATATCCAATAAATCAGATAATTCAGCACGGCTTATCTTTTGATTTTGTGTGATTAAATCAACTATCTGTTTTTCTCTTTCTGACCACTTTTCTGACCACTTTTCTGACCACTTTTCTTCCGAACTTGTATCAGGAGTAGCCTCAGGCTTGTAAAACACAGATGTAAAGAAGCCGTCTGTGTTAAAAACAGGCTCTTTCAAACCGGCTTCCCTCATAGCATCCTTCATGCGCCTGATTCCAGTGCCTGCCCTTTCAACCTTGTCCATGCGGGAAAACAAATCTGCTATAAGCTCGTTCCTGCGTAATGACATTGAGCCAAACTTCTCCTTAGGAAAGCCCTTAACAAGCCCGCCCGGGCTTACAATCTCAACCCTGTCATCATAGAACTCAACGCTGATGTTTGTCCCGCGGAAGCTATAGTCCCTGTGGATTATTGCATTTGTAACAGCCTCGCGAAGCGCTTCAAGCGGAATTTCGTATATGTCCTTCCTGTCTATTCCTTTTATCTCTGTCCTTATCTTGAGCTGCTTTTTTATGAAGAACATTGCAGAATTAAACTGCGTCAAAAGGTCATCCTTTACGTCCATCCTGTCAAATATGTGCAGCCTTTCAAGCCCCTTGAAAGCAATGAGAGTCATTTGGCATTGGGGGATATGCCTGTAAACATCCTTTGCAAAAAACAATGCAGAGGCATTCTTGAATTCTTTTGAGTCAGCCACTTTCAGGCTTTCCAGCAATTCTATGATGGGAATTTTGCCTGCCTTAATCCCGGATTCCTTAAGAAAGGCGGCCACTTTTTCTTTGGAAATGTCAGATATTGAGAAATCCTTTAGCCGCTTTTCTTCGTATGGAATTGATTCATTTTCCGCAAACATGGCTCTTATTTCCTCATTGCTCATCTTCTGCGTCACTGCATCGAGCCTTATGAAGAATCCTGAGCTGCAGCTGTAAGGCTTTCTTTTGCCTTCAGGCACTTCAACGGCAATAATATTATCTGCTTGGGAAACAGAAGCCTCTATTGAAGGCTGGCAGTTCCTTGCCAAAGTAAGAATCTGCGCCTTAAGCCCGTTTGTGAGCTTTTCTCCGATTATTGCCTTGTCATCTCTTACGCCAATAAGGATTGTGCCTCCTCTTGAATTTGAAAAAGCAACAATATCCTGGTCTATCTTCGGGCTGTATTTCTCCTTGAATTCTATAACCAGCCCTTCGCCTTCAGCTATCAGCAGATTGACTTCTTTCCTGTCCATGCAATTGCTGTTTCCTTTGCATATTAAAAGCCCTGCGCCTGCGGGTGGCAAGTGGTGGCGCATTCTTGCAAAGAATGGAACATTTTTCCGGAAACCCTATCACTTTTTCCGCTTTTCTCTCGGAGAGATACGCCCTGATTTTAAAGTTTTCAAAAAACCACTTGCCACCACTTGCCAACTCAAGCTAAACATATTTAAGCTTTCTAAACCTCCTTCTTTACATGAAAATGTATTACAAGAGCCACTTAAAGGCAATCATTGCAGTCATTGTCCTTGCTGCGCTTGACCAGCTTACGAAATACTTTTTTGCAGGCAAGACTTACATGGCATCCTGCATCGGAATCCAGTATGCCGAGAACACAGGCGCTGCTTTTGGAATACTTCAGGGCTGGAACCTGCCTTTAATCCTGATAAGCATTGCAGTTCTTGCTTTCCTGGCTTATTTCTACTTCAAGGAAAGGCATAAGCTTGACAAGACTTACCGAGCAAAAGCGAAGGGAAGTTTCGAACGCAGTGAGAAAACAGCTTTTATTTTGATATTTGCAGGAACATTGGGGAATTTGATAGACAGGGTTATGCTTGGCTACGTGAGAGACTTCATAGCAATAGGAAGCTGGCCTAACTTCAATGTGGCGGATAGTTTGAATGTCGTTGGTGTGTTGATATTAGTGTATGTGTTGGTGAAGAGGAAGTAGAAGGAGGCAGGGCTGCGCCCTGAACCTGCCGTTAGACTTACTTTTAGGATCTCGCAAGAGCCATCTCGCTTGTGCTTCTGAAAGGCGTTATATCGCTCATTTCCGCTATATTTTGATATTTTGCGCAAATTTCCTGCATGTCTTTCCTTCCTTTCATGCCTGCGGCTTTTTCCATTTCGCATAAGATGTTGTATGCAACAAGGCTGTGGCTGAACCCCTTGTAGCCATTTTTTGCAATGCATCTTTTGCACAGGCTGATAAGCCTTATTGCCGATTTCTTGCCTTCTCCCGAAATTAGCAGGAAGGCGCGCCTGATTAAGGCATCAAATTCAGCCATGCTTGGCTCTGATACTGACTTCAGCATGCAGTAGCCTTTCCCGCTTGTTATTATCTCAAATCCGGGCAGGAAATCATTTATTGCCTGCTGGAGAGAATCCAGGCTGAAGTTTCCTGTCACCTTTATTTCATCATATCCCATCTGGTATGCCTTTACGAGCTTTTCATTCTCTTTTTCATATTCCACAGATGCCATCTTTGATTCGGGTTTGAGGCTTGCGCTGACGATGACTTTTCCTATGTCCTCATTGACTTCTATTTCCTGCCCTTTTTCCAGCCCGTGCCTCTTAACCCAGCCTGCCGGAAGGCTTATGACGTAGGTGTTTCCGCCCATGAGCATTATGCTTCGTTTCATTTGTATTTTCTCCCGAGGCGTGAGCCTCTAGATGTTATAGGGTAAATATAGAATACATATGATAAATGCTGCGTCTATAAAAATAAACTTTTAGTTTATTGCAATTCCCTTACTCTTTCTTCAAAGTCATAAAGGTTATTTACAACATAATCTTCTTTTAATTTTCCGCTTCTATTAATCAAAAAGCTGCGAATTCCAACTGAAGCAGGTATTGCATAATCGTGCTCATAATCATCTCCTACATGCACCATTTCTGAAGGCTTAATCCCCAAAAGGCGACAAACATTTTTATATACTTCTGCATCCTTTTTCATGCTTCCAAAATCTGCAGGGGTTGAGAATGTATTTTCAAAATAAGTTCCTAATTTGTCGATTCCTATTTTTAAATTTAAAAATTTACTATCTGCATGGGAAAGGATTATTAACACATAATCTTTTTGCAGAGATTTGATGACAGGTATGGCATCGCCATAATGTTTTACTTCATGCTTCATATCTTTTGAGATTTTATCCCACGACGCTGTTATACCAAAATGTTCCAGCCAAAAATCAGGATCGCGCCATTCGCTTACTTTTCCCCAAAGCCGCTTATATTCTTTTACAACATACTTATATGCCTCTTCAAATTCAATCTTTCTGTCTTTTGCAACAAGAAGCGGTATTTCATTATCCCAGAATTTATCATCGAAGTTATTGTCACTTAAGCATCCGTCAAGGTCAAATGAGACTACTTTTATTCTTCGCTGAGATTTGGCTTTTATCCCTTTTGATAATGTTTCTTTCTCAGCTTGTTCTTCCTGTATTTTTAGCTTATGTATGGCTTCTGAGAATGACTCCAGCTGGTTAAGCCACGATTTTGAAATTTTGTAATACTTGCCTTCCTGCTTTTCCAGCATATTTGCCTCTAACATTCCAGTAAGGGCTTTACAAACAGCCTGGTATGTATGGCTTGCGCCTTTCTTTTTTATTGCAAAATGCATCTCTTTTGCAGAAAGGTTTTCTTTTTGGCTTAAAGCAAATAAGATTAGCGTCTTTAAATCCTTCTTGTCCGTTAAGCAGGGGATTAGCATATCAGAATCTCTTCTTAAGTTCCTTTATTTTTGCAAAAACTTCTTTATCGTGTTCCGCCATCTCTTCATCAGTGTTGAATAACAGAAAGTCCTCCACTTTTTCGTCAAACTTATATCCTGCAGTTGTTGCACTTATGCTTAGCTGTCCTATGCATGTAAATAATTCTGCTGGTATTTGTCCCGCCTTAATTTCTTTTAGCATTTCCTCAGTTAATTGTAAAAATTGCAGTTCTATATTAGAAATTGGCTCTTTCTTATCTATTCTATCTTGCATTTCATCAAACTTTATCCAAAAAGGGCAAGCTGCTTCAAACATCTTGTATAATCCTTGAAAAAGGGTATTTACTGCCCATTTCTTTTCTCTTTCGGTTGATGCAAGCCCGCCATTAATGGCACTGCCTATTAATTGCAGTCTGCGCTTTAATTCATTTATATCTTTAGAATAGTATAGATATTTTGCTATATTCTTGTCTATCTCTTCTTCAATAATCTTGAAATCTATATCCTTGCCCGATTCTTTTTTAGTCATTTTTCTCCCATGGCATTTTTAGCAGCGTAACCTTATTGCGATGATGCCTACCGAATGGCTCGAATGTTAATCTTGTTTCTTTGTTTTCTATATCTTCATATAGCTTAATTGTGACTTTATGTTCTTTGTTTACATTTATTATCTCTGTGCCTATTCCTAATCCTTGTCCCCTATAATTGAAATCTTCTATTTTCCATGAATCTCTACCTGCACTTCCCAAATTACTCGGCGGGTTATAATGCCCGGTAGATGCAATGCCTGCCAATCCTCTTGTCTCTTTTAAGAAATCAGGCATTTCTAATTTGCAAGCCGAGCCAAGATTGCTTGGCACTTTGGGTGTTCCTAAATTATCCAGTGCTTTTGTAAGATAACTATTGTCTTCCTTCAGCTTGCCTAAGTCTAATGCCGGCAAATTAGCGGGTGCTATATCAATCTCTATAGGCTTTATTGTAATCTCTACTTCCGCTGCTCTTGCCAAAGGTCCGCAAGGGTCTGAGCGCGGGCTTTCTGAATAGTTGCTGTCTCTGCAGCCCATATCGCAATGCCTGTCGAAGTCACTTCTTCCGCTTGAACCCAAGCTTGAGCCGCTGGGCTTAAATCCGCAGCTCCCAAATCCGCTTCCGCTTCCTCCACTAAATCCTCCGCCGCCGAAACCTGAGTAGAATTCTGTTGCGCTTTGACTTTTTATTTCAATATTTTCCTGTCTTGCTTCCTCTTTCCTAATTATTTCATCAAGCTTTTCCATTTTTTATATGCCTCCATTGTTTTTTGTGTTTATATCATTATCTGTATAATGCTTTTTAAATCCTGCAAATTCTGCCGGATAGAGCCGTATTAAATTTCTTAGTGTCAAAGGTTTTCTTCCCTGCTCAATTTCTCTTGCATTTGCAAGATAAGATTTATTATATCTCATTGCTGTTTTGTATTCTTGTGTTTCAGTCCCATATTGCATTGCCAACTCTCTTGCTTTTTCTGCATGCTGCCTGTGGTAATTTGCAAATTCCAATGTAGGTTCAGCAGATAATATTCTGGATTTTGTTTGTTTTAGATAATCCTCGTCTCCGCAGACAAAATCTCCTGTAAATAAAGGGTCTGTAATGGATATATCCTGTTTTGAAACTAAATTTTCAAAAGATTCTGGACTTATGCCATATATATCCAGCCAGCCAAAATGAATACAAGGAATAGTATTTGATACAATTAGCATGTCGATATCTGAATAAGGCTTTCTTGAGCCGTAAACCATGGCAAATGCAATATCCTTAAACTTATTAGCAAATATTTTACTGATTATCTCTGTAAGTATTTGGCTATTATAATGCTTAGGCATGCCTGTACTAAACATTAATGCATGTTCTCCGTACTCATTGCTATAATCAATAAATCTCTTGCAAAGCACTTTTTGTTCTGCTGAAAGCATGCCAAATTTTTGCTTTAATTGCCTGTTTGTATCTGTTAATTCTGAAAGGTAACATTCCATCCACATGGCAAACCCCTCATATTCGGGTGTTATTCTTTGTTTAAGTGCTTGAATTGCCTTATGTTTTGGGTTTTGCTTCCTGAATTCTTTTGCCTTTTCTGCGCTATTTAATCCTGCTTTTATCTCTTCACCCATCAATTCTATTTCTAGGCTATGCAAGGCTCTGCCTGGAGAAGAATGTTCAGTATACATGCTGTGCCCAAAATATTCATGGAACAGGTTTTGAATAAAAAAATTGCTGCTTGCCTTTAAATGCGAAGATAAATCCCTTGTTAGAAATACGCCTTCTTTTTCTTCGATACCCCTGTTTCTGCAGAAATTTTGCCATTCTGCATCGCCATATATTTGGATAGTGGACTTAATTGGCATAAAACCAAATGTATCAGAAAAATGCTTGCTGATTTCTTCAGTTATTGTCATTTTTACCCCCTAAACCTTGATTTTTAAGGGCTGTGCCACTATATAAACCTTTCTATTTTTAACCACTAGAAAGTGTATAAATACCTCTTTCTCCAATAAATCTCTTCTTCAACCCACTCTTCAAATTTTTCAATGCTTGTAATTTCAAAGTTAGGGTCTTCAATGGAGTCTTGCAGATAAACTTTGTAATTTCGTTTCATATCCTCTAGTTCGTCTGCATTAAGCTCTTTCATTCCAAAAGTCCAGGCGGAATCCAGGCATATAAGGTTTTCGTCGGATAGGCACGATTGAACTTCCTAAAATAATGAATTATGGCGCTAGTCTTTAAGTCATGTTGCTACATTCCGCAGGATTTATAAAAAGAGAATAGACTATAAGAATAATGGATGTACTCACAAAATCTCAACGTTCAAAATGCATGAGTTCGATAAAATCAAAAAATAGCAACATTGAAAGGATATTGACAAAAGCGTTAAAGAAAAAAGGATTGCAGTTCAAAAAGAATTATTCAAAAATAATAGGCAAACCGGATATTGCATTTCCTAAAGAAAAAATCGCCGTTTTCTGCGACAGCGAATTTTGGCACGGATATAAATGGGCTAAAAAGAAAAAAGAGATTAAATCAAATAAAAGATTTTGGCATGCTAAAATTGAAAGGAATATAAAAAGAGATAAACAAGTAAACAGAAAATTAAAAAATCAAGGGTGGCTTGTAATTCGCTTTTGGGGCCAAAAAATCGGAAAGAATTCCGGCGAATGCGTAAAAATGATTGATACTGCCGTAAAAAAACGCAAAAATCTACACAATATATAATTTCTATACCAAAGATTTAAATAAGGCCAAAGATTAAATCCTTTAGGTGAGATGATGGCAAAAGAGGCGCATAAGAGTAATTCATTTGACAATAAAAAAGACGGCAAATTTACATTTATAGATTTATTTGCGGGAATAGGCGGAATGCGCATTGCTTTTCAAAATTTAAAAGGAAATTGTGTATTCAGCTCGGAATGGGATAAGTTCTCGCAAAAAACTTATCAGGCCAATTTTGGAGAAATACCTGAAGGAGATATAACAAAAATAGATGCGAAGAATATCCCCTCTCATGATGTTCTCGTAGCGGGATTTCCATGCCAAGCATTTTCAATAGCAGGAAGACGTGCGGGTTTTGAAGATACCAGGGGCACCTTATTTTTTGATGTTGCAAGAATCATAAAAGAAAAGCAACCAAAAGCGTTTTTATTGGAAAATGTAAAAGGTCTTAAAAATCATAAGGGGGGCAAAACGCTTAATACTATTCTCAATGTATTAAGAAATGATTTAGGCTATTATGTTCCCGAGCCGCAAATTTTAAATGCCCTGAATTTTGGACTTCCACAGAATAGGGAGCGGATAGTAATAGTAGGTTTTAGAAAAGACCTGAAAATTAATGAGTTTACATATCCTGCCACGTTAAATGAACATAAGGTATTTGCGGATGTAAAAGAAACTAAGCCAGTTACAGCCAGATATTATCTCTCGACAACTTATCTTAAATGCTTGAAGCAACATAAAAAGAGACATGCATCTAAAGGTAACGGTTTTGGTTATGAGATTATACCCGATAATAAACATACAAATGCAATTGTTGTAGGCGGAATGGGAAAAGAAAGAAATCTCATTATAGATCCGAGATTGAAAGATTTTACACCGGAAACAAAGATACAAGGCAAAGTAAACAGGGAAGGAATACGAAGAATGACTCCGCGCGAATGGGCTCGTTTGCAGGGATTTCCTGAAAAATTCCAAATACCAGTTTCCAATGCACAAGCTTATAAGCAATTCGGGAATTCTGTACCCATTAATATGGTGGAAGCCGTAGGAAATGAAATATTGAGGCATTTAAATGACAATAAAAGGCAATAAAGGCGAATGGACTGAGATTTATGTTCTTCTCAAATTACTTGCTGACGGCAAATTGTACGCTGGAGATGAAAATCTAGGTATAATCTCAGATATTTATTCTAAAGTTTTAAGGATTGACAGAAAAGAAAAAGAAGGTGAGTATCATTATTTAAGAAATGATAAAATAAGTATCTTGGACTCAAATGGCAAAGTTTTAGTAGAACTCGATGCAACAGTATTTAATGAAAATGCAAAAAAGCTGTTAAAAGAAATTAAAGAAGCTAAAGGGCCTTCATTTTCTGTTTCAGATGTGGAAGAGTTTATGCATATCATAAAATGTAAAAGTCTAAAAGCAAAATCTACGCAGAAATCAGATATTACTATCCAAATCAGCGAACCATCTAATCCTTTAAAAGTTACGCTTAAATTCAGCATAAAATCTCAATTGGGCCGAGCTTCAACTTTACTTAACCCGGGTAAAACTACTAACTTTGTATACAAGATTGATGCAAAAAGTATTAATAAAGATGAATTAAAATCTATAGATCTTCAGACAAATCTAAAAAATAAAATAAAATCCCTTGAAATAAAAGGTTATAATCTGATATATGATCATATTGAAAGTGAGAATTTTCATTCAAATCTTCGGTTAATAGAGTCTACTCTACCCGAGATGGTGGCTGCCGCGTTAGTAAAATTTTATGGCGGTAAATTTAAGACGCTTAAAGAATTAACTGATGAATTGGAAAGAATAAATCCTTTGGGCTATTCAAAAAGCGGAGGACAGAAGCCCTATGAGCATAAAATGAAACAATTACTCTATGCCGCCGCACTAGGTATGACTCCCGGAAAAATCTGGGAAGGAGAGTTCGAAGCCTTAGGGGGATATATTTTAGTAAATAAAAAAGGAGAGGTATTAGGTTATACTACACATAATCAGAATAAGTTTATGGACTATCTTTTAAATAATACCAAATTTGAAATTGCAAGCAGAAGCAGATATAAGTTTGGTAAAATTTATAGCGAAAATGGGCAATATTATACCAAATTAAACTTACAGATAAGATTTTTGTGAATATTTTTGCTCAACCAAAGAAAGCCACTATTCTACGCTGGAGGCTCGCCTTTTCTTTCTTTATTCTCCCACTCCCCGCACGCCCTGTCCTCATCCAAGGCATCTTCCACGTGCACCAAAAACTCATTATTAGAAAGAAACTCAATAGCTTTTGCCTTAAACTTTGCAGCTTCTGTGTTATTAACATTCCAAGAAGTATCATCAAACCTTCTGCCATCAACGCTAAGCGAAGAAAGGATAATATTCACATTAGTTACGCAGGAGTACCTGCCTGACTTCCTGCATATTGCCTTGATAAAAAAGCCTTTATCTGCGCATATTTCAAAATCATACCTTGAACCTTTAATCATGGCCAGGCCATGGCCGAACGGCCTTAAATACCTTTCTCTCTACCTAAACTTAGAAATCTTCCGTATCCTCGATGCCCTGCATTGTGATTATGTCTTCAGTAGTCAGCTTCTTCTTGGACCTCAGCTTCTCCTTTACTACATTCGCCCTTTCCTTAAGCTGCTGCCTCTCATCGTCCTTTCTTTCCCTCTGCTTCTGCCTTCTCTCGCCTGCCTCAACTTGTTCAACGCCTCTAGCCAAATCCATCTTGTCTTTCAAAACCTTGCTTACTTCTGTGTATTCCTGCTTAAATTTAATGAAATTGGCAAAAGCCTCTTCCTGCGTCTTCTTCAGCTTGCCAATATCTTTAGAAAGCTGTATAAAAGACTCATAGCTTTCCTTATTTGAGCCAGACTGCTCGCGAAGCTTATTATGAAACTCATCGCCTTTCTTCTTGGCTTCAGTAATCTGGTGAGAAACATCATTTATTTCCTTCTGGACATCATCAATGCACTTAACAGACTCATACTGCTTTTTCAGAGTATTAATCTCCTTCATTATCTTTTTTTCCTTGTCAAAAGAAACTGCCTGAGTCTCAAGAGATTCCTCAAGCCGGTTTATCCTGCCTTTCACTTCAGAAGGATTTCCCTTGAACTTTGACTTTGCAAGCATATCGTCTTTCTTCTTGTTCAATTCCTTAATCTTCCCGATAAGCGCCTTTACCTGCGCATTAAATTCATCCCTGCTTGACTTGAAGCCTGAAATATCCTTGTTAAGAACGTCGTTTTTGCCCTTTGCATCCTTAATGCGTGCAATAGTCACGGCAATCTCAGCCTTGAGCTCTTCCTTCTTCTTAAACCACTCTTCCTTTTTTTGGTTGAGTTCGTTAAGCTTCTCCCTGAGCTCTTGAACTTCGTTTTTCAATCCTTTGTTTTCTGGCGTTTCTTCTGCCATTACGCAGCGTACCTCATCATTTAACCCTATCAGCCTGCAGTTACTGCAGACAAAAAAAACCTAAATAAAATAAAAAATGGTTTTAACCAAACAGCGCGCCAAGCCCTGCCGCAGCCTGCTCTTCTGAAGCTTTCTTATCTTCTTTCTTCTCTTCCTTCTTTGCTTCAGGGCCTGCGTGAGCTGGAGCTGCCACTGGCGCAGCTGAAACTACTGCAGCTTCCTTGATTGCAGCGTCTATGTCAACGCCTTCCAAGGCTGCCACTAGAGCTTTTGCTCTTCCTGCGTCTACTGCAACGCCTGCTGCCTCGAGGACCTTTTTCACAGCGTCTTCTGTTATTTTGTGCCCTGCTTTGTGCAGCAACATTCCGGCATATATGTACTCCATTTTGTTTCCCTCCATGCTTTAATTATAACCCAGCCTTGCTTTTGACAGCAGAAACCTGCATCTCGGCTTTTGCCAAAAGCTCCTTTAAATTGTCGCTGGTGAGTATGTCCTTTGAATTTGCAAGGCCCTTTGATTCCCTGTATGCCTTTGCAATCAGGAGCTGTATTGTGTCCTTTGACGGGTATGCTGCGTAGACAGCAAGGTTCATTGCCTCTCTTGCAAGCCTTGTTATGTCTGCCTTTGTCTTTGCATCGTCTATGAACAATACGCTCTTTGTGAGTATGATTCCGTTTTCAAGCACTGCAACAAGGTTAAGCCCGATTTCCATCGGCTCAATCCCGAACTTTGCAAGCAATCCTGCTGTCTTGTCGTCAACAACCTGCCCTTCTTTTGCAACAACTTTTTCAGCCTTGACAGCAACCTTGCCGCCTTCAATGCCTGCCTTTATTCCCATGCCGCCAAGCTCGCTTAAAATAGGACCGGGCGCAAATGGTGTCGGACCTGCAGGTATAATCAGGTCAAATGGCGCTTTCTGCCCTGCCTTAATCGGGACATTGCTCTTGCTTTTTCCCATTGCCTTGCATACCTTGAAAGGGTTTTCCCTTGTGAATATCAATGCAGGCATGCCTGTGATTTTCTTTTCAAGCTCTTCAATGCCTTTTAAGTCTGCTTTTGCCTGCTCAAATGCAATCTTAATCAGGTTTGCCTTGCTCATCCTGATAACCATCATTTCCCTTAACTGCTTCTTCATCTTCTGCATCTGCGCAGAAGGAAGCCCCTCGATATTTACCAATCCTATGATTGGATATTCTTTCAGCAGTTTTACAAGCTCCCTGACTTCCTTTTTCTTGGATTCAGAAACATGGGCTTTATGTTTGGCGTTCATTTCTGCTCACCCACCTTTACAGGCGCGCCCATTGTCAGCTTAAGAATAAGTGTCTTGATGTTGTTTTCTTTCTGAGGCAGTGCATTTACAACTGCGTTGTATACAACCATTATGTTGTCAGCTATCTGCTCGTCAGCCATTTTTTCGTCGCCTATTGCGCATTTTATGATTGCGTCATTCTTTGTCGCAAGCCTGACTGTTTTTCTCAGCTTGTCAACAACTGGCTGCAAAGGCGCCTTTGGAGGAACAACCGCCCCTGATTTCGGGTTTGGCATTTTTCCTTTTGTACCCAATATCTTACCAAGGTTTGCCGCCAATTCTTTCATCAGATGAGGCTGTGTTATGAAAAAGTCGATTTTTCTTGCCAGTTTCTTCATCGCCCTCTTCTTTTTTGCCTCTGCTGCAAGATTTTCAAGCGGAATCACCATGTCGCATGTTTTCTTTGCTTCTGCCAGAATCGAATCATCAACAATCGCGCAAATTTCTGTTTTTCTGCTTCTCAAATTCGGAAGCGGAATGAAAATATCTACCTTGTGAGAGGGATTCTTGAGGTCAAGCCCCTTGAGATTGAGAATAAAGTCAAGTGTCTGGTTAAATCCTCTTTTAGGAGAATCCTTGCGTATTTTTTCTATTGCAGTCAGTATTTGTTTTTTGTCCATAATATCCCCTTCTGCACCCAATGGCGTAGTAATGCGGGTATTTGATGGATTATGGTAGAATTGAGTTGTTTATAAACTTTTTGGCTTAATTCAGGATATTACAGCTTAAACCGGGCGGGGCGCTGCTGCGCTAATTCTCCCAATTTTTTCCTGCAGTTGCCTTAATGCAGGCTCGGAGAAAGTGTCGCCTCTTCCTTCTGCAGTGTCGCCATCGTGCTTCCACTGGCTTCTCATTATTGAATTAAGCCTTGGTCTTAAGAGATTGGAGCATCTTTCATCGCAAATCCCCCCGCATCCTTTCCAGTTTTCTTTTGCTTTGTCAGCAAGCTCATGCCCCCATTCCTCAACTGCTTCTTCATAAGAAAGGCAGTTGGGATTTCCCGCTACCCCTTCTTTTCCCGGAGTTAATGTATGATATTCGTCTCTCAAGTCTCCAAAAGAATGCCCGAACTCGTGCGCAACAACAAGGGACTTGCCGTGTCTTGCAGAATTTAATTCATTATGTGATATAAATGCCAAATTATTATTCAATTCTGCATGCGCGCCAAATGTCTTTTTAGAGAGGGCTATTATGCTGTTTGCTCCTGCGCATTGCTTTGCAGTGCTTCTTATAATGCGGGCTGATGGCGCATAGCCTAATTCTTTTAAATCAGCAGGCATATTGCCTCCGTTAATCATGTAAAATTTGAATTTATCCTTATTTGACGCAAAAGGCTCAACTTCCAAAAGCCCCTTGTATTCGCCTTCGCCATTTAATGCCAGATTGATATCATCCCTGAATTCCTGCATGTCAGAATACTCGTCTGAAACAAACAAGACATTGTATCCGCTCCCTGATGTTCCCGGCACTTGTGCGCACGTTGATGCTGTAACGCACAGCTTGTCAATGCACTTTTTTCCTGCGCTGCATTCTGAATCTGCATTGCACCTGTAACTGCCTGCTCTTGCAGATATGAATCCCTGGACTCTCTGCCCGTTAAGGTAGCAGTCTTTTGTTGTTGAAGGATTTTTGCATTCAAAAACATCATAAAATTCAAGAGGCTGCTCTCCCGCCTCCACTGCATCTTTTGGCAGAAGATATGCCTTGAAGCTTATTCCCAAATCAAACCAGTTTCCGCTTGGTGTCACAATAATGTCGTCTTTATAAAACTTAATCTGCGTGCTTACGCCTTCTTTTTTTAGCGCTGCAAAGCTTGGCATGGCTTCATTTGCCGGCGTGTCAAAAGGCTCTATTTCTGCTTTTTCTGCAAATGACGGAATGTTAATTGAAAGCCACAGGGGCATTGCATTGCTGCCTGTTATTGCCCTTGGCTTTATGCTTATTTTTTTTTCGCTTTCATCCCACAAAATGCACCCCATTCCGTCATAAGGCTCATCGTTTCCAATGCATTTTGTGTAAGGCATTATTCCTGAAAATATAAATGCGCCTCCGCTTGCAGCAAATGCAATGTTTGCCGGCGGCTGCGTTCCTTCCTTAAATGCCGCGACAAAATTATTTTGGGCTTTTGATTTTATGCCGTAACTTAAATCCGGAAATAATGAAACACCTGCATTTGCCCCTTCCGCAACAAGCGGAAAAAGCTCTCCTGAATTTGACTTTAGTTTAACTTTTGCCCACGAGCTGAATTCTGTATCAAACAATCTGCCTTTTTTTCCAAATGCGCCCGGCTCTCCTGCAGGAAGGGCTTCTATCTCAAATTTTGAAGTGTCTCCTATTGATACTAAGTGCAAGTCATAAGCGTCATATATGCCTTCGCACTGCTCCGGGTCTGCTGTCATGCAGTCATCAACAGCTTCCTGCATCTTGACAAAACCCTCATTAAGATATTTTTGCAGGTTTCTCTGCCCTGATGAAATGAATCCCTCTCCTGTAATGTTAAGGTATCCGCCTGCAGGCGTGACAACAGACACCATCTCGCAGTCTATGTATTCTTCTTCGCTGTCCCTGCAGCCAAGGAACCATCCGCCTCTTCCATTCTGGAATACTCCATTCTTGATTTCAAACAAAGCTCTTGAAGGCTCGCGCACGAGCGCATTGAATTCCCTGCCTTCAATTCTTACTGCATTGCCTGCTGTGACTGAGTTATAAAATCCGTTTGTCACTGTGAAAAATTTTCTTGCAGGGTCTGCTATTATCAGCCCGCCAAGCAAGCCAAAGTCCCTTAACTGCCCGCCGCGTATGTATTTTATGCTCAAGAATCCGGATTCGCTCGCTTCAATTACGCTTCCTTCGCCAAAAACCTCGGAAAGTTGTTCAGGATTGTATGCGGCATAAAGCCTTCCGCTGTCAACTCCGTAATATGCTTCCATGTCGTGCAATGTTTCTTTTCTTAATTCCTCTGCAAAAGCAGGCATTGAGATTATTATAAGGAATACAGCTGCAATAATTAACCTTTTCATATTTATCTATAAATAAAACAGAGTATATAAAAATGCCGATTACCTTCGTTTGTAACCCTTTCCGGCAGGCTTTCCCATTTCCTTAAGCTCAGAAACAAATCTTCCGTAAGCCGCCTTTGCTTTTTCAGCGAGCCTGATTATTTTCTTTCTCTTCCTGTGCAGGACAACTGCAAGCACAACTATTATTATGGACAATGCAATTGAAATCAGCGCGGCAGCCTGCTTCTTTTCCTTTTCCTGTTTTTCGCAGTCTGCGTCAAATACGCAGTCAGGATCGCAAATATTATCATCCTTTGCAATGCATACTCCGTCCAAATCAGATATTGAGCAGTCTGAAGCGCAGGACACTGCATTCTCTTTTCTGCCGCATATTCCGTTATAATCGCAGACATCAAGGTATTGGCGCAATAAAATCCTGTTATCCTTGTATAATGCGATTTCATACATTCTTGAGTCATACGGAAACTTCTCGGTTATTATCTCATATTCAGCTTTTCTTGGCGGGTTTGAAAGCTTGAAAAAGCTTAATTCATAATTCCTGCTCCACAAGGGAGTTCCTGCTGCGTCATTCACGGAAAGCATATACCTGCCTGTCTCGTTTGAGTAAGGCAATGCCCTGCCTTCATTTACCTTGTATTCCATTGCAGCAGAGCCGCTTTCAAAAACAAGCATATTGACTTCCAAAACAGATTCTGCTGAAACAACAGGAAGGAGCATGCAGGCTATCAAGATTACCATTGCCATTATCATATTGTTTTTCATGTTTATCACGTGCACTGCAGCTGCGGGTTTGCTTTCATCAGCAAATACTCGTCAATGCTGTATGAATTTGAGTCAATAAAATTTGACATTGCTGTTCTTTTGCCGGTATCCAGCATTCCGTTGCCGTCACTGTCTTTTGAGTTTATGTCGAGATTGCCTGAACACCATCTGCATTCTTCAAGGTAAGGATAAAGCTGCTCTGACCCAACACAGCACTTGTCGCCGCAGCCAAGTTCTGCCTTTAACGGGTTGGGCTTTGCTGCATATCCGCACAGGTTTTCAGCCTTTGTGCCTGTGCAGTCGCAGTACTGGTCCTTTAGCCCGAACTTGTGCCCCATTTCGTGAATCATATCACAGGCATTGTTTGCTTCAACAATTACAGCGTCTGAATTGTCTGATGTCCATCCCCTGTCTGCATAGATGCATTCGGGATATCCGGCAATGTCAGAGTCTTCCACCCCGACAACATAATCATAATCCTCCCCTGTTCTTGCCTTGTATTCTTCTGCGCAGGTTTTTATTGACGCAAGCGCGTCCTTGAGGCAGTTGTTTTCATTTTCTATAATGCAGCTTCCCGAGCTCCAATGAGGGCCGTAATCAGTTTTTCCGTCAACAAATATCCTGCTGAACCTGTATGGGCAGTCATTCAAGGGGGTTGCCTTGAGGAATTTTTCAAGCGCTTCGCTTGAATACATAAGGTATGAAATCTTTCTTTCCCAGTTTACGGGCAATACCAGAATCTTCAGCCTTACTTCATATTTGGGAGTTTCCTCATTGCCGTAAGCATCGCATCCCTTGAAAGGCGTTTCGCATTTATTCGGGCAAACAATTGAATTTCTTGTATTTTCATTGAAATAGCACGCAGGATTCAGGTAATGGACCCCGTACCTGAAAACAGACATTGCTTCTGCCTTGTTTTCATACTGCCTGCATATTTTTGAATCTTCAAAAAGCTCTGCATTTGCTGATTTGTCTGTAAGGGAATAAACAAGGGATTTTTTTCCGTTTGCTATTTTCCCTATTTGCTGTGCTTTTGCAACTTGTTTCTTAACTTGTATTCCCTGAACAGGCTCTGCATTCTCATACTGCGTCCTTATGCCGCCTTTGTGCCTTATTCTTATTGTGCTTTCAGACGCATACTCAACAATTCCGTCTTCAGCAGCATACACAGGGCTTCCTGCTGCTGCAGGAATTTCAATTCCCTTATTGCATCCTTCTTCTCCGGAGCCGAAGCATTCTGATATGTAATGGACGCCATTAAGCTTTTCAGCAGGCCATACAAATTCATATCCTTTTTTCATTGTGCACGGCTCTATTGAAGCCCTGTTCTGCCTTGCATCTTCCAGCCTTATTATGCCTGTTTCCCTTGAAATAAATCCTGCCTTTGAGCTGTTTGAGAAGAATACCGCTTTTTCAGCAAGCACTTCGCCTTTTTTGCATGCGCTCTTTAACTCAAGCGCGCTTTTTGAATATGAAACGCAAATCTCGGCTTTCCTGAATTCAGGCATGTCCGATGATTCAGCCAGAGGCTCTGCATCAACCTCCATCTTAAGCAATTCTTTTGCGTTTTTTCCATTTTCAGAGTATTCAAGAACAAAAGAGTTTGATTTTTCCTGTGAAACCTGCCTTATTGAATATCCTTCCGGAAGGCTTATTCTTGAAAAGCTGCACATGCACACCCCTTTTGAAGAAGCAAATGCGCATTCATTGTATTCTTCTACAAATTTCTTGAATGATGC
Source organism: Candidatus Nanoarchaeia archaeon (assembly GCA_028706745.1). Classification (GTDB taxonomy): domain Archaea; phylum Nanobdellota; class Nanobdellia; order SCGC-AAA011-G17; family GW2011-AR17; genus UBA9640. Next base: position 30,845 of record JAQTVM010000003.1, read on the forward strand.
AAGAGCCAGCTCCTCTTTTTTCCTTTGCTTGAATGTGCACCTTGGAATCAGCGAAAAATAATCCTCAATGCTCTCCCTTGTTTCGTTTCCTGAAAGAATAAGGGATTCAGGGACAATGCAGGCAATTCCCTGCTTTGGCTTGTAAAGCTCCTCAATTGAGCTCATCATGTAATGCCTTTCCAGGCTTTCGCCTTCAAGCACATACCATTCCTTCTTTTCAGCGTGTATTTCAAGCTTTTCGCTGCTCCAGCATCCTGTATCTTCCTTGTCCTGCATTATGCCTGTTGCCATGCCTGTGATTGTTTCTGAAATCCACGGTTTTCCTTTTTCAATCAGTGTAAGCTTCAGGTCATATCCCTGATTTTCCGCCTTTATTGAATACGAAGAAGGAAAGCGAACCCTGTAAATGTCGCACATGCAGTTTTCTTCCACGCTGCAGTCCCTGTATGCTTTTGCAAGGTTGTGGAATGCATTTGCAACCTCCTGCCTGTCCTTGTAATATTCATAATCCTTTTCAATGTGCTGCTGGGGATACATTACTTGTATTGCAAGAAAAAGCCCGCACGAAAGTATTGCAATTGTAAGAATGATGAAAACAAGGTTTGCTACGGGAAACTCGTCCATGGTAATTTACCTTATGCAAGGCGGACTTTCGCATATTGCCAGAGTGTTGCCTGCGCGCTGCATCCAGATATTTTTTTCCACTGATTTGTCTCCTGTTTCGACAGAACCCTTTGCAAATACAGGCTGGAATCCGTAAGGCGGAAGCTTTATGCAGTAACTTTCCCTCAAGTCATATGTCTGCCTTTGCAATTCAGTGTAATACTGCCCTTCAGGATTGTTCTGTATGCATAAGCAGGTTTCCCCTTCAGGGCACCTGTAAGGCATTTCGCAGGAGGCAGAGCGCGGATTTGTGACCATCTCACAGGTTCTTCCTGTTTCATCAGTATGGCAAACTTCTTCCTGCGTTTCTTCATTGCAGGGCGCCCCCCTGTCTTGTGCATCTTTTTGAATCAATGCAATCTTTGAATTTGAAGGCATTGGGAACATCATGTTGTAAAGACCTGCTGATTCTTCCATTGCTGACAATTCATTTGCAAGCTCTGCCATTGAACTCCAGTCAATTCCCCTGCAATCACTGTAAATGTCATACTCACCTGTTGTGCATTCTCCTTTGTAATATTCTGCCGGAAGCTTTGGCATATGGCAAAGGAGCATGCCGGGGGATGTTATTGCTTTTTGAATTTCCTGTTCTGTTCTCCTTTTGCCGATAAACCTCTCGTGATTCTTTAATATCCAGTCATCGCCCCCTTCAACTTCATTGTTTCTCTTATAGGTTTCCATCAGTGTAATGGCTGATGTTGAAGTGCCTATTGTGTCTTCTGCTTTCAAGACAGCCCCTCCTGTGAATCCTGTCTTTGTTATTTCTGCCTTTGCCTTGTATGCAGACTCTATTGTCTTAAGCCCTGCAATTTTTACAACCCTTCCAACAATGCGGTTTGCAGCAGGGAAATGCTCGTAAGCGCTGTGAATCTCATATATTGTCACGCTTTTTCCCTCTTCGCCGCAGTTTGAGTCACAATAATCAGCAACAACCCCGTATGCAATCGGCGAAAAAACATTATTATTTTCATTCACATTAATTTTTATCCATCTTGAAAAGCTGTCTTGGCTGCTTCCGCAGGAATTAATGCCTGTAATATCCTCTGCATTAACAGGCCAGATTATTGAGTAATCCTTCCCTGATTCACCTTCGCATCCTGGAATTCTGAACATCTCTTCAGTTAGCCTGTCTCTTTCAAATGGAGTTGCACTTTCCTGTTTTTCAAATTTTATAATCTTAACCATATCCTCCCTTCCTGTCAAATCACCGAAATTAACAGGCTCTTCTTTTACTGCCTGCGTCATAAAGCAGATATTGTTTCCAATCTTGTGCATCTGCATTACAATGCCCTCGTGATAGAAATTGTAAGGTCCGTATCTGCCTGCCTTGAAAACTATTTTTCCGTCCTTCTTTTCAATAAGCATGTTTTCAAAAGTCAAATCAGGCACTATGCTTTCCTGCCCGTCTTTTGTTTGAATTGCCAGCTGATAAGCCTCCAGCGGTCTGCAAAGAATTCCTTCCATATTTTTTCCGTTTTCCTGCCATTCTGCGCTTAGCGCAAGGCTTATCTGCAGATTATTCAATCTTGAGGCATCTCCGACAGGCGCGTCATTTGCGTCAAAGGCGGCAATAAGAACATATTTTTCCTCAGGACTGTCTGTCTTGTCAATCCTGTTCTGCAGGAACACCCTGTATCCTTCAGGAAGCTTTTCAAGCGCTTCCATGTCAAGCTCGCAGCCGCAGTTGTCAAGTGAGTGGTCAATGCAGTTGATTATTGAGCCGATTGTGCTTGCAGTGACAATCTGCAAAGCCTCGTTTTTCTTTGCATCCTCGCCCATCTTGAATGTCTCTTCTGCAATCTTTGCAACGTCTGAGAATGTTTCGGGATAAAATTTGTAAACCATGATGCCTGCTACAAAAAGCACTGCAAGTATAATCAATGCATACATCACCCAGCTTGTGCTTTCTTCCATGTTTTTACCTTAATCCTATTGTTGACAGAAAACTCTGCCATGCATCTAATGACTTTTCCCTCAGCTTTCCGCTGAATATGAGCATTACAACAAGCACCACCAGCGCAAGCAGTAATATTGCAACATAATCAAGGGCAAGCTTTCCTTTTTTTGTTTTGAAATATCCTGTCATAACCCCAGCGCTCCTGCAATCCTGTTTATTATGTACCGCCTGTCTCCTCCATATGGTATCTCAACCAGCTGGCTCTGGTCAACAAGCGACCAGCAGTAATAAGCCCCTTCCTGCTTCAGGTTTGGCTTTCCTGCAATCACTATCTTGTCGCCATATTCCCCGCCCTGCCCTAATATCTCTGTATCGTCCCAGAACATTATGTAATAATACGCAGGCCTTCCTTCTGAATCCAGCTTTTTTAATATGGGCTTGCCTTCAGCACCGCCTGTGCCGTGAATCTGCTTTCCTGTGCAGATTGTTCTTCCCTGCGAGCCTTTTTCAAGGTAAGTGTAATCTGAATCTGCGAGATTGCCAACAGGAGTTCCGTCTCTTGTTGCATAAAGATAGCCCATGAACTGCATAATGTCAATGTCCTCTGAAACAGAGAAGAAATAAACCATTGTTTCTTTGTCATCTCCTGCCTCAAAGTCCCAGTCTCCCTTGCCGTACATCCACCATGACTTTTTCATCATTGAGGCAAGCCCTTTCATGTCAACAGGCTCTTCAACATTGAAGATGTCGCACGCAGACGGAAGAAGCTCTTTTGTTATTATGCTGCCTGACCTGAATCCGTTTGAAGCCCAGCAGCCGTACTCTTTCATGTCTTTCATGTTAATGCCGCCAACAACCATCCACACAATGCCCCCGATTACAACAGCTGCCGCAATATACAATATTATCTTTACAAGCATGCTTGTTTCTATCTCTCCTTTCTTGCTGAACATTTTCATAGGTTAGCGCCTGACTTTAATTTCATTACTATTGCAAATATCAATACTCCAACCAGTATTGCCAAAACCAGCATTATCACGCTTCTTGTTGCCAATTTTTCCTCTTTTTTATCCTGCTGCCAATGCCTTCTGCGCAATCATTGCAGCCAGGGCATTGAACACAAGCATCGTAAGCCCTGCCACCACTATATAAAAGACAGTGCCCTTATATAAGTTTTTGCCGAGCGAATATTCCTCGTTTAATTTGTCAACCCCGTTTTCTATTCCGTTTCCAAGTATGGTAAGCACGTATATGACTTCAACAAGGTAAATTCCCACAACAATCTGCAGGAAATAAGGGGGCATTAACCCTGACAAGTCAAACATGTCAATGGGGATTCCGCCCAAACCGCCTGTTTCTGCTCCGCCCTGCATTTCAAGCGTGCTTGCAAGCCCGCCCATTATTGCGGTAATCATTGTGCCTATGCCCACAACAATGCCTGATATTACAGGCGACAAAAATGAAACCTGCGCTTTCATTGAACTTGATGTTTCTGCAAGCAAGTCCTTTAATCTTTCATTAACCTTGTTAATCCTGTCAAGGTATGTTGAGATGTTAATCATTGCCTTTGACACAACAGCGGGGCCCTTGTTTGATGTTTCAACCAAAACCCTCATTGAGCTGTCAATCAAGGAGCTTGGATATTCGTTTATTGCTCCCACTTTTTCGTCAAAGATTGCATTCCTGACGCTCATTCCGCCTCTTCTTATGTTGTTGTCAACTATTGCAAAGAAGTTTCCTGTTGGTGTGCCGTGAAGTGTTTCAGCGACAGAGCTGAATGCCATTTCAGTGGGTATTCCGGAGCCAAGCCTGTTGCCAAGCTGGAACAATGCGCCCTGGAATTCATTCTCAAGCTTTTTTGTCTCATTCCTTACAACCATTAGCCTGTTTGAGCGTATCTTGTAATACATGCCCATTCCAACTGCAATTCCCAGAGTGATAAGCAGGCTGAGCAATGATGCGCCTATTCCGAAAGGTCCTGCTGTTTTTGTGACTTCTGTGTCCCCGCAGAGCATGTCAACATCCTTGTATTCAAGAATCCATCCAAACGGCTGTTCAGGGTCTCCTATAGGGAAATCTGTTCCGGGCATTACCATGTGCATAACCAAAGGCAGAAGTCCGATAAGAACTATCATTGAGCCGTATATCCACGCAATCTTTTTCGGGCTTACTTCCACTCCGCCTGAGATATACATTCTCATGCTCCTGTATTTTGGATGACTTTCATAAATATTCGTCTGCGCATATCCCACCGGCCTTTTTGCCATTATCCTGTATCCCATGAAATAAACACCTATTGGAAGAGCGATGTTGTAAAGCAGGGCAAGCTGATACCATTTTACGCCCATGAATGCGCCCACAAGAGGGAGGATTATCAAGCCCAATACAGGAAGTATGACTCCAAGCATGTGAAGCGTTGTGATGGGCCCTTTTGTTTCCTGCGCATAATGCATCATGTTGTTGTAAGTTCCTTCAAGCATTACTTCAAGGGCTTTTTCAAGAAGCTCAACCCTTCTCTGCTCATTGCCTTCAAACAATGACGACTCAATAAGGTGGAATGCCTCTATGAATTCAAGGTTGAAGTCCTTCCACTGCTCAAGGTAAATGTCAATTGCCGTCTTTATGTTTGAATACTTCTGCGTTTCAACATCCCATACTATTTTTCTCAGGTCCAGGGCAAGAGGATTGCCGATATGCTCTCCTGCAAACTTTATCGCGTGCTCAAGGTTTGAAGTGTGCCTCATGTACATCACTATATATAATATGCAGAGAACCATTTGGTTTGACGCCTGCAGGCGCCATTTCATTGCAAGATGCAGGGGATAATTGCTTATTATCTTGACACAAGCTATTCCTCCGATAATAAGTATTATGGGAAGCAGGAGCTGTGTTGAGCAGGTTATGCCTGCCTCTGTAAGAAAAAATGAGATTCCCAGTATTGCAACGCCGAGTATTATCAGCATTATCATCACAAGAGTGCCAAGGGAATAAGCTCCGGCGGGAGTGATGCCGAGATGGCACCTTTCTATTGCCTCATCCAGCTTTTTTGCATCCTCGGGCTTTGGCTCAACCTTCAGCACTTTTTCCGCAAAATTGCACGCCTGTTCATAAAATCCCAGGCTTGACTTCAATGCCTCATCCCTGAAAACAGTGTAATCCTTTGAGAAAATCTTTTCAGGGCCCGGCTCGTCCATCATGTTGGGACCAAGCCTTGAATCTATCTTCATGCCGTACCTGCCCATTATTTTTTCAACGTTTGCGTCAGAGCCCAGTATGCCCATTATTAGTTCACTTATCCCTCTTTTATATAATTCTAAATATGCTATTTTAGTGGGCTTTTGGATTTATAAATGTAGTTAGTAGTGTTTAGTTGGTAGTTTGTAGTTGTTGGCAAAACGAAAACAAAGAATATGGGCAGAGATTACTTCTTCCTTGCCCTTAAATCCTCAACAAACAAACTGCAGACAGTTTGATCATCAAGGCGGGCATCTCACTTCGTTCGTGCCCACCGAAATGTTTCAAAGAATACTTATTCTTACACAGCAATATACTTATTTTTTTCTAGCCCGGAGGTCCTCAACAATTCTGCCAAGCTCTTTTATGTTTGAAGTCAAAGGCTCCAGAATCTTCTGCATTACCTGCTCAAGCGCTTTCATCTCGGCTGAAAGGTCTTTCATTGAGCCTTCATATTCTCCGACTTTTCCAATCATTGCTGCCTGCATTGTGTCAAACCTTGACTGCAGCCTGAGAATTTCCTGCTTTGCAGATTCCATGTCATCCTCAACCTGCACTTTCCAGGTTGTGATGTCGCCCATGCTGGTCAGCATGTCTTTCCATTTTTCCTCAATTATTTCCTCAACAACAGACTGCATCTCGTCATAGCTCATTGAAGTTGAAGAAGGCATTTGCGGAAGCTCTGCAGAAGGCGTCATTGACGGCATTGCAGCAGTTGGTGTCGGAGCCGGCACCGGAATATCTTCCTCAACCTGGTTTATTGCAGAAATCTGCATGTTCTCATTAGGGTTTTCTTCCGGCATTCAGTTTCACCTCTTTCTTTTGCATTGGCTGTTCAGGCTCTTTTGCCCTTGCGGGCTCATTCTGGGCAGGAATATTATCCTGTTTTCCCTCTTCAATCCGCCTTAATTCCCTCTGCACGATGTTTTTCACATCGCTGTCTGTCACAAAATTAAGAGGGTTCCACAGCTTAATATACTTTTCCAATAGCTTTACCTCGTCCTTTCTTGAAAAATTCGCAGCCTCTTCTGACAAATGCTTAAGTATGTTCTTGACTTTTTCAAGGTCATTTTTTACATCCCTTATCTCTGCTTCTTCCGCCTTAATGTCCTTTGTAAGTTTCTTGTGGTGCTCTATCATGTTCTGGTTGACAAGAAGAAGCCTTTCGCTCATAAGAGTGTATTTGCTCTCAAGAATCCTTATCCTGTTGACAAGTTCGACAATTATGTCCTGGCCCTGCTGTTCAGCCTCTCCTTCCATGCCCTAATTAAAGGGAATTATGTTTATATATCTAATGGTGGGGTTGATTATTGGGAAAGTAGTTTGTAGTGTGTAGTGGGCGGTTGGCAGGGAAGTGGCGGGCAGAGAAGGCGGGCCTCCGGCATGAATTAATGCTCTTTTAGCACTTTGCCTTTTTTTATTGTTTTATAAAACCCCTAACCGGGAAAGCTCTTTTTTTAATTGCCTTACATTCCTGAAGCGAATTCCGTGGATTCCAGCAGACTTTGCAATATCTACAAACTTTTGGATATCGTCAATAAAAATGCATTCTTTGGCTTTAAGATGGTTTCTCTTCAAGGCAAGCTTGAAGATAGCCTTTGTATCCTTTGAAAGGTGCACTTCGTTTGAGTTTATGACATCATCAAAATTATCAAACAGCCCTCTTTTTTTGTTGATAATTACATGGGGCTTGATTGTATTGGAGATGAGAATGGTTTTGTAGCGCTTTCTTAATCTTTTTAACAACGATACCATTTTTGGATCTATCTTGGTTGTTTTTTCATAGTTTTTAGCCCATAAGTTATCAGGTATCTTTCCAGGGTCAATTCCTTCTGATTTTGCTATGATTCTCCAGTATTCTTTCTCAGACATCTTTCCGGCGCATAGCGGACCGTTATAATGGTTAATCTTTTCCCACAGTTTCTGCTTGTTTTTTGGCCTGAAGATTCTGGCAAACATGCTGATTTGGTTTCCTGTTTTTACTATTACTCCGCCTGCGTCAAAGAGCATTGCCTTAATCATATCGTACTAAACTAGGGTAAAACAGAATATAAATCTATTTATTGGTGGTATGTTAATAGTATGATAGTATGCCACAATCTAGAGCTTTCTTGTCAAGTGGTTTCCAGAAAAACTATAAAAAACACGAATTCTGTTCCGAGGATAATCCGGAAGAATGAGCCTTCTATTGAAAATAAGTATAGTTTCGCCGAAAATATGCATACCACTTGCCACTTGCCATGCGAACGCGCAGCGTTTATATGCTTGCCTGCTTTGTGATTTCTTATGGCAAAAGAAATATCCGTGAAAAGATTCGCAGAGCTTCTGGAAAAAGGAAAGTTCAAAGAGATAGAAGACAGCATATTGATAATGGATTTAACCCCCAAACAGAAAAGTTTATAAACTTACTAACACTAATTAGTAAATAACTTACTAATTGGTGTTAAAAATGCGAGGATTGTCAAGCAAGGAGATGGAAATTGTGTCGTGGCTGGAGTTTTACAAAAAGTATTTCTTCTCAGCCAAAGATATAGAGCAATTTTCAAAAAGCAGGATGCAAAGGTATAACATTATCAAGGGGCTTATACAAAAAGGGAGAATAGTAAAGCTGGGCAAAACAAGATACTGCCTTGTTCCTGTAAAGGCAAAGTCAGGCAAATGGGCAGAGCACCCTTTCATAATAGCTGACGAGGCTTGCGGAGGGAAGGATTACTTCATAGGGGGATGGGCGGCTGCAAACTACTGGGGGCTTACAGAACAGATTCCCATGCAGACAGACGTGTATACAACGAGAAGGCAGGGTGTTCTTGAAGCGCTAAGCTCAAGGATTGTTTTTCACAGGACAACAAAGGCAAAAGCAGAAAGGGCTGTAAAAAAAGAAATCAGCAAACATAGGTTCAGGATACAGCCAAAAAAGGATTCAAGAAAATGGATGGAATCAAGGCAATAAGCGAGGATGAGCTGAGGGACATAGCATCAAAAATGCCTTACAGCTGGCTTGTGCTTGTTAAGGACTACTACATTACCATTATGCTTTGCCTGCTGAAAGAAATAGACGGAATATATTTTAAGGGAGGCACTGCCCTGCAAAAAGTATTTCTCAGGCATACAAGGCTAAGCGAAGACATAGATTATACTGTTAAGGGGAATTTGAAGGAAATTATTGAGAAGATAACAGGAATTCTTGAAAAGAGCGGGCTGTTCACCGGTATGGCTGTTGAAAAAGAGAGGGAAGGCTTTGCAAGGATTACTGCAAAATACAGGGCATTCGGAAAATATGAAGGCAGCGTGTTCATAGATCTCAATAGCAGGGGCACTATATTAAGAAATCCGGAAATGCATTCTGTGAACCATTTTTATGCAGGGTTTATACCTGAATTTGAAATCAGGACACTTGCAAAGGCAGAGGCTGCTGCGGAAAAGGTAAGGGCAGCAATACAAAGAAACAAGCCAAGGGACCATTATGACATTTACATGATTCTCAAGGCAGGAATTCCAATAGATAATGAAATTGTAAGGATGAAATGCGCGGATTCCGGAATAGAGTTTGACATTACAAAAATGTTCAACAAGGCAAGCAGGCTTAAGCACAGGTGGGATGATGATTTAATGCCATTGATGGCTGAAAAAGTTTCTTTCGATGAAGTTATGAAAACGCTGGCAGGGCATTTCAAGCTGAAGGAAGAGAAAAAAGCGAAAAAAGAATTTAATGCAAAGAAACAGAAAACAGGATAATAATGCCGGAGGCCGGCTTTCCTTTCTGCTGCTCATTGATTGTATTTTCACGCTAATCTTTATATACCTTAATCCCTTATCTATACCTATAAAAGAGGAAATATGGCAGACGAAAACACTAAAGTTCCCCCCGGCGGGTACCAGATTGTCAAGGAAGGCAACGAAGACATAATGAGAGTTAATTACGAGCAGGCTCCATATTCCCCTTCTGTTGAAGACAATGCAATGGTAATGATGGATGCCATTGACAAGCTTGCCGAGAATCCGTCTGTCGCAAGGCTCATATTCCTGCAGAGAAGATTTTATGAATACTCTTACGAGCAGACGCAGATGCTTGTGGAAGTTGCAAACCTTTACAGCTACCTGATAAAATCCAAAAAAGTTTTAAGCCCTGACTCGCTGGGCGCGTCATTTGAAAACCAGGGAACACTTGCAGAAAGGTATGCTGTCATACACTCAATTGTTTTTGAGCTTTTGCGCTCTGACCCGCTTGGAGCATATGTTGAAATCAAGAGGGTTTTAAGGGCTGAATTGGCAAAGCAGGATGCGACAAAAGAGCCAAGGCAGAGGGATTCAAGGGAAATATTTCTTGGGCTTTTGAAAGCAATTCTCACAATGTTTGAAGAAATGAAAATTGTCAAGGCAGCTTCGCAGTATCTTGCAGGGTACAACATAGGGGACAGGAGCATATACAAGATTTTTTTCAGGGCTGTCATTGCGCCTGACTTCATGTTTACAAGAGTGATGGCAAACCCGCCTATGGGCGGAGAAGAGATGGAAGTATACAGCATTGACAAGGACACAAGTGTTACCATATTCAGGGTTCCTGATGACATAAAGTTCCTTTACCACATGACTCCGCCGGAGTTTACAATCAGCGAGGACAAGTATGCGCTTGTTGACATGGCAAAAACAGTGCTCTCAGAGCACAAGCCGAAAGAGGACCAGTTTCTTGACCCGCACAAGCTAAGGAACACATTTTCAAACATAGGAAAGGATTTGTTAAGGGAGCTTGCAGAGGCGCAGAATGTTGAGCTTTCAATGAAAGACATCAAGCTCCTTACTGAGATTATTATCAGGCATACAATCGGGTTTGGCTTCATGGAGCTTATCTTAAAGGACCCGAGGGTGCAGGATGTGCAGATTAATTCGCCAAACGGCGAAGTTCCCATATTTGTCCTGCACGAGACTTTCGGCAACTGCACAACAAACCTCATACCTGCCAGGACTGACACAGAAAGCTGGGCTTCAAAATTCAGGCTGCTGAGCGGAAGGCCATTGGATGAGGCAAACCCCATACTTGACACTGAACTGCATCTTCCGAATTCAACTTCAAGAGTTTCAATGATTACAAAGCCGCTGAATCCTTTCGGGCTTGCTTTCTCTTTCAGAAGGCACAGGGACGAGCCGTGGACGCTGCCTTTGTTTGTCAAGAACAGGATGCTGAACCCCCTTGCAGCAGGTCTTATCAGCTTTCTTGTTGACGGCACAAGGACGCTGCTTGTTGCAGGAACAAGGTCAAGCGGTAAAACCTCGTTATTGGGCGCGTGCATGATTGAAATAATGAGGAAAAACAGGATTCTTACTGTTGAAGATACACTTGAACTTCCGACAGAGGCAATGAGAAAGCTGAACTATGACATTCAGCCGCTGAAAGTCAGGGCTGCGCTTATGGAAGGCGGAACTGAAATGTCTGCTGCAGAGGGAATCAGGACTTCATTAAGAATGGGAAACAGCGCGCTGATTATAGGAGAAGTAAGGAGCAAGGAAGCAATTGCATTGTATGAGGCAATGAGAATCGGCGCAATGGCCAACACTGTCGCAGGCACTATTCACGGCGACTCGCCTTACGGGGTTTATGACAGGGTTGTCAATGACCTGGGTGTTCCAAAGACTTCATTCAAGGCTACTGACATTATAATTGTCGCAAACCCATTGAAAAGCCCTGACGGGCTGCACACGTGGAGAAGAATTACGCAGATTACAGAAGTGAGAAAAGAGTGGGAGGAAGACCCGATGACAGAGGGGGCATTTGTTGACCTGATGAGGTATAATTCACAGACAGACCAGCTTGAGCCGACGCCCGAGCTGATAAACGGCGAATCAGAAATACTCAAGGCATTGGGAGCAAATGTCAAGGAATGGACAGGAAACTGGGACGCGATATGGGACAACATAATGCTCAGGGCGGATATAAAGAAGCTGATTGTTGATTATGCCGCGCGCACAAAAAATCCCCTTATGCTTGAGGCGAAATTTGTAATACAGGCAAATGATGTTTTCCACAGGATTTCAGAGCAGATTCTTGAAGAAGCAGGGCACATAGACACAAAGAAAATTCTTTTTGAGTGGGAAGAGTGGCTGAAGAAGGAAGTAAGAAAACATCAGATGGAGTAGTTAGTAGTTTTTAGCAAGTGGCTTGTAGTGTGCAATCCCTAGAAAGAAATAAATCCATGTCTTACTAAGCCGGCATATGTTTCAGTAACATTTCTCCTTAATATATCCTGCTCTATAAATGTCTTGTTTGGCAGCTGAATTCCTCCGAAAATATCATCAATGAACCATTCTTTATCATAATCATAGCGCGCAAAATACTCTTTGCCGCCAAGGCTTGCCTTTACAATATACAAAGAAGAGCCGTTGCCTTCCATTTTTGCAGTAATGTTTAATTTTAATTCGCCCAAATCAAATATCAACTGTTCCAGTGCCATTTTTAATACTACTCTTTGCTTGCTATGAACCTGACTGCCTGCGCAGCAATCAAAAGCAGGAGGAACATTCCAAGAACTCTAGGGTGGAACACTATCTTGCCAACTTGTCCTGTGACAGAAGAATCTCCTTCTATGTCTTCCCCTCCGTAAATGGTTTGTATCTGCTCGCCATAAACCTGGGTAAGGGCGTAAACAAGAATCACTATGCATATCACAACAATAACCCATACAGTGCCTTTCTCGCTTATTGCCGCGCTTATGCTGTCTTCCTTAACTCCTGCAAACATGAACAGGAGCATTACCAATACGAGGAACACAAACAATACAGTGAACCACGGAGTTATAATCTTTACAATGCCCAGCAGGTCAGGGGTAAGTATGAACAGGAAACCGATTGCAAATGCAATCAGCGCATTCAATCCCCTGTTTTTTCCAAAGAAAGCAAACTTTTCAAGCAGTGCAAAGAGTATTGCAAACACAAACAGGAATACAAATACAGGGACAAAATAATCCAAAATCCCTATATCCAGTATGCTTGCCATTTATTTTCCTCCCTTAAACCCAAACGAGCTAGGTCCGAATTCCTTTGTTACCTTGAATTTGTCATTGTCAGCTTTCTTGTCACTGAACACCCATATCAATAACACGAATATGCCAACTGCCAATAAGATTGCTTTGTCCTGCGACGACAGAACAAGCCATCTCGGCCATGATGTGCTAAGCCCGGGCACTGATGTGGCAACAGCCCATATTATTCCGATAACAGCTCCGGCCATTCCTATAAAAAAAGGCCAGCCTGTCCATCCTGTTGATTCGCCTGAGCCCAATACTCCCAATATCAAAAGGAACATAAGCAATACAATAACAATCATTGAAATCTTTGGCAGGAACTGGTTGACTGTTGCAATTATTGCAGGCACTCTTACAAAGAAGAATGCTATTACAGCTGCAACAACAATGTTGATGTTTTTCGTGTCTGCTCCAAATAATTTTATCTTTTGCAGCAGCGCAAACATTATTGTGAATACAAGCATGAAAGGCAGTATAACCTCATAAAATCCCATCTGCTCAAGCTGTTTAATCATGTCACTGAAATTAACGCCTTCAAACACCATTTACTTCTCCTCCTTCTTTTCCTTCTTGCCGCCGCCGACAACAAAAGCTATTGCTCCGACAATCACGACTAAAAATATTATAGGCATAAGCGCTGTATTAAGGTTCCTTGCAAAAAAATCAACTATCGGGTCGAGCCATCCGAATGAATTAAGGAATATGAATACAACTGCCAGAAACATTACTACTGTAAGGAATCCAACCCAGTATTTTCTTCCTTCAAGGCTGAACGGCTTGTCCCCCATGAATGAGCCTGCAAGCATCAGGAAGCAGACAACTATTATCAGTATTAATGCAACATTCGGCAGGGAAACCTGCAGTGAAGTCACAACCTGTTTTGCAGCAACTGTGAAGAATGCAATTGAGAATGCAACCATTGAATTGATGCTTTTTCTAGGGTATTCCTTGTCGCCTATTTTTTCAACGCCGAAAACTCTTGTCTTTTCAAGAATTCCGAACACTATTGTGAAAACAAGCAGAAAAGGAAGTATTACGTCAAAGAAGCCCAGCTTCTCAAGGAAGGTTATTACTGCACCGAATGCTGTTTCTGCCATTTTAAGCCCTTTTACTTACTAAGAATTAGAGCAATACAATATATAAACCTTTTGCCTCTGAAAAAACTAAAGCAATATAAATGAATTTATAAAAAAATAATAAATAAAAAAGTCAGTTACATTTCGGTTGTTGTTTGCCCTGTTTCTTCATTCTCGTCATATGCAGGGACTGCGGATTTTGAGACAACCATTACGTCGCCGATTGCCTTCACGAGGTTGTGAGGCACTACAACGCCCTTGGCGCCGCCAAGAAGCTTTGTAAGGAACGAGTTTCTCGTTGCCCTTATTCGCCAGCCGTACACCTTGTTTCCCTGGAGTATGGCTTCCTCTACATCGCCGAAATATTCTCCGGTGTCAGTAAAGACCTGCATGTCGTATACATCTGTTACCTGCTTTATCTTTAGCATATATATTCCTCCTTTTATTGAATATCGTATAAATATGCATATTTATGCGATAGAGAAAGCCGCGCTTTCTCATATTTATATTGATGGATAGCAAATACATATTTAAATAGTTATCTTTTTGCCTTTGCCGCTAAAGCCTCTTTATAGACACCCATGACCCTGTTTGCAATCAGCGTCCAGTCATACTGCTTTGCCCTTTTAATATTGTTTTTTTTCACTTTTGACGCAAATTTTTTATCATCAATTGTTTTTGCAATTGCCTTCACAAGCCCGCTTATATCGCCATACTGCACAAATATTCCGTTTTCATTGTCTTTCATTTCATAAGGTATTCCGTTTACAGGGGATGCGACAATGGGCAAGCCTGAAGCCATTGCCTCAAACAAAGTCAAAGGCAGCCCTTCCCTGTATGACGGCAGGCAATATACATCAGCTGCCTGATACATCTCTGCAACTTTTTTCCTGTCGCGAATAGGGCCTATGAAATGAAAATTTTTATTTTTACCTGCTATATCTTTTGCTGTTTCAAGCATTCCCTCGTCAGGGCCGACAAAAACAAAATGAATATCATTTCTTTTTTTTAGGATTTCAGTTTCAGCCAATGCGAGTTTGTCAACTCCCTTTGTGGGATTCAGCCTGCCGAAGAACAATGCAATCTTTGCCCTTGCAGGTATTCCATGCTCTTTCCTGAAATTATTTTTATTGATTCTCTTGAAAAATATCTCGTTCATTCCGTTTGGTATGACTCTTATTCTTTCTTTTTTTCCGCCGTGCTTTTGAATTTCGTTTATTTCCCACGGCGTGATTGCGATAATCCTGTCTGTCCATTTGAACATCCAGGGAAGAAATGTGTGGTATACAAGCCAGACAGCAATTCTTCCGCCGAATGAGCGGTAGCCCGAAGTCCAGCAGCAGTGGGTTGTGTGGATATGCGGGACTTTCTTGATTCTTGCGGCGATTGCGGAAAAGAGGACATATGAATGCCCTGACACGTGCGAATGTATTATGTCAAAATCTCCGTTCATCAGCTTTGGCAGGACAGAAGGCCAGAATGTTGCGAAGTTTGCGATTGTAAACCAGTTTTTGCAGCGGTGCACTTTAACACCTTCAATAACTTCCTCTTTTTTTTCAATTGTCCTGTACTTGTCGCTGTCTGAGCAGAAAACATGCACGTCGTGCCCTTCTTTTGCGTACCTTGTTGCAATCTCGTGAATAACCTGCCCCGGCCCGTCTATCACGGGAAGGTAGTATGCCTGCGTGAAAGCTATCTTCATATGATGTATATTACGCAAGAAGGGGTTT
Organism: Candidatus Nanoarchaeia archaeon; assembly: GCA_028706745.1. GTDB lineage: Archaea > Nanobdellota > Nanobdellia > SCGC-AAA011-G17 > GW2011-AR17 > UBA9640. The sequence goes on from JAQTVM010000003.1 coordinate 46,461, forward strand.
TTAATGATTATGAAAAACAATTATCCTATTTTGTAATTGCGCGCCAAATGTATGCCAAAAAAAGCACAAGGGCAATTGCCGCTGAAATAAGCAATGCAGGCAGGGCTGAGCTTAATGTATAAAGCAGTATTGCAAGCGCCAGTATGAATATGAAGCTGAATATGTATATGGGCCTTGAGCCGGCAAGCACTTTCATTCCGTCAAGCCCGAATATCGGGAGCATGTCATACACAGGCATTATTGAGTTTATCAAAACAAGTTCTGCAAGCGCATCAGCATTTATTATCTTGCATAAAAGCGCAAGAAGTATGTTCGCCATCGGGCCTGCAAGTGCTATCTTTGCCTCTTCCAAATCAGTGACTTCCACCATCTTGTGCCCGAACCTGTGGGTTTTCTTGATGACAAGCCCGTAAGAGCTTACTGCTGTGAAGAAAAGTTTTCCGTTTGAAAAAATTGCAACAAGAATGCAGAGCACTATTCCAACAGGGAATGAGTTTATCACAATGTCCTTTCCAAGAAATCTTATTTTTTTAGGGAAAGCCTGCTTATTGAGCCCGAATCTCTTTATGCCCCAAACCCTGTACTCGCTGATAAACCCGTACTTTCTTGCAGCCATGTCGTGCGCAAAATCATGCACGAAAACGCTGATTGCGACAAACACGAGCATCTTCAAGAAATTAACAAGCCAGTGCGCCCATGAGAATTCCGGGGCATTGTCATTGAATGCAAATGCAAAAGCCAAAGTAAGGATTATAACTGCAAAATACTTTAGCTCGCGTTTTGTGTATTCCATCTTGCTCCTTTGAAATATTCTTACTTCTGCATTGCCTTAAGCAGGGATATGATTCCTTCCTCGTGCCCTGCGCCGACAACTGCGACAACAGAACCTTTATTCTGCATAAGATTATATAAATGTTTTGCCATAATCTCATTTCTCTCCTGAATCAGGGCTTTATATACTGAAGGGTATCTTTTTTTAACCATTCTGACAATTTTCTCAATAAACGCATTGTCAGGCACTTTTGTCAGGTCAAATGCCATTTTCTTTTTCCTGCCTGCAAAAGGAGATGATAGAATGTCCCATATAAACCTGAACTTCTCCCTCCACGTAATCTGCCTGAAAAGGCTTTTGATTGTTTCGCTTATGTGCCTGTCAATCAATGCAACCTCTGCTTTTATTTCAGCAGCCGCTTTCACTGCTGTTTTCATCTCATCTCCCGGGGAAGTGCCCACCATCTTTCCAAGCTTTTTTTCAGCCCACGCAGCTATCAGATTGAAGAAAAATCCCTTAACACCTGTAGCCATTATGTCCTTTAATGTTATTTTTCTTTTTTTCTTGTGCATCAAGCCAAGGAACCTGTCTGCGTCAAGCTCCAGCGCAACAACATCCGGCTTTTGGAGCATTATGACATTGCCAACTTCCCTTATGCTTTGCACTGCAATGTGGGAAGTGCCTATTATTGTAAGGTTCTTGTAAGTGAGCATAAGGATAAATTGCCTGATTCAGTATAAAAGCGTTCCGCCTTCAGAATAATAATTCACACCGATTATAATAACTGCTTGCTGCAAGCTAATTCATGTTTCTTTCTCTCATTGTCTGCGCAATGACAGTCGCAGCCGCAACCACTGCTATGAACCCGAAAAGCACATACAAGTGGTTTATGCCTGCAAGAGCTGACTCAAACAGTATAAGCCCTTTCAGGATTCCCTCCATCATTACAAACGGGTTGTATTCCACCATCGTCCTTAGGAATCCGGACAATATCTCAAGAGGCATTATGGCATTTGAGAACACAAGTGTTATGATTGCCACAGACACCGATGCAACAGTCGCTGTTTCCCCTGTATTGAATATAGTGCCGATGAACATGCCGATGAATATGAATACAGTCGCAAACACAAGCATAAAGGCGGCTGCAAGCAGGTAAGTTGTAATTGCTATTCCCTTTACAAATATGCTGATAACCCCCATAATCAGCATTGTCTGCACAAAGATTATGCTGATGTAAGTGAGATAATGCGCAAGCAGGAAAGTCATTGTGCCTGTCGGCGTTATGAAATTTCTTAAAGATGCCGATGATTCTTTTTCCCTTATCACTCCTGTGGAGCTTATCAGCAGGCTTACAAGCATTATAAGCAGGATAAGCAAAGACGGAAGTATGTACAGGAAATAGTTCTTTGTCTTTGTAAGCGGCTGGACGCTTATTTTCAAGGGGCTGACAATTGCATCAACATTTGTTATTTTTACCCCTTCTATGCTTGTTTTTATGTTTCCAAACCTGTTGTTTGCATCCTTGATTATTGATGTGTCTGCATTAACCTTGTTTTTTGCTTCCTGCGCGCTTGTCTGCGCTTCGCCTGCCTTTGTTTTTGCAGTGTCAAGCGTTGATTTCAGGGAGTTATAGCTGGATACCATGCTGTTGATATGGCTTGTAAGTGTTGAAAATACGCTTGAGCTGAGATTAAGATCATCCTGTATGCTGCTTATTTCTGTTGTTGCGGCGCTTGCATCAAGAGTTCCAGCATTAAAGTCAATTGAGGCAATCTTGTCAACTGAATCCGAAAGCTTTGCAGCCTCTTCTGCATTGTTTGTCGTCAGCCTTAATGCGGCGCTTTTTCCTGCTTCTGTTTCCCTGTTGATATTGTCCAATGCGCCGAGTATCTGGCTTACTGCGCCTGCGCTCAGTTCTGAAGCCTGCAGTTCCACTTTTGCGCTCAGCTTTTCGCTGATTGCATTTGCAATATTAACCCTTGATTCGTCAATATACAATGTGATTACATTCCTTGCGCTGTTGTCCATTGCCATGTCTTTTGGAAATATGATGCAGACAGGATATCTTGACAGCTTTACAAAATCCATGCATTCCTGTTCGCTCGGGGTTTTTGTTATCCCATACTCCCCGCTGCTCAGGTTTGCAATCAGTGTTTCTGCAAGCGGAGAATAACTTTCTGAGAATGCGGCTATGTTAACGCCATAAAGTGTTGAAGTGTTAAATCCTATGCTTACAAGCGCCATTATAATCAGCGGCCCAAGCAGGAAAATAAGGGCTGATATCCTTGTTCTTATTATCAGCTTGTAGTTCTTTATGATGATGCGCAGAAGTTTTATGAAAAAGAATCCCCTGCCTCTTTTTTGCACATCATCCATGATGCCTGAATAGTCCCTTTTTGCAGACATTTTTTTTGCATCAAACATTGTTTTCACGTTGTCTGTCTCTTCTTTTTTTGCAATCATGTTAAATGCCATTTTTAATGCCTTTTTGTTATGTATTCAAACACTTCTTCCATTGTCGGCTTGTGCACCTTCAAGCTCACTATCTTTTCCCTGCTGCTGTCTATTATGCCTAAAAGGTGCTTGAGCACTTTTTCGGCTTTGGGAGTGTAAAGCACAATCTTGTTTCTCTTCATCACGATATTTGAAATATCAAGCTTGCCGAGCTTCTTAAGTATTGAATCATAATTGCCCGGTGTTGTTGAAAGATGGATTTCCTCATTTTTTGAATATTTTCCCTTAAGCTCATCAGGGGAGCCGCACTCAATAATTTCCCCGTTGTGAATAATTGCTATTTTGCTGCATACAACTTCCACCTCGTCAAGCATGTGGGAAGTCATGATAATTGTCTTGCCCTGGTCGTTTATTTTCTTGATTAGCGCGAGCATTTCCTTTCTTAACACAGGGTCAAGGTCCTCTGTCGGCTCGTCAAGGAAAAGCACCTTGGGATTGTGGATTAATGAGCAGGCAATATCAAGCCTTCTTATCATTCCTGTTGAAAGCTCCCTTGCAAGAAGGTTTTCTGCTTCGCTAAGGTCCATTAAATCCAGTATTGCCTTTGTCCTTTTCTTTATGCTTTCATCCTTCATGGAGTAAAGCCTTCCAAAGTATGCAAGGTTTTCCCTTACAGTCAGGAGGGGATAAACAGATATTCCCTGCGTTGCAAACCCTATGTTCTCGTGAAGCCTTTTCTTGCTGAACTTGAGCTGCTTTCCGTCAAAAAAAACCTTTCCGCTTGTCTGCTTCCAGAATCCTATCAGGATATTTATCAGTGTTGTTTTTCCCGAGCCGCTCAGCCCTATAATCCCAAAATAGCTTCCCTTTGGTATGTTCAGGTTTATGTTATTAAGAACTCTTTTCTTGCCAAAAAACTTGCATAAATTGTCAGTTTTGAATATTCCCTCTTCTTCCATTGATAAAATTAATGTAGAATATGGTTAATAAAGCTTGTTGTTGGAACTATCCTGCCGCAATGCCTGACAAGAATCCTGTTTTTATGAAATAAAACATTACTGCGAGGAATATTGCATACAGCAGAAGAAGAGCAAAACCTTCAAACATCCTTACGACCCATCCTGTCCTTATGAATGCAAGCAAGAGCACTGTAAACAGGATCATCGCCGGCATATAGTAGGCAATTGCAAGCAGGGAAGGGGATATCGGGTGAATAAGGCTGCTTATTCCTATAACCAAAAGAGTGTCGGCGATGTTGCTTCCGATTATTGTGCCCATTATCATGTTGCCCATATTCTTTCTTGCAGCTGATATGCAGACAACCATTTCAGGGAGAGTGGTGCCCAAGCCAAGCACCAAAAGCCCCACCACTGTATCGGGTATTTTCATAAGCAGTGCAAGATTCTCAAGTGAAGGAATAAGGTATTTTGCGGAAAAAAACAAGGCAGCGCAGCTTAAGGCAATTATAATGCCCTGTTTTGCAATAAAACTTAAAGTTATATCAGGCGCCCTGCTTGAATTTTGCGAAAACTCATTTTTCAGCATTTTCATTCCGTAAAAAAGCCCTTTCTCGCCCGTGTTTGAAAAAAGCCTCCTTAGCCCGCCTTTAAGGATGTCTGTTTCAAAAAGCCAAAGCATATACAGCATGAATAAAACCAGCAGGATAATGCCTTCAATCCGCCCTATATTCTTGTCAAATGCAAAAACAGCAAATATGAGCGATATGAAAAGCAGGTAAAATCCCTCTTTTGTGAAAACTCTTTTTTCTATTATAATGGGCGCTATTACCGCACAGATTCCCAGCACAAGCCCTATTCTTGCGATATTCGCCCCTATTATAGGCCCTGTGACAAGCTGGCTGTTTTTGTAAAATGAGGCTGCTATTGAGCTTGCCAGTTCCGGCAGGGAAGTGCCGACTGCGACAAGAGTTACACCTATAACAAATTCTGAAACTCCGAATGCCCTTGCAATTTTTGAAGATGCATCCACAAAATAATCGCTTGACTTTATGAGGATTGCAAGCGCAGCTATAACAATAATAATGTCATAGAGCATTACTCTTCCTTCCCGTCATCCTCGCTTGCAAGCTCGAAGAACTGCATTATTCTCATAAGGAGGATTATTGCAAACGCCATTACCCCTACAGCCAATGCTGTTATGTAATCCATCGGAATCCTGCCGTAAACTATTATTGAAAGGAATATCAGTATTGTATTTACAGTCATTCCGGAAGAGAGGGCGTATGCAAATGATTTTGGCATTGCGTGGAGGAAATCAAGCAATGTAAGGGCAAACCCCTCAAGCATGATGACGCTTACAAGCATTGTATAGCTGTTGAATCCAAGCATACTGCTTTCATGAAGGTGCCTGTAAAGGTTCATGCACGCAAACAGCATGACAACGCTGTTTCCAAAGGCAGTGTTCCAGCCAAGCTCCTCTTTCTTGTATTTTCCGAAATAATACGAAATAAGAATCATTGAAACCGCAATCGGCACTATTGCCCAAAGCATTTCAGGGTGGGCGAAAACAGATTTTGTTATGAGCCATATCCTTGAAAGCACTTCAGAATAAAGCACTGCTGCGCCTGATTTCAGTGTTTCAGTAACAAATGCGAAATCCATGCCAAATATAAAGCAGAATCCCTATTTAACTTTTGCCTTGTATCTTTTTTTGGCGCCCCTGAATAATTTATGCCAAAAACCTAAAGATATATAAACCTTAATCTGTTTCCTTTTCCAGATATGGACTTTGTCGCTAGCGCTCCAAGCCTCCCTTCGCGTGGCTCGGGAGACTTAAAAGAGTGGTATGCAAATCACTACAAATGGCTGATGATTATTCCGGTTGTCATTTTAATAGCCTGCCTTGGCATTATCGGAAATCATTATGTGAAGACAGGCGACTTTGTTGACAGGGATGTCTCGCTTAAGGGCGGGCTTACATTGACAATATCAACAGAGCTTAAAGCAGATGACATGGAAGAATATCTTTCTTCAAGATTTGCAGGCTCGGACATTCTTGTAAGGACACTGACTGAATTCGGGACCAGCGAGCAGACAGGAATCATAATAGAGGCGTCTGATGTTGAGGAAGCAGATATCAAGGCAGTTGTCCAGGAAAGAATGCAGAAGGAAAGCAGCGGATTCCTGCTGACAAAAGAGAATTATTCTGCAGAACAGGTGGGAAGCAGCCTTGGCGAGTCATTTTACAGGCAGATGCTTACTGCAATTCTTCTGGCATTTGCGTTCATGGCAGTGGTTGTCCTTATCACATTCCGCTCAGTAATCCCTTCATTCACAGTTGTTTTCTGCGCATTCTGCGACATGATATTTCCCATTGCAATAATGAACCTGGCAGGTATAAGGCTTTCAACAGCGGGAATAGCAGCCCTGCTTATGCTTATCGGCTATTCAGTTGACACTGACATCCTGATTACGACAAAAGCGCTGAAAAGACAGGAAGAGAGAAGCGTGATTGAAAGGATGTTTGACGGAATGAAAACAGGGCTTACAATGACATTGACTACAATAGTTGCCCTGACAGCGGGCTATTTTGTTTCCAACAGCTTTGTAATAAAAGAAATATTCTTGATAATAATAATAGGGCTTTTGTATGACATGGTTGTCACTTACCTGTTCAATACAGGGGTTCTTGTATGGTGGGTAAAAAGAAAGGCAGGCGGGCAGTAAAATGGGAAAGTTCAAGATGCCAATCAGGGTATGGATATTGATTGCATTCCTTATATTCTCGCTGCTTGCAATAAAGCCGACGCCTTATGCTTCAGGAGTGCAGATAAAAAACGTGGAGCCGGGAAGCGATGCTGCGCTTGCAGGGCTTGCACCCGGGCAGATTGTAAAGTCAGTGAATGAGCAGACGATAACAACTGTTTTTGAATTCAAGACAGCAATGGAAAAGCTCCAGAATGAGCCTGCCCTGTTTTCAGCCGAAGTCATGCGCAGGGATGATTTTACGCTTGTGGAATATGAAGTTACAGACAGCTTCGGGTTTTCAACTGATGAAAACAATACAGTAATATCCTCAGAGCCTTTTTCAAAACTGCAGAAAGATGACATAATACTTTCTGTAAACAAGATGCCTGTTGAAAACAAGACAGAGCTTGATGAGGCGCTTGACAAGATACTCCCGCTTAAAATAATAAAAATAAAAACAGACAAGGCTGATGCGGCGTTCCTTGCAAGAGGAGCTCCGAAAATAACAGTGGGCGAGGCTTCAAAAAATAACCTTAAGAAAGGGCTTGACCTTGAAGGCGGAACAAGAGTGCTTCTTAAGCCGATATCCCCGGACGGCGTTGTGTCAGACAATGATATCTCTGACCTGATAAGCGTCCTTGGCAACAGGCTTAATGTTTACGGGCTAAGTGACATGAGAATAAGAAGCGCGGCTGACTGGCAGGGCGAAACTTTCATTCTTATAGAAATAGCAGGCGTTTCAAAGGAAGAAGTAAGCGAGCTTATTGCGAAGCAGGGAAAGTTTGAGGCAAAGATTGGAAATGAAACAGTATTTGCAGGCGGCAAGAAAGACATTACTTATGTGTGCAGGAATGACGGCAGCTGCTCAGGGGTAAGGAGCTGCTATACAGTGTCTGACGGAGAATACTGCAAGTTTGAATTTGTAATACACTTAAGCCCTGAAGCTGCAAAAAAGCACGCTGAAATAACAGATAAGCTTGAGATTGTGCAGTCAGAAGACGCAAAGGAGATTCTCAGCGAGCACATTGACTTTTACCTTGATGACAAGATGGTTGACAGCCTGCAGATTGGCGCTGACCTGAAGGGAAGCGAAACAACTGCAATTGCAATATCAGGACCCGGCGTAGGGGCAAACAGGAATGCGGCTATTGATGCTGCTGTTGCAAACATGAACAAGCTTCAGACAGTGCTTATCACGGGCTCATTGCCTTTTGACCTGGAGATAGCGAAGCTTGACACAATCTCACCTGTTCTCGGGCAGGACTTTGCAAGCAATTCAATAAAAGTGATATTAATAGCCTTGCTGGGCGTTGCTGTTGTCTTGTTTGTCAGGTACCGCTCGTGGAAAATTCTCCTTCCAATGATGCTTACAAGCCTAAGCGAAGTTGTGATACTGCTTGGCTTTGCAGCAGTTATGCAATGGAATCTTGACATGGCTGCAATTGCAGGTATTCTGGCTGCAGTCGGAACAGGCATTGATGACCAGATAATCATTGTTGATGAAATAATGAAAGGCAAGAAAGACATGTACTCAAACTGGAAAGTCAGGATGAAGAGGGCTTTCTTTATCATATTTGCCGCTTACGCAACAGTTGTTGCTTCAATGATTCCATTATGGAATGCGGGCGCAGGGCTGTTAAGGGGATTTGCAGTAACCACAATTGTCGGAGTTACAATCGGAGTATTCTTAACAAGGCCTGCTTTTGCAGCCATTGCGGAAAAGATGTTCAAGAAATAAATAAAAAGAATAAATAAGCTTATGTTCCTTCTGCATACGAGCCAAGATATTTTTTCTGCTCTTCTGTCAGGATGTCAATATTTGCGTCCATTGACTCTAGTTTAAGCTTTGCAATCCTCTGGTCCTGCTCAGCAGGTATTTCATATACCTCGGGCTTCATGTTTTTGTGGAATTTAACAATCTGAAGCAATGCAAGAACCTGGTTTGAAAAGCTAAGGTCCATTACCTCGCTCGGATGCCCTTCAGCAGCTGACAAATTAACCAGCCTTCCTTCTGCAAGCAGATAAACATTCCTTCCGTTGGGTAGAGTGTATTTCACGCAATTGTCCCTGATTTCCTGCCTGGATTTTGCATATTTTTCAAGAGCTTTAACATCAACCTCAACATTGAAGTGCCCTGTGTTTGAAAGAATAGATCCTTCTTTAAGATGCTCAAAATGCTTTTTCACAATAACATCCCTGCATCCTGTTGCAGTCACGAATATGTCCCCCAGTTTAACTGCATCATCCATCTTCATCACGTCAAATCCTTCCATTTTTGCCCTTAAACCCTGTATAGGGTCAACTTCTGTGACAATAACGTGCGCGCCCATTCCCTTTGCCCGCATTGCAACGCCCTTTCCGCAGTGCCCGTAGCCTGCTATAACAAAATTCTTTCCTGCAATCAAGACAGAAGTGCTTCTTAAAATTCCGTCGATGGTTCCCTGTCCTGTCCCATAGATATTGTCAAAGTCCCATTTTGTTTCTGCATTGTTCACTGCAATTATCGGATATTTTAATTTCCCGTCTTTTGCCATTGCCTTTAGCCTGTGAACGCCTGTGGTTGTTTCTTCTGTTCCTCCGATAACATCACTCAGCATATCAGGAAAATCCGTGTGAAGCCTGAAAACAACATCTCCGCCGTCATCCATTGTGAGGTTTGGCTTTGTTGCGATAATCTGGTCAATGCACCAGTAGTATTCCTCGTGATTGTTTCTCCATGCATAGATTTCAACGCCGTCATCAGCCAATGCAGCGGCAACATCGTCCTGAGTGCTTAAGGGATTGCATCCTGCCCATGCTGCAACTGCGCCCAATGCCTTTAATGTCCTTATCAAGACAGCTGTTTCTTTTGTAACGTGGATTGCGCCCGCTATCCTTAATCCTTTTAACGGCTGTTCCTTTTCATACTGCGCTTTCAAAGCCATAAGCACAGGCATGTGGTTTTCTGCCCATTCAATCTTCTTTTTGCCCGCGTCTTTTAATGAGATATCTTTTACTTTGTATGCCATGCCTTTTAGTGTTAAAAACGCAGTTTAAATAGCTTATTAACGAGGGCTTAGGCTGTAACCTGTAGTTCGCAGCAACTGCTAAAAATTACCTGCTATCTGCTATATTTATATACTTTCCAGCCATTATAAAATCTATGGCGGAGCACAAGCTTAAGGCATTGCATATTGCAAGGGAGTTTCCTATTGCTAAAGTCAAGGATGTCCTGAAATACAAGCTTATTTCTGAAAAAAGGGAATCTCTTGTATTTGAAGTGTCTCCCAAAAGCTACTTATTTGTTTATTCTTTCGGGGCGCTTGTGTTTTATGATGTTGAAGATGTGATGGTAAGCGCCACAATAAAAAATCTCAGGGGGCTTCATGTTGAAATATTGGCTGAAAAGCTGTCTGATGAGTATGCAGTTGTTGAGCATATGAAGAATTCTGTTGAGTTCAATGAAATAAAGCTGAAAACAGCTGATGTTGAAAAGCTGAAGATAGTGTCGCTTGTGCTTGCGCAGTCAGTAGCGCTTGAATATTATGAAAACAAGGTTGATTTGATTGTATCGGGGTTTTCTTCGCTTAACAAGCAGCTAAGCGAGAAAGGCAGGCTGAAAGTGGGCAATACCGAGCTTATGAAGCTTGTTGGCGCTAACAACATGATTATTGAGTCAATTGTGTCAAAGCTTTCGCTTCTTGACGAGCCGGCTGTCGTATGGGACAATGAGGAGGCTGAATGGATATTTTACAGGCTGCAATATATGTTTGACATGGAAGACAGGTTCAAGCATCTGCAGTACAAGCTGGACTTCATAAAGAGCAATTCAGAATTGATACTTGAGGCTATAAGAAGCAGGACGAGCCATATTCTTGAGTGGGTTGTGATTATACTGATTGCAATAGAAATAGTGATATTTGTCTATGAAGTTGCTTTCATGTGATTATTTCTTCTTCATTAAGTCCATAATCCTGTAATAGAATCCCATTGCCGCTGAAAACAGAAAGCTTCTTTTTAGTTGAATCGCATCATAAGGGCACATTTCTTGGCAGCAGTAGCAGGTTATGCATTTCTTTTTATCACATTCAGGATATCCCTCCATTTTCATTGCCTGCACAGGGCAGACATTGACACAGGTTTTGCAATTCCTGCACTTTTTTTTGTCAATTACAGGATATGCCTTTCCTTTTTTCAAAAAATAGCCTGAAAGCCAGGATGGCATTGCAGACGCGGCAGTTGACGGCTTTCTGAATTTGAAAGAAGGAAGCTCGCCGTGCTTTATTTCCTCTTTGTTTATGAGCCCTCTTTTTACTGCAAACCTATTTGTTAATACTTCGCCTTCAAAACCAACTATCTTTTCAGCAACTATATCTAAAGCAATTGCATTGTCTGAAGCAAGAATCAGATTGGGGCTTACCACATTGCCGTTTGAAGGTCCGTTGCCGTCCATTCCCTCAATGCCGTCCATTATGCTCAACTGCGGCTTTACATTCTGCCAGATGTCAAGCAGGAGGTTTGCAAACTTCTCCTTTGTGTTTGCCTCTGCGTGATATTCCTGCTTCCTGCCTCCCGGAATGCAGCCGAACAGGTTTTTCACGGCGCCTGTGAAAAGCATCAAGGCATGCGTTTTCATTTTTGGCAGGTTAATAATCAAATCAACATCAAAGAATATCTTTGGCAGGTACATTGTTTTTGCAAAAACAGCCTTTTCATTCTCGACCTTTATTATCTTCTCGTGCCCGAAGCTCACAAGCTTCGCGTTGTGCTTTTTTGCGGCTTCAGCTATCCCGCATTCCTCAAATGCCTCAAGCACCCCGCCTTCTTTTACAACGCCACTGCTTTCTCCAATAAGTATTTCACACTTATGTTTTTCAAGAATTGTGCAGACAGCATCAATAATTGCAGGGTTAGTGGTTATTGCTTTTTCAGGTTTTGCGCCCATAAGCACATTCGGCTTAAGAAGCACCTTTGAACCCATTTTTATTTTAAATCCGATATCTTCGATTGCTTTTTCTACTGCTTTTCGCACTTCTTTTTCATCATAGGTTTTGCATTCAACAGCAGATACTTTATGCATAAACAAGAAGCCGTTATGCCTGCTTAAATATCTTATGCTTTATATGGATAACTGCGTAAGTTATAGCCCTATTTTGAACGCAGTTATCCATCAGAGAACTGCACCGATTTTGTGCTATATCTTGTGCAGTTCTCTATATCATAAAATAAATTAACACAGGCACTAAAAGGCAGCCCATCATATTGCTTTTTCTTATGCCTGAGATGTTCGCGGCAATTCCCAATGATGTTGATGCAAACAGGACAAGCAGTCCAAAAATGCCGCTTAATGCAAGCACTCCGCAGATGATTATTGCAATAACCCCCATGCAAAGAATGCTGTAATTCACTTTTGCAACAATCCCTGCAAATGCCCTTGAAATAGGGGAAGCAATAAGCATGCTTATTCCTCCGACAAGAAGCGATATGCTCATCAGCAGGAAAAGCTCTATTCCGCCAAAGGATTCCATTATTTGGGAAACAGCCACAACAGCGCCGTTCCTTGCCTTGCCTATTGCATACAGCGTGACAAGGCTTACGACAAAGTTTGCAGCGCCGATTCCTCCCATCAAAAAAAGAAAGCTCTTGCTGTCTGTTTTTGTGAACTGGGATGTAAGGATAGCTCCCTGCGATGGACCAAGCCCCGGCATGAATGCGCAAAGCCAGCCTGTCAATGATGCTGTTATTGTATGCATTATTGAATCCTTTTTCAGCTCTACAGAAGGAGGGCTTTGCTTGGGAATCTTTGTGCTTGTTTCAAGGCTGAGCAGGAGCATGCTTGTCCCGAACAATCCTGAAAGAAGGGGCATCAGCGGTTCTTTCAGCACGTGCATTTCAAGGGTAAAGTATCCCAGAATGCCTGACGCAAGAAATATTATTACTGCCCATAATTTTTTTTCTTTTGCAAGAAGATATATTACAACTGCAAGTATCATCCATCCGATATAATCCTTTATCAGGGGATACACGAAAGTGAAGAGCCATATTGTAGGCATTATGGCTGCAACTGAGAACAGGAGCGCGAAAAAGCAGCCTGAAGCTGACAGCAGGATTGCTTCGCATCCTTTTCCTTCCAGCAGCAGCTTGTGCCCGGGCAATACTGACAATGCCGTGTCTGCCTCCGGCGCTCCAAGGAATATTGAAGGTATGCAGTCAAGAAATGACTGGCAGACGCCCATGGAGATTATTGCCGCCGCAATTGCAATCGGCGAAAAATAAGAAAGCAGCAAAGGAGATATTGCCAGCATCATTGCAGATATTGTGTTTGAGTGTATGCCGGGCATTAAAGCTGCCATTAATCCAAGCAGTACGCCTGCAAATGTTGCAATGAATATTTCCCCGAGCATAAAGCGTAAATGTATTATCTGCTTTTAACAATTGCTTTCAAAAAACACGTGTTTTTCCGTCGATGTTGGAAATCATCCGGCTTTTTTTATTTTGTTTTTATACTCTTCCAGCTTCATTGAAAATTTTGCGGAATTTTTCAGGAAAGCGTTAAAAAGGAGAAGGCAATAGTGTGCTGCATGAGGAAAATTCATCTTGCAATCGCTGTAACTGCAGTAATTATGGCCTCCCTTATTGCGTATTTTGCATTATCCGGTTTTGCCGGAGAAGAACCATTCCGGGCTGACGCTTATTTCTGCCCTGCAGATGACTGCTTTGCGTTAATTGCAGGGTTAATATCAAATTCAACAAAGGCGGACTGCGCTTTTTACACTTTAAGCTCATTTCAAATTGAGAATGCGCTGATGAAGGCAGAATCAAGAATGGTTTCTGACGAGAAATGCCCTGACGGAGTTGAATGCAGGGCAAAGCCTTCATACAGGAGGGGCTTGATGCACGACAAGTTCTGCATTCTTGATGATTCAATCGTGATTACAGGAAGCTTTAACCCGAATGAGAAAAGCAAAAGCTACAGGAATAATGTGGCAGTGCTGCGTTCTGAAAACATTGCAAAAGAATATTCAAAAGAGTTTGAGGAATTGTGGGGAGGGGATTTTGGCGGCGGCAGGAAAGGCAGTTCTGAATCCGTGTTTTTCTGCCCTGAAGATAATTGCCAAAATCATTTGCTTGAAGAGCTGGAAAAGGCGGAAGAAAGCATTTACTTTCTGGTTTACAGCTTTACAGACAATGAAATAGCTGATGAATTGCTGGGGAAAATGGGGAAAGGTGTTATCGTAAGGGGCTTTTTTGACAAGTCGCAGAACAGCAAGTGGAGCGTTTATCCCAAGCTTGAAGGCAAAGCAGATGTTAAAGTGTATGATAAGGGTGTATTGCACCACAAGGTTTTCATAATAGACAATGAGACAGTAATCACAGGAAGCTATAATCCGACGCAGAACGGCAATGAGAACAATGACGAGAACATGCTGGTAATAAGGGAGGGGCATATTGCCTTGTCTTTTGCTGATGAATTCACAAGATTGTATTCAGAAGCCTAATCAACCATAAGATATATAAACGCCCCTTTTGTCCATTTTTCCATGGGCAAGAAATCATTTTTCAGGCAGCCGAATGTCTCAGAGATATTCGATGGGAAGAAAAGAATTGATGCAGAAAGGAAAGGGGATTTAGTTGCATTAATAAACTCCTGCATGCCGAGCTTTGCGATTTACATTGACTTTCCAATACTGCCAAAGCATTACAACCGCGCAAAACACTTTTTGAAATACGGCAATGAGGCAATGGCAAGCAATCTGGTTTATATGCCTCCAAGGCAGGCAATTGCAGAGGCGCTGCATTATGCCAATCCTCCGTTTGCAAGCTTTGCAGTAAGGTCAAAAGTCGACAACACAACTGTGACAAGAACATTGCTGGATACGGCTATGCAGGGAATGAAGCTTTATGCTTATTCTGTCAATAATGCGCCGATAGATGTTAAAGGACCATACAGGAAGCCGGCAGACATTGCAGAAAAAGGGGCTGACTTTGTTGTTTCAGTGCCTTCTGAGGAAATGAAGGGGGACAGGCATACTGTCAGGTTTTCAAATGTTCCATTGTATGACAATTACCAGAAGAAAAGAATGTGGACAGATATTGGCGCAATATGCGACTGCGACTTTTCAAGATGGTGGATAACAAGCAGGTATGCAAAAGAGAAGCTATTCTGCCAGCACGCTGTTGCGGCTTATTTTGCAATTGCTTTTAAGGCATTTAAGGAAGGTTATGCTACTCCTTCGCAGTCTGTTCCATTCCCAATGTTCTCAGAGGAAGCTGCTGAGTTTTGGAACAAGATGAGAAAGCATGTTGTTGCAAACAAGGGAAAGCATAAAATGCCGTTAAACTCCGCAGAGCGCTCCTTGCTGCTAGGCGAATACATAAAAATCCACGGCGTAAAGGAAGCCCTGTATCACGGCGGAAAGAAGGCAGCAGACTTTAGTTGGTAGGCAGTAGCTTGTGGCAGGCAGCAAGTGGCATTGGGGGCAGCATTTGTTTTTAGCAATTCTTATAAATCATTAAGCTCATTATATCTGCATGGAAACGCTGAAGATAATCCTTATTGCGGCTTTTGCAGTATTTCTCTATTTGCTGCTGAAGACAAGATTATGGAGAAGGATTCCTGTTGTCTCAACAGTGTTCTCTGTTGCATTGCTTATAGCGGGCATTGCCCTTGCATTGTTTTTCGGCTCAATACTGCTGTTTGCAATACTGGGAGTAGTAGGCATACTGATAATACTATTTATTGTTTTTTGGATTTTCGGCAGGGCGAAGTTTTTCCGCATTTCAAAAGGCAGTTTCAGAATAAATGCAAAAGAACCTGTCAAGAAATCCCAAAAGCCGAAAGTAAAAGTAATAAAATAAAAAAGAGGTTTAGCCCCTTCTCTTGCCGTACCTTCTAATCATCTTTGCCTTGTTTGCTGATGTTGAAGGCCTCATCTTCTCAGCGCCCTTTCCTTTATTCCTGAGCCCTCTTGACTTTCTGGAAGCAGAAGTTAATCCCCTGTAAACCCTTCCTCTCTTGCTGCAAATCCAGCTTATTCTCTTGTCTGCCTTTATTTCAGGCGCGCAAGGGTCAACCATTATAATCTCATACCAGAAATTCTTTCCGTCATCGCCGACATAATAAGAATCAAGCACTTCCAGGTTTGTGTAGGCATCCTGGCATCTCTGCTCTGCAACTGCCCTGTAATTCTTTTCAACAATCTTCATCATTCTTGAATTATGGCTCTTCCTGCCGCTGGAAATCCATTCTCTTTTTCTTCCGCCTCTTGCCAGTCTGACTCTTGCAACAACAAATCCCTTCTTTGCCCTATATCCCAATCTGTGAGCCTTGTCAGGCCTTAGCGGAGAATCAACTTTCAAAATTGCAGGCTCCTGTCTCCACTTGACAAGTCTTGTTTTCCATGCAACGCCGATATTCTCTTTCGGCTTCTCCCATATCTGTGCGAGGTATTTTGCTAATCCCATATCCCATCTGTGAAAATGGGGTGGTTTATAAACGTTTCGGCATATTCACTAGAAAAACCAAAATAAAAAAAGAAAGAGGCTTATGCAGGCACACAGCAGATATTTGTTTGCATTACAGCTCCGCCAACTATGGCTGTTTTTCCTTCACACTCGGCGCTTTGCTCTTCAGTTCCTGCTCTTTCTCCAACGCCGCATCTTGCCCTGCATTGCCCGTTTGCTGATGTGCATGCTTCTTCTGTTTCAATAGTCTCAGGATAAAAATCAGAGGAAGTGCCCTGCAAAACTCCGCTCGGGCAGCACTGGTACCATGAGGCTTTGTTTGATTTGCATTTTCCCGGGACAAAAGAGACGAAATTGTTTAATTCTTCATTAAAGCATACTGTGCTTCTCATATCCGCGCATTTGCCGCCTGTTCTAGTGCATGCACTGTCATCGCCTCTTGATGTTGTGCGCCCTGTGCTTGCTTCTGACTTGCAGCACTTCAGCCCTTCTGCGCAGTGCGTGACTCTTTCAACATCTATTCTCCCGTAGTCAGCATTTGAAACCTCGCTTCCGCACCTTGCAGAGCATTTCGCTCCGTTCGGCAGGAATGCCCTTCCTGCTTCAGGTAATACGCAGTATTCTCCTGCCTGTGCCTGCCTTACTTCGCAGCAAAATCCGTTTTCAATGCATTCTTTTACTCCTTCCCCCGGATTATAGAGGTTTATGCACTGGGATTCCATATTAGGCGGAACGCATTTTACAACTGCGCCCGGTTTTTCCATGCACTGCTCGCCTTGTATTGCAGGAGCTGACAATGGAACAACACAGCCTTCAGGCGCAAGCCTTATGTTAACAACGCTGTTTCCCGCCCTGTATGACGTAATTGTATTCGGCGCCAGAAGAACAGTGCCTGCAGGAACCGGTGTTTCCATTATATCCTGCGCATTATATTCAAGCGCATCAGGATTGTTGTTTGCAAGCCTTATTGCAATCTGCCTTGCAGCATCCCTCTGTCTTCCTGTGAAAGGCGAAGGCGGGTCGCTTCTCCAGCAGTATCTGTATGCATATTCCCCCAATGTTTGCGCTTCTCCGACAATGACTGAAGGCGTGGTTGTTACTGCCGCTGCATTTTCAACTGTTATGCTTGAAGGCGTTACAGTATAAAGATGCGTGCTTGGGCTGCTGACTTCAATTCTTTCTTCTGCAACAGCTCCCAAAAGTGCAATATTATCCCTTGTTGCGCCTCTTGTCTTTGATTCTCTTATTGCTGTGGATGTTTCTTCATTTCTCTCAAGCCCTTCAGGATAAATCAGGTTAATCTGGTGCAGGCCTTCGCCAAGCACGCCTTTGTAATCAGCTTTCTTAAGGATATAGCTGAACAGCTGCGCACCCCTTATCCTGGACACCACTGTATTTTCAGGCAATGTGATTGTGCTTGCTCCCAATGCAGTCGTGTCCTTGTAAGTAACAATCAATGGCTCATTTCCATTGTTTAAAACCAAATCATATCTTAATGGATTCTCGCTTTGCGGGTGGGTTCTTATCTTTAATTTCCCTGTTACAAAGCTGTACGCTTTCTGTTCTTCTGAAATAATTTCATTGATTGACTTGAACATATATCCCTGCGTATTGTCAATGTCAAATGCTCCGGGCTCAATCCTTACTTTAATTCTTGTTTTTCCGTTTACCCCTGTGCATTCTGCATCATTTCCATCCTTGCCGCAGGATAACAATGCATTATGAATGTCTGCCTGGTTGCAATACATGTTTTTCACATCGCCGCCGACTGCTTCATACACAATGTCTCCGCATACGTAAGCAAACAGCTTTTTGTCTTCAATATCGTCTTCTTCAAACAGTTCTGTATTTATGAAATATTCAGTAATCTCGCATCTTCCTTCATTTGCTTTTAATTCAAATGCGCTTCCTGCGTAATAATTCACAAACTTCTTGTTGCAAATCTGCAGTTCGCTCCTGTCCTTGCTGCTGTCCAAAAACTTGCTGTCCAGTTCATCAAGCCAGTCTTCTGCATCCTCATCCTCTGCTGTTGAGTCATCCTCATTGTCTGTGAATCTCCCTATATTCAATACAGGCTGTTCAAGCGAATATTCCTTTTCTCCAAAAAGCCCC
The DNA here is from genome assembly GCA_028706745.1 of Candidatus Nanoarchaeia archaeon. Lineage (GTDB taxonomy): Archaea > Nanobdellota > Nanobdellia > SCGC-AAA011-G17 > GW2011-AR17 > UBA9640. Next base: position 64,950 of record JAQTVM010000003.1, read on the forward strand.
TTGAATGTTATTGTATCTCCTTTCTTCAAGGGTATTGAGAATTCTCCAATAAGCTGGTTTGGCGCTCTTTTGTCCAGGCCTCTTATCTTTAAAATTTGCCCTTTTTCTTCCTCAGTAACCCTTATGCTTTCAGCATGTTCCTGCTCTGCATTTGAAAGTGTTCCTGCCAATGGTGTTTCTGTTCCGACAGGCAGGTTATTGATATACACTTTCGCATTCTGCAAAATTATCTTTTTTGGATTTTCAACTGTGTAAATATTCATGCCTTCTGTATCAACAATATCCCCTGAAACATCCTCCATTCTTACATTCTGTCCGCTTGAAGCCATTACAGGCTTGTCTTTATTGTAGGCGTCCTTTGTTGCAATAATAAAAGGATATTCGCTTTCAGGATTAAGCTCTCCTTTGTATTTTAATCCGGTATATATTACACAAGGAGTGTCGCCTTTGCATGTTACCCTTGGCATATATGATGCAAGAGTTGAGCTTGCCAATCCCGGCTCTGTCTCAGATGTCAATGGCTGGCAGTTCACGCAAATCATTGCATTATTGCCAAATGACAGCACCTGCACAGAGGTTGCTCTAGCATCTTCAACAGGAGGAGCTCCTGTGCCGGCATTGATTGCGGCAGATACAAAAGGTAGCAGTACTAAAAGCGCCAGTGTTATTGCTGTTGTGTGTTTCATTTTTGCCTCCTATGCCTTTGTTGCGAATACCATTGCAAAGTTCATGTTTCCAAGTTCGCTTCTTAAAATGACTGACTTGTCCGGTATCCTGTATATCACATTCTTCTCGTCAAACGGGATTACATCCACTTCCTCGCCAAGAGTCAGCAGGTAGTCAACATTGATGTTTTCAGGGCTTTCTGCAGTCTTGTCTGCAATCTTGTCTGCCGCATTGTATAACTCAAGGAGTCTTACGCTGGATTCAGCTGCAAACGGCTCTGAAAATGTGAAAGTGCTGTCTCCTGCCTTCAATGCAATCCTGAACTCAACTTCGGCATACACCTTCTTGCTGCTAATGTCCACTTTTGCTTTCGGCGCAGGAAGAGTTATTTTAAACTTGTCATTTTCAGTATCAACGCAGTCATATGCGTAGGTTTCAATATATGATTCAATATTGTTCTGCACTTCTTCAATTAATGGAAGTGTTTTTTTCTTGTTCTCCATTGCATAGTTTACAAAGTCAGTTCCTGTGAAAAGCGCATTCTGCCTTGGCTCTGTGTATCCCCCAAACATGCCTGCCTGCACAATAGCATCCTCAAGCGTGTATTGTATGCATTCAGAAACTTCTTTTCTAACTTCTGCGACATCTGCGGGAAGCTTTGATGCGATTTCAGCCTCTGTTTCAGCCGCCGACATCTGCGATGAAGAAACAAAATAATAGCCAATGACTACTAGGGTGATTATTGCAATACCCAGCGCGACAAATATTGTAATTTGGCCTTTGGGGTTCATAGCTATATTAAGATATTGCCGCCTATATAAAGATTATTATAGGAGGGCGCATAAAAAGAGGCATCCCCGAGCTTTATTTTTCTTAACCCAAAGCTTTATTATTCTGTTTTTGCACTTAAAATGCATGTCATTATTTATAGGGCTCATCTCTTCTGTGTTCGGCGCTGTTGCTGATGAGAATGAAGCAGTTGTAAAGCTTTGCCTTTTTGTCCTGCTTTTTGCTTTGTTCAGCAAGGGCTCTGCGAGAATATTCACTGAAAGCAGGTTCGCAACCTCTTTGCTGTCTTTTGTAATTGCATTAATCTCTGTGAGAATGATGCCTATCCTGTGGATTATGCCTCTTGGAAAAGTGCTGTGGGTTTTGGCTGTTATTGTGCTTCCATATTTAATAGTTGATGCAATAATGCACGAATGGAATCTCTTGAAAGTGCTGATGCTTGTGCTTGCTTATTTTGGAATCTATCTGCTTATAGCAACCCTGGGATTCTGGGGATTCGGATTGGTGTTTGAAGCAATGGCTGACACCAAAAGGCTTATGTTTTTGTACCAGTGGCAGTCAGTTGTAGTGGGGGCATTGCTTGTGTTATATGTTATTGCCCTTCTTGTGAAGAAAAAAAATATAGAGTCAGGGTGGCAGAAGCTTTAACGAAGGCTGTTTTTATTTATTAGCATCTGGCAAACAAAAAGGAGGCTGGATTTCTGTTTTTGTCATATATTGACAGAATAGTATAAATTTATCTTATTTATCAATAATTGACAGAAAATGTTAATGGAGGAAAGGGTTATAAACAGCTTATTCTTAGCAAATTCAAATGGTCCATGTCTTGCTTGACATATGCATATACGGCAGATTCTTTGAGGATGCTGACGGCTTGCATTTGGCAGAGGAAATAATAAAGGATGAAAAGTTCATCATACATAATTTCCGGCTTATACGCGATGAATTGAGGAACACTTCTGTAAAGAAAGCTATCCGATCCAAAAATTTGAGGGTGCAAATGATTAACTTATATGACAAGCTTGTAAAAGGCAGGATTATTGTTGAAGACAAGGCTATAAAGTCCCTTGCAAAAGAATATTTTTCTGAATATAAAAAGCAAGGAGGCAATTTAGGGCAAAAGTCCATTATCAACGACTTAAAAATTTCCGCCTGCGCGGCACTGAAAGGGATAGATATCCTTTATTCAGAAGACAATAAAAGCCTAAAATCAGTAAACGCATTAGCTGCATACAATATTGTAAATCTCAAGCATAACCTAAGAACACCTAATTTTATAGGTTATTCAACACTGAAGAAATCAAAGTTGCAGCTTTTTTAATTCTTTCATTGCAGCAGGATCATTCCTGACACTAAGGATGATATTTCTAACTTCCTGTATTTTCTTGTTTAATCTTTGCCTTGACATGGTTATTCACCTGTTATTTTATTTCAGCTTTTATGCTTATAAACCTATTGGTTATGGGTTCTGCAAAACTGAAACCATTCTCACTTCGGTTCGAGGGTTCCTGCTTGCGCAGAAACCATGCTCACTTCGGTTCGCTGGTTCCCTCATAACACTCGGAAACCTTTGTCACTGCCGTTCCAAGGTTTCCTCGCTCTGCTCGGAAACCTTTAAAAACCTAAACAATATATCTATATCAGTAAAATGAAAGCCCTTAAAGCAATAACTATTGGAACTTCTGCACTTGCATTAATTCCTCTTGTTTCAGCTGCTGACGGAGGGCTTATTTCAGAGGGCGTTGAAGTGCTATTTGGCGCTTCCACAGGTGGCGGAATTTTCACAAAATTAGGCTTGTTCATCATACTCTTTGCATTCCTTTCTCTTGGCGCAAAAAAAGCATTTCCAGAAGAGCATTCAAGAATGGGCACCCTGGTTGCAGCCATCTTGGCTTTGATTGGAATGAAGTTCATGCCCGAGGTATGGATTGCAGGGTTAGGAACTTTGATATGGGTTGCTGCCCTGGCATTATTGCCTTATGCTATTGTCACTATATTTCTTAAAGAAGGCACCAAGAAGAAATGGATTTTTGTTGTGCTTGCTTATGCTGTGCTATTGTTTGTTGTTTTCCAGATGAAAGGCTTTCCAAGCTTTGCGCGCTCAGTTGGGTTAAGGGGCGAGTTCTGGGAAGACATGAGCTACAAGTTTGGCGCCATAGGACATTACTGGTATGTATGGATTATAGCTGCAGCGCTTGTGGCATTGTTTGTATGGCTTTTTACTAGAAAAGGAAAAGGCGGCGATGATTTAGGCGGAGGCGGAAGCACAGGCGGGAAAGGGGACAAGGGTCCCGGCTTGTTCAAGAGGGGGCTTGAAGGATTAGGAAAAGGAATTGCAGCTCCGTTTAAGCTGCTGAACAAGGCTGTTAACGGGCTTGCTGATTTTGTGCCGAAGGCTGCAGGCAAGGCTATAAATCTAGGCGGAAAAGCGCTTGGCCTTGGCGGAAAAGCAATCAAAGGCGTTGGGAAGGGAATAGTCGGCGCAAAAGATGGCATAAAGAATTTCTATAATGACAGAAAACTGACTCCCGAGGAAAGGGAAAGAAGGCGCGCGGAAAGAGACAGGAAGAGGAAGGCAAACAGAGAACTGAAAGAAGAAGCAAAAAGGCTTAAGCTTCAGGAAAAAGAAGCGAATATTAAGGAAAAGCAAAGGCTCAAAGAAGAAGAAAGATTGAGGAAAGAGCAGGAAACATTGAGGACTAAAGAAAAAGAAGCATTGAAACAGAAACAGCAAAAGCAGTTTGAGCACAAGCAGCTTGCGCCCGGCTCAAAGGAAGCAATTGAGGCTTCAAAAAGGGAAAGAATCATAGCTGAAGAAGCAAATCTAAGACGGGAAGCTGAGTTGAAACGTATGACTGAAGAGGCTGCAAAGGAAAAGTGGAGCAAAACAAAAGAAATGACAGAGGAAGAAAGGCTTGCATTCTTTAGGGCAGAAGCGGAAAAAAAGATGCAGCAGGCAATAAAGGAAAAGATGAAAACTCCCGAGGGGAGAAGAGAATTGCATGGGGAAGAGTTTAATATAGGCGGAAAGCAGGCAGAAGCAGAAAGAAGAATAGCTATAGAAAAATTGAGCCGCGAGGAATTAATCAAAAAGTATAATGAAATTAATGAGAATCCCATTGATGAACACGACTTTGACAAGCATTTTTACAGGGAAAAGCTTTGGAAAGAAATCCAGAACAGGGAAAGGATTCTTGCAGAAGAAAGGAGAATAGCTGAACAGAGAAGCATTGCTGACAAAATAAAAGAAAGCGGCAGGAATGTAATGGAGAAAATGCACCTGTTGCCTCCGCACGCTGGACCTTCAGGTGAGACTGTAACTGGCAGAGAAATAGATTTAAGGCAAAAAAAAGAAGAGATTGAACGGCTTAGGAGAATAGAGAAGGAGAGGGTTTTGCAGGAAGAGGCAAGATTGAGAGAGAGGGGCGCGTCAGAAGCAGAAATTGAAAAGTTTAAGAGGCTTGCTTTGGAAAAGCAGGAAAGAGAAATCATGAGGCTGGAAATTGCTCAAAAAGCCGCAGAACATACAGAGCAAATGGCACGCGAAGCAAAAATAAAGAATGAAGAGAAATCAAATTTAAGAAGGCGCGAAGAAGAATCTGCTTATGAAGAGCGTGAGAGGGAGCTTGCAGCACAAAAAGCAGAGCAGGAGCACGTCGGTTGGCTTGAGAGAATTGGCTTAAGGAGAAGGGAAACAGAAGAGCAAATGCTGCAGAGAATAAAGAAGGAAGAGGAATTAAGATTAAAGGGAGAAGAGCGCCTTGCATTACAAAGAAAGCAGGAAGAGCAGATGTGGAAAGAGAGGGAAGCGCAGCAAAATGCTGAGCAGAAAGAGCTTGCTTTAAGAGAAGAAGCAGAAAGAAAAGCTGAATTGAAAGCCGAGAGGCTTGCTGAAGAAAGGGAAAGGGAAGCGGCTGCAAGAGCAAAAAAGGCAAAGATTGAGGCTGAAAGAGAAACCATGGCAAGGCAGAGAAGGGAAGAAGAAGCCATCAGGAAAAAAGAAGGCAGGATATTGCAGAATGAAAGAAAAATTGCAAAATCAGCCGCTGCAAAGCGCGGCAGAAAGAGATAGGAATTCTAATAAGATATCAAGAAAAAGCATCCGTAAAGTTTATTAACTTCTGGTTATTATATTAACCAAGTGGTTATATAACTAACCAACTAAAATGCATAAACTATTTGAGAATACAAACTGCAGAATGCTTAAGCTATTTATTGAAGAGCCCGATTCAGGTTTTTCTGTAAGGGAAATAGCAAGAAGGCTAAATCAGAATCATGCAACTATCCTAAACCATATGGCCCCTTTTGTGAAGAGGGAATTAATCGTAATTGACAAAACAACATTATACCCTACTTACCGCGCAAATACTTCAAGCAAGGATTATAGGCTTTACAAGAAAAATGAGATTGTGTTTCAAATAAATGAATCAGGGCTGATAGAGCACATTAAAGAAAAGGCATTGCCTGCAAGTATCATCCTTTACGGCAGCTGCGCAAAAGGGGATTATAGGAAAGGCAGCGATATAGATATCTTTGTAGAGGCAAATGAGGCAAAGCTGGACTTGGCAAAATTTGAAAAAATGCTTGGCAGGGAAATTCACGTTATTTTTGAGCAAAAAATAATGAATCTCGCGTCGCCGCTGCTGAATAATGTGCTTAACGGAATAATCTTGAACGGATTTGTGAAACTGGACAGGTTGTAAAGCTTTCGGAAATCAGCGCTTATTTGCTTTGTTTTTTCAGCAGTTGTTGCAGCCTTTGCAACTTCTGTGAAAATTTTGCGGAATTTTGTGGCAAACGCTTATTAAGGACTTTTGCAAATAATTCCACCAATGGAAAAAGAGCTTGACTGGAAAGAATGTATCAGGCAGGGAATTGTAAGGAATATGACTCCTGACCCTGAGCGTGCAGCACACCTTGTTTCAATGGCGATGCTTCGCTTTGGATTCTGGAACAGGGAAATAGAGCCTAAATTTTCGGCGCTTAAAGTAGAAGCTTATTACGAGGTAATAAAAGAAATTGTGTTTGCAATGCTTTACAGGAAAGGGCTTGATTGCTCAAATCATATCTGCCTTATCTCTTATCTTAAGGAGAATGTTTCTGACTTTGATTATGAAACAAACAAGATTGATGAGCTGAGAAGAGCAAGGAATGACATTGCCTATAGGGGATTTAATGTAAGCAATGACTACCTGAAGCAGAATGAGCTTGAATTCAAGTGGATTATTGGAAAGCTGAAAGAAATTACGGAGAAAGACTAAAATGGCGGAAAGCTTAAATACTATAGTGGTTTATGTAGATGCTATGGCAACATCAATACAAGTAAGCAAGGAGCTTCTGCAAGCCCTCAAGAAAAGGAAGATGTACGACAAGGAAAGCTATGAAGATATCATATGGGATTTAATGGAGGATACTATGGAATTGTCAGAAGAAACATTAAGGGACATAAAAAAGTCTGAAGAAGACATAAAAGCAGGCAGGGTAAAAACTCTGGAGCAAGTAAAAAAAGAATTGGGCTTAAGGTGAATTCAGTGTATGAGATAGTTTTAACTGATGTTGCCGAAAAGCAATTTTATAAGCTTAACAAGCAATTGCAGGAAAGGATTATATCTGTTTTAGGGAGAATAAAAGTAAGGCCTTATCCTCATATTATAAAACTGGCAGGCTCAAAATACTATCGCCTTCGTGTTGGTATTTATAGGCTAATTCTGGATGTGCAGGAAGATAAGTTGATTATATATGTAATCAAGATAGGCAAAAGGGAAAACATCTATAATAAACAGCCTTTCTAAAGCCGCCTTCTTGGCGTTTTTTAGTGCTATTAAACCTTGTTTTTGAAACTTATACGCCGAATAGAGCCATTTTCTGGGCGACGGAAGCCGAAAGGTTCTGTCGCTGGCGCTCCGAACCTCACGGTTTGAGAACCGCAAGGTTTATATATATGCTGTATCTACTGGATAGTAACAATAAGAGTTTTCCTGACTCTTTAAACACAGGAGGGGGTAAGAAAATGAACAAATACGTAAGAGGAATCTTAATTGGCGCGGGGCTTGCAGCTGCAGCTCTTTACAGCCCTGGATGCAAGGGAAAAGACGAGCCAATCGTGGTGCATCCGAGAGTTTCTTGCTGCCACAGGGATTGCGACAATGACAGCAACACAATAAGAATACAATATGTGAAGCCTGCGCAAGGCAATTCTGTAAAGCAGAATTACACAAGACCGCAGCTTTCAAGGCACAATCCTTTCAATGATTCAGATGCAAGACAGAATGCTGAAAGGTTGATTGAGAGAAGGAGAGCAAACACTCCGCAGCTTTCAGGACACAATCCTTTTGAAGAAAATGGAAGGCCGAGAGTAACTGGCAGTTCTTACGGAAGCGGTTCTGGAAGCGCTGCAGGATGCTCTGGCAATTATAATGCAGACCCTTGTTATGACACAAGCAGGACACCTGCGGAAAGAGGAAGGGCATGCGCAGCAAGGCTTCCAACTGCTGACGAAGTATTTGGGCATGAATCACAGCCTAGCCTTGAGCAGAGATTAAGGGACTGCGAAAGGCAGAATGCGGAAATCAGGCAGCTTAACAGCGAGCTTGAAGAGCAGATTGACAGCACAATGGTTCCTCCGAGAGGAAGGGGCTAAAATGGGCTTTCTAAAGAAAGCAGGCGCAGTGGCAGGGCTTACTGCATTGCTAATTGGAGCAGACATGACTTGCGGCGGAGCGACTTGCGCAGAAGCCTATGACAGGCAGGACCATTCACCACCGAATGGAGCGCCTATACAGGCTGCTGTTTCAAGGTATGTTGACCATTTTGACGAGATGTCACCTTATGCGCAGCTGGCAACTTTGGTTCCTTTTGCAGGCGCTGCAGGCGGAATCATAGCCTATGCAGGCAGGAAAAGCGAAAAGAAAAAGGAGAAGTAAAATGGAAGCCAAGCAATTCAAGCCAAGCAGAATCAGCATTGACGTCAACATAACTGACAAGACAAACCCTGAGCAGCTGGCAAACAATGTTGAATTTTTTCTCAATGAATTAAAGCAAAGGGGCATTGTTGCTTCTGTCGGCGGAGTAACGACTCAGTTTAGCGGAGAGGAGGAGTAAGATGAGAAACAGGTTTATAAACAAAAAGGAAGATGATGGTAAAATTCATAATAAACTCGATTATTTTCTTATGGGGGTTGCACTTGTAGGAGGCACCACTTTAGGACTTAAATGCTTGGGGGTTTTTGATCCTGCAGAGCCAAAGAGGGACAGCAATGCAGTGCCAAGAGAAAACATAATCTATATGGATACTGACAATGACGGCGATTTGGATTCTGTTGTCAGGTCAAGGGAAGGAGTTATGTTTGAGTTAAAGTATGATGAAAAAGGAAATCCTTATGTTGAAAGAAATCCTTTTGCATTTGAGGTTGACTTTGAAAGGCCTTATCAAGAGCAGAAGCAGAATGCGCTGAATGCGGGGAGCAGGTAAAGTGGCAAGCTGGGACAAAACGCAGTATATGGAACAAAGGCTTGAAGACAAGCTTGAAGGCGGTGTGTACAGGGGAAGAAAAGTAATTTGCAGGGATTCGCCGATAGACGGCGGGGTATATATTGGTGCAGGAGAAAGGGAAGCGATTGTTGTTGATTCTAAAAAATATAATGAGATAAAAAAGCTTTACAAGAAAGCAAGGGAAAAAGCGCTTGTCGGCGTTGTAACCAAAGATGTTGCAAAGGGGCTTGTGCTTAATGCAGTGTATAATACTGTGAAGGAAGCAATGAAATATGACAAAGATGCTGTCAATGGGCTTATTAATATCTGCAACTCAGGCACTGACGGAAAGATTGCCTTGGATGTTTTCATAAAGAACAAGGTGGGAGTATGCAGGCACATGGCATTGGCTTGCGGAGCGCTTTTAGAATTATTCAGGAAAGACGGCTACATAAGAGGCAAGGCAAGTATTGACAGGAATACAATAAATGGCGGGCACGCTTGGTGCAGGTACACGAATTCAGGAGGAGAAGTTTTTATACTTGATGTTGCTCAGGATTACATTGGCAGGCTTGAGAAAGCAGAGAACTGGAATTACAGGAGGCCGGATGAACAGAAAAACGATTGAGCAAAAGATAATCACAGCATTGCCCGGAATGAATGAGAATTCAGTGGATTGCGGGCTGCCTTTCTATGACAAGGGATATATGTTCAAGGCACAGATGAATGAGATTGCTGAAGGAATAATCACTAAAATATTTGAAATTGTAGAAGATGCGGCTGTTGCTGCATACAGAAAATAATTATTCCGTAAGAAATATTCTGATATATTCTTTTATCTTCTCAGAATAGGCTATATTTATTGAAATCTGCACGCCATAGCTTGTGTGCTTTTCAAGAAGAATGCCTTCTTTTATCAGTTCTTTAACATTATCTTTTACTTCGCCTGCCATGTCCTTTGGAAAGCCCTTATGCAGGTTCTCAATAGCCGTGTGGCTTGCCTCTATCTTGCCTGCTCTAAGCAGCTTGTGCAGTATCTTCCCTTTTATTTGATTATTGTTCATTTTCTATATGTTCATATTTTTGAACGTTGAAAGGAAAAGTATTTAAACATACGTTCTTTCCTCTTTCTTGTTAAGCGCACAGCATATGTTCGCATTAATATACTTTGCGTGCGCTTTTGTAAAACTTGCGGACGAGGCGAAAATATCATGGTAAAACCTGAAAAATTTGCGGAAAAGACTTTCCGAGCGGAGCGAAGGGAAGTTTCGAACAGTAGTGAGAAAAGCATGTTCCTGAAGCTGGTGGGGGATTCCCCGCTGATGAAGGTTACAGATTTCCTGATAGAAAACAAAGGCATGGACTTTTGCAAAAAAGACATAGCAGAAGGCGCTGGAATATCAAGGACTTCCCTGTTTTACTGCTGGAATGACTTGGAAAAGGCAGGCGTGTTAAAACTGACAAGGAAGTTTGGTAAAACTACCCTTTACACACTTGACGCAAAAAATCAGATTGTAAAGAAGATGCTTGAGCTTGAAATGGCTTTAATAGAAAAATTCATAGATTCAGAATCTGAAAAAAGAGTGTTAAAGCAGATAGCAGTAATAAAACGCTAATTACCCACAACCTGGGAATACATCACTTTTGCCTCTTCTTCTGTCTGGGCTTTTATAATAACCCTGTCAGGGAATATTGTCATTGCGCTGAACCTGAAGCAGACGCCTGCGTCCTGAACTTTTCCAACCATGCTCAGCTTTCTCTTTAATTCCTCATAATCAAATTTTCCCTTAATCTGGTAAGTGCCTGAACCGCAGAACTTTATAATCTCCTGATTCTTCCCTTCCAAATACTCATAATTTCCCTTGCAGACAGGACATTTTTTGTCAGCTGAAACCTTAATCTTCTCAAACGCCTGCTTCCATACGTCAATATGAACCAAATCTTTTGAAGCTTTCTGCCCTGTGAGAAATTTAATCGCTTCTGTAACCTGGAACGAGCTTATCACAGAAGGCGCTGTATTCAGTATTCCCATTGTTGCGCAGGTGTCAAGCCCTTCAACCATCTTGAATATGCAGTTAAAGCAAACTTTTGAAGCAGGCAGGAAATTCATAACCATTCCCTTTGTGCCGACAACAGCAGAGTATATCCACGGCTTCTTGTTCTTCTTGCAATAGTCGTTAATCAAAAACCTTGTAAACAAATTGTCAGTGCAGTCAAGTATCAAGTCAGCTTCAAGCACGCTTACCTTGTCGCATTCCAAATCAACCGGGTAAGCGTCTGCCTTTACTTCGCTGTTGATTGCGTGTATTGCATCTCTTGCAGCAACTGCCTTCGGCTTTCCAATGTCCTCTTCAGAAAACAATGACTGCCTTTGCAGATTGGATAATTCAACAACATCCCTGTCAATCAAGACAAGGTGCCCGATGCCTGCCCTTGCAAGCAGTTCTGCTGATGAGCTTCCTGTGGCGCCTAACCCCACTATCACTACCTTGGAAGCAAGCAGTTTCTTCTGGTTTTCCGCCCCAATCTCCTTAAGTATTTCCTGTCTTGAGTATCTCATTCCAGATTATCTATGATTAAGTAAGATATAAAGCTTATCACTCATACTCCCTCATACTTCCTTGACAAACCAAAAATCTATTTAAACAGAGCCGTCATAGATATGATATGCTAATCTCGGTGCTTTTGGACACAATAAAAAAGAACAATCCCAAGGCAGACACTGCTTTAATCAAAAGAGCATATGAGTTTGCGGAAAAGCACCACGCAGGACAGCTTAGGGATTCAGGCGAGCCTTACATACAGCATCCCCTGCATGTGGCATACATTCTGGCAGAACTTAACCTTGACGAGGCGTCAATTGCGGCTGCATTGCTTCATGACATTGTTGAGGACACAAAAGTCCCTCTTTCAGAAATCAAGAAGCAGTTCGGGGATGAAATAGCGGGTATTGTGGACGGAGTTACAAAGCTGACAAACATGCAGATACCTGACGGAGAGCAGAGGAGCGCTGAAAATATACGAAAAGTGATAATGGCGAGCGCAAGGGACATAAGGGTAATCTTCGTGAAGCTTGCTGACAAGCTGCATAACATGAGGACTCTTTCCTCGTTAAGGGAAGAAAGAAGAAAGAGGTTTGCAAAGGAGGCAATGGATGTTTATGCCCCAATTGCATACAAGCTGGGGCTTCACAGCATAAAGACAGAAATGGAAGACCTGGCATTTGAGCAGATTGAGCCGATGGTTTTCAGGGACTTGAAGGAAAGGCTTAACAAGAGCATGAGGCAGAGGGAGAAGGAGACAGACAGGATAAAAGGAATTCTCAAGAAAGAGCTTGAAAAAAACAAGGTTGATTACGTAAATGTTTTTGGAAGGCCAAAACACATGCACAGCATTTACAAGAAAATGAAAAAGAAAGGGTGCTGCTTTGAGAACATTTATGACCAGATTGCATTGAGAATTATTGTCAAAACAGTAAAGCAGTGCTATGAAGTGATGGGGATTGTGCATAACCTGTGGAAGCCGATACCTGAGGAGTTTGATGATTACATTGCAATGCCGAAGCCGAACATGTACCAGTCCCTTCATACTGCTGTTATGACAGAGGGGCAGCCTGTTGAAATACAGATAAGGACAGAAGAGATGGACAGGATTGCAGAAGGGGGCATTGCGGCTCACTGGAAGTATAAGGGAGTGCAGGGAGACATAAAATTTGACAGCAAGCTGGACTGGCTAAAGCAGATTCTCCAGTGGCAGAAAGGGATGAGGGATTCAAAGGAGTTCATGGAAATGCTGCACGTTGATTTTTTTGAGGATGAGCTTTATGCATTCACTCCAAAAGGGGATGTCATCTCGCTTCCAAAAGGCTCGTGCATTGTTGATTTTGCATATGCAGTGCATTCAAATGTGGGGGACAGGTGCGTTGGAGGAAAAGTCAATGGCAAGTTTGTTCCTTTAAGGACAGAATTAAAGAACGGCGACCAGGTTGAGATTTTAACTTCAAATGCGCAGAAGCCGTCAAGGGAATGGCTGAAGTTTGTTGTGACATCAAAGGCAAGGACAAAAATAAGGCAGAAGGTGCAGGAGACAGGCAATATACCTGCAAAAGCCCCTGCGCATTTTGTTGAGCAGAAGAGGGAGCTTGAGGAATGCATAGTCAGCATTGAAGGCGTATGCATACCAAAGCTCAAGATTGCAAAGTGCTGCCGCCCGCTGCCGGGAGACCCAATTGAGGCAATTGTAACAAAAACAGGCAAGACAATGGTTCATAAAGCAGGATGCCATAACCTTAAAAAATATGCAAAGTCAAAAAAATCAAGGAAAAAAGCATCATGGATAGATGTCAGCGGCGCAGTTGTTGAGATAAAGGTTGAGGCGCATAACAGGACAGGGCTTTTTGCTGAAATCCTAAACTCGCTGGTTTCAATACAGACGCAGATAAAGTCAGCAGGCGCAAAGCCGATTCACAATGGTTTGGTTGAGTGCAGCTTTACAATAGAATCCAAGGGGCTGCAGCACCTGCAGGACGTTGTAAAAAGAATCAAAAGAATAAAAGACATAAAGCAGGTTTACATAGGGGAAATTGAGAGATAAATTAATTCAATGCCTCGCACTGTTCTCTTAGCTCGCACTTGGTGCACTTTGCCTTATTAGACTCTTTTTCAGGCGGAACAGCAGAACTTACCAAAACCTTTACCTTTGAAACAAGCTCCCTTACTTCATTCTCAATAAATGGATTCAACACAACCTGCCTTCTTTCTCCAATGTCAAGGTATTCAACATACCCCTCATTCACATTAGGGTATTTTTCCTTCAAAAGAAGTATGTAAGCAGCCAGCTGAATCCGGTGATTGTCCCACAATCCTTCTTTTGGCGCCTTGCCTGTCTTCATTTCCAAAGGAATAAGGCAGTCTTCCGAGTGCTTTTCAACCCTGTCTATCCTGCCTCTTAACCCTAAAGCAAATGAGGCAACTGAAACTTCTGAAACATACTTTGGAGCGAGCCTTTCCCAAAGCTCTTTTCCAATCACATTGTGCTTTTGCATGAATTCATGTACATTCCTTGCCCTTAATTTCGCCTCTTCAAGCAAAACAGGCCACACTTCCGCCATTGCATTCTCTTTCTTATGCTTTAGTCTTTCGAGTTCAATATTGCTCTTGTCAAGTATCGCGGAAAGCGCCTTGTTGTAGTTTGCCCTGTAATGAATTTCAATATCCTCCAAAACAGGGCTTTCTATAGCCTCGACAATCTCTTTCTCATTGTTATTTACGTGTTCAATTACAGCGTGCATTATTGTGCCTGAGACCGCCTCTTTCCGCTTCTGCCCGTAGATTCTTAGAACATTGTTCATATACACCTTGCGGGCGCAGTACAAGTATCCTGTGAGGGTGCTTACGCTTATCATTGGAGAGAAAGAATAAGGCATTGCTTATAAAGCCTTTGCGTGCATGGCAAGTGGCAAGTGGTATGTGTGGCATGTAGCGGGTGGATGGCGGCTGCGTTCTACCTGCTGCCTGCTAAAAACTGCCTACCAATAAATATATAAAACAAGATGGCTTTTAATCAGTATATGAAAAGAGTCGTGTTTGCACTTATTTTAATGGCTATTCTTGCAATCTCCGCTATTGCGCAGGATGAGTATGAGGAATTGCCGCAGAATGTTGTTGTGCCTGATACAGTGCAGAACAGCCTTTCCATAGAATTCCACGCTGTTTCAGGGGATGACAGGGTAACATTGAACCTGCCTGATTATTTTGGGAGAAAGGCGGATTTTGTGGCTGCTCCGTCTGAGCACGTAAATGTGCAGATAGATGCAAACGGCGTTGCAACACTTTCTTCAAAAGACCCTGCTTGGCGGGGAATTGAAGAGGTTATTTTTGCAGTTTCCAAGGAATATCTTGTGGAAAAAAAGGAGGAAGTAAAGCGCCCTTACACGCTAAGGAATCTCAGCGCAATTACTTCAAAGGACAAGATTGCATTGATATCAGACGCGTTTACGCAGGAGCAGTATGACACAATAGTCGGCAGCCTTTCTGCAGAGCAGGTGGTAATTGCCTCAACTTTAACTGATGACGCACTGGAGCTTGACTTAAACAAGGAAATTACGCTTAGCTTTTCAAATGACGAGAAAAGCATTTTGCCGAAAGTGCAGATGGATTTTCACGCAAAGGATGAAAATATAACCCTTGCAAGCTACAGCGAGCCTTCTGACACAATGTTCCTTGCCCTGCTTATAATCGGCGTCGGAACAATACTCATACTGGGATTCTACCTGAAATACATGTTCACGGGGCCGTTAAAGACAGCCATGTTTGCGCCAAAGAAAAAAATAACAGCTACTTCAAGGGCTTCGCAGTACAAGGGAGATACGGCATCAAAGCTAAAGGACATACGCAGGAGGCTTGGAAAAGAAAATCCTGCAAAGCTTTACAAGGAAACACTTATGGCAATGAACTCGTTCATAACAAAATCATTCAGGGTTTCAGGGGCGAATATTGAGCAGGCTGACAAGAAGCTGGACAATTACGGCATAACAGGCAGCCTGAAATCAGACATAATCTCATACATCACAGAATACAGGGAGGCGGCTTACAAGGCTTCTGAAATAAAGAAAGAAGACGCTGAAAAATTAATAAGGTTTGCAGAGTCAATATTAAACAGGTTATAGGGGGAATGAAAAATGAATTTTTTGAAAAACATGCTTACAGGCAAGACAGGCGCTGATTGCCACTCAAAATTTGTCAGGTACGGCAAGGGCGAATATGAAAGGCTTTTGTTTGAGATTGCAAAAGGCAAGAACAGCTTTAAAGTGAAATCAAGCTTTGACTTTGCAAATGATTTTGTCGGAATTATTGCAGATAACATAAAAGACACTGCTTCTGTTTCAGGTAAGATAATCGCGCCTTATGATTTCAAGGAAGAAATTGAGGCAATCTGCAATGTGCCTGCATATTCAAAAAGAGGAAAGCTTTTTACTGCTGAAATATCGGCGGAGCTTTCGCCTGAGCAGTTAAGAAAAATCTATGATAAATTCTGCCAGAATTTTCTTCTTTTGAACATAAAATCACCTGGATTCAGCCTTAAGGTTGCAAAGAGCCTGCCAAAGCCGGGAGGCTCTGTTAAGCATGACTTCTGTACTGCTGTAATGCCATTAAATCTTATTGACGAATTTGCCTGGGATGTAAAACATGAGTTTTCAAAGCTGATTATAAAACACGTGCTTAACATTACAGACATTGTAATTCCGCCTGAGCTGAGAAATGACCCTGCAAAGGCAAGGCTTGAGGCAAAAAGAAAAGGAAAGATTGCAAGAATAATTGAAATTGACGGCAAGGAAACAAGAAAAGAAACAGAATTTATTGCCTAGCTGCTTCCCTTATATCCGGGGCAGTAACTGTTTTTCTTTTTGCATGCTGGGTAAATCTTAATGCATTCTGCCCTATCTTATGGGCATGCTCCTCAAGCACCTTTATCAGCTCTTCCTTTGCATCTTCCCCCACTCTTTGGGCGCCTGCCTTCTTCAGAAGCTTCTCCATCGCAGCAGCTGAAAGTATGTATTTTTCCATGCCATTAAAAGGGCTTTCTTGGTTTAAATAGTTTACGAGCGAAGTGAAGTTGTATAGTATAGTGACATATGTCACCACCACAGAAAAAGCCGTTTTTTGTGTCGTGACGACGAGATCTGAGTCTATCTTGCTTACCTTCAACAGCCTTATTCTCCAAATGACATCCCTTATTTTTAGAATTATATATCTTAGCTATTAGCCTTGTCAAAATGTAATACAATTAGCCATATGCAAGCTGGTGACATATGTCATGATAGAATACACGAGCGAAGTGAAGTAAACATTCGAAGGAACTGAGAATAGTTTACCTAAAATCCTCAGAAACAAATAAAAGCACAGCCTGCTTTCTTGCTTTTATGAAAAGAAGCCGGCAAAACATGTTTATGGTGATACTAAACATTGTCCTGATAGGGGCAATAGGCATTTTTGCATTTAAAGGGGGAATAAATCTCACAGGTTATGCTGTTGCAGGAAACCAGACAGGGCTTTCAGCATATCAGGTGTACCTTAATGTGACTGACACAGATACAGGGGATATTTCAAGTGTTTTGTTTGCAGGCAAGACAGTTTACTTTGTTAACAGGACAATAAGGGATTATGATGAAAAAAGGCTGATTCAGGAAGACACAAATACCATATATTCCAATAATCCTGTTTGCAGGGATTTTATGTTTTACCAGAAAAAATACTTTTATGATGAAAATCTTAACGGCAAACATGATGCAGTGGAACAATATCTCTATTCTGTTGATACTGATGAAGAAGGATGCCTTGTCACTGAACTTCCCGCAGGATATAAGGCAGTTCTTGCATTATAGAATCAAGGCTTGTAAACTTCCTGGTATTTGCTCTCAAACTGCGAATACATTTCGCGGTTTGTCAGCTTGCTGCTAAAATATCCGATATGAACTTCAGGAACAGTATTGCCTTTTACATATTCAAAGTGGCTTTCAATGGGGCACAATCCTGATTTAGGGTCAATCTGCAGGAAATATCTCTGGGAAGAGCTTATCATTTTGGCATAATTTGCCTCTGCAATGACTGAAATAAACTTGTGCACTTCATCATCGCTTGGCAGCTTGAATCCCTTAATCTTATGCTTTATTTTTTCAGCTGATTTCTCTATTTTCTCGCCAAGCTGCTCATCCTGCCCGCTTTTGAATATGAACGGAACATACTTGTCCCATGTGTCCACTGCATCAGTAAGGTAAAGCCCTACTGCCGCGTCAAAACCGAACAATTTTCCTGCAAGCAATACAGCCAGGTCATCGCTTGTGCCTTTGCCTCTTGCTTTTCTTACATAAGAGCTGACTATATTCTGCGTTGATTCAACATCATAGCAGAGCAGCCCCCTTTTAATCATATCCTTAATCTCCTCTTCGCTGTGCGGTATTTTTGCGATTGTTTCAAGCTTTATTTTCTCATTGCGGGCTAATTTTCTGTTAACTCCTATGCATTCTCCGCCGCCTATTTTGAGATTGTATTTTTTTTCCGCTTCCTCTCTCCATCCAGCATACCTGTCCATCTTGCTGCCAAGATAAATCCCAATCAAGACAGCAGCCGGATCCTGTATTTCCATGCCTTCAAGAAATTCAGCGCCGAATAACGGCATTCCTTCTGTGTTTGTGTATTTATTGACTTTCTCGCCCTGCATTATTCTTGCCGTGAACTCTTTCATTTCATCAATAAGGTCCTGCCTGTCCTGTTTTATTTCATCAGTGTCACAGCCCAATGCATAAACAACATCTTCCACAGTAACTTCATGAAAACGCCTCCTGTTTTTGAATGCGCCGTCACCTTCATGGGCGTGCCCTTCAATAGTCTGCATAAAAAGAAGCTCTTCGATTTCAGAGCTTGTCTTTAATCGCACTTTATTGCACATGTCCTCAAAATCTTTTTTCACCAGTTCCTTGAATTGTATGCGCTTCATTTTTGTTTTTTCCCGCTTTGTGTAATATGCTTTCTGCATATTTAAAGCTATGTCATCTTAAAATCTGTGTTCTCCCGAAGAGCTTTCAACTCTGTTAGCAAGGTTTCTTCCTGAAATCAGGCTGCTGCTGCTTATTTCAACAGTGCGCCAGCTTTTGAACCTGTCTTCTGCGTATGATTCTATTGCATTTTGCATTGTTGTGTATACAGGAGCAAACAATCTTGAAACATTTTCTCCTTCCTCAATGTTGTTGAACGAGACAATTCCCCAAAGCCCGCCCTCGCTGTAAGCTGCAATCATATGGCTTGGAATATTCTCTTTCTTGCTTTGCAGATAAACCAATTCCACTTGATATTCAGGATTGTCAGAAAGCATTGCCTTGAACGCTATTGCGCCGTCCTCGCATTCGCCCTGAAGCATGCCGTAAGTTTCCTGAAGCGACGCCCAGTAATCCATTCCAAGATGGTTTAAGTCAAACTGGGGGCTGAACTTAATGTCTTTATTTAGCCTTGCAAATGCCTCAAGAGGGCTTTTTACTTCATCCACAATGGCTATTACTTCCTCAATGGGCATTCTCGGTATGGCATTCTCTATCATTCCCTCGTGCATTCTTTCGGCGTGCTTGCAAATTGCATATCCGCCTGCTGCATATATGCCCAAGACCGCGGCTGAAGCGCTTATGCCTAAAATAATCCTTTTCCTCTTATTTTTCTTTTGTTCTTTCTGGAGAAAACATTCAAATTCCTCATCTGAAAGCCCATCTACCCCCATATATTACGCTATTTTGCCTTTCTTTATAAACTTTACTATCTTAAAAGGACAAAAATAGATATGTGGGCTGTTTGCATATTTGGCTGCTTTTTTTGGCAAACAGGGCATTTTTGCAAAATCACAAGGTTTATAAATGAGTTCAGTTTCAGATTCTTCGATGGACGATCATAGTGGCCTGGTCCCACCTGTTCCCTTTTCGAACACAGAAGTGAAATAGGCCAACGTCCTGCTGTGGTACTGCTTTTCAAGCGGGAAGCTCAGGAAGTTGTCCATCTCTTTTATTTTTACTTGATTTCTTTTATGCTGCAGCTCTTATGCTGCTGCTCCATGCTGCTTGTAATCATCTCGCCGAGAAGCCCTATTGATAAAAATTGAATTCCAACAAGCGTTGTAAGCACTGAGAGTATAAGCAGGGGTCTTCCTCCAATTCCAATGCCCTGAAACCATTCTATGACAAGATAAAGTCCTGAAACCAGTCCAAGCAATATGAACAAAAGCCCGACTTTTCCAAACAGCTGCAATGGCTTTACCTGATAAGAAGTAAGGTACTTTACAGTCATCAAGTCAATGAATCCTGTCAATAATCTTTTTCCGCCGTACTTGCTCTTGCCGTGCAGACGCGGATTATGCTTTACAGGCAGTTCTGCAATCCTATAGCCCTTCCAGAATGCTATTGCAGGGATATACCTGTGCATATCACCGTACAATGTTATTTCCTTTACAACCTCTTTCCTGTATGCCTTGAATCCGCAGTTGAAGTCGTGCAGATTTAATCCAATCATTTTTGAAGTAAGCCAATTAAAGAATTTTGAAGGGATTGTTTTTGAAAGCGGGTCTTTTCTCTTGAATTTCCAGCCGTTAACTAAGTCATACCCTTCTTCTATTTTGGCAATGAATTTTGGTATTTCCTCGGGCTCGTCCTGCAAGTCGCCGTCCATTGTGATAATAATGTCGCCGTTTGCGTGCTCAAACCCGGCTGACAATGCTGCTGCTTTTCCGAAGTTTCTCCTGAATGTGATGAATTTCACGTGTTTGTCTTTCTTTTGAAGGGTTTTTATTGCCTTTAGGGTGCTGTCCCTGCTTCCGTCGTCTATGAAGAGGATTTCATATCCCTTGCCTATGCTTTTCAGGACTTTGGTGGCTTTTGAATAGAATAATCCTACATTTTGCTCTTCGTTGTAGACGGGAGTTATTATGCTTAGTTTTGTTTTAGCCATTTTATGATTAATAATATAAATGCCTTATATGCTTTTAAGGCTTTCTGTGAAAATTAGCTTTAAAATCTTAAGCTATTTTTTACTTTTAGTAGGATTGATTTTATTATCTCCTTATCTTCATCTTCAACTGCTTTTGGCAGAATGAACAATAAGATTCCATAAACCGCTATAAATCCCGCACTTGTCAGGATTATGGAATATGTGCTGGAAAATTCATAAATCTTGTTTAATGCAAATAATGCTGCTGAAGCTATGGCTGCCGCTAAAATTGCGCTGAAATAGCTTAACTTAAACGGTGTAATCTTAGTGAAATAATATGCTTCTATATGTATAAGCAGTGTTTCAATAATAAATGCGGCTGCCAATGCTAATGCTGCCCCATTTAATCCATAATTCGGGATAAGTGCTATGTTCAGGATAATATTGGCTGATACTGCAATCAGTTTATTTACAAAAATGTGTTTTGTTTTTTTAAGCATGCCAAGGACATTTATTGCTGTAAAAGATAAAGCATAAACAAAGTATCCAATTGTTGCAATAATAAGCGCAAATGCTCCTGCTGAATATTCTGCGCCGAATAATATTGTCAATGCCTCTCTTGAATAGATAGCAATAATCAGCGTTATTGGCAGACTAAGGAATACCATCCATTTTGTAATGCTTTTGTAGATGCCGCTAATTGGCTCTTTCCTTGCGTATAAGCTGCAAATTACAGGGTAGAATAATGTTTGAAGCGCTATTGGCAGTATATGGACAAGCCTTGCTGTCGGCGTGACTGCATTATATATGCCCACTACAGAACTTGGCTTGTAATAGCCCAATATCAATGTGTCTAATTGAAGTATTGAAACAAGCATAAAATCATACATCAAAAGCGGCAGAGAAAAATTTATCATCTGCTTTAAATGATACCTGCTGGTATCTGGCATAATCTTAAACGCATACACCTTTTTTTGAAGAAAATAAAACAAAAGCACAGAGCTGATAACAAGGCTGGCTGCATATGCTATTGCAGAGCCTGCAAGCCCGAAACCCAAAAGCAAAAGCGCAGCGGTAATCAGAACCTTGGACAAAATTTCTATAATATTTCTTGCAATAACTATGTATTTTACAGCCTGAAATGCCTGCGTAATCATTTCAAGATTTCCAACTAATACTCCGAGAGGTATTGCTGCTGCAAGTAAATACATAATCTTGCTTAGCTCGAGGTTATGGAATAATCCTATTGAGATTTGGTTTGCAAATAATGCAAACAAGATTGCCATAGCTATTCCTGAAATAAGCGTTATCTTGAGGCTTAATGAGATTATTGCATTTATGCCTGCTTTGTCTTTTTTTCCTTTATAATAAGAAACAAACCTTAGAATCCCCTGCGGGAATCCGGCAAGCGCAAATATGGTAAGAAGTCCAACCAGGGCTAATCCCAGGCTGAATGTGCCATAATCAGCAGGACCGAGATATTTTGCAAGAATTACCCTGTAAGCATATGCAAATACCTTGGAAATAAGCATGCCAATAAGTATAATGCCTGCGCCTTTGGTTATGGCTTTTAGATTTTTAATATTATCCACAATAATGGGGATTATATTTCTTTTAAATACCTTCTGAATAGTTAATCTTTCACAAATTATACTAACTACTTTTATTATTAATCTCCGTAAATAAATAGTAAGCTTTATATTCTTTTAAACTATCAGTAAATTATGGTTATGAGTCATATTGGACCGAAAGACTATTGTGAATGGAAAAGTTTTGATAGGCTATATCAAAAAATTAGAATAAAAGAGGTAATCAAAAATATAAAAGGGAAATCCGTATTAGAATTGGGATGCCAATATGGCCATATTCTTTCCAGAATACAAAAAGAAAAGGGTATTACTTCTATTGTAGGGGTGGATATTGACAAAAAAGCAATAAAAATAGCGCGAGCACTTCATCCAGGTATGACTTTCATTAATCAGGACATTATGCAATATAATCCTAAAATAAAATTTGATAAGGTTATACTGCCTGAGATTGTAGAGCACCTTGAATTTCCGGATGTGATTTTAAAAAAAGCCCAAGCATTAGCCCGTTATAGGATTATTATTACTGTTCCCAATAAGGAAAAGTTCGCCTGTGACAGAAATAAATTAAAGGAAACTATTCATTACCAAATTTTTGATGAGACAAGACTTAGACGAATGTTATGCCGCAATCTTAAGTTCAAACGGTTGAAGATTATTCCTGTGGCAAAAGATACTATCTTTCAAAGAAATCAATTGTTAAAACGAATTGCCGGCCGCATTTTATATTATTTAAATCTCGATAATATTGTAAAACTAAAAGCAAATTCATTAAATTCTATGTTTCTTGTTGCAGTTATTGACCTTTAATATTATATCTCAGGGCAGCCATTGCAAAATTTCGGATGTCTCCCATTTTTGAATGCTGCTCTAAACTTCCTATATTCCTTAGAATTCCATATCTTTTTAAAATTCCTTTTAAATATATTCCCAAAGTTTAATATTCTCGGGTCAAATCCATGAATGCAACAGGGGGTAATATACCCGTCTACTGTTATATAAGTCCCAAGCCACGGCCACGTGCATTTCATTTTTTTCTTTGAAGAAATAAAAGTAAATGTAAGGTTTATGCCTGCTTGTTTGGATTTATGCTCTGCTTCCCTGATAATCTTTTGTGCAGCTGATAGATTTTCTTCCAGATCCGTTCCCTTCATTTCCTTTTTCCAGTAATTCCTGCCCCAATTATGCGTTCCCCCTACATTAAGATTTTTTACTCCTAACTTTTTGCATAAGCCTATCATCTTTGGCACTTCGTATATGTTATATGTGCTGCATGTCATTCCGATTCTTATATCCAGGGAATGGTTTATATCTTCCTTTACGAGAGTAGATACATTTTTTGTTACTCTATCAAAATTTGCCCCCTTTCTTATATTCTCATAAACTTTTGCAGTTGCAGCATCCAAAGAGATGGTTATATGGTCCAAGCCCGAATCAATAATCTTACGGCATATTTCTTGGTTCATTAGCATCCCGTTTGTTATTAT
>JAQTVM010000031.1 GCA_028706745.1 Candidatus Nanoarchaeia archaeon
AACCCTTTTGTTTTTAGCTTAAAAAATTCGCGTCTTACATCTTCTTTTTTCATAAATACCACCAAAATTCAGCGGAAACCGCTGAATTTAAAGGGTGGTGACATATGTCACTTGACTATACACTGCCAGACGCCTTGCAACAGGCTCATAATCAGACTGCCCTTCGCTTATCATGGCAAGGTAATCACTGTAAAGCACGCACGCGCCTTCAGCCACTGCAGTGTCTATTATTTCTGATTCAAGCTCGTTTCTTGAAAGTTCTTTTGCTTCATCTTCAAAGCAAATATAGCCTTTTTGGATTAGTTCAATGCACCTGTACATCCTTTGTTTTGGTGTTTTTTCATTCATTTTTATGTTCCTCAATTCTTTATAATATATTTGTTATTATATAGTGGCTATAACTAGTATATAAACCTAACTAATGGCTTAAAAAGGCAGTTTTAACGCTGAAAATAGGCATCTTCAGAATGCTTGGCTTTGGTTTTTTTGGATTAAGTCTCCAGAGGAAGCCAAGGGGTTCTGGAAGAGCTAAATTGGCTTTAAACGAGCTATAAACCTAAAATATCGTGTTTAAACACCTTTTACTATTGAGCAGTTAATACACAACCGAAAGCTTTAAATAGTAGATATGTTTTCCTATATTATCACCTCTTTTTCCCCAGCAAGAAACCAAGGGCAAACTCCTTGAAGCGCCGGCGGTTTCTTGCCAGGGTTCACAACTACAGATGGTTTTCTATCATTTTAGAAAAAAGAGCAAAAGTGTCAAGATTTCATCTGGTTCTGGCACAATTTTTTCATTTGTTGTTAGGAATAACTATATAAATCAGCGATGAAATACATTTTTAGAACAAATCAGTCCCGTAGTGTAGCGGCCAATCATACGAGGCTCTGGCCACTGGCGATCGTCAGCGAGAACCGCGCAGCGCAAGCGAGCAGGTTCGCAGCAAGGGAGCACAGTGGGGTGATTTTGAGTCATCCGTGGGAGAAACCTCGTGACCCTGGTTCGAATCCAGGCGGGACTATTTATTTTTCTTAATGCTCCATTGCCTTCATTGCAATAGTGCCAAAGCATCCCTTCTTGAGAACAAACACCGCTTTCTGCTTCTTTCTTCCGTTGTTCAGCTCATCCCTCTCGTCTTTTGAAAACATAAGCCCCTGCACTTCAGCAGAAGCGTCCCTCATCACTGTCCTTGATTCCATATAAGGAATCTGCTTTATGTGAAACATCTCAGGCTTTATGAATTCCTTTTCAAGCACTGCGTCTGCATATTTCTTGATTGCCTTGTCAACCTTAAACCCGGCATAATCATATCCAATCAACGGAATCTGAAGCTTTACATTCTGAATGCACATTGGAATTTTGCCAAAGCAGTGATTGATTTCAAAATATTCGCAATTTTCCTTAATGTATGCTGCGAGAATCTCATTGAACAGCTTTGACTGGTAAGCGTGTATGAAAAGCGTTGACACTTGCTTGGGCAAAGCTGCAAAAGCCCCGATATAATCTCCCGGATTCCTCTCAAGCCACGCAACTGCCTTTTTTTCAATAAGATAGCCCGGCGCCATGCCTGCTTTCAGTTTTCTCCAGTTTGCTTCCATTTCTTTCCTGAATTTCTTATGCTCCTCTGTTTCGCCCTTGAATGGATATAAAAGATAAGCTTTCATTGCATCCTCAAATCTTCCTTTTATAATCTGCTTTCCGACAGCCGCCATGTTATGCCTTATTCCCCCGAATCTCTGCTCATCATAGTAATTTGAGAAATATTTGATTCTCGCAAGCGGCTTTTCAAGGTCTCTTGCCAGTATTTCAAAGCTGTTTGCAGTATGCGAAGCAAGTCCCAAGGGCTTTTCAATGAATCCGATGAATTTCAGCTTTATGTCCTTGATTTTCACTCTCTGTATGTCTTCTTTCTTTAATTCATAAGCAGACACGTACTGTTCTGTCACGGCATTCTTATCCTTCATTCCCGAGTTGTTGAATGCCCGAGGGTTCTTTCCAAGGAAATCAGCAATTTTCTCAATTGCATTCGTGGTTGTCCAGTTTTTTTTCCTGAGAATAAAGCAGGCGTATTTTCCGGCTTCATTAAGCTTAATGTCTGCTATTTCCTTTACAACGAAATCTTCAGGCAGTTGTTTCAGCTTCATGCATCAAGTAAAAACCGTTAGGTTTATAAATACATCCTCTTTCTCTATGCGAGAAGATAGGATTGCGAAAAGCAAAACTATACTGGTGCAAAAACAATGGCAAGAATGTATTCTAGGGCAAGAGGAAAGGCAGGAAGCCGAAAACCTTCTGAGCCGGTAAAGCCTGTATGGGTTTCTTACAAGCCGAAAGAGATTGAGCAGCTTGTTGTGAAGCTTGCAAAAACAGAGCTTACGCCAAGCCAGATAGGGCTTGCATTAAGGGATACTTACGGCGTTCCAAGCGTTAAGGCGCTTTCAGAAAAAAAGATTGTCCAGATACTTAAAGAGAACAACGCAGCCCCTGTGCTGCCTGAGTCAATGTCTGCTTTAATCAAGAGGCACATCAAGCTGATGAAGCATCTTGAGCAAAACAAGCACGACGAGACAGGAAAAAGGGGAGAACTGCTCATACAATCAAAAATTAACAAGCTGGCAAAATACTACAAGAGAAAAGGGCTGTTGGCTGAGAACTGGCAGTATGACAAGGAAAAGGCCAAGCTGCTTATAGGCTCATAAGGTGAAATAATAATGGCAACATCAAAAAAGCTTTTGAAAGGAAAGAAGAAATGGTTTACAGTATTGGCATCCCCTGAGTTCAGGGAGCAGATTATAGGAGAGACATCTGCGTATGAGCCGCAGCAGGTTGCAGGAAGGACAGTAAAGGTAAACCTGGGATATCTTGCAAATGAGATGAGAAGGCAGAGCGCAATGGTGACTTTCAAGATTAAGGGAGTGCAGGACTCAAACGCAGTGACTTCTTTCAAGAGATACGAGCTTGCCCCGATGCTTGTCAAGAGGCTTGTGAAAAAGGAAAGGGACAAGGCAGAGGACTCATTCACGGCGCAGACAAAAGACAATGTAATGGTAAAGATAAAGCCGTTTTATGTTTCAAGGGGATTTGCCCACAATTCAGTTTTCACTGCATTAAGAATGAAGGCAAGGCAGTATCTTTCCGAAGAGCTGAAGAAAACAAATCTTTCAGAGGCAATTATTGCAGTATGCTCGGGCGAGATGCAGAAGGCAGTAAAGGCAGAATTAAGGAAGGTTTCGCCATTGGCAGTTGCTGAAATAAGAGTTTTTGAAGTTGCTTAAGTATCATTAATATGTGCCTTTTTCTTTTGTGGACAACATAAAATATAAATAAGTAATTGTGGACAACAAAATCTTGTTTGAATCGGAAATTTTCGCGCACAGCAATGCTTAAATACAATAAGCTACACTTCTTATGCATGAGATACACATTATTGATTTTGCTTTTGGCTTTGCTTCTTGTTGCGGGCTGCGCAAAACAAGGAATAGAGATTGTTGCTCCAGGGGATATGCCTGCTGAAGAGGCATCTGCAGAGCCGACAGAGCTTGCAGGCGACATGGCTGCTCTTGAGGAAGAATCTCCTCTTGAAATGGACATTGACACTGCAGAGCTTGAAACTCTGGATATGTAAGCAGGTGTCTTATGAATAAACGAGAGCTTGCAATACTTCTTTCCAAGCTGGATTCTTCCAAAGATAAGAATGTCAAGCTTGAGCAGTACCAGACTGATTCTGAAATAGCAGGAGAAGTCATTTGGAATGCCTTTATGCTTGGAGACATTGAAGGCAAAGTAATAGCTGACTTTGGCTGCGGAAACGGGATTCTTGGAATAGGGGCTTTGGTGTTGGGCGCTTCAAAGGCAACTCTTGTTGATATTGATGAGAAGGCAATTTCAATTGCAAAGGAGAATCTGAAAAAGGCAGCAAATGGCAAGAAGCTTAATGCATTGTTTGAAAACAAGAATATATCAAAAGTGAAAGGCAGATTTGACACTGTCCTTCAGAATCCCCCTTTTGGAACAAAGACCGAGCATGCTGACAGGGAATTTTTGCTGAAAGCAATGGAATGCTCAGATGTTGTTTATTCGTTTCACAAGTCATCAACTGAAAGCTTTGTAAAGGCAATAGCAAAGGACAATGGCTTTGAAGTGACGCACAAGTGGCTTTACAAGTTTCCACTGAAGCATTCTTACGAATTCCACAGGAAGAAAGTGGCTTATGCTGACGTGGGCGTGTATAGGCTGGCAAGGGCAATACACCAGTGTATTCTCTGGTGACATATGTCACCAGCATCAAAAGAGGCTGGCAAAAGCGAAATAAACCTCTGCCGGAGGTTTATTATTGAGGCTGCTATGCGGCCGAAAATGATTATAACGCATCCTAAACG
>JAQTVM010000004.1 GCA_028706745.1 Candidatus Nanoarchaeia archaeon
CAGGCCGCACAGCAGCCTGAATGAACTAGAGACACCAGAACAGGCATTTATTAGAAAAATGAAGGAGGAAGATTAATAAGATGAAACGAATTATTGTTCCCTTAGGAAATAATATCGGGATAACACACCTTACCTCCTTTTCAATATATTTATAAGTTTCCTCTTACTCCTATGGATTATGCAGGACAAGATACTCAGCCTTATCCTGGAGCAAAACGAGGTGACTTGGCAGACAATCATCTATGACCTCATACGCTCCGAGGAAATGGACCCTTGGGACATTGATGTTTCAGTATTGACAGGAAGGTATATTGAGACAATCAAGGCAATGCAGCAGATGAATTTCTTCATTTCAGGAAAAGTGCTTTTGGCGGCTGCATTGTTAGTGAAAATAAAATCAGAGAGATTGGTAAATGAGGACATTGCTTATTTTGACTCAATTCTTTTTCCTCAGACAGAGATGTTTGACGAAGGCGACATGCAGTTTGCTGAAAGACCGAAAATAGAGCATCCCCCTTTGGGAATAAGGACGCCTATGCCGAGAAAGAGAAAGGTTTCTGTCCAGGACTTGATGAAGGCATTGGAAAGAGCTTTGGAGGTTGACAAGAGGCGCACAATCAAGTACAACAAGTACCGCACTGAGAATGTTGCAGTGATGCCTGAGAGAAAAGTGGATATTATGCAGCTGATGAAGACAATCTACTCGTCAATACTTGCGCTTTTTCAGAAGAAAGAGACAATCACTTTTTCAAGATTGCTTCCTGAAGGGGAAATCACAAAGAAGGAGAAGGTTCTCACATTGCTTCCATTATTGCATCTTGAGAATGAAATCAAGGTTGGCTTGAATCAGGAGAATCATTTTGACGAGATTTACGTGACGCTTCTGGAAGAGAGAAAGGAAGAGCCGAAGTCTTCCGAACAGAATGGAGGGAGGCTCGGAGCGGTAGCGACAGAGGCGCCTGTTACGAGTGTGGTTTCCTGAAACTCCTTAAGAATAAGACGACATTGCTTTCTTTGAATATTCTTTGCCTTTTGCTTTTATTGTTGCATTGCAGGTGTAATACCTTGCAAATGTCTTGCCCGGCTTGTATGCCACTTTTATTGAAACATCCTCTATGTCGCCTGGTTCAATCTTTAGTTTTTTCATTTCAGAATCAAACCATTCTTTATATTTCTTAATAATCTGCTTAACAAAATCTGAATCAAGCTCTTGAGGAGTAATTGTCTCTTTTAGCAGGTTAATCTCAAACAATTTTGTGTTTTCATAAGGCAGGGATTCTATGTAATGCAAAAAGTCAATATTCGTAACGCTGACAAAACTATCTGCCAAATTGTTTGCCACGCCGGATAATTGGTTGAGTTTCCCCATACTTTTACTTCAGCCCAAACTTCTTCAGTAATTCAGTAAAGAATCCTTCCGCTGTTTCCATCTCTTCCTCATAAGGATGCCCAATCAGTGAAGCAGCGAGCTTCTTGTACCCTACTGCAGCTCTTGACTTCGGATGGGTAAACACAGCTGCATCCTTTCTTGTAAGCGATTCCCTCACTGCCTTGTCGTGCGGGATAACCGCAATTATCGGCGTTTCAAGAATCTCCTCTGTCTTTTTTGCAGATATGTCAAGATTATTGTCAATTGTCTTTGTGAGAACAATTCCGGCAACCCTCCTGTCAAACTTCTCAGCCAATTTGATTGTCTTCAAAGCGTCTGCTATTGCAGGCATCTCAGGATTAGTCACTATCAGCAATTCTTCAGAAGCAAGTATTCCGTTAAGAGCTTCCCTTCCAAGCCCTGCCGCTCCGTCAACAATTATGAAGTCAGGCTTCAGCTTCTTCAATTGCTTTACAGCTCTCTTTAATTTGTCAGAATCAGTTGCGTGCAAATCATTTATTGACAGGCTTCCGGGCACTATTCTTATTCCTGAATGGTGCGGGTAAACAGCATCTTTTATTTCGTGCTTTCCCTGCAAAACGTGGTGCAGGTGCTTCGCCCCGACAGGAACACCGAGATGCAAGCCAACGTTTGGTGTTGTCAGGTTTGCATCAACAATAATTACATCCTTTCCGAAATAAGTCAATGCAGCCCCGAGATTAACAGAAGTCGTTGTCTTTCCAGTGCCTCCTTTGCCTGCGAGCACGCCGATTATCTTTGTCATCTTCCTAATCACATTCCTTATTTAATGTTATAAGTTATTTGTTTATTAACTTAACGCTTGCGAAAAGAAAAGCCCGCCTGCCGACATTAATTATTTGGTTTCCTGCGCTTGAGCCGCAATCCTTTCTTGGAATTTCCTACGCTTCCAGCCTGTCAAGCAGCTTAATGGCTTCCTTTTCGAATTTTGAAAAAGCAAACCACTTCTTTCCCAAATCTTTAAGTGAAGCCCCAAAGTGATAAACAGATTTATTGTCAATTATCAGGAATCTGTCGTGCGCCTGCCTGAAATCCCTTATCTCAATGGCAGGGTATTGTGAATTATGCTTTTTCAGGTCAAGCACCAGCTGCCTGGAAACGTCTTTTGTATAGATTACAGCATTGACATCCCTGCTTCTCTTGCTTAACAGCAGCAAAACAGAATCGTCCACATAATTATCAATGAGAATTATGGACTCTTCAGCGCATCTGACAATGTCTGAAACAAACTTGTATGCGTCAAATGCCTGCCCGTCAAAGAATATGCCTTTCTCAGGCTGTATTCCCCTGCTTTGGATTGCGTCAAATACTTCCTCAAACTTCCTGTCATGCTCAATCTGCTTCTTCTCAACAAAATCCAGCCTATGAAATACCTGCGCATTTGCAGAGATAAACCGCCGCATGGAGACAAAAGCGCTCATTATCCGTATGCTCATTTTTACGGCAATATCGCTTTTTAAGATTCCTGACAGCATGGCTACTCCTTGCTCTGTAAAGGCATATGGCAGCTTCCTTCTGCCTCCCCTATGCGCCTTTGATATCACAAATTGTGATATCAAACATTGGAACTCTTTTTCATTTAGCCTGAACATGAATTTTCCAGGAAACCTTTCAGCATTCCTTTTAACAGCTTGATTTAATGCTGCTGTTCCCACATTATATAACTCTGCCAAGTCTGAGTCAAGCATTGCCTGCCTGTCTCTTATTGTATAAATCCTGCTTCTGATGCTGTCTGTGCCCAATTTCAAAAAATTATCCGCTCTTTTTTGCATGAAGCGGTGTTTAGAGCAATGTATTCATATTCAAAAACGCCGTGCGTTTTTGGATATCCGAAAACCAGAGGTTTTCGAATATAAACTCTTCGGTAAAAAAACACGTGTTTTTCCGGCATACTCGGGAAATTCCCGCAGCGAATCTGAAAATTCAGGGCAAAAAGAGAGGATTTAGGCAGGAATTTTCAATATCTCCGGAAGGCACTTTAGGTCTTCCGTCGTCAAATCTCTGCAGAGATTTGACGGGGTTCCAAAAACCTGCGGGTTTTTAAGAACCGTTGTCAAATCTGCCAAGGTTCAGGGACAATTATCAAGCTTGCAAAATAAGAAGTTATTTCCCTGCCTCTTTGCCCATCCTGTGTGCTACCAACCACTTGCTACAAACTATTTCTTCGCCCCTTCATTCATCATTTCTCTCAGATAATTTATATACCTTTTTGTTTCGTCAGCATAATCCCTTAGCTTGTCAATGGTAATTTCAGCTTCTTTTGTAATCATCGCCACATTCTTCCTGTACTCCTCTTTCTTTTTGTACTCAGAAGTCACTAGCTTCTTAAGCTCCATATAAAAGTCAATCATGTTCTTGATTTCCTGGTCCTTTGGGAAAAGCTCTTCCAGCTTCCTGCATCTTATCAATGTTGCAGGGGAAACAGCCGCCAGTTTTCCTTTTTTCCTGAAATGCTCCAGAGTGTCTGCAATTTGGAAATCCATTGTGCTGACAAGCCTTTGAAGAACATTCCTTATCACGTCAACTGTCCTTGTGTATTTTAGAGTTACAAATATCAGATGGTCAACTCTCTTCAATTCTTCCAGTGCGCTGTTTTCAGGTGTCATTTTCAGTCCACTCGCAGTTTATTTTGCTCTCATTACCCTGTTCAGTTTTTCAATGAATTCCCTGCTGTCCATCACATAAGCCTTAATCTTATTGATGTCAAGCACGTTCATTGTGTAATCATCATCGCATATCACGAACTTGTCCCTGCGGACAAATTCAACAGGTCCTTTCTTCTTTGCATTAATCAGCTGCCTCAGGTCCATCAGCAGCAGCACTATGTTCCGGTTAAACCCGTATTTTCCAGCCACGTCCTTGAAAATCTCAAGTTCTGTGTCAAGAGTGCCCGGCACAAGCGGTATCCTCTTGTACATCCGTTCATACTCAAGCACAGCGCGGACTCCTTTTTCAAGGCTGTCGTAAAGCACTTCAGCTATTGCATAAAGCAGCTTTGTCTCGCGTATCATTGGATACGTTACGTACGCAAGGTGGTCTGCTTTCCTGAACTGCGCATTTGACTCTGCAATCAGCTGCTTTAGCTTTTCCATGATTATTCAGGCTGCTTTAAACTTAATATAGCTTCTGCAAGATCCCCGTTTGAATCCTCAAGCGCTTTTCTTGCAGTCTCCTCATCAACATCAGCCTGCTCTGCAACTGTTTTAACATCTTCTTCAGACAATTTCTCTTCGCTCACGTCGCCTGTAATCTCAAAGCTTTCCCTTCCGCCCATTGTCATCTTTGTGACACTCGGGTTCCTTATGATTATATTGCCTGAAGAAGTTTTAATCACTACTTCGTCCGCGGCTATATCTTCCTGCTTTATGCCCATCTTTTTCATAGCCGCTTTCATAAGCTTTGGGTCTATGTTCGGAATCATCCTAATGGTTTTGTGTACCGCAGAATCGTTACAAGCACAATAACTCCAACAATTATAGCCACAATGTAAGTCGGCGGGATTTCTATCTTGCTCTTATACTCGTCATAATACCTGATTAATCCCCCGCCGCTGCTGGGCATCCTAATTTTATCATCTGCCATGGAGATATAGTATATATTAAGGAGTATATAAATATATCTTGATAAAAGGCGTTAAAGGGCGAATAAGGCGGAAAGAAAGCGAAATCAAAAAACGAAAACAAAAGGCAGGCCTCCGGCGTTAATTAGAAAAATAAAATAAAATGAAAAAGAAGAAAATTTCTTAAAATTCAAACGGGTCGTAGTTAAACTCGCCGTTTTTCCATTTCTCTTCCAGTTCCTTGCAATTAAACCTTTCACACTGCTCTTGCCATGCTCTGGTTGCTCCTCCTAGGTAACTTTGGAAATCCCTGTCTCTTGGTAAGAAGCATCCGTCAAAAGGCACGCATATCCAATATATGTTTGGATTGGAAATGCTTCCTTTAGCATATATATGTATAATCTCTCCTTTAGGATTATGATAGTATAAATCAGATTTTCCGGAGTTTACCGCGCTTTCAGCGGAACTATCCTGGCACCATCTGATATAATCCTGGGATATGCCAAATTTATCAATTTTTTCTGTTGCTTCGATGCAGCGAAGAGATATTATTGCTGTCTTTTCGCCAGTATGATCTTCCTTTGGCGTTGGCGTTCCCGGTATTAATCCCCTTTCCGACTTGCATCCGATTATAGCTGCCAAACCGGCAGCCGCGACGATTCCAACTGTTCTTGCTTTCATTTGAATTACCCCCTATAAGGCTTTTATTGCCTTTCTGGGCATGAAATGCATTAGGGCTATTTATAGGTTTCGGAATCTGCCGCAGAATTATCCATCCGAAAGCTTTATATACACATTACGTAATATTACGTAATATGGTAAATGGAATAATCGCGAGGGTAAGCAAGGGGAGCGTTATGGACCAAATCTACCTGCCGAAGAACCGCCCTTCTGCATTAGGAATAGGGGAATATGTAGTGATAGCCCCTGCTCTCCAAAAAAAGCAAATAATGCCTTACTACTACAATGCGCAAAAGATAGAGCCGATAAAGGCAGAAATCATACAGGGAATTATAAGCAATGCGGATGCAGAGAACATAATCATAGCAGGCTCTTTTCTTGAAAAAGGGTTTAATTTTGATGACATAGACATAATAGTCATAAACGGGGAAGGCAAGGCAATAGAAAAGTATGCAGAAACCGCTTTCGGGCTAAAAGCCCACATAATTAACATGAAATACGACACATTAAGGGCAGGATTGAACACAGACCCTCTTTTCCAGATGATTTTAAGTCGGTTTGCCTCAAAAGAGAGAATCCTGTTAAACATAAAGCCAATAATAAACTACAAATTGCTTGACATGCACTTGCTGAAAAGCAAGCTGCTTCCTGAGCAGTTTGAGTATCTGAATGGGAAAGAGAAATATAAGCTGACAAGAAACATGATTGCAATAAAGCTATTTTTAGAAGGCAAGACAGCAACAATTGAAAAAACCAATAAGGAAATAGAGAATTTGTTTGGAAAAGGCGCAGTAAGCAGGCTTCTCGAGAATACAATGGAAAAAACGCTGTTCACGGCAAAATACAAGCAAGTCTACAGAAAAGTATTTAATGTAATAATGGATGGCATAAGCCATGCCAAACAAAAGCAAGCTGGTTAGGATATTCATAGGAAATATCGCAAATGCCGTTGTGCATGAAGTTCTTGAAAATGCGATAGAAGAGCAGAGCCTGCGCTCGCATTATGGAAAAGAAATGCTCAATAGCATGCAGCTGGCACGGAAATACAGGGAGCAATTGAACCCGATAGACAAGACGCTTCCGGAAAGCGTAAATATAAGGCGGCAGATAGTAAAGAAGGCAGAGCAAGAGCTGAAATTAAGAATAAAGAAGGGCTATACAGGCATAAATATTGACTCAACAAGTAAAATTGCTGAAAAGCTGCTTAAGAAGCTGAAAGCGTAGAAAGCTTTATTAACACTTGTTATTATATTATAACATATGTTAGGAAATTATAACAAATATAAACTATTAAAGGTGTTTTTCCTCAATCCGACAGACAGCCTCAGGCTGAGGGAAATAAGCAGGATGGCCAATCTGTCCCCTCCGTCTGTAATGCAATATCTGAAAGAATTTGAAAAGCAGGGGCTTGTAAAGAAATACATAAAGCGGAATATTCCCTTCTATCAGGCGCAAAGGGACAATGAAGATTTCAAGGCATACAGCCGGATTGGAATTATATTTGAGCTTCATGATTCAGGGCTTATAGAACACATATGGGAAAAATTAGCGCCGGAAGCAATAATCCTCTTCGGCAGCTGCGCAAAGGGGGAATGCATTGAAGAATCAGACATAGACCTCTTTATTATAGGAAAAGAAAAAAAATTGGACTTAAAGGCATTTGAAAAGAGAATGGGGAGAAATATCCATTTGCTCTTCGAAGAAAACCCCAAAAATATTTCTAAAGAATTAATCAATAACCTTATAAACGGGATTGTTCTTAAAGGCTACCTGAAGGTAAATTGATAATAAAGGTAACACCTAACAAGGAAAAGGCAAAATCAATGCTCTTGCTTGCTGAGCAGAAGGAATCCTTTGCAAACACCATAGATATAGCAAAATACCCAACAAATGCGGCTGAAAACTATTATGACGTGGCAAGGGAGCTTGCTTCTGCCATACTTCTTCTTGACGGAAAAAAGGCAATGGGCGAATATGCGCATAAGGAGATATTAGATGAGCTTGCAAATTACAAGGCGTTTGCTGTCGATGAAATATCTTTAATTGATGATCTGCGCATAAAGCGCAATAACAGCTCTTATGAGGGAAAGCCGATAGATATTATATATGTTGAAAATAAGAAGTTAAAATGGATAGCGGTAATCCAAAAGATGAAAGATTTTATAAGAAAAAGGCTTGAAAGCAAATAAAAGTCCCTTGGAATCTCTTTCTTAATGTTAATTCAGGAAATTAGCAAAAGTAATGCTGGAAGCCCGCCTTTATTATCTTTTTTCCATAAAACCTTGATTTTTTCCACGCAATCATAACAAATTTCCGGCAATAACGCGTCTTTTTTCAGAAACATCAACTCCATCACAGAAATCTTAATAAAGCAAGACAAGTTTCTCCATCTTATACTTATTCAAAAAGAGGGGTTGAAAATGGCTGCAATGACTTACGAACAAATCAAGGCAAGAATAAAAGACACAACAGGGCTTTCTGAAGCTGACATTGACTTGAAGGTTAATGACAAGCTCAGGCAGCTTTCTGACTTAATATCAAAGGAAGGCGCTGCGCATATCGTGGCAAACGACTTGGGCGTGAAAATATTCCAGCAGAGGCAGGGAAGATTAAAAATCACAGAGCTTATGCCGATGCAGAGGAATGTGGAAGTATTAATCAGGGTCGTAAAAAGCTACGGAATAAGAAACTTCAAGACAGAAAAGAAAGAAGGAAGAAATGCGGCATTTTTGGCAGGAGACGAGTCAGGAATAATCAGGACAACAGTCTGGGACGAGCCGGTGATACAGCAGATTGAGCAATTAAAGGAAAATGATATTCTGTTAATCAAGGGCGCATACGTCAGGGAAAACAACGGTTATAAGGAGCTTCATCTTGGAACAGGCTCTTCAATTGCATTAAACCCTGCGAATGAAACAGTGGGGTTCTCAAAAGTTCAGCCTTCAAACAAGTCAATATCTGAATTAAAGGACAAGGACAGCGCAGTTATTGCAGGGACAGTTGTCCAGCTTTTTGAGCCAAAGTTCTATGACGCGTGCAATATATGCAGCAAGAAAGTAATTGACGGCGCATGCCCCAATCACGGCAAGGTTGAAAAAAGGGTTGTTCCGATAGTGAATGTAATCCTGGATGACGGCACTGACAACATCCGCGTTGTCTGCTTCAGGGACGCTGCAGAGTCTGTTTTAGGCAAGGACGCCGAAACTCTTTCGAAAATCAAGGAAAATCCGGGCTTGTTTGAGGAAATAAAGAAAAGCATTGTGGGAAAACAGCTGCAGGTTACAGGCAGGGTTAACATGAACGAGATGTTTGCAAGGCTTGAGATGGTTGCAAGCACAGTGAAAGAGGCGACCCCTGCTGATGTTGTCGCGAATGTCAAGCACGAAGAGCTTGTAGCATAACTATGATGTTCAAGACGCATTTGGCAATCGGCGCTTTAGCTGGAATAACTCTTTTCCATTATTACATTCCTGAGCATCCATTTTTGTTTGCTTTTATTTTTCTTTTTGCTTCAATTCTTCCTGACATTGACACCACAAAAAGTGTTATAGGAAAACGGCTCTGGCCTGTCTCATCATTTTTAAGCATATTCACAAGGCACCGCGGCTTTTTTCATACAATATGGATTCCCTTGGCTGCTTTTGGAATAGGATTTTATTTTAATATTGGATTATTTGCAGCATTCACAATGGGCTATCTGGTTCATCTGCTTTCAGACGCAATGACTTCAGAGGGAATTTCCCTGTTTTCGCCTGTTCTGAAGCGCAGGACAAAAGGCTTCATAAAAACAGGCAGTGCGCTTGAATATGTGTTTCTTGTTTTTGTCTGCGTTGGCATTGGACTACAGGCAGCGCTTAGCCTGTAACAATTAGCTGCCTCCTGAAATCTTTTAACTATAAACTAATAATCAGCGTTGCAGAAACAGGCAGATGGTCAGAAAGCTCGGCGTGTATTACTTGATAGTCTCTTATCCAAATATCGTTCGTGGGTATTATGTAGTCAGCTGTCCAGTAAAGGTTTTCAGTGTCTGACGTGTAATATGATGTGTCATTCGGGTTTACAGTTAGCATGTATATGCTGAAAAGCTTAGAGTCATACAAAAGTTTCATTGCATTTGCCTTGCACCATTTCAGCTCTTCAGGGACATCTTCCTCTGTCGGGATTAAGAGGTGCAGTGTTCCGCCAAAAATAAGAGGCATACTGCTGTTTTCAGCTTCCTGAATCATCTTTCTTGTTTCAATCTCCCCAAAATTAAAATGCGTTGATATAACTCTTGTTAGCTTTCCGTGTATGTCAATCACTGCATCAAGATACCTTTCCTCTCCTGCAATCCAGTCAAGCAGGGACCTTTTGTCAAATGCCTTGTTCTCGGCTGATATTATCGGATACCGGCTCATTATTGCATTGCCCATATTAAATTGCAGGATATCCCACCCTCTTTCTCCTCCGTAAGGATAGCCGCCCCACAAAAAATCATATTTTGCGCCGTAGGCATAATAATTAAATCCTGCTTTTCTTGCAAGATAAGGCATAAAATCAATTCCAAAGCTCCATGTTGCATCCTTGTCTGTTTCCTGAATTAAAACAATGTCTGCATCTTCTTTTATCAGCATCTCAGCGACATCATCAAGGCACCTGTATACTGCGGCAGGCGATTCTATTGTCATATTAGTCTCCAAATCATTCATGCTGCTTTTGCCGTAAAAGTCATAAGAACCCCTGCAGTGCGCAATATTGTAAGTGATTATCTTTATCTCTGTTGTTTCCTCATAAGAATTATTCAGGTTTTCCTCAATCGTAACAACCTCGGCATTCATATCGCTTAATGCGGCGTTAATCAGCGTTGGACCAACCATGCCTGCAAGCCCGGCAAATCCTGCTGCTGCAAACAAGGCGGCTTTGTTTCCCAGCCCGGTTTTATTCTTTTTCATACTCTTTTCCTTATTTTAACTCATTAAATACAAGTGTTGCAGAAACAGGCTTGTGGTCTGAAAGCTCTGCATCAATCACGTGATAATCTGTTATTGCAAAATCATTTGTGGGTATTATGTAGTCAGCTGTCCAGTAAAGGTTTTGAGTGTCAGAAGTGTAATAAGTTCTGTCAAGCGGGTCAATGCCGAGCATGTATATGCTGAAAAGCCCGGAGTCATCCAAAATCCGCATTGCATTTGCGCTGCACCAGCTTAATGAGGGATTTGCTTCAAGCGCGGCAGGCGTCACCAAATGAAGCGTGCCTCCAAACACAAGAGGCATTCCAGCTTTTTTTGCTTCTTCTATCATAAGCCTTGATTCAATCTCCCCTGCACCGAAATGCGTTGAAATAAACCTCGCCTGTCTTCCATTTATGCTAATCCTGGCGTCAATGTATCTTTCTTCTCCTGCAATCCATCCAACGAAATCCTGCTCGCCAAATGGCTTGTTGCCAGCAGTAAGAATTGGATATTTGCTTATGATGCCGTTTCCTATGTCAAAATAAAGAGTGTCAATCCACTGCCCGTTTGCTCTTTGGTGTTCATATGGCCACCATACAAAATCATACTTTGAGCCGTAGGCATAATAATCCATTCCTGCTTTTTGCGCAAGATAAGGCACAAAATCTATTCCATAGCTCCAGACGGCATTTTTATCCGCCTCTTGCAGCAAAACAATGTCAGCATCTTCCCTCATGAACATCTCTGCAAAATCATCAAGGCACTTGTAAACCTGTTCAGGGGAGTTTATTGTAAGATCCATATCCAATTCATCAAGATGTCTCCCATCTCCATAAAAATCATAAGGCCCCCTGCAGTGCGCAAGGTTTGCGCTTATTATTTTTATTTCATTTGAATTTTCATATTGCTGCTGCGCACTTGTTCCAACATATCCTGTTTCTGCCGAGAAATCCCTGGACATTGCATTGAATACAACAGCGCAGCCGGCAGAAGCAGCTATGAAAGCAGCCCCCATTGCGAGCAATGCCAGTTTTGCCATGACATCGAGCATAATTGCCCTCGGATTAATAAGCTTTTTGTGTAAACCCTTTTTTTTCATTGCTTAAAATAAAAGAAAATGGCTTTTTAACCTTATTCTTTCTTGTCTTCTTTTTTATCCTTCTTAAGCCATTCCTGGATTGAATTCAGCTGTTCTTTCACTTTTGCATGAACTTCTGAGGCAGGCATCCGTGTTCCTATTTCCAGTGTTTCATTGATGTTTGAATGCGCATAAACCCTGAACCTGCCTGACTTTATCGCTTCATGCACTTCCCTGTCAACAAGGTGCAGATTTTCAACATTGGCTTTTGGGATTACTGCTATTGCCTGCTCTATTCCCAAATCCCTGCAAGTTTGATAAGCGCCCATCACTTTTTCATTTATGCCGCCGACAGGCGTTACATTTCCTGACTTCGGGTCAATGCCACCTGTAATAAACACATAAGGCTGTACAGGGATATTTGCAATTGCCGAGATGCATGCAAGGGACATTGCAGCGCCGGCGCTTGGACCGTCTATTCCGTGGTCGCTTTGCGAAACGCTTGCCTCCAGGTCAAAATTAAACTGGGTTTCAGAGTCCATATACTTCTCCTTCAGCATGGATGCAACCTGCAGGAAGCTTTTAGTGAACATTTTTCCGCTTAGCCCTGCATCCTTGTCGATATTTACAAATCTTCCAAGCCCCTGATTGTTGGGCCTTACTGTAACACCTATCCTAAGGTGATTGCCAAAAGGTATTTCTGCGGAAAGCACTGCAAGCCCGTTTACAACACCAACCTCTGGCGAGTCTCCGACAATTATCTTTCCGCTTCCTATGTATTCCCTGAACCATTTTTCAGCTGTGTTTTTTTCATTCTTGTAATTTCTGTAAGCTGTGTCTATGTCTTCTCCGGTTGCAATATCTCTGCCTGCGTTTTTTGCAGAAACGCCTGCCCTTACAAGAATGTCCCTGTAAAATGACACGTCTGTTGAAAGCTTTTTCTTTCCAAAAGGGAGCATCAGGTATTCTGCCAGTCTTGCTACTGCCTTGCAGTCAAAGTCAGGCAGCCCTGATTCAATTACTTCTCCTTTAACAGCTTTTCCAAGCTTTGCAATATTCTCAAGAGTCATTGGCATTTCGCTTTTAAGCGCTATTCTTTTCTTAAAGTAAGCAATGAACCTGTCATTGTCCGGAAACATTGCAAGGTATTTTCCCAAATCTGACACAAACAGCATAAGCTTTGTTTTTGCTTCGCATTTTGCGTCAACCTTGTCATACAGGGAAATACCGCCTATGTCTGCCTTTCCTGTTTCAAGCGCCTGCAAAATCTTGTACTTTAAAATTCCCTGCGGGTGAAGAGCCCAGTCAGCATGAGTTATTGCCAAAACGCCCCTGTTTGCCCTTGCAAGCAGCCCCGCATTAAGCCGCAGATGGCTTGCCTTTTGGGAATGTTCAATGCTCCCAAGCAATGCTGAAGGGTTGGGGTCTGTTTCCACAATTGAAATCAGCCCTTCTTTCTTTGTATTGTCAACAATTATGTGAGGCAGAAATTCAGAAACGCCTTTTTCAGGGGAGGCGTCAATTCCCATCAATAGCCCCAGTCCTGATGCTTTTTCCTCTTTCAGCTTTTCAGGATGCTCTGCAATGTGCGTGAAAACATCAGTGATATATTCTTTTATTGCAGGCAGGCTTTCTGCTGATATTGTTCCGGCTTCTGCCATGATTTCATATTGCGCAATAATGTCTTCGCTTTTCGCAAGCGCATACTTTTTTATTGCTTTTGCCGTGCCGTCATTGATAAAATCAGTATAGCCTTTTGCGGAGTCAATTATTTGTTCATCCATCTTTTTTTTCACTTCTGATGCGATTTCTGCTGCTTTTTTCTTTTGTTTTGCATTCAGCTTTTCAGGCTCCTTGACTATGATTGCGCCCATGTTTTTTTCAACTTCTACGCCCTCTTTCTTGAATTTTGCAAGGGCTTCCTCTTCTATTTTCTTTACGATTGTATTGCTTTCTGCAATTTTTTTTGTGAAGTCAAGCATCTGTCCGGCAT
The DNA here is from genome assembly GCA_028706745.1 of Candidatus Nanoarchaeia archaeon. GTDB lineage: Archaea > Nanobdellota > Nanobdellia > SCGC-AAA011-G17 > GW2011-AR17 > UBA9640. The sequence continues at coordinate 13,651 of JAQTVM010000004.1, forward strand.
ATCCCTCTAGTTCGCTTGCCTTTGGCTTGTAGCTTGCAATGCCTGCAATTTCTTTTTCCATGTAGCTTCTGAAAATTTTCCCGTATCCTGCGGGCACAGAGCCGGTCTTTGGGCTTAAAGGCTCATTAAAATTCTGCCATGCAATCTGGTCAACATTCTGCACTTCTGCTTTTGCAGCATACTCTTCGGTTACTGCCTTAATCAGCAAAGGCACATCTTGTTCTGAACCGCATTTTATTATAAGATTATAATCAGACCGCTGTATGGCAAGCCCTTCCATTATCGCGGAAAGCTGTTCTTCCTGCCCCAGGATTCTTTCAAGCCCCGCAGGCGCTTCAAGCTCTGCTGTTGTCCTGAATCCAAGCTTGCCGGGCATTACATGCGCATAAATCCCCGGTTTGCCCTGTTTTTCGAACAGCGGCAGCCCATATTTAGCATCAAGCGCGTCAAGAGAAAGTTCAGCATTGTCTTTTTTCATGTTAGCCCCCTTGCTGTTTGCTATAAGGGCAGACTATATAAACCTTTTGAGGCAATTTGAGAATTCAGCGCCTTGCATACATCCAGGGATACTTCTTCTTGGTTTCTTCAATGAACAGGTCGTTGTTGTAAATGCCAAGCTCTGAAACAATGGCAGAAACATTCTCGGGGATTACTTTTTCAAAAGCATAATTCCTGACTTTAATTGATTTCGGCGCCTTGCTCCACACTTCATCAGGGCTTCTTTCCTCAATAACCTCCTCGTGTCCGAATATTGCCTCAGGGTCAAACTTCCATGATACTGAGCAGACATAAACAGGCACATCATATCTCTTTGCAAGCTCTGCAAACAATCCGGAGCCAATCTTGTTGTAAACCCCTGTGGGTGTTATTGCATCAGCGCCGATAAGCATTATGTCGGCTTTCCTCATCGCAAACTTCACAGCAGAGTCAACAAAATGAGTCACGGGAATTTTTGCCTTTGCAAGCTCCTCAGCAGTAATCCTTCCCTGAAACTTAGGTCTTGTTTCTGTGTTATACACTTCAAACTTCTTTGTTTTTGCAGCTTCCTTTAATATTGAAGTTACAGTGCTTGCATGGCAGTGAGTGTAAACAATGCTTCCATCCTCTATAAGCCCTGCGCCTATTTTTACAATTGCCTGCTTGGCAGCCTCTTTCATCATCAGCGCTTCCCTTGCAGCCCGTTTCGCTTCCTTTTTAATATCTTTAACGTCTTTTCCGACAGAAGCCCGCGCCTGCACGAAATTCACAAAATTCCTCATCATCGGCTCTGTTGCCCTTAATGCAAACAGCTTTTTCTTTCCGGCTTCAATCTCGGCAAGAATCCTTGCCCTTGAGCCTGCCTTTGACTTTTCTATCAATGAGGAAAGGGCTTCAACTCCGGCAGCAGCGACATTTGTTGCGCCCTGTATTTTCAAGTCCTTTATTTTTTTGCACGTCGCATTGAATTCCATCGCTTAATCATTGCCAAGGAAAGTATATAAACCTTTTCGGCTGTATAATTATTATGCATAAGGCGCTGATGCTTGAAAACGGGGAAATAAAAGAATGCCCCCTTAGCAATATAAGGCAGAGGCATGTTTTTTGGGTGGATTTTATTGCGCCCACAAAGCAGGAGATAGCTTCTGTTTCCGAGATTGTCGGAATGAGTGAAAGCGAGATTAATGAGATGCTTATGGATGACAGCCGCCCCCTGCTTACGAATATTGAAAAATATTCAGTGGTGCTGATGCAGACTCCGGCTGAAAGCGACGAAGCAGACACCCTGCCTTTTCTTGCATTTATATCAAAATCAAAAAATGACCTGATTACAATACACAGGCATAAGATGCAGTCGCTTGAAAAGATTAGCGGTTGGGACAGCAAGAGAAAAAAAGCAGCTTTTGTAAAAGGCCCTTCATTTATCCTTTACAGGATTATTGATGAGATTACAGCAAGCTACTTAAATATACTGACAGGGATTGATGACCAGATAGAAAAGCTTGAAGACGGGATATACAAGGAAAACGGCTCGCATAAGACAATGATGCAGGATGCATTTGAGATAAAGAAAAAGCTGATTTATTTCTACAAGGCGCTTACTGCAAACAGGGAAGTTGTCTCTGCAATTGAAAAAGAGTACGGCATGTTCCTTGAAAAGAAGGATTTGTCAAAGTTCCGCCTGCTTTACTCGGATTTCACCCAGCTTATTGATTTGACTGTCACTTACAGGGATATTCTAACAACAACAATTGAGGTTTACCTGTCAGTTGTCTCAAACAATCTTAATGTCACTGTCAAGAAGCTAACTGCGTGGGGTGCGATTATCCTTCTTCCAACGCTGATAACCGGGATTTACGGGATGAACTTCGACAGGATGCCGGAGATTGCCTGGAAACACGGTTACCTGTTTGCGCTTTCTCTGATGGTGGTTTGCGTTGCAACAGCTTACTTCTATTTCAAGAGAAAAGACTGGCTTTGAAAAAATAAGAGGAAAAATAAAAAAAATAAACCTGTTTTCTTATAAGTCGCACGGTTTCAATGTTTTTCTTCCGTTTTCCGAAGCTCTCTTTGCAGCTTCCTTTATCATTGCGACAACCTTGTCGCTTAATGCGTCTGCAAAGTCTCCTGCGACATTCATTCCTTCTGCAAAGTCCTTTACCTTGCTTCTTACTACAACTAGTTCTCCCATCTTGATTACCTCCATTTAAGCTTATTAGCTTGTATTTTACGTGCCTTATGGCTTATTTAAGCTTTTTGGGTTATCCTTTTGATATAAGAATCAGCTGTTTCATCATTTTCAAAAGGATTAATGCAGAGTTTTTTTAATGTGATTTCAGGGTATATCCTGCATATTTCCATTGTTCTCATCAGCCCTCTTGGATAGCATTTTGCCTTTCCATACATATAATCCCAAGACATTTCCCTTGAATATTTAACATCCTGCCTGTAGATTGCCAAAACGTGTTCAACATCTTTTTTTTCTTCATCACCCATAAGCGATGGAATGCTGAAAGGCAAATCAAATGACTCAATCTCAATTGGCTTTTTGTTAATCAGCCCTATGATTCCCAAAAGCTTCCCTAGCCTGTAAGAGCCCATTATGTTTTTATGCCTGAGGCAGTATGTTATTGCAGAGATGTCAGCGATTGCTTCAATGCAAAAGTTGCTTTTGTTCCATTTTTTATGTTGTTTTCTGCAGATATAATCCTTTTTTCTTCGGATTTTAGTCTCATATTTTATTATCTTATTATCATATTCCTGCACACTTATTTTTGTATAATCCTTTTTTTGATTGTCATCTAATATATCTCCCAAGGTTGAATGCAGGTATTTTAATTTCTTGTCAGAAAATCCTGAAATCAAGGCAAGCCAGTGCAATGAATGAGCCAGCTCATGCGCCATGACTTCTTCTACAATGCCGTGAATGGGCGCTTCAAGCATTGGTATACCTTTTTTTCTGTCCAGAGTATCCATGCCCAATGCAGGATAAGAATATGTTAGTTTGCCATCTTCAAGCGGCTTTTCAAAGCGCTCGGATGATATCTGTATATATGGCTCTTTGTAAAACAAGTGAGTATACATCATTCCCCAATACCTTCCCAGTATGCTTGAATAAGAATCTATATTCCATGAGAATGCCTTTGGCTTTTCCTGGTTTGGAAACAGAATATCAGCTATTTCCTTCCTGCATTCAGGCTTAACCTGCTCCATAAATATTTCAAGCTTGCTTGGCTTAAGCTCTTCATTTAATTCCTCGAGCAATTTTCTGTTTTTTTTCAGCAGTTCTTCTATTTTTTCTTGTTCCATTTTAATATTTAGCAGCTGATTGTGCTTTAACCCGCGAATATCCTTAAGTATTAATAAATTATTGCATTTCGCAGCGCCATTGCCTATTTATCTTATTTATGTAAAATGTCGCTAAAGCCCCGTCCCTTTGTTTTAACGGAAGGTTTATAAATGAATCAGATTTCAACTCTATGTAATTATGGGGGATAATATGCCGAAACAAGACAAGAACACTCAAAAGGACGAAAAGAAGGAAGAAAATCAGGGCATACAGGTGCCGCAGGCGCCGTTAGTTCCTGAGGGAATGCCTTCAATTCCGCCTGAAATGCAGGAAAAGCTTAAGGCAATAAAGGAAAAGCTTGACAATTTCACAAAGAAAATTCTTGAGAAGTTTGACAAATACATTATCGGCGTTGCATTAATGCCTCCTGACAAGATGCTTCCGCCTGAATTAAGGGATGAAAAGGCAGAAGATAATCCTGACAAGATAAATACCTTGGTTCTTGTTGATGATTCTGACAGCACAAAGATGCCAAAGCAGGAGCTTGGGGCAAAGCTTGAGCAGATAATAAAGGGAATAGCAAAGGAGATTGACCCGAACATATCTGTTGAGATACTTCTTTCATCAGAATTAAAGGAGTCATGCTATGACGCAAAATATGACGTGCTGAAGATGATTGCAATGTCTGCTCCTGTCTATGACCCTGCTGACATGATTGCTGCATTGAAGATTTCAGAAGTGCATAAGACAATGGTGCTCAAGAAGTTTGAGAAATACATTGTAAGCTATGTAGCGGCCGGCTCTTTGTTCAGGGGCGAAAAATCAAATGATATTGATGTTTACATTGTTATAGACGACACAGACGTCAAGAAAATGCCAAGAGCAGAATTAAAGGACAAGCTCAGGGCGATAATCATAGGAATGGGCTTTGACGCAGCAAGAATCACAGGCGTGAAAAAGCAGTTTCATGTACAGACATACATTCTGACTGACTTCTGGGACTCTGTGAAAGACGCAAACCCGGTAATCTACACATTCCTGAGGGACGGCGTTCCCTTGTATGACAGGGGCGTATTCATGCCTTGGAAGCTTTTATTGCAGATGGGAAGAATAAGGCCAAGCCCTGAGTCAATTGACATGAACATGGACATTGGCGAGAAATTAGTCCAGAGGGCAAAGCAGAAACTGCTCAGCATTCTGGGCGAGGACTTGTTTTACGCAATCCTCAATCCGACACAGGCTGCATTGATGCTTTACGGAATACCTCCGCCAACGCCAAAAGAAACAATACAATTAATGGACGACATATTTGTAAAAAAGGAAAAAATGCTTGAGAAAAAGTATGTTGACGTGCTTGCAAAAGTCAGGCAGGCATACAAGGATGTTGAGCACGGCAAGGTCACTTCTGTAACAGGAAAGGAAATTGATGACTTATTGAAGGATGCCGAGGACTATCTTGCAAGGATAAAGAAGCTGTTCAAGCAGATTGAGGAAAAAGCTGAAAAGGAAAGCATACTTGACGTGTATGACTCCTGCATGGCAATCACAAGGGACATTCTTGCTGAAAAGGGAATCAAGTCATTTGATGACAAGGAGCTTTACAATATTTTCAAGGCAAGGCTTGTCAAGGAAGATGGAATTCCCGAGAAGTTTGTCAGGATACTAAAGGATGTTGAAAAGGCAAAGGAGGATTTCCTTTTGGGCAAGGTTTCAAAGCAGGAAGTCCAGAAAGTCAAGAAAGACGCAAGGGTTTTCATAAAAGCGCTTGTCGAGCATATGCAGAGGAAAAAGTCAGTAAGCCTTGAGAAGACAAAGATAAGGTTCAAGTACGGAGAAAAGATAGGCGAACTGCTTGTTTTGGACGAGACTGCATTTGTCCTAAAAGACATTGAAAAGCGCGATGAAATACTTTCAGCCACTTTAAACAAGCAGGGCGGACTTGAAAATGCCAAAAAAAGCTCTGCAGAGGAATTAGAAAAGCATATAAGTAAGCTCGTATCTCCCATGAGGATGTCTATCAAGGAGAGGCTCTTGGAAGACCTCAGAACCCTTGTTGGCGCAGATATAGAAATATTATTGTGAGGAACTAAAATGGAAGCAACGGTTTGCAATTTCAGACAGGGAAGGCACACGCAAAAAAACAAGCATATGATACTTGCAGTAAGCGGAGTGTCAAGCAAGGACAAGGCATTGAAGCTTGTCGGCAAGAAAGTAGAATGGGCTTCGCCTTCCGGCAAAAAGCTTTACGGCGAAATCAGGGCTGCTCACGGCTGCAAGGGCGCAGTAAGGGCAATATTCGAGACAGGACTGCCGGGGCAGGCAATCGGCACTAAAGTCAAGGTGGTGGAGTAAATATGGTCTGCGAACAAAGTGAGTGGACCTTCGAAGGAGCAGGGGTGAACTGAGAATGGCAGGACTAAGACCGGGAAGATGCTACAGGGCAATTGAGCGCCCATACACAAGAAAGTCAAAATACAAGAGAAAGGCTTTTATCAAGGCAGTTCCGCCTACAAAGGTTGCGCGTTACGACACAGGCGATCTTAAGAAAACATTCAATACAAGGATAGACCTTGTTTCAAAAACAGACATTCAAATCAGGCACAATGCAATAGAGTCCGCAAGGCAGGTTATTGCAAGAAAGCTTGACGCATTAAATAAGTCATATCATCTGCAGGTAAAGGCATTTCCTCATCACGCAATAAGGGAAAACAAGATGCTTACAGGAGCAGGAGCAGACAGAATGCAGACAGGCATGCAGCGTTCATTCGGAAGAATAACAGGCATGGCTGCGCAGATAAGGGCGGGGGCAACTGTGTTCAGCGTGCATATAGATGCAGCTGACAAGCAGTGTGTTTTGGATGCTTTTCAGTCTGCAAAATCCAAGCTTCCCTGCAGGTGCAGCGTGGCTGTTGCAGCAAAGGCTTAAAACCTCTTATTTTGCCTTCTTTTGGCTTATAACGCCCGAAAACATGGTTTTTTCTATTTTTCGACATATATAATGCAATTCAATAATCTTTAAATACAACTTCTGCGTTAAGTATTACTATAGGATTACAGCAATCACCAGTAATCCCAATGCATTGATGACATCAAGTTCAGTATTCTCAGGTCTTACAAGGGGAGCTTTATGCTCGTCTTGGTTAGAGGGACAATTTAACATGAAAAGAAAAATTATCGTGAAACCAAACGGAGGTGAATAAAAAGGAAAAAAAGTTTTCCTCAAAGTTTCCACACCCAGAGGAAAACAAAATAAATGAGTTCCTGGAAAACTGAAGGCGTCCGCATTAATAAATGTTGCGGTTAAAATTTTGCATAAAATTTGCCTGAAACAGGAATTCTCCTTAACACTCAACATGATTTCGCAGCTTCAGGTGTGTATCGGTAATAGTAAGGGCAAGGGGCTAGTTAATACTCACGGGGGTAATATCGTCGCAACCGGCTTGTGGTGTAGAGCCAAAACAACTCCCTCCTGGAACATAGAAGAAGGGCAGAAGGATATCAGGAATGCTGTCCCTTCTAGAACGTCCCACACCAACCCTTCCCTCCCGAACCAGGGAGGGGGGGCTATTTTCAACATGGAGGCAGGGGCATGACAGAAGAGCTTCAGTTGAATGACAGGCAGAAAGCGGACGTGTTCGTGGAGATAGAGAACTGCAGGAAGAACATAGAGTTCTACAAGGAGCAGATTGACATGCTGCAGGAAAAGATGGATGAGCTGGAGAATTTGAGGGAAGCTTACGAGTATTACTAAGCACAAGCTTTAAATAATTGCATCTCATATCCACATACAGGAGAGGTGAGAATATGGTTAATACAATTCCTGAGCACAACATACTGCAAATAATGAACAAGATGGAAATTCTTGAGAAGAAAATGCAGGACACATCCGCTTTTCTCGGGCTTTACAATGAGATGAAGGAGCTTGAGGCGAAGTTCCTTGAATCTGTAAAAAACGCAGAAGCAAGCGCTTATCAGCTTTCAGATCAGGTAAAAAAGCGCATAAAGATAAGAAAGGACAAGATTCTAAGGAAGAAATGACATTATGGAAAAAGTTGTCTTAAAGTTCAGGAGAATAGAAGTTGCCAGGATTGACACCCGCGAGAATGTAATGCATATGCTGTTTTATTTTGATGAGAATGGCAATCCGATGAAGCACAGCAAGAATTATTCCCTTGAGCAGGACGTGGATGATTTTGTGAACACGCTGATACATGAGGTAAAAACAAAGGCGCACGAGAGGCATGCTGTTGTTGTTGATGACGATGACTTCCTGAGCTACCATCTTAATGTTCTCATTGACGAAGCAGAGCCAGGATTGTCAAAGGACAAGATTGCAAATGCAATAAGAAGATTCAAGGACAAGGTAAGGAGCTTCCGCGCAATAAGAAAATCTGACGGGTATATGGAGCAATACCAGTCCCTTATTGGATTGAAAGCGAGTGTTGAGTAATCAGTTAAGCATCCAGATTGAGAAATTCAGCACGGCTGCAAAGCTTACCCATAAGATATAGGGGATTAACAAGTATGCCGCTTTCTTTGATATTTTATAAAACAGCAAGATATTTGCGAGTATTGCAAGCCAAAGGATTATAATTTCAATGAATGCAGCTCCCGGCGACTGCATGCCAAAGAAAAGAATTGACCATAATGTGTTAAGAATCATCTGGAATCCAAACGCAAAAACAGCTGTCTTGTTCTTTTTTGTTATCCCTTTCTTGACAATAAGGTAAAGCGAAATTCCCATTAGAATAAAAAGTATTGTCCATACAGGGCCGAAAACCCACGACGGCGGATTAAACAGCGGCTTGTTGATTGAAAGATACCAGCTTCCCACCGAAGATGTTGTGAATATTGAGCCAATCCAGCCTGCTGAAAGGGGGATAAGTATGCAGACTGCAAGCTTCAGCCATTTGTTCATAGGATATTAGCAGTATTTTTGCTTAATATAGCTTTTGGGGAAGCTTTTTATTCTGCACTTCCTTCTTTTTTTGCATGAAACGCAGCTTTTGGGACATTGTGAACAAGGTTATTGAGCAGTCTGACGTGCTTCTTGAAATTCTTGATGCAAGGTTCATAGACGAGACAAGAAATCCCGAAATAGAAGACAAGGTAAAGAAAAGCGGCAAGCAGCTTATATATGTGTTTAACAAGTGCGACCTTGCTGACACAAGGGTGCTGGAAAAAAAGAAAAAACAGTTCCATCCCTGCGTTTTTGTCTCTTCAATAAAAAGATACGGGATTACAATGCTCCTGCACGAGATACAGAAGCACGCAGATAAACCCGCGAAACTTTCTAAGTTTCGGGGCGCCGAAACTCCACGGGAGTTTCGAGCGAAGGAAAAAGTCATTGTCGGAGTTTTAGGATACCCGAACACAGGCAAGAGTTCTGTGATAAACGCATTGTCAGGCAGGTCAGCCGCGCTTGTTTCCCCGCAGAGCGGGTTTACAAAGGCGATGCAGCTTATCAAGGTTACAAAAAGCATTTTTCTTCTTGACACTCCCGGCGTATATTCATATATGGAGAAGGATTTCACAAAGCACGCAATGAGGGCGTCGCTTGATTTCACAAGGATAAGGGACCCCGAAACAACTGCATTATTCCTGATTGAGGGGAACAAGGCGGCAGTCTCTAAGCAGTATAACATAAAGGAAGGCAATTCCGAGAAAATGCTTGAAGAAGTTGCTTTAAGATTGAACAAATTAAAAAAAGGCGGCATTCTTGACACTAATCAGGCGGCAAGAGCGCTTTTGAAAGACTGGCAAAGGGGAAAAATAAACTTATAATTCAACCAGCTTAAGTTTCTTTTCCTTTGAGAATTCGCCGCGCAGGTTTGCAATCTCGAATTTCTTTATTCCCTGCTTTTCAGCGTATGCTTTTGCAGCTTCTTCTGTCTTGAATGTTCTTGACCTGAGGCTTCTCTTTCTGCTTTTCAGCCTTATGCTCCTGTGGTGTGAAGGCGAGCCAAAGTACCTTTTCTTCTTGGTATGTATTTTCTTAGCCATAGGAGTATAATATTTGGGGTTCCTTTTATAAGCTTTTTGGCTTGTTTAAGGCTTTTGTTTAGCAGTGCCTAATCTTAAGTTTTCCGCACATTGCCAGCTTATGCTCATGCTCAAGGTTTGTGAATCTCTCTTCAATCTTAAGAATCTTGTCAACTTTCTTTTCAGTGTCTTCTATGCCTTTTCTTATTTTTCCAAGCTTGTAAGCTGCGCCAAGTATTGCTGTGCCGCCTCCAAAGTAAGGCAGCATCTCAACCCATACAGGCGAATGTATTATTCCGAATGCTTTCAGCAGCGCCCACGCAAGAATAAGCAGCGAGCCCGCGATTATTACAACATCCCATATATCCCATTTTTTGTTCATGATTATTCATCTCCTTTTGTTCTTTATATACCTTTTGTTAAAATAAAAAAAGAAGGGCAAGCCGCGCGTTTCAAGCCCTCTCTTTCGTATGAAGGCTTACTGCCCTCCGAATACTTTCTCAAAGTAGCCCATGGGTTTTATGTCTGTTATTGTTGTCTTGTGCAAAACCCACTTGCCGTCCTTGCTCATCTTAACGCCTGTCTTTATGATAGGCTGCTGGTTAAGCTGCTCAAGCTTCTTTTCTGTCAGCTCTCTTGCCATTCAACTCACCTCCTGCCCCTGTTTTTCGGGACTCAAGGCATTTTGCAGAACTTATATAAAAAGTTTTGTCCGGAAAATCGCTCCTTTTTCCGAAGTCAGTGAAGGATTTTCGGATTTATAAAGCGGAAAAGTTTTCAAGCTGCGTGGAAATGTTTCCAGAATGTTTAGAAATTTTATTCCCTTACCTTAATGCTGAACAAGTCCTTGAAAAATCCGGTTTTTTTCTTGACTTTTTCGGTTATTCCCGCTTTCTCAACCTTCGCGTCCTTGCTGCCCCACTTGTCAAAATAGCAAAAGTTGTTGAACTCGTTTCTTATGTGCCCTTCGTGCTTTTTGTCGTCAGGAAAGCCGAGCGTAAGCACCGCTTCCACTTTTACATCTGCAGGAACCTGCAAAATAGGGCTGTGAATAATCCTGTTCAGCTCTTCAGGATTGAATGCGCCCACCCAGCAGGTGCCTAATCCCCTTTCAACTGCAAGCAATTGAATGTAAGATGAGATTATTGCGCAGTTTTGAGTCGAGAAAAGCATTCCCTTGTCCTTGTGCATGTCCCTTAATCTTTTGTGGAAATTGCAGACAACAATGAGCATTGGCGCCTCTGAAATCCAGTGCTGGCTGAAGCAGGCTTCTGAAATTTCCTTTTTCTTGTTTTTTTCTGTTATTATTATGAAACGCCAGTTCTGCGCATTGTATGCAGAAGGCGCAAGCCTTGCCATCTCAAGTATTTCGCAGACAAGCTCGTTAGGGACTTCCTGCTCCTTATACTTTCTCACGCTTCTCCTGTTTTGTATGCATTGCTGAAGTTCCATTATCCTTTCCTCGCCATTTTTGCCCTTGCGATGTTCATGTCCCTGTCAACATAATAAAGCCATCCCGGCTCCCTCTTAATCCTGCATTCGTGAAGAACTTCCTGCTCCGGCTTTTCAGCGCTTCTTCCCCTTGCCATTTTTGCTCTCGCAAGGTTTCCGTCCTTGTCGAGAAAGTAAAGATACCCTTTTTCCTTGAATAGCCCGCTGTGCCTGCACAGCATGCCGTCTGTCTTCTCAAAAAAGCACAGGTCAATGAATTCGTTTCTAATCTTTTTTTTCTCTTCCTCTTCTGCTGAATGCCCCATGGTGATTACTGCCTCAACGCTTACATCATCAGGGCATTTGATTGCCGCCTTTACCTTGTCTTCGTCAAATGCGCCCACCCAGCAGGTGCTTAATCCCTTGTCAACTGCAAGCAATTGAATGTAAGATGAGATTATTGCGCAGTCCTGTATTGAAAAAATCTTTCCTGATTCTGCGTAAAGCGAAGTGAGCTTTTTTGAGAAATTGCATACAACCACGTGGACAGGCGCTTCCTTCATCCACGGCTTGTTTGCAGCCTCTGCTATTTTTTCTCTTTTGTCTTTTTCAAGAACAATTACAAATCTCCAGTTCTGCGAGTTTCCTGCTGAAGGGGCAAGCCTTGCAAACTCCATTATCTCGCCAAGCGTTTCAATAGGCACTTTTTTCGGAAGATACTTGCGCACACTTCCCCTTTCTGCTATGCATTCCTGCAATTCCATTCTCAGTTCACTTCGTTCCTTTGAGACTTCGTCTCAAGGTGCCGAAAATCTCGGATTTTCGAGCACCTTCGAAGGTTCCCTTCGATTTTCTCGGTAACCATAGCAATACTTAAAAAGAACCCTGCTTTTATATTTTGCTATGGACTACAGCGAGCTTGCAGGCGCATACGATGAGCTTGAAAAGACATCAAAGAGGCTTGAAAAGACGGCAATCATTGCAAAAATCCTGAAAGACGCCTCAAAAGACGAGATTGCAGACGTAATCTGCCTTCTCCAGGGCTCTGTTTTCACTGCAGCTGAAAAGGACAAGCACATAGGAATAAGCTCAAAGCTTGCCGCAAAGGCGGTTGCAAACTGCGCAGGGGTTTCCCAGGAAAAGGTTGAGGAGCAGCTTGGCAAGGAAGGAGACTTGGGAATTGTCGCTGAAAAGCTGTTTGCAAAAAAGAAGCAGTCAACATTATTTTTGCAGAAGCTCAGCGTTAAAAAAGTTGTTGCAACAATAAGAAAGCTTTCTGAAATTGAAGGCAGGGGTTCTGTTGACATGAAAGTGGGATTTGTTTCCCAGCTTTTGAATTCAGCCTCGGGCATTGAGGCAAGATATATTGCAAGGACTGTGCTTGAAAACTTGAGGACAGGAGTAGGAGACAGCACAATAAGGGACGCAGTGGTTCTGGCTTTTTCAGGATTCAGCCCTGATAACAAGGAAAAATACAGCGAAGCAATAAATGCAGTTCAGTCTGCCTATGACTTGTCAAATGACCTGGGAAAAGTTGCGATTACGCTTAAGGAAAAAGGGATTGAAGGCCTGAAGGCAATTGAAATCTCTCCGGGCAATCCGCTCAAGGTAATGCTTTACGTAAAGGCGCAGGATTTTGCAGACGCATTTGAAATTGTGGGCAAGCCTGCACTTGCTGAAAGAAAGTTTGACGGTTTCAGGATGCAGATTCACGGCGAAAACGGAAATATAAAGCTTTACACAAGAAGGCTTGATGACGTGACAAGGCAGTTTCCTGATGTTGTCGAGCTTGTGAAAAATGCAGTAAAGGCAAAATCATTCATAATTGATTCTGAAGTTGTAGGCATTGACCCGAAAACAAAAAAATTCCGCCCGTTCCAGGACATTTCGCAGAGAATACAGAGAAAGTACGGAATACAGGAGATGATTAAGGAGCTTCCCGTAATTGTTGAGATATTTGACGCAATGGAACTTCACGGCAGGAGCCTTTTGAACTTGTCATTTGAGGAAAGAAGAAAATCATTGAAAGGCATTGTAAAGGAAATTCCCGGAAGAATAGTGCTTGTTGAGCAGAAGCTTGTGAAAAGCGAGAGTGAGCTGGAAAAGTTTTATAATTCAGTCTTGAGGGAAGGCGTTGAGGGAGTGATGCTGAAAAACATTTCAGGCATATACAAGCCGGGTTCAAGGGTCGGATTCGGAGTAAAGATAAAGCCGACAATGGAAACTCTTGACCTGGTAATCACAAGGGCTGAATGGGGCGAGGGAAAAAGAGCGCAATGGCTCAGCAGTTTTACTCTTGCGTGCAGGGATGATGAAGGTTTCCTTGAGATTGGAAAAGTCGGGACAGGCGTGAAGGAAAAAACAGGCGGAGAGGTTTCTTTTGAACAGCTTACTGAATTATTAAAGCCATTGATTATATCACAAAAAGGGAAGCAGGCTGTTGTAAAGCCAAAAATAGTTGTTGAAGTTCTTTATCAGGAAATCCAGAAAAGCCCCTCATATACTTCAGGATATGCATTAAGGTTTCCGAGAGTTGTGAGAATGAGGGATGAGAAAGGCGCAGATGACGCGAATTCTTTGTCAGATGTCGAGCGGCTTTATTATCACCAGTTGTCAAGGAAGCACTCGAAAAAGCCGTAATTTCTTATTATTTATATATGCAGGAATAAAATATTCTTATAAGAATAATTTGGTGCGTAATCTTTAAAAACAGATTTTCGATTTTTGCTATTAAATGAATTTTAAAAAGAGTTTAGGAGGTATCGAAACTAGCGTTTCGGACCTCCTACTAAAAGAAGGAGGAAATTAAAAATGGGAGACGACTATGTACTTAGTTCGGAATCAGTCGGGCCGGGGCATCCGGATAAAATGTGTGACGTTATTTCAGACAGCATTCTTGATGCTTGCTTGAAAGAAGACCCTAACAGCAGGGTTGCATGCGAGACTCTGGTAAAGACTCTTAATGCAAAAGAAACAAAAAAAGGCAAAGGCGGAGTTGTTCTTGCCGGGGAAATCACAACGCTTGCAAAGCCGGATTATGAGAGGATTGCAAGAGAGGCAATAAGAAAGATAGGATACTCAGACGCTTCCTGGGGAATAGACCCTGACAAATGCAATGTTCACGTCTGGCTTTCAACGCAGAGCCCGGACATTGCGCAGGGCGTTGACACTGCAGAGCAAAAAGAGCAGGGCGCAGGCGACCAGGGCATTATGTGGGGCTTTGCAACAAGGGAGACAAAGCAACTTATGCCTCTTTCAGCATATCTCGCGCACAGGCTTGTTGAAAGGCTTGATGAATGCAGGAGAGAAAGCTATGATTCCTACGGAAAGAAAGGCAAGAATGGAGAATCAGTCCAGCCTCATTCCTATTTCAGGCCTGACACAAAAAGCCAGGTTGCAGTAAGATACGAGGATGGAAAGATTGCGGGCTTGGACAATGTTGTTGTTGCATTGTCGCATTCGCCTGAAGTTGACATGGAAACATTAAGGGCGGATGTTTTGAAGGACGTGATAAAGCCTGTTTGCGGAAAGTACCTTACGCCTGATACGAAATTCTTCATAAACGGCACAGGCAGGTTTGAGTTCTGCGGCCCGTATGCAGATGCAGGATTGACAGGAAGAAAGATTATTGTTGACACCTATGCAGGCATTGGAAGGCACGGCGGCGGAGCATTCTCAGGAAAAGACCCAAGCAAGGTTGACAGAAGCGCAGCATATGCGGCAAGGTATATTGCCAAAAATATTGTTGCTGCAGGATTCTCAGATGAATGCGAGGTCCAGCTTGGATATTGCATTGGGATTGCAGAGCCGACTTCACTTCTTGTAAGGGCAAAGGGAATGACAAAAGCTCAGAACAAGAAGCTTGCAAAGGCAGTAAGGGCTGTGTTCTCGCCAAAACCGGCTGACATAATTGCGCATTTTGGTCTTAAGAATCCAAACGGTTGGTGCTATGCAGAAACAGCTGCCTTCGGGCATTTCGGAAGAGAGCAGTTCCCGTGGGAAAAAACAGACTTGGCTGAAAAGCTGAAGAAGGCATACTAACTGCCTTTTTTTCTTATTTTTCTTTTATTTTCTTCTTTTTTTCATAGCCTTTATATATTAATCCAACATTACACCCAAGTATGGACTACATACAGCGCTTTCTTTCTGATGAGGAGCCGAAGAAGCTTTCTTCACTTGAAAAAATGCTGCTTACTGCATCTGCATTAAAGCAGATTGACAGCGAAATGTTGAATTCAAAATACCAGCACAAATTGAACGAGCTTTATTATCCTGAGGAAAAGATTGTTAACTGGCTTGACACTTTAAATCAATCATATCTTTGGCAGTTTTTTGAAAAATATTTCAAGCCGAGGCTTTACAACGCTGAGAACATTCCTGACAAGACAGGCGCAATGCTGATTGCAAACCATTCAACAATATTCCTTGCAGACCTGGCTCCAGTTTATTTTGGCGTTCACGAGCAGAAAAGGCGTTGTGTTTACGGCATGGCTTACAAGATGTTCGGGCAGTCTGATTTTCTGAAAACAATCGGTGGAGTTATAGGAAAGATGGAGAATGCCGTAAAGCTTTTGAATGACGACAAGCTGCTGATTGTATGCCCCGGCGGAATTCTTGACGCTTGCAAGCCTTTTTACGAAAGATATCTTGTAAGGCCTGTTGAAGGCTTTGCTCCTGAAAACTGCGGGTACATAAAGGCTGCTTACAAGGCAGGCAAGCCGATAATTCCCGTGGGGATAATCGGCGCCGAGGAAACACTATTTACATTGACAGACATGAAGCCTTTTGTGAAAAAAGTTATGGGCTGGCTTGATGAAAAATATTCCTTAAGCAAAAAGCCAAGGATTAAAGAGCTTTACGGGCTTGTTGATTTTGCAAAAATAATCCCGCTTCCATTGAATCTGTTGCCTTTCAGGAGCAATGTTGAAGGCTATGCCGGGCAGCCTATTGATGTAAGGAAGATTGTTGGCGAGAATCCGGTGCAGGAAGATTATGCAAGGGCAAACTCAGTCGTAATGCAGTCACTGCAAACGCTTATTGACAAGGGGCTTGGCAAAAGAAGGGATTGCGCAATGTTAAGCGGCATTGTCAAGGATATAATCGAAGTATCTTAGGCATAGTTGTTCTCAATGTAGTGCTCAGCCATTTTTCTCAGCCCATTTTTTGCAGAAGCGTGCTTTAATGCGAATCCAACGCTTTCCAGCTTTTCAATTGAGAAAACCTTTTCATAGGCAAGATAGTCAAGCCATGCAGTGTCTATGCAGGGGAAAAGTCCTGCTTTAACATTATGTTCTTCCCTGTATTTATCCCACTTCTTTCTCAGGCGGCTGTTTGTTTTTCTTATTGCCTCCTTTGGCACCCTGTTTAGCATCCATCTTAATGCTTTCATTGCTGTTGGCGAATAAGGAATAACAGGATTTATTTCAACGCCAAACGGCTCTGCCATTGCTTTTGCAAAATCCTCCAGATATATCGGCGCGTCATCGCAGATATTGAAGGCATCCCCTGCCAAATCTTTTCTTTTTAAAAGAAAAACAGCCGCTCTTGCAACATCTTCTGCGTGCACGTGGCTCGCCCTTGGACCTTTTTTTATCATTGGAATCTTCTTGCCTTGCAGCATCCTGAATATGGGCAATGCATCCTTGTGCTGGCATCCGATTCCGTAAACAAAAGAAGGGCGGAGCATTGCGATGGGCAGAATATTCTTGTATTCCTCAACCGCTTTCTCTGCATTGTACTTGCTTAATTCGTATGCATTTCTCGGCATTTTTGCATCCTCTTCATAGATTGGAGCCCTGCAGTTTTTGCCGTAAACCCCTATTGAGCTTAAATGGACAATCATGTCTATATTCGGATTATTCTGCTTTATGGTTTCAAGAAGATTTCTTGTTCCGAGATGGTTTACCTTGTCCAATGCATCTGCATTTGCATCCAATCTTACAAGCCCTGCTGTGTGGATTATTGCGTCTGCTTTTTTTACAAGATTAACAAGAGTATCGGGTTTTGTGACGTCTGTTTTTTCGTATTCATAAGGACAGAATCCCCTGTCTATTTCATAA
Source organism: Candidatus Nanoarchaeia archaeon (assembly GCA_028706745.1). Taxonomy (GTDB): domain Archaea; phylum Nanobdellota; class Nanobdellia; order SCGC-AAA011-G17; family GW2011-AR17; genus UBA9640. The sequence goes on from JAQTVM010000004.1 coordinate 30,889, forward strand.
ATATCTGTTGCAAGCACGCCGCAACCCTGCCGGAGCAGTTCATTGACTATGTGCCTGCCTATGAATCCTTCAGAGCCTGTCACGAGAATGCGATTTGCCATAAGCCTCCGACGGGAGTTGAACCCGCGACCTACTGCTTACGAGGCAGTCGCGCTACCACTGCGCTACGGAGGCGCAAGTTTTCAGTCTTTTACTTGACCATTTCCCTGACTTTGTCGCCGTACTTCTTCTGGCAGCTGCTGCAAACTGCCTTTTTTCTTTTTCCTCTTCCGACATAAGCCCCGAATATCTTTTCAAGGAAATTCGCTTCTATCTTTTCTCCGCATATTTCGCATTTCAATGCCATGCAATTCCTTACTCCCTCTCTGTTTATAAGCCTTTCTTGAATCAGGAGAGGGCTTCCTGCCTGCTTATCCTTACCGGCATTTCATAATCTTTATAAAATCATATGAAGTATGAGTAATTCAAAGGAGCGTGATACAATGTGCGAATACTGCAACTCAAACGATATTGACAGGGCAAAGGCACAGGATGCCGCCAAAACTTACAAGGCAATGGAGCGTCATTCAATTGTTCCTGCAGACGATGTTTTCGAGCATATGCTTGCGATTTACAGCAATCCTGTTATGGCTGATTATGCGGTGAAGCGCATTGAGTCAAGGAATGTAAAATGCACTCTCAGGGGGCAGATTGGGGTTCTTGCAGGCGATGTTGTTTCTGAGCTTGAATCCCTGCTTTTCTGCAGAGGGGATGTCTCATCCTTGCTTGACGGCTAATGGCAACGCTTAAATACTCTCCTGTCCTATATATTACTTGAAAGGAGGTGCAAAATGGGTATATTCGACTGGTTTAAGAAGAAAGACGAAGAGTCGTGCAGCTGCTGCTCCTGCGGAGAGCCTGCAAAGAAAGCTCCTAAGAAAAAGCCAAAGAAGAAAAAGCGATAAGCAGTTTTATATATTCCTTCTTTATATTTATTTTTTCAATGGAGAAAAGTGATATTTCAAGTATTGTCATTAATGCGATAAAAGACGCAAAAACAACCATTGACAATTATGATTATTTCAATGACACTGATTCTGAAGGGCTGAATGGCGACATGTTCAAGGCAAAATGCTATCTGGGCTCTTTGGAAAATTATTATGCAGGAAGCAGGTGCCTTGAAGACGCGCTTTCTTATCTGCACTCATACTATGAGCCGTACATGGCTGAATTTGAAGCGGCAGAAACTCCTGACATGAAAAAGGCAAAAAGGTTTGTTAATGCCTGCTTATACGGGGCTGCAGTAAGCACGGTAATCACCGCATTTGAGCGCGGATTTTTTCCTGTCGCCCTGGCTATGAGCGCTTTTTCGCTTGTTTCGCACCTGTATGCAAAGACAAGGGAAATGCAGAGAGCAGGCACTTTGAAGCATCTTAAAATCAATGATTCAGAGGCAAAGACAATAACAAGGCAGGAGCTTTCTGATGTTCTTGATTCTGAAAAAGAAACAATGCTTGACGCGCTTGCAAAAGACTACACTTTTAAAACAGAAGATTAATAAGGCAATCTGCCTTTAATATTCGCATGGAAAAAGAGAGTTACCTGAAGCAGCTTGCGCTGAGGGTTCTTGCAGGATTTGCTGTACTGCTCGGGCATAATCTTATCTACGGCATTATTGCAGTTTTTACCCTGCACTTTTCATACTTCTTTTTCAGCATTTTTGTTCCTTCTGCGCTGATAGGAAACAAGATTGCAACTCTTACCACTACATTTGAGTTTATACCTGCGTGCGTTGCAGTGTCTGCTTATATCCTGCTTGCCCTTCTTGTTTTTTTAACAAAGGGTATCTCGTGGAACGAAAGGCTGCAGATGATTGTTTACGGCTGGCTTGCCATACTTGCGTTTAATTTATTGAGGATAGAAATTCTTTTGCTCACATTCTTCAGTCTTGAAACAGCTTATGACACATTGCACTTGTTTGTCTGGAAATTCATGTCAACCGTGTTTGTTGTCTTGTTATGGTTAGGGCTTGCAAGGCTTTACAAGGTCAAGGCAATACCTGTATTTTCTGACATAAAGGCGCTTGCCGGAATGATAAGGAAGAAGTGAGATTTTAATTAGCATATCGATAATTATATATAGATACATATTTACTATAATAAGCAAGTAAAGGAGGTTATTTATGAAAAAACTAGGATTATTTATTGTCGTGCTGCTTTTGATGAGCAGTTTTGCCTCTGCCGGTTTCTGGGATTTGATTACCGGAAAAGTAGTAGATGCAGAAAAAGTAAATCTGAATTTATGCACGCCAAAGATTACGCCTGATGCAACCACGGCCGCCTTGGGCAAAAATGTGTTTGTCCAAGACTATAACCGTTTTTCGGGAACAGGAATAACCAGACTGCCTGAGAATCAAGTGCTTGTAGGCGTAAGCGCAACAACACATTATGAAATGGAAGGACAGGAAGTAATGCTCGAAGGTGAAACAAAAGACATAGCAGGATTAAGAATCAAAGTTGCTGATGTCTATATGCCTTCTGGCAATTATGCACGAAGATGCGCAAGACTTGAAGTTTCAAGAACACCTGAATCTGTTGTAGTTCAGGGTGTAGCAGTTGATAATGATGCCGGGATGATGATGGCAAACCCCCAGTTGAATTTGCAAGCGCAGCCTGCAAAACCAAGCCTCATAGCAAGAATCTTCGGCACTAAAACTGTAACAAGGGCGCCTCCGTTAACAAACGTTCCCGGAGGGGCAGCTGCTGCAACAAATAAGCCCGGGTCTTCAACTGAAGTTGATCCTGGTGCAGTCGGAATTGCATCCGTTCCAACTGTTGATGCAGGAAGAGCCGCAGGCGTGCTGAAGGAATGCAAGCCCATTGATGTAATGGAAGGCGGCAAAAATGGAAATGAAATATGCAGAGGCAATGGATTCCCATTATGCCTGACAGTATTGCAAGAATTTTCAACAAAGCACTATGGTTCTAAAGATGCAACATGTAAAGGATTGCAGTACCACACTAGAAGCTCAAGATTGCTTCTTTGCAATGAGGCCATTACTGAACCTTTTGATGATGGGTGCTACACTGGAAGGGACGCAGAGCCTTCTTTAGAGCCGATTACCGGAGATATGACTGCATTACGCTCATATCAAGTACTTTGCTGCAAGTAAATCGGCGTTTCTTTTTTTTCTTTTTTTAATTCTTTTTCTTCTTTGATTTAATGCCGGCACTCTGCGAGCTTGCGAGTGGAGTTCGGAATGGAGCGCAGCGGAATGACAGAAGGCTGGCTTTCTGTTTTGGCTTTAATGGGCATTTAGCAATCTTTAAATAAGGCAAAACCTCTTATTTTACCCATGGCAGACGGGCTTTTCGGGCTATTCAAAAAACAGAAGAAGTCCAAAGAGGAAATTGAAAAGGAGAAGAAGGAGAAGGCAAACGAAGAGCTTGAAAAAGCCTATAAGGAAAATCCGCTTATACAATACAAGCCCCTTGCACCGAAATTCGCAAAAGACAAATACGAGCTAGTTGTCGAGAGCATGGGCTCCGGGCTTGAAAAATATTATTTCTGGGTTCTTAAGTTCATGCGCGAGCCGTTTCCGTCAGGGCTTGGCTTTGACAATGTTGAAAAAATAAGGGACTTGTTTGACGCTTCTGTCACAAGCAGCTTTCACGGGCACGTGGGAAGCAAGATGTCTGCAATGCAGCAGCAGGCTCAGCAGTACCTTGCACTTATAGCCCAGCTCGTGAAAACCCTTTTCCCCATAGTAAGGGAATTAAGGATTTCAGATGAAAGATTGCAATACTATGAAGACAGCCTGAAAGGAAACGAGAGCGCTGAGATTGCACTGAAATCAATATGGGTTGAGATGGTTGAAAAGGGGATGGAAAACCCGAATTCAGTTTACGGGCTTTCAACAAAGGTTGGATTTCTTTCCCTGCCTGACTTGTTTTTCAGCATGAACCCGAAGGACGGGCTTAAGGGAGTTGATGCTGCGATAAAATCAGCAAAGCAGAACGGCGTGAATGACAAAGTTGCCAATGTGCTTGCAAAAAAGCTGTATTCTTACTACGACTGGAAGGATAAAACATACAAGGAGATGCAGCATACAAGGCAGTTCAAGGTTTCTTATCTCAGGCAGCATTACAATTCAATAAGATTGTACATGAACTGGGTGCGCCCTTATCTTCAGAACATAAGGCAGCTTCAGATGAAAGGAAACATGAATGACGCTGACATTGTAAATGCGTTTGAGACAAGCAAGATTTATGTCGAGCTCATGGCGCAGAAAAAAGGCGGGTATGAATCAAAAAAAGAGGGATTTACCGCATATTATCCTGTTGTGCTTGTTAAAATGACGCACGTGACAAGACCTGACCTGACTTACACGCCGCAGGGGCAGAAGCAGCCCACCCATGTCGGAAAAGTGCAGGTTGAAATCTCCTCTTATGCAGTCACTCAGCCGCAGATTGAAGCTTACAAGGGAAACAAGGACCAGGAAGATGTTGAGCTTCTTGCCTCTGTTGACGCGACTATGATGGCAATCAAGGATGACCTGAAGAAATACCTCGGCGACATGGGCGAGAAATTCGCAGAGGACAAGAAAAAGGAAGAAAAAAAGCTTGACGACAGCATAATAGGCATATTTAAGGATTTGTTTTCCGGATTCAAGGACATATTTATGTTATTCAAGCCTGAAAAGAAAGGCGAAGGTTTTTTCAGCTCAAAGAGCAAGAAGACGGCAAAGGAAGAAGAGGAGCAGAAGGAAAAAGCCAAGAAGTACGCAGTTGACATGGCTGCGATAATGTATGATGTTTTCAAGAAAGTAAACAGGATGTATAGCACTGTGTGAGGTGATTTTAATGTCAAAACGAATAGAAGACATGATAAGGACAAAGCAGCTTGGCGATGTGTCAAGGTCTGACATGCTCAGGTTTTTTCGCGATGACGGATATTATGAAGCAGGCGGAAAAGGCGGGCACACAAAGCTTGTGCGTGATGCGCCTGTGCACAATGTGATTGTTCTTCCAAGCGGAAAGATTTTGAGAAAAGACCAGGTAAGGTATATCCTTAAAGAAGGGCATTATCTTTAATGCGGGTGATGAATTTTTTGAAAAAGCTTCTGCCACCACTTCCTGTCGTCGTGATATTCGTAAATAAGCTCCATTGGTATATTCCATCTTGAAAGATTGCGGTGAAGCATTTTTTCTATTATTTCCTTGTTTGGATATGGCCTTACAATAATTCTTCTCATATAATCCCTTGCATCAACTTTGTATGAATGCAGCTTTTCCTTTTCAATGACTTTTGCAAGCTCTTCATCATCGATTATTATGTCTTTTTCAGTTCTCGTGACTGAGTAGCCTATCTTTTCATCAAAGCAGAATGCGCCTGTGATTAATGCGGTTTTTTCCTGCCTGAAATAAGTTTTATATGACGGCTCAATATCCGGAATAAGGCTGTCAAGGAATGCGTTTAGCTCGTCTGCCTTGTATAAAGGCTCATTTGGCGCAATGTAAAAGTCAATCCTGCGGGGCCAGCTCATGCAGATATCTATCGGAATGTTTTCTTCCTCAACGTGCGTTATTGCTGCTTTCTCTTCAAGCGTCTGCCTTATGACTGAAAGCCTGCTCATAATATCCTTATTACCGCTTTATTTATATAGTTTTATGCCGGATTATATGCTATGGCTCCATTGCTTTCAGCGAATGAAGAAGAAATCCCGTTTGACATTAATGAGGATGAGATACTTGCAAAGCCGCTTGATGATGCAAAGCCGTCAAAACTAAAAAAGGCAGCTGCGGCTTTTGCAGCTTTCCTGCTTTTCTTTCTGATTGTCAGCTATTCAGTTGCATTCCTTGGAATGGATTCAATTCCCGGACTGATAAAGAGCAGGCAGATGGATGTTTACGGCATACCGCTTGGAGATTCAATGCTTGTATTCTCTGAAGGTATTTATGATGAGATTGTATCTTATGCAAATGAGAACGAAGGTGTTGAGACAAAATTCTGCCTGATGGGTGAAAGGAAAGATGGTATTATTACTGTCACATCTCTTTTCAAGCCGCTGATAATTGCGCAGGATTTTAAGTCAGTAACTTCCAAGCCCTGCCCTGAGGGCACGATTGTTTCAGTGCACACTCATCCTTTACTGCACTGCACGCCTTCGATTCAGGATTACAGGGCTCTGCACTCTTCTCAAGATTCAGAATACAATGCAGTGATGTGCGAGAGAGGAAGATTTTATTTCTACTAAATTCCTAATTCTGCCTTTGCTTCTTCGAGCATTTTATCCGCTTTCTCAAAAAGCCATTTTTGGCTATGCTGAAACCTGAAATACATATCGTCAAGCCCAAGCTGATTCCTTATTACAACCATGTCTGCAATTCCGTCGCATCTGTTGTCAGTTATGCTCATGTTTATCTCCGGGCTGTTTATTACAATGAAATCATAGTTTCTTGGCTTGTTGTGGTGGAACTTTATATATGGCTCTTCCTTGACTATTTCATAGCTTCCGTCAAAATGCTGTGTTATAGTGATTCCCGGCTCTCTTTTTATCTCAAAATCATCCCTTGGCTTTATTTCCGGAGAAGCGCATCCTGCGATTAATGCCGCCAATCCCATTGCAACTGCTTTTGATTTCATTTTTTGCCTCCAAATTGTTTCTTTTCGTTAATTGCAGGTGGTATTTATAGCTTTCGGACTTTGACGATAACTATAAATATACTGCAATATTCTCTCCTTCCATGCTCAAGCTTTACAACACGCTGACAAGGAAAAAAGAGGATTTCAAGCCCATTAAGCCGGGCGAGGCAGGCCTGTACTGCTGCGGTCCGACTGTTTACAATTATGCTCACATAGGGAATTTAAGAAGCTACATTTTCGAGGATATCCTGAGAAGAGTTCTGGAATTCAATTCATTTGACGTTAATCAGGTAATGAACATCACAGATGTCGGGCATCTTGCTTCTGACGCTGATGAAGGCGAGGACAAGCTGATGAAAGCCCTTGTGCGTGAGGGAAAGAAGCCTTCTGTTGAGGCAATGAAAGAGCTTGCAAGGATGTATGAGGATGCTTTCAAGAAAGATATTAAAATGCTTAACATAGCAGAGCCGTCTGTTTGGTGCAGGGCAACAGAGCATATATCTGACATGATTGAGCTGATAAAACGTATTGACAAGAACGGCTATGCATACAAAACAACAGGCGGATTGGTTTTTGACACTTCCAAGTTCAAGCACTACGCTGAATTGGGAAAGCTGAAGCTTGAAGAGCTGAAAGCTGGCGCAAGAATTGCCTTGGATGAAGAAAAGAAAAATCCGTCTGATTTTGCATTGTGGATTACGAACCAGCCAAACCATCTGATGCAGTGGGAAAGCCCTTTTGGAAAAGGATTTCCGGGTTGGCACATTGAATGTTCTGCAATGTCAATAAAATATCTCGGCGAGCAGTTTGACATACACTGCGGAGGCATTGACCATATTCCTGTTCATCACACGAATGAGATTGCGCAAAGCGAGGCTGCAACAGGAAAGCATCCGTGGGTAAATTACTGGCTTCACGGCGAGTTTTTGATTATGGAAAAGGGAAAGATGTCAAAGTCTTCAGGGGAATTTCTTACATTGCAGGTTTTGATGGAAAAGGGATATGAACCCTTGGTTTACAGGTATTTTTGCCTTGGCGCGCATTACAGGCAGCAGCTGACTTTCTCGTTTGAAGCGCTGGAAGCTGCGAAAAACGCTTATGAAAAATTAAAGGCGCGCGTGATTGAGCTTAAGCAGAAAGGCGAGAAAGGCGGTGTTGATGATGTCGGTTATTTATCAAGATTCACAGAGGCAGTCAATGATGACTTGAACACTCCAAAGGCGCTTGCCTTGATGTGGGACATGCTTAAGGATGAGGATGTCGGGAATAAATTTTCTCTGCTATTGGAATTTGACAGGGTTCTTGGCTTGGGGATAAATGAGATGAAGAAGAAAGCGCTTGAAGTGCCTGAGGAAGTTACTTATCTTATGGCGCACAGGAAGGACGCAAGAAAGAAGAAGGACTGGAAGCTTGCGGATGAGATAAGGGACAAGATAAAGGCGAAAGGATTTTTGGTTCTGGACACGCCCGAAGGGCAGAAAGTGGAAGCTGCTTAACGGCTCTGTCCTAAAAGTCCACTGAACCAAAAAGAAAAGAGGTTATGGGCGGCTAATCTACCGTAAATCTCGGTGCGGATTGTCCGCACCGTTTTGGCTGAAACACTCATGCCAAATTTACGTTTGATACTTCCAAAACCTGCTTCGATAAGCTCTCGCCTATGATATGTTCTTATTCTAAACTTCTTGTGCATTTTTCTGCGGGCATATCCTCTCCTAATATTCTTCTTCTTGGGTATCATCAAGAGCATATTCTGCTCTTCCGCAAAACGATAAAGCTTTTCAGCATTATATTCCTTATCTGCAACAGCAATTTTCGGCTGCGCATGTTGCAAGAGATATTGTGCATCCCTAATATCATGCGCAGGCAAAACTCTTATTTTTGCAGCGCAAAATTTCTTTTTACGCGTATCAAACGCCGCACTTAATTTGACAGGGACTTTAGGCATTTTCCCGTCGATGCGCCGCAAATAATGATAACTCGGATTGGTTCTGGAAAATCCTGTGCTATCAAGAGCGACTAAATAGCTAATTCCACTTGTTATTTTGAGTATCCGCATCCATAAACCAGAACCAAGCTTCTTTGCAGTATACTGCAAAGCAGATTTGCTAGGACAATCATGCCCTAATAATTCCATAGCAACTACTAGACGCCTATATGATAAATGGGCATAATAGCCAAAGAGCAGGGCTTGTAAATGCTCTCGAAATTCATATTTCTTTGGACCATAGCGGTGTAACCATCTTGGCATGCCTAGGCGTTTTACCAAACGCTTAACTATTTTAATCAGTTTTGTTTCTTTGCTCATGGTGGAGCTCATCCTCCACCCTGTGCCTCTTCAGGGTAATACCCTAAGAGGCATTGTTTTTATTAAAAGTTTCTACTGCCTTTATTGAGACTTAGGACAGAGCTCTGCTTAACGATAAGCTTTTATATTCCTGCTCCATTTCATCTCTGCTTCGGAAGGGGCTGAATGGAGGGGTAAAATGAAGAAAATATTAGCATTGGTTTTAGTGCTATTGGTCGCGCTGCCCATGACACTGGCTTTGACAAGGGCAGATATAACTAATTTTGGAAAAGTTACAAAGGTATCTCCGTTTGCAACAAGTTCTTCGACTTTATCTGCAAACTTTGCGCAGAAGCTTTTTGCAGACAGGCTCAGGGAAATATCAAGTGCAAGGGTAAGGATTCCGCCCGAACCCTGCGTGAAGGCGGCAACTCCTGAGACATTCAACACATTAGTGCTTGAAAGCGATTTGCCTGTTGTAGTTGACTTCTGGGCGCCTTGGTGCGGATGGTGCACAAGATTTAAGCCGGTGTTTGACCAGGCTTGCAATGAATACAAGGGCAGGATAAACTTTGTCACATACAATACAGACCTTGACGAGGGCGTCTGGGAAAGGTATGGGATAAGGGGAATCCCGCTTCAGATAATGTTTAATGAAGGTTCTGAAGTTGCCAGAAACAGCGGCTTTGTGGGGATAGAAATATTCAGGGGCTGGCTTAACGGCGTCCTGAGAAATCTTGGGATGTAAATCCCTTTTTTCTTTATTTTTCTTTTTTCTATCCTTATTTGAAAACCTTTCAATAATTTTGTACAATTTTTGTGTTTCTTGAAACTTTTACGGCAATGTAGGAAAAAGGAGCAATTTTCCGGACGAAAAATTATATATTACTTCTGCATAACTGCCTGCGCGATGGAAAAGAGGCGTTATTACGTTGATTCATGCATTTGGCTGAATCTGTTCAAGAAAGGGGGCGATGCAAGCAGGGGAAAGCCGTATTGGGAGATTGCAGAAGAATTTGTAGAATGGGTAATACATTCAGCAGACAGCGAGATAATTTATTCAGGCATAGTCCTGAAAGAGATAAAGTTTAAGCTGCCGAGTGAACTGGATTCTAATGAGAAAGAAGCCTACTTGAAAAGAGAATTTACCCCTGTTAGAGTAACGGAAGAGGATAAGGCATTTGCAAGAAAATTAGAGGCAGAGTCAAACTACCAGATTAGCTTTTATGACTGCATTCATATAGCAATATGCTTCAGATTAGCGCTTATACTGGTTACAAGAGACAAATCTCTGCTGGTTTTTGCAAGAAGATATATTATGGCGGAAAAACCCGAGAACTTAATCTAATAGGCTGTTTATTTTGTCAATATCAAATTTTTCCTTTGACAGCTTCTTTCTTATTGCCCTTATTTCCTTTACAGAATCGCCTGTATTTGGTATTATTCCTACCATAGAATGCACTTTCTCGTGTATCAGCTTTCTTATGCCTTCTCTGAACACGTCTGATTTGCTTGCATAATCCCCTGACTCAACCAAAGCATCAACCTGCTCCAGTATTGCCTTTGGCAGCCTTACCTGCGCCACGCCCATTGCCATTGTAATACAGATGTAGTACGGGCTGATATATAAGGGTTTCGGCTCAAATAAAGAAAGCTTTTAAACAAAAGCGTTTCCTTTTTCCCTATGCAAATAATCCAAAAAACACCCTACAAGTCCTACTGCGCGGGCACTCTTCCAAAAGGCTGCCAGATGTGCGTCAGGGGAGAGAAGGAAGTAATATTCGTTACAGGAGTATGCTCTCGCCAGCCGGCGTGCTATTTCTGCCCGATATCTGACCAGAAGTATGGCAAGGACGTAATTTACGCAAATGAAATGCCTCTTTCTGACTTGAAAGAGATTATTCACGAGGCAAGGCTGTGTGAAAGCAAGGGCGCAGGGCTTACCGGGGGAGACCCTCTTTCCCGCTTGGACAGGACACTTGAAATTATTAAGATGCTTAAGAATGAGTTTGGAAATGAGTTTCATATACATCTTTATACTCCATTGGAGCTTGTGACTCCTGAAACAATCAGGAAATTGGAAGAGGCAGGGCTTGACGAGATTCGATTTCATCCTTCTTTGGATGATAACTCATTGTGGGCAAGGATTTCTGTCAAAACAACAATGGCAAAGGGCGTTGAAATACCGGTAATACCCGGAAAAGAGGAGGAAACAAAAAAGCTTATTGATTTCATCAAGGATAAAGTGTCTTTCCTGAATCTTAATGAGCTTGAGATATCTGATACGAATGTGAATAAGCTGTACGAGCATAAGTTTGAGGCAAAGAATGACATTTCATATGCAGTGAAGGGAAGCGAGGAGATGGCTCTTGAATTAACTCAATATGCTGCAAAAAATACTTCCTTGGATGTCCATTACTGCACTGTTGCATTGAAGGATACTGTTCAATTGCCTAAAAGGATTGCACGCAGGGCAAAGAATGTCAAGCAGAAGTTTGACTTGCTGACAAAAGAGGATACGTTGATTAGGGGTGCTGCTTATTTCCTTGAGCCTTCATTCGGGTATAATGAAAAAGTCCGTAATATGGCTGCTGATGAAAGGGAAAGGATTATTTCCAAATTAAATGAGATTATGAATGAATTAATTGCAAAGCACAAGGTGAATGCCGACGCAATTGCTGTTGATGATGTTAAATTAAGGCTTTTGATGTCAAGGACTGCTGTGCAGAACCTGAAGAAAGATTTAAAAGCAAAGGGGCTTTATCCTGCTGTTGTCGAGGACTTGCCCACGTACGACGAGTTTGAGATAGAGTCAGAAGAGATATAACGCGCCGGTGGTTTAGTGGTTAGAATCTCGGCTTCCCAAGCCGATAACCCGGGTTCGAATCCCGGCCGGCGCATCGAGCGGCGGACGGTCTCGAACGATAGTGAGAATACCGGCCGGCGCATATTCATAAGCAATTAGCAAATTCGTCCTCGCTTACTATGCTTCAAGCCCTTGAACTTTCCTTAACTGCGGCATCTACATTCACCTCAAACATTGTTACTAATGGCACTTCAGAATTCTCCAATGGAAATTCTTCAAGATAAAGCTCAGTAGCTTCCTTAAGGTTTGCAACAGCTTCCTCTATGGTATTTCCCTGGCTGGCTGTGCCCACTTCAGGGCATTTTGCCACATATACGCCTTCCTCTTTATGTATAACCGCAGTAAGCGCTTTCATACTGCTTAAGTTGGTTATTTCTTTTATATATCTATCGCTCATTTTATCATCTCCTTTGCTGGAAAATCATAATGTTTTGCTATTTAAGCTTTCGCCCTGAAAAATGCGTTTTTTCCGTCGTCAGATAAAAATTTGCATTAATTTTGAAAATAGGCGCATTCTTCCGGAAAAATGCGCAAAAATTCGGAAAGAGGTTTATAAAACTCTATCCTGGTTCAATTCTTCAAGAAGCTTCTTCTGCTCTTCCTCCTGCTGTATCTCTGCAGGGGTCTTTACTTTTGTTGTGTTGCCTTCAACCCATCCTTCTCTTGCAAACGCCCTGCAGATTGACTTTGACTTGTCGTCATTCAAAAAGCAGAGGTTGTACCTGTCAATGTCAGATACTGCAATGCTTGTCTTTATCGGAGACCAGCAGGAAAGCACAATATCCTTGTTTGTCTTTATGACTTCATCAAGAATTCTTTTTGCTTCTGAGATATTGCCTGTATTGCCGTACTCCAGCCCTAAATTAAGATACCTGCACGGATGCGGGTATAAGTCATACGCCTTTTTTCCGTATTCAAAGCTTTCCTTGTTCCTGTTCATTGTGTAATATGATATTCCCAATACATCAAGGCAGAATGTGTCGTTTGCTTCTTCCTGTATTATGCTTTCGCATAATTCAGCAGCCCTTCCGTATTCTCTTAAGTTGATGCTTGCGAATGCCAAATCTTTCTGTACAGAAGTGTCATTTATTACAAGTTTTTCAAGTATTTCTTTAGCTCCTGAGAAGTTTGAAAGCACTATTGCAGCTTCTGCTTTTTCTTTATTGCTTTCGCTCCACATAAATACGTGTTCTGCTGATTCTGTTGCTTTTTCTGCTTTAACACCAAGTGTTTTTGCGCAGTCTTCCAATGTTGTTGGCAAGCCGGTAACCACAAGGCAGTCTTTTATTGCAGACACCTCATTGATTTCCCATTGCTTTAAGTCAGGCTGTCCGGGATATGGCAGCAAGACTATTATTATTGTAAATATGAGGATCAAAGTGTATTGTATGAGCCTTGACTGCTTTATCCTGTGCTTGATTCGATGGTACATCGTAGAATAGTATGTAATAATTGTTTTAAATGGTTTTCTATTTCTTCTTTATAACCGCTGTCTTCAGAATCAATGCATTAGGCACCAAAACAATGTCTTTTTCTTTTGTCTTAATCTTTGTTTCTATCGTATCAATTGAAACAACAGTGCCTGTGACAGCTCCAATGCTTACCTTGTCCCCTTCCTTAATTGCTCCCTTGGAATGTATGTAAAACCCTGCAGTGATGTTTGGTATGAAGTCCTTGAAAGCCAGTATTATGAATATTATAATTATTATCAGCATCACAACAAGTATTATCTGCAGTATTGTGCTTGCAAGCCCCAATACATTTAACGCCCATATTATTGTCATGAAGTAAAGCAGGTATTTCAGGATGTTTGATGCAAATTCCTCAAAAGGAATCTTGACTCCCTGCTCTTTTAACACGGCGTTTATCTCAAAACTGTGCAAAAGCTTTTTGAAAAGCTTGCTCACTATGATGCTTCCTATTACTCCCAATATGAGAACAACAAGCGCAGCCACTAAATTTATCATGAAAGCTGACAATGCTTCCGGCCTTGCTATTCCCTGTATATAATCCGTGAATGCCATATGTTATTGGTGGGGATTGGTGTTTAAAAAGCTTGCTTCTCCGCCTCTTCCAGAAACTTCTTTCCATGAACCAGCTGCCTTGCATCTTCTATGAGCTTGTCCATTTCATCTGCCTTCTGCGGAATCATTGCCTTGAAGAACATTGACAAAGGCACTATCTGCGACTCAGAAGCCATTTTCAATAAAACCTTTGGCTCAAATCCCTTTGCCGGCGATATAACTCCTTTAAGTATCAGCATGTTAATCCAGTCAGTAATCTGCTTTGACATTATTTCGTATTCAACCTCTGCCTCAAATATCTCGCCGTATCTCTCGTGTATCTTTTTTATCATGGCTTTTGGCTCAAGGTTAAGCTTTGCGGATTCTTCCCAGTCATTATGCTTCATGTCATAAGGGCAGGAGGAGCAGTTAAGCGTGATTGTGCCTGAAGTGATTCCTCTTGCATTTGGCGGAAACAACCTGCAGATTAGCGGTCTTTTTGCATATATTGAGCAGGCATTGAATTTAAGAAAAGGGCATACATTGTGCGCAAGGGCGTACTGCAGAATAATCGCTGTTTTTGAGTTTGTATCATAGACTAATTTATATGGCGTCATCTTCAGCTTAATGCCTTCTTTCTCAGCTTCTTCAGCCATTTCTTTTGCTTCCCAGTCAAATAAGGTTAATGACGGCTTGCAGCAGTGCAGGATGTATGCTGAGTTGAAGTATCCCGGAAACAAGCCTGCGTCCTCCTCCAGTTGCAGTGTGCTGCAGCAGTGGGCGCATTTCTGGCACTTGAATTTCTCGTCGAGCTTCATGTTAGCTAGAATGTGTTTTAAAGTATATATACCTTGCGAGTGAAACGAGCGAGGTTGAGAGCGAAGCGAACATATATATTGCTAATTTTTATAAATACAAAAGCATTCTAAATATGCATGAAACTACCCGCACTAATCCTTCTAGCCGTGCTTTTTGCTGTTTCTTTTGCAGCAGCCAATGAATACGCAGAGCAGTTGAATGAAGCAATTGAAGATGTAAGGGAAAGAGCTGCTTCCGGAGAGGAGATTGATTTGGCTGCCTTGGAGCAGAGAAAGGCAGAGGCAATGACAGAGATTGCAGAAAGGGCAAGGGAAACCTGCAGGGAAACCCCAGAGAAATGCTCCTGCGAAGGAATAGAGGATGCAGATGCAAGGGCAGAGTGCGAAGCTGCATTGCAGGAAGGGCTTGATGAGATGGAGTCTGCAAAGGAAAAGGCGAAACAGTTAAGAGAAAGAATAATGGCAAAATGCGCTGAGAATTTTGATGAATGTTCGTGCGATGAAATAGATGATGAAAAAGGAAAAGAGGAATGCGAAGCAGCTATTGAGAAGGCAAAGTACGAGGCAAAAGAGGCAAGGGACAAGGCAATAAGCAGCTGTGTTTCAAATCTTGATGCCTGCGACTGTTCATCTGTTGAAAATGCGCAGGGCAAGCAGGAATGCGAGGCAGAAAAAGCAAAAGCTCTTGGCTTGAAATCAAAAATAGAGTCAGCGTGCAATGCAGACCCTTCATTATGCTCCTGCTCTGAGATTGAGAATGATGAAGGAAGAAAGGAATGCGAAAATAAGAGAAAGGAAGCAATCAAGATGGCTGAAGGCGAGGTTTTGGCTGCCCTGAACAAGTGCTTCAATGATGTTGATGCCTGCGACTGCAACGCTTTGGAATTGCCAAAGCAGGAATACATTGATTTCTGCGAGGCTGAAAAGAATTACGGCATATCCTGCAGGGACAAGGGACTGTATTGCGATGAGCTGGAAGAGATGGAATTGACACCTCCGTCACTGCCTTCTTTTTTGCAGCCGATATTCAAGAAGACTTACAAGCAATTGATTGAAAAAGAAAAGGAAAAGGGGGCAAAAGAAGGCGCAAAGATTATGGAGCAGTGCATATTAAAGCCGTCAGAGTGCGATTGTTCTTTAACTCCTGAGTATGCGCAAAGCTTTTGCGAGCAGAAAAAGCAGCTGCAATTGAAATGCCTTGCTGACAATTATGATGCGTGCATGGAATTGGATGCAACCCCTGACTTGCCTGAGGGAATGCCTAAATTCTCTGTAGGGCTTTTCTCAAAAATAGCATCTGCTGCCAAGAAAATTCAAAAGGGAATAGTGCAGTCCCGCGCTGCATCAAAAGTAGGCGATGCAATAATGGCTTGCATGGATTCTGCAGAATCCTGCGACTGCTCTGTTGCGCCTGAAGGCAGATGGAGGGCATTCTGCGAGCACAAGAAGGAGCTGATTGGTCAGTGCAGGGGCGAGAAGAATTATGACGCCTGCTTTGCCTTGGATGAGGAGCCTGTAATTACAGAAGATGTGCCTGACGTGATTAAGAATTACGTGAACAAGAACATTGTGCCAAAGGTTGATGAGAAGAAGGCTTTGATATATAATGAGATGAAGGCGGGCACAGTGTGCGAGAATGTGGCGACTTTGAAGGAATGCAGGGAAGTTTATTACAGAAAAGCTTAAATATTACTTTGTATATACTAAGTAATACCATGCAAGTAATAAGCCTAAAGATGGAGGATTCTCTTCTGGATGAGATAGATGCTTCTTTGGCAAAGCACAGGTATAGCACAAGAACAGAGTTCTTAAGGGATGCAATAAGGTGCAAGCTGACGGATTTTGAGAAAGAGGAGGCTATAAGGAAGCTGACTGCGATGAAAGGTTTCCTTAAAGGAAAGGCAAGGATGAGCGAAGAGCAGGCAAAGAAGGAGATAGAAGAAGAGCTTCTTAGCGGCGTGAACAGCAGGAAAGACGATATTGCTTTTGCAAGATTCGCCAAAAAGCTTGGCGCAAAATTAGAATAGTTCTTCAGGCAGTTTGATATCAATTCCGCGGATTAAGAAAAAATGCTTGTCCCTTGTAATAAGCACTGCGGAATTGTCTCTTGCGATTATTGCATGAAGCGCATCGCTTACAGGAATGCCAAGCATCTTTGCAGTTAAAATCGCTTCCTTCTTCTGGGATTCCGAGTAAAACACCATTTTCAATAAAATAGCAGGGATATGGGAAACCAGATTCTTGATTTGTACTTCTGTGTAGAATTTCTTCAGCTCTTTGTGGTTAAGGCTTGATATTAATATTATCCCTTCTTCAGCGATTATTTCATTTATAGCCCTTAATGCCCATTCTCCCAATGGCCTGAATCTATCCTTTCTGTTTTCGAAATAGTCAATCCAGATGCAGGTGTCCAAATAATACCTCTTTTGCATTCTGTGGGCGCTTATGCAGAGGTTATATATAATGGTTTGTCCGGAAAATTGCTCCTTTTTCCGATTTTAATGAAGGATTTGCGGGTTTAAAAAGAAAAGCTGAAAAAGTATGAAGAAAAGATGAAAAAAATAATACGCCACGGGTGGGATTTGAACCCACAAACCCTTGCGGGCACTGAATCATTGCGTAAAGCGTGGTGATCATAAGCACTTAGGCGTACTTAGCAATCCAGCGCAGTACCAGGTTGTGCCACCGTGGCATTTGGCTAATTATAGGCATTAACGTTTATTTATATGCTTTTTGATAGCAGAAGGCGGGCCTTCGGCATGAAGATCGTGGTTAAAGTGTTCGGGCATACGGCGGGTATTGGAACTCTGTTCCAGACCCCGCCGCTACGGCAGGGTTCAGGGGCGCAGCCCCTGTGGCTTTCCCTACCTCCAAAACCTTAATAAACCCTCAATCTACCATCTAAACCCATGGCTTTATACATAATAGGGCTCGGACTGGGCTCTGAAAAGGACATTACTGAAAAAGGACTGGAAGCAGTAAGAAACTGCAACTTCGTCTACATAGACACATACACTTCAATACTTCCCGCCGAACTAAAGAAATTAGAGGACTTTTACGGCAAGAAGATTATACCTGCATCAAGAGAATTGGTTGAGAAGCAGGCAGAGGAGGAGATGCTGAAGAAAGCAGTAGAGAATGACGTTGCTTTTTTGGTTGTAGGAGATGTTTTCTCGGCAACAACTCACGTTGATTTGGCTTTAAGGGCGAGAAAAGCAGGACTCAAGGTTCATCTGATTCACAATGCATCTATTTTGACAGCAGTAGGAGATACCGGATTGTCTTTGTACAAGTTCGGAAAGACAACTTCAATACCTTTTGAAAACAAGGATGTTGAAGCGCCGTATGATGTATTGAAAGAAAATGCAGGAATGCACACCTTATTCTTATTGGACTTGAAAGTGGAAGAAAACAAGACAATGTCTGCGAAGGAAGCAGTTGATTTTCTTTTGAAGGTTGAAGACAAGAGAAAGGAAAAGGTATTCACTGAGGAAACAATGTGCGTTGCGTGCGCAAGATTGGGATTTGAAGACGAGGAAATTGTTTATGCGGCTGCAAAGCAGATATTGAAGGAAAAGATAAGCAAGTTCCCGCAGTGCCTGATAGTTCCCGGCAAGCTCCACTTCATGGAAGAGGAGTATCTGAAGGGCTTTGAGGTTAAATAGCTAAGATGCATTATAATACCTGCATTATTTTTTCTACCAAATCTTTTTGGATTTTTGGAATATCTCTATTAGTAATTATTAGTTCCATTTCACAATTTTGTTTTAATAGTTCATAATAATTATCTCGTATTTTCTCAACATTTCTAATGTTTGTTGAGAATAATGATCCTATTCCTGTAATTGCATTTCTGCTTTGGCTTCTGCTAAAAGATTCTATGGTATTGCAATCTAATAAAAAGGTTAAATTAGGTGTTGGCGCCCCATATTTCTTGTTTATATTTAATATCTCTTGAGACCTTAATCCGCAGCTTGTTTGGTATGCGGCACTCGTATAATAATATCTATCAAATATCAATAAATCATAATTAGACTTACGAAAATTATCCTTAAATGTTTGTGCTCTCGCTTTTGCGAACCCCTCTATATCTTCGATTGAAAAAGGCAATTTAGGTCCTTTTGTTTGATACCATGCTTCTACCTCTCTTTTGAAGGGCTCATAATGTTTTTCTACTATTCCTAATGTCCTAATCTTAGTATTCTTGAAATATTCTATGAGTAACCGGAATTGTGTTGTTTTTCCGACTCCGCTGCATCCTTCCAAGCATATTAGATCCATATTATAATCACGGAGTAGTGAATAATGGTAAAGTTTATAAACCTTTCTTATATCTCTCAAAGGCATGGCAATTGAAGACATAATAACAGATTATACAAGGGCTAAAGACCTTATAAGGGCAAATACCTTGTTTAAGGCTTCAAATAGTGAATATGATGGTATTCAGATGGTCTTGAATTATACCCATGTAATGGAAAGTGTAGTAAAAGACTTGTTTAATATGTCCGCAAATGGAATAAAAGGGATAGGGGTATTTCTTTATGGTTCATTAGGAAGAAAAGAGATGGTTAGTGAATCTGATGTAGATATGCTTATTTTACACGAAGAAAAAGGTGAGGGTACATATAAGGAAATTAAAACACGTTTTAAGCAATATGTTAAACCCTTTCAGTTTTGTAAAATTGATCTTCCGGAATGGGGCAACTTGGCTGAAGCGGAAATATTCGCACGAAAAAGTATAACCGAGGGGAATCAGGTATTGGAAGCTAGATTCTTAAGCGGAGATAGAACTATAGCTAATAAAGTTGAGGATATACAAAAAATGTATGCAAGCCCAGAGAGGATGGTTAGAAATATAGTTTTCCAAAAATTTTACTTTGAGCAGTATTTCAAACAAAGAGTAAGGGAAGGGAATGTAAATGTCAAATATTGTCATGGTGGGAGCAGGGATCTTATGTTCATAAGTTGGTTTGATACGCTTATGTCAAGAAAGTACGATAATTGGAAACAAACAAAATCAGAATCGCCAGCAGCACTTGTAGGTTTGCTTAATCTTTATAATAATGGATTAATAGATGCACTAACGTTAAGCAGGGATATAGAAGCCCTAAACTTTAATCTTATATTAAGAAATGAAATACTGCAAGCTAATAAGGGGACTTTTGATGAAGGATTGACTTTTATGGACGATATTACAGCAATGAAAGTATTTAGCAGAATATCTGATTTTATGGGCTATATGAAGATACGAAATCATCAGGAACTTAGAGAAGAATTTAATAGGCAAAGAAAACATATTAATGATGTTAAATCTCTTATCTGGAATCAGATGATAACAGAAAAATCCAAAGTTTTTGGGGCTAAATGGGGTTGCGATTTCAAAAGGGCATATGCTGAATCTACTCCTGAAAAAGAAAGAGCAAAAATTGCTAAAACAGATGACTTATTAATTAGAATTGCAGCAATTTGGGGAGCAACTAATTCAGGGCAGCAAAGATTACTTAGAAAACTTATGGAAAAGGAAAGAGATACTGATTCTTGGGAGATACAGGCCTCCTTTGCAACAAGCCCTTTTTGTACACCTGACTATTTGCATCATTTAGGTACTGGTCTGGCAAAAGAAATAGGCTATGGTTATATATTGAGGATAATTTGCAGAAATCCGAATGTATCTATGGAAACATTAAAGAATATAGCTAATGATACTTCTTTGGAGAGCAGATACAAACAATTAGCAGAAACTGCCTTAGAACATGGAAAGGATGCTGCTAATCATCAGGTATGAAAATGAAACTAAAAGTAATAACTAATAATATCTGGAGATATTACGAGTGGGAAACTCGAAAAGACAAGCTTATAGCTTTCCTAAAAGAGAAGAATGCAGATCTTATTTTCCTGCAGGAAGCCGCTTATGATGAAAGAAAAAAGTGGAAAAATCAGGTTCATGAGATTAATGAAGCATTAAATTACAAAGATTTTGCTTTCGGAAAATTAGCTGATATGACCAAATGGCACAAAGAGCCCATTAATTGGGTAATGCATATTGGGCTGGGAATACTTTCAAAATATCCCCTTAAATATTCAGAAGTTGTTCTATTGCCTATTTATCCGCAATTTGGAGATAAAAAACAGTTGGGATTCTATCATGTGGTTATCAATACACCTGAAGGAGATATGGACCTAATTAATGTTCATTTTTCCAATAATAATGAATCTGCAAAATTGCATTTAAAGGAAACACTAAACTGGTGTAAGGAAAGGAATATTAAGCCGATAATTGCAGGCGATTTTAACATAAAGATAGTTGGACATTTGCTGGAAGAATCGCAAGAAGAATATGAAATATCTTACGCTATTAAGTCCTATAAATCTTTCTATCCAACAGAATTTTCGCATGATAAAGAGCCGATAACATTGGATTATATACTAGCTCACAAGAATAAATTCCGGATGACTGATGTAGAATGCATAGATACAGATATTTCAGATCATAAGCCTGTGATGGCTATAATAACTATTATCTAAGAAGTTCCCGCAGTGCCTGATAGTTCCCGGCAAGCTCCACTTCATGGAAGAGGAGTATCTGAAGGGGTTTGAGGTTAAGTAAGTCAATACTCCTGCAGTATCAGCGAAGCCTTGGCCACAAACTTTCGTGCATTCTCAAAAATTTCATCAAGCCTTCTTTCGCTGTAAGTCTTTATGGCTGAATACCTTGCAATCCTGCTTTCTGTTTTTGCATCCTCAAAATATTTCACGTATTCGTCCTCAAATATCTTGTAAGACTGGCTTAGCAGTTCCAAATCTTCCTTTTCCATTTCATTAGGCACGCAAAGATATCCCAATGCAGCCTGGCAGGCGTCGTGGGTGTGCACTTCGTACCCTTTTGACAGAATCAGCGCCTTTGCGCAGTAAAGCATTGAATAATAAGAGATGATTATTGCCCAGTAATTCCAGTAAATCTTGTCCGCTTCCCCTTTCTTCGGCTTTATGTCCTTGTTGTGCTTTGCTATTAAAAGGCTGTTCTCGCCTTTCTTGAGAAAAAGCTTTATCTTGAAGAATGAATCTGATTTTGTTATAAGCTGCTTCCGCTGCATTTCATTAAAGATTTCCTTATACTCATCCATACACGCACTCCCAGAACCCTTCCGGATTGTTAAGCAATATATGGCTTTCAAGCGCCTGCTTCCCGACATTTTCCACTTTTTCCCTTAGCATCTGCCTTAATTCCTGCTTTGCAACGAAGATTGCATTGATTTTCTTTTTGAACATCACTTCATATTTAGAGAATGAAATGCTTCTTTCGCCTTTAGTGTTGACAACCAGTATGTCTATGTCCGAGCTTTCCTTTTCCCTGCCTTTTGCATAGCTGCCAAAGAGCAATACAATGTCTTTTGTGTCAAGCTCTGACGCAATCTTTCTTATTATCGGCTGTTTCTCAAGAAAATCATTCTTTTCCTCTTCAGAGCTTACGGCTAGGTATGATTTTATAACGGGATTTGAGGTACTAAGCGAGACAGCCTTTGCCTTGCCGATTGCATCAAGCACAACAATCCCTTTCATTTGATTAATCGCCCTGTGGAATGTGGCATAGGGGATTTTAACTGCCTTGCTCAATGCGTACATTGTAATCTGCTTTCCCCTGTGCTTTCCGAGCCAGTTTATTATCTTCATTTTATTATCCATTTTCAGATAATATTATCCATTATTGATATATAAACCTTGCGGATAAGCATTATCTGCATTAATCAGCGTGTCTCTGCTTTCCCTTAATAAGGATTGCTGTAAAAAAACGCGTGTTTTTCCGGCATACCTTGGAAAATCCAACAGGCGCACTGAAAATGGTTTAAAAACAAATGCAAAAATGCATCAGAATTTCCAACCTCTCCGGAAGGCTTTATTTTTCACGAGGGGAAATCTGCGCTCACTTTCTCCAGTTCTGCATCAAAACAAAAACATCGCCAGAATATTCATGCCTCATCTTGTAATAAGTTGTGTCTTTCCTGCCTAACTTCATAAGCTTTACTTTTCTTTCTGTGTTGCCAAAAGCCTCTTTTGGCCCGTAATTGATTCTTGCGTCATTGCATACCACTTGTTTTGCTCCAATGTCCATTCCAAGCTCTATTGCCGCAAGGCACATTGCTTTTATCAAATCCTTGCTTCCGTCAAAGTTCTGCTTTGGCGGCTCTATTGTGTCTATAGCCAAAACAGGCTCATTCTTGTCATTTCCCATTAAGAACATCCGCACATACCCTTTTATTTCATTATTGTGAAATGCCGTAAGGCATATTGCCCCTCTGTCGCTTAAGTCCTTGGAATAAAATTCAATGCCTCTTTTGCGTATGCATGACTCGGCAGCCTTGGTTGCTGCCTGCATCTCTTCGGCATTTTTTGTAAGCCTGAACAAGTATTCGCCTTCAATCCTGTATTCTTCAGGATGGAATTTTTCAGCAACAAGCTCAAGGGATTTTGTTTTTGGATTTTTCGGCTTTGACTGGAGCATTATTTTCATCTCATTTATCATTTCCTTCTTTATTTCTCTTTTTTCATCGCCTGAAAGGCTGCCAAACCTGTTTTTGAGCATTATTCTGCCGATTTTTTCATCAAGCCTCTGCCTTGTTGCCTTGGAAATTGCGCCCATGTATTCATCCATGACAAGGCTGCCATCATTGTCAAGCACTCTTTTTATAAGCTGCACTTTTTTTTGCTCTTTTTCGCTTGAAACTGTTTTTTCGCAGTATTCTGCAAAGCTGAGCGCAAATTCATCCCGCATTAATTCAGGCTTTATTCCTTTTTCTCCGCCCACTGCATATTCTTTGATTGCAATAGCGCTGATATCAAACCCCATTCTTGCAAATGGAATCCAGCCCAGCCTTTTTACTTTCTCTGTATTTACTGAAAATTCACCTGGTTTTCCGCATATTTTTTCAAGAAGTCCGCATTCATCTGAAAAAACATAAGAGCCAAGCTGCCTGTAAGCCCCATACTGGAGCCCCTGCTTAATTTCTTCCCTGATTCCCCAATCAATTGCCTTTTCCACAATCTTTTCTGCAATCTTTTCATCAGTCATTCCGCAGGTGCGCATTGATTCTATGCAGTCAATGGCTCTCTTGTCATCAAGGTAATTATTATGAATATGCTTCGCCATTTCAGGCAGGGATAAGTCTCCGTTCTTTTTTATCAGTTCTTCAAGAACGAATGCATCACGGCGCTCAAGATATGAATCAGCGTATCTTCCTGCTTTTGCAGACAGCTTTTTAGCAAGCATCAATGTGTATTCCAGAATTCCGTTTTGAAGCTCTTTTGGGCTCATTTTTTCATAATCCTGCATTCTTGCCCTTATTGTCCTTATTCCCATTAACGTATCTTTTACCAGCCTTTCCTTATACTGCTTTAATGTGAAAGTTTCCATTATTGGAATACGGCGCGTATGAACCCTTTCTTTTGTCTGCCGGGTTATTTGGTAATATACTTTTGAGTCAAGGCTTGAACTTACATTGTCTTCATCTTTTTTTGGAATGCGGTCAATGAAACTCTGCATCAGCTCGTCAGAATAATATGCGCTTGAAAATTCTGAGTATGAAAATTGAAGCAGTATGCTGTCCAGCTTTTTATCGTCAATGGTATTGATATCAGCAAAATGCTGTGACAGTGCAATCAGTCCTTCTTCGCTTAGTATTTGCATTTTACCCCCATTTCCCCTTATTAAGTGGTTATTTATAAAGGTTGCTATGGAAAGCAATATAAAGGAAAATATTATTTTTTCAAAAGGTGATACAATGGCAAAATACGACATTTTTCTTGATGAATTAGGCAAGATAAAAGACATTGATATATGGCAGTTCACATTATCAGCTTTGGAAGCTGTTGATGACAAGTTTTACACAGAGCCTGCAAGCAGTTCAGGCAAGTACCATCCGCCTGAAGACAATGGTATTGGGGGCTTGGTAAGGCACGTGAAGAAAGGCGTTATTGTGGTAGAGGAGTTTGCAAGAAGGGCGTTGTTTTCTGATATGGAAAAAGACATTTCAATATCCGCATTCTTATTGCACGACTCGTGCAAGGACGGAGTTGTATGGAAAGGGCACACTGATTACACTCACGGATATATTGCATATGAATGGCTTCAGCAGTTCAAGCTTGAAGATGCATTTGCAAAGGAAGTTTTGACATCTGCTGTAAGGTTTCACATGGCTCCGTGGGTTTACAGGCATCCCCCTTTTTCACAGGATACCTTTACAAAGAAAGAAATGCTTGAAAACATGGAAGAGATGCAAAGGGCTTTGACAAACCCCTCAAGGGTTGAGCTTGCTGTCCAGCACGCTGATTATTGGTCTTCGAGGAAAGAGATGTCTTATTTGCCGGGAGCGAAGATTGTGGCTGTCCACGACATGACTCCCGAAGATATGGCAAAGTGCTCGCCTGAAGTATTGGCGAAGAGATATGGGCTGGCTGTTGAGAACGGCGTGTTGGTTCCAAGCAAACCGCAATAGGAAGAGGCAGGGGAAATAAGAGCTTCGCTCCTATCACCTCAAGCGGGCTGAAGCCCGCATGGCTCGCCCACATTCTGGCTCGCTACCCCTGAACCCCTTTTAGATTATAATTAGGTGACTACAAATGTAGTCACCTAACTGGTATTTTAATTAAAATTGTAGTCACCTGCTAAATTAAGAGTTTAGAAAGGTTTATATAGTTATTCATTATTATTGAATAATTATTCACTTAAAATGAAAGATAATAACGAATCAAGAATACTCAGGTTTTTGCTTAGAAACAATGCAAGACCCGGGTTTAACATAAACAGCATTGCAAGAAATATCGGGATAAGCGTTGGCAGCGCATTCAAGATACTTAAGGAGCTGGAAAAAAGCGGCATGGCTTCTGTTGAAAGGCTTGGCAATGCCTGCTTTTACTCGCTTAATCTTGCAAATGAAGAGGCTGCCAAGAGATGCGAGCTTCTGCTTCTTGAGGAAAAAAGGGATTTAACAGGGCATGCGAAGATTTATGCAGAAGACATACAGAAGTTTGAAAATGCGGAATTGATTGTAATGTTCGGCTCTGTTTTAAGAAAAAAGGATTTTAATGATGTTGATATTTTGTTTGTTACAGATAAGGCAAGGGAGGCAAGCTCATTCTGCCTTGAAATATCAAAGGTGCGGGCAAAGCCCGTTGTCCCGATGTTATTGAAAAAAACAGACGCAGTCAGGGAATTGAGGGAAAGGAAAGAGGTTATGCAAACAATTATAAGGGAAGGCATTGTTTTAAGGGGCGAACAAGTGTTCATAGAGATTATAAAAAATGGCAGGGTGTAAGACAAAGCTGGATTGGTGCCTTTCAAAAGAAACAAGGCTAAAGCGGATTGCTCCTAATCCTGTCCGTTCAAGGGAGCATATTGAAAAGGCAAAGCATAATCTTCTGGCTGCTGATTACAATGCCCAAGGCGGCTTCAGCGACTGGGCTGTTTCACAGGCATATTATGCAATGTATCATGCGCTTTTGGCGGTATTGTTCAAGCACGGATATGAGTCGCAAAACCATGAATGCACGATTACTGCTGTTGAACACCTTATCAGGATTAAAAAGGTGAAGCTGGAATTAGGGGATATTGCATTCATAAGGACAGCGGAGCAGATGAAGCCGCAGGATGCAAAATCATTAAGGGAAGAGTTTCAGTACGGGGCAAAAACAGATGTGAATAAGGAAATTCTTGATTTTCTTGTTAAAAAGGCAAAAGAAATAGTCGAGAAGGTTGAGCTGGCGTTGCAGTGAATTGTTAGGGAAGAGAAACCCCTGGGCCCCTCGCCCAGTTTATAATTGGGTGACCACAAATGTAGTCACCTAACTGGTATTTTAATGAAAATTGTAGTCACCCAAAAAAAGCCGAATAATTACTTATAGAAGTAACGATAGTTACTCAGTTAAGTATCATTATATTTCCCGAAAAGCAAACGTTTTGAGAGGCAAGCAAAGCCGAAGGCTTTGCCATCATACTATGGCCGCACTGCGGCCATCTGCCTTATTTTTCTCTGCTTTCCCTATATCCCTTTTTAAACCATAACCCTTATAAACTCTCCAACCACGTTCTAAACTGCGGTGGATATGCCGGGGTGTTGGTTCTACCCTGTCACTTCAAACGAACCTCATGGAAGGGCTATCGTCCGGGAGCGGGCCGTGCTTTGGCATTGGTCACTTGCCTACTGTTGACACCTTGTCCTGCAGGGTCGTTGCTTTTGGGAATCAGGTCAGGCCAGGAATGGAGCAGCCTTAACCAACTGCAGTGTCGCTTGCGGGTTCGCAGGGCCGAGGGAAGCTTGGGATTCACCAGTGGCGAGGCATGTAACAATTTCGGGCTTCCGCCGCAATTTATTTTCTTTATGTTATTGCTGTCTTATTTCACCCTTAGCTCTTTCATCATTTTATCCCATTTCCACCAAAAGCCTTATATATTACATGCGTAATACAATATATTACATGGACACAATCTCTTTCAAGCTCCAAGAGGATATCGTCAAGACAATGGACAAGCTCATCAAGCCCCTGCATTTCAACAACAGGACAGAGTTCATAAGGGAGGCAATAAGAGAAATGATATGGAAAGTCGAGGCGGAAATCACGATAAAGAAGCTGGAGAAGTTCAAGGGCGCCGCGAAGGTGCATATAACTGACGAGCAGTTTGAAAAAGGAAGGGAAGAAGTAGGAAAGCGGTATGCTGAAAAATGGGGCATAAAGCTAGATTAGCTCTTCCGGCTTTTTGAATTCAGTTATTTCTGCAAGCAATTCAAAGTGATGGTCTCTTGCAACCATAATTGCTAAATTATCTCTTGCAAGTATGGCGTAAATGCAGTCGCTAAACGGTATTTTAAGTCTATTGCACAAGATGCCTGCTTCCCGCCTTTGTTCCTGGCTTATATCAACTTCTTCCAAAAGCCCCTTATCAGCAACAATACTAAACATTTTGTTTATTTTTTCCATGCTAAAATAATGTAGCAGTTCTTCAACCACTAAATCTGAATACAGCACTATATCCTTTTCCCTGATTATCTTCTTTAATAGCTCAAATGCCCATTCACCAAGAGGGCGAAATCTATCCACTCTGTTTTCATGAAAATCCCACCATATTGAAGTGTCCAAATAATACCTCTTTTGCATTTTAAGCGCTGTTTGCAGAACTTATATATAATCTTTCGTCCGGAAAAACGCTCCTTTTTCCGGGATTGCCGAAAATATAACAGTATCCTTGGGGCTGCCTTTTTTGCGTTATCGATACTTTAATAAGGATTTATTGCCATTAAAAATACCATGAAACCATGGCTGCACAAGATTGAGCATTTCGTTGACAGGGCAATACCCTACGCCTTAATCGTGCTTGCGGGCATTATAATCACTGAACTGTTTTTCAAGCAGTTTGCAGAGGAATACCATCTTGTTATTTCAGTTCTTGACTATTTGATAATCTCGTTCTTTGTTGCGGACCTGATATTCAAGTACAACAGGATAAGGAAGTTCAAGGAATTCATAAGAGAATGCTGGCTTGACATAATAGCTGTTTTTCCGTTTGTCCTGTTTTTCAGGTTTTTTGAGGGATTTGCTGCATTTTTCAGGTACAGTTCGGAATTAAAGGAAGGGCAGTCAATCCTGCACACAATTGTCGAGGGCAGAAAGGAGATAGCAGAGCTGTTCGGCAGGGGCTCAAAGCTTGTTGAAGAGGCAAAGCTTGCTGGCGAGCTGAGCAGGTCGGAAAAAATTCTTAAGGCAGTAAGGCCCTTGGCAAGGTCTCCAAGGCTGATAAAGGCAATACCTTTTTATGAAAAGCCCACAGGAAGGCACCATCTTCACGAAATGGAGGAGCTGGATGTGGCTGAAAAAGAAATAAAAAAACAGGAAAAAAACATTGAAAAAGGCGCCAGGAAATTAAAAAATAAGCTGAACAATTTTTGCGGCAAAAACCGGAGCCAGCCTGACGAGGCGCTCCAAAAACCGCTTTCAAGGAAGTTGAAAAAAAGCGGCAAAAAAAGCAAAAAGAAGCGTTAATTTCCGCTCATTCTGCGTGATTTTCCAAGGTATGCCGTAAAATTTGCGGATTTTTTCCAGCAAAGTTTATTAAGAAGTTCTGTGCAAAAACCAATCAGCTTCACGGAAGCAAAAAATAAAGGAGGAAAAAATGGAAGACACAAAGCTTGTTGGAATCCTGAACACGGAGGTGTACAGGCAGAAGGCGCTGAATGCAAAAGACGACGAAAAAGCGCTTTATGAGTCAAAGGCAGTATATGCAGAGCTGGAAGAAAGGATGAGGAAAGGCACTCTGAAAGACGTGATTGAGGCAATCATCAAGAATTCAGATGAGCCTGTTGCTGTTGAGGCAAGGGACTACCTTAGATTGCACAACGGCTCAAACACGATATGCGAGGTAAGGGCGTATAATACGGATAACAGCAGGAAAAAGAAAGAAGACACTGAAATACTTCCCCTTGATGAAAAAGCAGCCGCATACATTGACATGAGAAAGACAGCTGACGAGACAGAATATGACTGCCTTGACCTGACTGTAAAGCTATACGATGATGTCGGAAATGGAACTGCCTGAATTCCTTTACAGCAGGATTTGCAGCACTGCAAGGGCTGTTTCAGATATTGCAGAGAGGGAAATCGAGTGCATGGGCTATTTGCTTCAGAAGAAAGGCAGCCTGTTAATCACTGATTTCTTTTTTCCAAAGCAGAACGGCATGGACGCAAGAAGCGGCACTTCTGATTTCCCTCCCAGGGACATGTATGAGAAAGGATTTTACATTGCAGGAATGTGGCACAGCCACGGCGCCTTTCCCTTGTTTCATTCTGAAATTGACTATGCCCATATCGCAAACAAGCTGAAGGCAATGGAGAGGGAATACAAAACATTGGGCTCATGGCTCTCATTTTCATCCGGAAATGAAATTGCAATGTACAACAAGGAGACAATGCAGGGATTCAAGATAATGCTGAAGGATAATCTGGGAGCGCAGGCAGACAAAACAGTTCCTGAAATAAATGTAAAAGAGGTTTTTCCGGATGAATTTCTCAGCATTGTGGTAAATGAAGGTGTTTACAGGAATGGAAAAAAGCCCCACGCAATGAAGTTTTCCCTTGACGGCTCAAATCTCCTGAAATCCAAGGAAGAGACAGGGATTATTCCTTCGTTGCCGGACGAGACGCTTGAGGAAATAGCTGAAAAATTTTACTTCAACGGAAAGCCCCTGAAGGAGTCAGGGAATTATAAGCAAATTAATGCGCCAAAAGCAAAGGCAGAGGGAAAACAAGTGCATTTGAACTGCAAAAAAGGGAATTTCCTTTTTGAATGCAAAAATAAGGAAGAAGCAAATGAATTGCAAGAGTCAATATTGTCTGTTGAAGAGCTTGGAGAGCAGGAGAAAAAAGAAATAAGCGCCAGAATCCCAAAGCCGCTTTCTTTGGAACAAAATCTTGGCTTAATTCTGAAAAAGAAAACAACAGCAATAGCGCCTGAAAAGCAATACGCTTCAAATGACGACTACCTTAACGGCTCAAAAGAGTTTCATTTGTTTTACGTTGGAAAGTTTCTCGCTTTGCTGCCTTATTATACAAGGGCAGAGCTTGAATCAGAAAAGGCAGTGCTTGACCTGCTTGCGGCAGTAGCGGGAGTGTTTGACGATGCGGAAACAAGGGAAGAGGCAATCAAGGCAAGAGCGGTAAAAATCAAGCAAGCCTGCAGAAAAATAAAAGCTGCAGACAAGTCAGCAAAAGAGGCGCTGAAAAAAGCAGGAGAAATAATAAGGGGAGGGGATTACAGCAAGGATGAAAAAAGAAAAATTCTTGCAAGGCTGAGGATGATTAGAAAGAAGAATGCCGGGGAAAAAGAGATGAAAAATGGTTTGCGAGCAGGGCGAAGTGAACCCTTGAACGGAGTGGGGACGAAGTGAAAATGCCTGATACATTCTTCAAGTCATTTATTGCAAAAAAGCCGTGCGCTGTTGTATTCCCTTATGTCCATATGCAGGCAGACGCAAGAGAAAGCTATGTTGATTTCAATAAAAGCAGGTTCTGGCTTTCAATGACAGGCACTATAAACGGGCTTGAGAATGCGCTGCTTGAAAAAAACAGCGAATCATCATTCGCAGACAGGGTAAAGCAGGATGTGATTGAAAAAGGCGCCTTAAGCCTTGAGCAGTCTTTGAATGGCATGCCCAAGGAATATGTCCGGCTTGCAGAATTTGTAATGCACGGAGATTTGCCGCAAAAAAAAGGGATTATTGCAGAGCGGGTGCTTCCTTCCAAAAACTTTTTTGCTGTTTCAGGAAAAATCTACCCGCTTTTTGAGGGAGGGCAGAATGCGGCAATAGCGAATAAAAGATACAGCCTCGGGCTTACACCCTCCTCCTCGATTGATGAGCTTGACTCAAAATATATGAAAGCCTTAGAATATGAAAAAAGAAAGCGGGGATTGTGCGCAAAGCTGGATGCAATGCAGGGATTAAAAGAAAAGAGGTGGCTTGACAGCGGCAAAAACATCGGTTTCAGAATAATAAAAGAAAGGTTCTATGCATTCACAAAAGTGGATTCATATGTTCTTTTTGAAAGGATGAACAATGCATATTATGAATTCCCTGAGGCAGAAGTGGGTGTTCCCTTGTTCCTTAATGAAAAGGGAATTGACTTTGGAAAGCTTTACGTGCTGAACACATACAGCCATCCTTCAATATCCTGCTTTGAAATCCCTATGCAGCCGATATGCGCAGGCAGCTATGATTATGAATCTGTGAAAAGAAGGCACAAGTCGCCCTTTGCAGTGCTTGAAGAGCTTATGGAAAAGGCAAGGACTGTTCTTACGGAAGAATACAGGAGCAGGGGAAAGCCGTACTACTTTCTTACAAATGCAAAATTTGACAAATTCAAAACATCTTATTTCAATGAAAAAAAGGTGACAAACATTGGCTGACTATTCAAGGCAGGCTGCAATCTTTGACCAGGCGGTTTTAAGGAATTCCAAGATTGCAGTAGTCGGCTCAGGGAATACAACTGATTTTTTTCTCCTTTACGCAGCAGGGCTTGGAATTGGAAATATCTTGCTTTTCAACAAGGGAGAAAGCGGTTTCTTGAAGAAAGATTATTCCTTAATCAGCAGGATAAATTCAGATGTAAATCTTGAAACAGTCAATAGCGGTTTTGAGCCTGCATTTATCGGCAAGATTGGCGCTTTGGCTGACTTTACAAATGACAAAACCTCAAAAAAAGCAGCCTTGAATTACTGCGCAAAAAATAATGCAGGATTGTTTGTAAGCTCTTCGCCTTTGGAAACAATTTATTCCCCTTTTATTTTGTCTTCATTGCTTTGGAAGCCGTCAATTGAAAATTCCCCTATGCCATTTTCTGCGGGATTAAAGGCGGCAATTGCCTTGGACGAAATAAGAAAAGCATTGCTTCCCCTGCCCGGAGATGAAACATTGCCGGGCAGGCTTTATTTCGGCATTTTTTCAAAAAGGCGCTTTTTTGAAAAGCAGTCGCTTGTTGAATCAATAAGCAGAAATTATCCTGCGTCAAAAGCAGGAAGGGCTTTGATAATAGGAGCAGGGGGGATAGGAACATATGTTGCATTGAACCTTGCGCTTTTGGGAATCCCGATGGAGATTTATGACGGGGACAAGATAGAGCCGACAAATCTAAACAGGCAGGTATTTTATTATGATGCAATCGGAAAAAACAAGGCAAAAGTCCTGAAGGAAAATCTTGAAGCCCTTGTCAATGCTGATATCAAGGCAAACAGCTTTAATTTTGAAGAAAAGCACGGAAAAAAAGCAGGTTACAGCGCAGTATTTTCGTGCGTTGACAGCTGGCCTGCAAGGAAGATTCTCAATGCATATGCCTTGAAAAATAATATTCCCTTGATAGACGCAGGAGTAGGGCCTTTCACAGCAAGACTTGACGTCTGCAACAAGAATGCCTGCCTTGAATGCAGAAGGGGAAAAAGGGAGGAAAAGCCATCCGCAGGCGGCTGCGCTTCGCTTCAGGAGTCAAATGTCGTGATGTGCAATGCATTCATCGGTGCAATGGCTGCTGCTGAATTCTATGCAATGCAGATGTCAAGGGAAAACAAGGGCAGGCAGCTTTTGTATTTCTCAAAAAAATCATTAAAAGAAAAGGTTTGCCTGCTTGAAACTGAAACGCAGTGCAGTGAAAGCTGCGAATGCCCATGCCATGGAGTAAAAAATGCGTGAACGAGAAATAATGAACCTGCTCAGGCAGGATGCAAGGCTTACAATAAGGCAGGCTGCCTCATCTTTAGGGGAGTCAAGGCATTCCGCTGCAAGGGCTTTCAGGAGGGCTTTGAGAAAGGCAGGCAGGTTCACGATAATACTTGATTTCAGGCAGATGGGATTTGAGATACACGCGCTTTTTCTTCTTGAGCCAAGGACAATAAGGCTTGTAAAATTCCTGAAACAAAATGCCAGCGTAAACTCTGTCTTTGGATGCAGGGGGAATTATTCGCTTATGGTATATGCAATATTCCGCAATATGCGGCGGTTTGCTGACTTTGACGACAGGGTGTCAAGGCTGTGCACGGGAAAAAGAATTCATTTTATTGTTGAGGAGGTGAAGCAGGAAGATGCCTTTCTATGAAAAGCTTAGGAGAATAAAATATCCGCTGGCTGCGGTTTTGGCGGCGGGTTTAATAGGCACAGGAGTATTTGCAGGAGCCAGCTGCAATACTAAAAGCCAAGATAACCCTCCGCAAACAGGAAGCATTGAGCCATACAGGCAGGCGCTTGAGAAACTTGCAGAATGCGAAACATACCTCCTTGATGAGAAGTATGAAAAAGCAAGCGAGTGCAATGATTCTTTTGCGTTAATTGAGCAGGAAAGCAGTGAATACAGGCAAAGCATAAGCAGCCTTTCTGAGCGCTTTTCAAACAGGCTGCAGGATTCCATTGAAAGCAAATATAACCTTATGCTTAAGCAGGCAGAAGCAGAGCTTTCTCTTGATAATTACAGCTATGCCTTGGAGCTTTCAAACAGGGCTGAGAATGAGCTTGAAAAATTGGATTTCTTTGAAAAGCAGAATGAGATGCTTGCAAAATCCAACGAGCTTGAAAGGAAAATAAATGATGAAAAATCAAATAATACTGCTGACTTTTCTTACATTGAGCATTATTACGGCAGGATAAAGCAGCTTTACCTTTTATTGGGCTTTGGACAGCCGTTGTCAGACATTGCAGCCG
Source organism: Candidatus Nanoarchaeia archaeon (assembly GCA_028706745.1). Taxonomy (GTDB): domain Archaea; phylum Nanobdellota; class Nanobdellia; order SCGC-AAA011-G17; family GW2011-AR17; genus UBA9640. Next base: position 64,707 of record JAQTVM010000004.1, read on the forward strand.
CTTTGACAATATTGCTGCCTGTATACGGCGTTGTGAGAAGGATGAGAAAAAGGTTTGTCTGATTATTCAGCCCCAAGCTTTACAGGCTCTTCCTCTTGTGCTTCTGTTGTTTCAGGAGCGATTTCCTGTTCTGCAGGAGGTGTTTCTTCAACCTTTCCGGCATTTTCAATATTGCCTGTTGCTGGAGTGTATGTTATTTCTCCGGTAATGCCTGTCTCAATGAATACCCTGAAATTTGGTGAAAAGGTATAGTCGTGATATTCTGTGGAAATCATAATCTCCTTTTCAGTAAGCCCGAAAAGCCCCCTGCTGTCTATCCTGAATATGTAGTCTTCTGCCTTCAGTTCAGCACCCGGATAAGCCTTGTTGAATTCAGCAAGATATTTGCCGAATTCCCCTGAAAAGTCCCTGATGAACTGCTCAGGATTTGCCTTTAATGTCTCAATTGGCTTTTTTATATGCAATTCTTCCTCTCTTATCTCAATAAATTTTCCCGCTTTCCTGAATGAGTTGTAAGCAGCAGTATCAATGAACAACAGCTGTTTTTCTCCTTCAAGGTATGTATTATAAATATTAATTTCTGTTTCTCCAAGGTAGCTTGTAACCGGGCCTTCCTTGAGCGAGTCAGTCCTGTTGTAAAATATTATCATTGCAATCAGGAAAGCGATTGCTGAAAACGTGAGCACAGCCATTGCCTTTTTTCTTATGGGCATAATCCCACCTCCAAAGTAACTGTCTTTCCGCTGTCCGTGGGCAGCTTTATGTCGCTGATTTCGCATCCCCTGAATCCGCCTTCAACAAAAAGTTCGGGATTTCTTTGGCGCTTTTCAATGATTTTTGCATGCTCATAACGCGGCGTGCATATGAAAACTTCTTTTCCTGTGTCATCATACATTGCAATCTGCCATACAAAAGGCAGCCTGCTTTCAAGAAAATCATAAAAATTCTTAGTGCATTTTGTGCTGTCGCTTGTCTTTGCAAAGCCTGCATCTGTTCCAAAAGGCGGCTGTGAAAACACCCAGGGATAAAGCTCCTTGTTTCCGTCAGCTATTATGCCCAGCATTTCCCCGACATTAACAGGTATGCTTTTTTCAAACCATGCGCTGTCTCGCAAGTAACTGTCAAGTATCGGCGTTCTCACAAGAGTCATTGCATCAAGCATGTAAAGCCCTGCCATGTCGTTCATCTGCTTTGGCTCAATCTCCTTCTTTTGATTAAATTCAGACAATGCAATTATTCCCATTGTTATTGCTATTATTATAATCGAGATTATCAGGTCTGCGAACAGGTCCTCTGTCTGCCCTTTCTTGCCATTTATCTTATAAATTGATTGTTTTTTCAAGATTTTCACCTGTTTCTTCGCTCATTCTCTCCAGTGTTTCCCTGTTGTCTGACGGCTTGCTTTGGCGGTTTCCTAAGTAATAATCATTCATTTCTGCCTCAAATTTCACATAAACAAGCTTGTCGCTGGTTGCTTTTTTTAAAAGAACTCCCCTTTCTGCTTTGTCAGTGTTTTCACCAAGCATCCCTCCAGCTATAACCTTATCTGAGCCTGTCATTGAAATTGCATAAGGAATATCTCCCAGATATCTTCTGCATAATTTATTTTTTTCTCCATTATATTTTGATTCGTCTATTATTCCCGGATAAGTCCTTCCTGTTGTTTCGTCATAATAGGCAAGGCAGTAAGGGGAGTATATTGTTTCCTGAAGAAGAATCTGCCCCATGACTGCGTCCTTGTTTTTTGATGAGATTGTATAATGCTTGCTTATCGTGCCTGCAGTGTATATGAAAATAAAGGCAAGTACAAAGAGCACGATTATGAAATAAAGGGTTTTTCTTGATATGTCATAACTTCCTCGTTTCCCTATTCTTTTAATCATGCAGCACCCTTTTTATGTCATATAATCCTGCTTCAGGGTTTGCCCTGAAAACAATATTGTCTTTTTGAAAACCGCCCCATATCGGGCTGTCATCGCTGCTTAGCACTTTTATCCTTTTGCATTCTTCTGTGTCAGCTGAGCAAATGCCTGAAACCTTGTAATTTGGGCTTAATGGATACTTTGCAATGATATCTCCGGGGGATGACATAAGCGCGCTTACCATCATTGACAAGTCATTTTCAACATAAAGCTTTCCAAGCCCTGACAATCCGGAGTATGAGAATACTGCAAGAATAAGCAGTACTGCAACAGCAATTCCTATTATTATGTCAAAAAGCGTAAGGGTTTCCATCTCTTCCGCTTCCCCTTTTTTGTTTAGATGCAATCGTTTCATCCATCTTATTTGAGGGAAAGGGAATTTAAATAACTAACCCTTTTAAGATTTCCACAATCCGTGCAGGTTGCAGTATTCCCTTGCGGTTATTGACTTTGCCTTTACGCAGAATTCTGCCTCCGGCTTGTCTGAGGGCTTCAGGAACTTCTTGTAAGAAACTCCGTCAGCAATCAGCTCAATCCACTGGATGTAATGCTTTTCTTCCATTGGATGCTCAACAGAGCCGATTTTTACCTTAAATCCTTCATTTGTTTTTTCAACAACAGGAACGTGCTTTTCCTTTGCAGCGTCTGTTGAGTTTTCCTTCAAAAGCTCCATCGGCTGATTGCAGCAAACCAATTGCCCTGCTCCTGTTTTCACAATCTCAATTATGTGCCCGCAGATATTGCATCTGAAGATATCGTTCAGTTTGTCCATTTTTCTTCCTAATAGCTCTCGCACTTTACTTGGTAAAATGCCCGCGGATGATCGCAGGAAGGGCATTTTTCAGGCGCTTCTTTTCCTGTATGCACATACCCGCATTCCCTGCATACCCATTGTGTTTCCTTTTCTTTTTTGAATACAGCGCCTGCTTCAATCTCTTTCAGAAGCTTCTTGTATCTTTCCTCGTGATGCTCTTCTGCTTTTGCAATAGCCCTTATCCTTCTTGCAATTTCCTTGAAACCCTCTTTTTCGGCAGTGTCTGCGAATTCAGGGTAGAGCTTTGTATGTTCCATATTTTCGCCGTGAATTGCTTCCATAAGGTTCTCGGCAGTTGTGCTTAATGTTGTATTAACAGGAACTTCAACAGGAATCTCAATCAGCTTCTTGTCGTCTTTTTTCAGCTCATTAGCCATTCTCAAAAACCATTTTGCGTGCTGTTTTTCATTGTCAGCAGTCAGTGTGAATATCTCGGCTATCTGCTCATAGCCCTCTTTTTTTGCAGCAGAAGCAAAATAAGTGTAGCGGTTTCTTGCCATGGCTTCGCCTGCAAATGCTTTTGACATATTTTCGATTGTTTTCATTGTATCATCCCCTTTTTGTAACCTAAAGCAATCTTTTGCCTGTTTTTATACTTTATTATGCAAGAATGGTATACAATGCATATCCGCCGTGAGCCAGCGCAATAAAAACCGCTATTTCTGCAAGAGCTTTGTGAAGCCCCATCTTTGCCTTGCCTTTCAGGACAAGGTTGCCGGTAACTGCAGTAGCAATTAGTATAACTGCGCCGATTATTCCGCCTATCGCAAGCGGAGGTATTGCCATTATTCGCACACCCCTTTTATTTTTCCTTTCAGCTTTTTTTCAATGTCAAGCTTCACCATTTCAGCAATATTATTTGAAAAGTTCTCAATATCTGTTTTCAGCTTCCTGTCATTTTTGAAGTAGGCATTGTCCTCTTTTGTGTCATGAATTGCATTATGCGTCCTGTAGAGGAATGTAAATGGCGCAAGCACAAAGCCCATTTCCTCAAGATAAAGGTGAATGTCTGTTGCTGTCTTCAATGCTCCGTCTTCGTGCCCGTTAACCATTATTCCTGCAATCTTTCCTGCGCAAAGCGGCTCTTTCCCAAGCAGTGACTGATTTTGTATTGAAGTAAGCCTGTCCATGAAATCCTTTAGCCTTGCAGTCATGCTGTTCCAGTTTATAGGGGTTGCAATGACAATTGCCCTTGAATTAAGCAAATATTCATGCAGCGCAGGCGCATCATCAAACTGGTTCCTGCAGGGATAAGTGCAGGCATTGTCCCTCATGCTGTAGCAGCACCAGCAGTGCTGTATGTTAAGCATATTAAGGTCAACTCTTTTGACATTTAACTTTCTTTTTTTTAATTCCTTCTCGCAAAGCTCTGCCATTATTCCTGTATTGTGGCTCTTGTGGTTGCTGCCGTTTACCAGCAATACTTCATATTTCTTTCCGTCATATTCTAGCTTCTTTATATTTGAGTATTCAATAAACTCATTTGCATCAGAACTGCACTGCGGACATTCAACAGGCGGCTTGTTGCCGTCGTGCACATATCCGCATACTGCGCATTTCCATTTCATTTAAAGTGCGCCCTCTCTGTCTTTGTTGTCTGCTTTTTTTCTCCGCCTCTTGTACAGAAGAAAACATGCCTGAATCCCATCTTTTCATGCACAGGGCATCCGCGGCAGAGGCAGCTTTTTTCAATCTTGATTCCCCTGCTTCTTCCTGTTTTTGAAAAGCAGAACGCAAGCTCGCCGCAGTCCTTGAATGTATGGCACGAAGCGCACATGCATTCCTTTGCAGCCTCTTTCTTGTCCATTCCTGATTTCATTCAATCACCTGTTTTAACGGTTATATAAAGCAATTTATATGTTATAAGCTTTTCTCAGCCGAATCTCCTGTCAAGCTCGTTATGCACAATCAGTATGCAGTGCGCTGCAAAAAGCATTTTGGGCCCCAAAGAAATCCTCTCAGCCCCCAGCCTGTCCAAAAGCCCCTCTGTCGCCCTTGGCATTCCGATGTAATCCCCGAACACAACAACAATGTCTTTTTTCAGTTCAGTTTCCCTTATGTCCTTTCCGTCCTGATGAAGATAGACAACCTGCTTTCCTTCTTTTACCTTTTCCTTCACAAGCGCTTCAAAGCTTTTCTTTTCCACAAAAAGTCCTTCGGCGACTTTAAGCGTCGAGGGACCTGGAACGGAGTGACAATGCCCCTTGGAAATCTCTTTTTTCATACTCTGCCCTTTGCTTTTTAAAAGAGCATTTCTTATGTGTTCTGCAATGCTCTTCTCGTCCCAGAGCATTCCTTTGATTGAATCGCCGTGAAAACTTATTATTTTTGGCGGCTCAGGGCTTCCTTCAAGAACAACGTGCATCACAGTGTCTTCCCTTAATTTGTTTGCAATGTTCAATGCATTTGAAACAGAATTGCATACAATGTCCATTCTTCCTGCTGAAGGCAAATCATTAATGTCAAAATCTCCTGTTTTTGCAGTTCTTGCGCGAAGAATGAATTCCCTCATTTGTATTATGCACCCAGGGGAATCGGTGTTTGCACGCAGCACTTATACCCGCCGCCGCAGGCAGGCGAAGTGAACAGCGAGCCTGATGCCTCTTCCTCGTTTAATCTTTCATCGCAATTTGGCTTGCATTCCCCTCCGGCAAGATTTTCGCACGGAGAGCCTGACTTGCAGCAAACAGGCGTGTCTGCAGGGCACAGGTTTTCCCCTGCAATTTCTGTCTGGCTGCTTGGCTCGCAGCTTGGGCTGCAGGAACCTTTCTGTAATTTACATTTTATATCCGGTTCAGTAATGCAGCAGGTTAGTGTGGGGCAGTACTGCCCTTTTCTTCCCATAGCAAATGTATTTTCTTCGCATTCTGAATTGCATTTGCCTTCCATTTCGTCTGCGATGCATTTCTGATTGGTTTCTTCAGCTGCTGTCTGAATTTGCCCTGCCTTTATCCTGCAATATTCTTTGTCTGCTCTCACAGCTTTAATTCCTTCTCCTTCTTCAACAAATCCCACGTATCCTTCCTTTGTTCTGTAAAGCAGCTGTGTGCCTTCCAAGAGAAATGCATAATTATAGCCCAACGGCGGATTGAATAAGTATCCTAACTGTCCTATGCTGATGTCTGTAATAAGATTTGCCTCTTCTTTTTCTGCTTTGTAATTAGCCATAAGGGTATTTTCAATCGTGGCAGATGCTCTTGTTGGACCGTCTGTATCCTGCAGTTTCATTTCTGTTTTAGCCCCGTCATTCTTAAAAATAATATAATGGTCGCTTGGCAGTGCTTCGCCATTTACTGCGCTGCATATGCAGTCATTTACTTCATAATTATCGCATTCTGCATACGCTTCATTAAACCTTTTGAAAATATCTCTTGCCGTATTAACATCATTTGAAATGCAAGGGGGCTCTTCGCATATTCCTACAGTTTGCCCCTGCTTTTCAAAGTTTATTTCAATGGTTGCAATGCTGTGCGTTATAAATGGTCCATACTCGCAGTCTGCTCCGCCGTAAAATCTCGGATTTTCATTTTCATCATAAATCTCGCACACTGCGCTGCTTTCTTCGCATGCATCAGCCAAAAGATAGTCGCCGGGCGTTACATCAAGCCCCATAACTTTTCCCTCTGTAATCGGACAGGCGCATAGGCAAGCCCTTTTTCCGCATTTTGCCGGTTTTCTTATGTCCCAAAACATGTCTCTTTTTCCATAATCGCTTGTTCCTGTGTCGCAGCTCCAATAGTTATCTCCCGGCCCGCTTCCGAAGTATGATTTATCTTTCTCAAACCCGAGCATTATATGCCCCTTCTCAATATATCCCACAATGCTGCCTTTCTGCCCGTCTTCAAGCTCAGAAGTTCTTTCAACAAGCAATCTAAGTGTTTTTTCCATGCCTTTTTGAGCGCTGCAATAATGCGTAATTGCAATTGCTATCGGCACAACAATAAGAATGAATATTATAACGCCTATCAGAAAGCTCAATGTGTCTGTGCTGCCTTTTCTGTATATCATGGTAATTTAGCTCTTACTTGCCTGACAATGTTATGTTGGGCTTTGCAGACCATACCATCTCGCGCATTCCAGTCAGCTTTTTGGCAAAATCCTCAAACCCGCCTGTTATGAAGAGTATTGCCACAATCAGCACGACAATCAGTATGGCAAGCACTATTATCATATTAAGAGACAGCTCAGTCCCCTTTTTGTTGGTTTTCATACACTTTCAATGGATTAGAGGGTTAATAAGATTTTCTAAGCACAAGAAAGCTTCGCTTTCTTTAGTGCATAAAGCTAAGATTTACACACAAAGAAAAATAAGAAAAAAAGAAAGAAAAAAGAATTGGCTTAAGCTTTTGCCTGCCACTTGCAGTCAGCGCCTTTTGCATCGCAGTCTGCTTTTGTGCTGGCTGCGCCGCAATTTGTAGTTATTGCGCCAGAGGTTTTTACGCATTCTGAATTGCAAGCCATGTCAAAAGTGCTGCCCATCTCCGCTATCTCGGGGAAATCAATGCATTTGCTGAATCCAGCAGATACAACTGTTTCTGAAAATCCGGGGTTGTTGAACTTGCTTTCATCCTTCATTGTGCACGCAAACTTGCATGAAGCCAATGCAAGGCTTCTTTCCTGCTCGCTCATTCTCTGGATTTCCTTCTGCTCTCCAATAAGCTTGCTTGCGCCGCCTGTGAAGAACAAAATCGCGACTATCAAAACCACCAATACGATAGCGGCTATTATTATGAAGTTAAGAGATAACTCCGCGCCCTTTCTGTTTGCCATTATTTACCACCTTCTTTTTTTAACTAATTAGGATACTAAAATAAGGGCAAAATGATATATAAGCTTTTCTCAATGATTAGGTGATGCTATTCTGTCCCCAATCTTCAGCTTTAAAGCGCCGGCAGGCGCTTCAAGAACGTATTTTGCGGGTTTTGGCGCATTCGCGAACCAGAAGGGCTTAAGATTCTTCCTTATGCCATTTACTTTCATTTTGCTGTCAAGCCAGTATATATCCAGCGAAAAAAGCATAAAACACATATGTATTCCTGCAAGGGACTTGCTCTCAAAAGGCAGCTCAATAAAGGCAATTTGCTTTTTCCTAAGCATCAAGCCGAAAGCCCTTGAAAGCATTGTGTTGCAATAAAGCGCCTTAATCCGCCTGCCTCCTTTTTTTAGGGTGATGAATGCCACGCTATTTCTATGTCATTAATGAATAAAAGCTTTCCCATAAGCCTTAAAAACATTATATGCCATTGTAATAAGCAATGAAAGAGGTTATGCAGCATTTGAAGAGACATATTAAAAGGAAACTTCATCAGGCTTCCGGGCGCATAAGCAGGTATTATGCTTTGGCTGTTGAATACATCCGGCTGAAAAGCGCGCACAAAATAACAAAAAAGCATTTTGACATTGGAAATGAACAGCTTGAGCTTGCAAGGAAAAAGGCGAAAAAGGAGCACGGAAGCAAGTTTGTCAATGAGTTTGAATCGCATTCAAAAGAAAAGGAAAAGCAGCTCAAGCCAATGCCGAGAAAATCAATGGAAATGAGGATATTCTTCATGAAAAGGATAAAGCATAATCTGCTGAAGCTGTTTCATCCGATAAGAACAATAAGAGAATCAAGGAAGACAAAAACAGTTGCTGATACAAACAACGGGCCAGAAATAAATAAAAAAAGAAAGCTTAGGATATGACTTCCAGAGTTCCACCATACTTTCCTTTTGATAACTGCATCTCGCCCTGGAATTCGTTCACAAAGCCGCTTGTTATTTTTATTTTTGAGCCTTTCTTTACAAGGTCAATATCCTCGTTCCACAACGAAACCTTTATCTCGCCTGTGTCGTCTTTTGCAGTTGCTGTTGCCACTCGTCCATTATTGCCGAACTTCTGAAATTCCCTCGGCTCGCTTATGTCAATAATTTCAAGTTCTATGTCCACTTTTCCCATTCTTGGCTTTAAATCGCTTACTTTCATATTTTTTCCTCCATTATTCTGTTATCCATTCTTCCTGCTCTGCTTCAAGCATAAGCTCTTTTGCAATATGCTGCGGTTTGCCTGCATATTGGATTTTGAAGTAAGGCATGAAGTATTTTAAAGCTTTCCTTTTTGAAACATGGCACTTTTCAGACATCTTTGCGGCAATTGCCTTTTTTTTTGCGTTCCTGTTGTTCATTATCCAGTATTTCAGCGGGCGGGTATTTCTTGCATACCTCGCATCCGGCTGTTTCCTGTGCAAGTCAGATTTTGAAAGTGAAACTCCTGCAGTGAGCATTGCATTTGCATACACCAAAAACCTCCAGTGCTGCCTTCTTCTTATTCTGCCAAGATAAACATCCGCCTTTGACAATGCATCATACGCGTTCCTCATTTCCATTCCGCTGTATTCCTTCGGTATGTTTTCCTCAAGCCACATAAGGCAGTCATTAAGGTCCTTGTCAGTGTTGTCAAACGCTGATAATGAAATATTTGCTTTTGTCGTATTGAAAACAAGAGCCAATGATTCTTCAATATGTTTCGCTCTCAATCTGTCAGGAAGCAGTGAAGTGCTTTTCAGCCCGCCGCAAAAAGAGGCAACGAACAAGTCAATCATTGAAGCTCTCACATCTCCTGAAGACTGCCTTGCAAGGTTTCTTAACGCAGTTTCCTCATAGCATATTCCGTTTGAAGAGCAGGCGTTGCTTAATATTGAATACATGTCATCTGAGCAGGGCGACGGAAGTTCGACAAACCTGCATTTTTTCTTCAAATCCTGCACTCTTTCATTCATTAAGTCATTTGCAGTAAGTATCAGCGGCCATTTTGATTCCTTTATCACTTCTGTTATTGCAGAAACAGCCCCCCTGTCTTTTGAGGACATTCCGTCAATCTCGTCAATTAAGATTATTTTTCCTGATGCAAACAGGCTCATCTGCAATGACGCATTTTTTGCAATGCTCAAAAGCGCATCTTTGTTCCTTAAGTCAGATGCATTCAGCTCAAGTATCTCAAGCTCAAGTTCTTTTGCAAGCACGTGCGCAAAGCTTGTCTTTCCGCAGCCTGTCTGGCCGTGCACAAGCATCGCCCCGCCCTTGTAATTATCGACAAAATCCCTTATCTGCTTTAATTCAAGCCCCCTGCCTGTGAATTCATCTGCTTTTTTTGGCACGCAGTTATTCGTAAGGTACATTTTTCAGCTCCGCATCTAATCCTATTTTCTTCAAATCTTCCTTGACTTTTGCAATATCCTTCTTAATATCCTTTTTTTTAAGCGCATCAAGCTTTTCCTCTGCTTCAGAAAGCTCTCCCTCAATCTTATTGAGTTCTTTAATCATTTTGTCCCTTTCTTCCTCTGCCTTGTTGTTTCGGATATTCTCCTTGATTTCTTCTTTCTCCTTTTCAATAAGAATCATTCTCTCTTTCATCTCATCAAATTTGGAGCTTAATTCCTGCAGGTTCTGCACATCTTTTTCAGGGTTTTTTGAGTCAATCTCGCCTTTTTGCATTGACTCTGCCGCTGAATGCAGAATCCTTGCTATGCCTTCATTTTCTTCCATTGCAGCAACAGGGTCTTCAAGGAATTTTGTCAGAATTTTGCTTGGGTAAGCATTCTCATATTTCCTGAGCGGCCTTGCAATCTCTGCAAACGAGCTTTTTATCCTCGCTTTTATTGCGGCCTCCTCGTCTGTTTTCTGCTGCAGTTTTGATTTGTGGTTTTCAAGCTCTATGAATTCCCTTCCATTTTTCATTGCATTAATTCTTTCAGTAACATCTTTCTCCTTTGACATCAATAATTCTATCTCAGCCCCAATCTTCTTCATTTCTTTCTCGTGCTCTCCCTTATTTTCAATGTGCCGGTAAATATCCGTCAGCTGCCTTTGCAAATCCTCGATTGAAGAAAGCCTTCCTGTTTCAACGTCTTTCTTAAGGCTCACGAGCACGGATTCAACTTCTTTCAAATTTTTCCTTATTGCTTCAAGCTCTTCGCCTATCAGCGTCTTCATTATGAAATAATTCCTTGCTGTCTTGTTGTTGAAGTCAATTATCTCTGCCTCGAATTTTCTGCAGAAAAGAAGAATGCTGTCTGCTGTAAGCTCTGAAGGCGGCTCTATTGAATCAGCAAACTTCCTGAGCATTATGACATAAGCATTCCTGTTTCCCTTTACAACATCCTTTGCCTTGTCCTGCACTTTTACAGAATCAATGTCCTTTTTTTCAAGCGATTCAATGTTTCGAAGAACTGCTTCTCTTGCTTTTTGCAGCCTTTCAATGTCAGCCCTGACACTGTTCCACGCTTTTTCCGCAATGTGCTTTTCAATCTCAAAGAAATCAACTTTTTCTTTTTCCTCTTTATTTTCAAAAAGCTTTCTTAAAAACTTCAGCATATCCGCCTCTTTTTATCTGCTAATAAATGACGCCAAAAGCGCCTCAAGCTGGACAAACTCGTCACTGCCTTCAACCATCCTGAATTCAATCTCGGCGCACCTCTCAATCATCCTGAGCTTTTCAGAGTCTTTTGCATCAAGATTCCAAACCTCTTTTTGTATTTGCTTGATTAAGTCAATTCCTGAAAGCCCGTATTTTAATTGCACATCCAGCAGTTTGCCTCTTGCGTTTGCAAAGTCTCCTGCAGCCGCTCTTTTTAAAACTTCAAGTATTTCCTTCGGCTCTGCCAGAGACGCAATATTGTAAACTCCGCTTTCGCTTATGCTGTTTCCCAATGCTGCGCAGCTTTGCATTATATTTACCAGCTTTCTCACGTCTCCGTCAGCCATTTCAACAAGCGCTTTCTTCGCCCCCTCGTTAAGCTGGAGCTTTTCCTCCCTTGCAATGCTTTCAATGACTTCTGTGATGTGCGCCTTTTCCAGCGGCTTGAACCTGAAGACAGCACACCTGCTCTGGATTGCGTCAATTATCTTGCTTGAATAGTTGCAGCTGAGAATGAATCTCGTTCCTGACACGAAGTTCTCCATAGTCCTTCTCAATGCCTGCTGCGCCTCTTTTGTCAATGAATCGCATTCATCCAAATAAATAATCTTGAAAGGATAATCCCCTATTGCCCTTGTCTTTGCAAAGTCCTTGATTGTGTTCCTTACAACATCAATTCCCCTGTCGTCAGACGCGTTTAATTCAAGGAAGTTCTGCCTCCAGCTTTCCCCAAAGAGCTTTTTCGCAATGACTAATGATAATGTTGTTTTTCCAATGCCTGCGGGGCCTGAAAACAATAAGTGCGGAAGGTTCTGCTTCTCAACCATTGCCTGTATTGTCTTTACAATGTCTTCCTGCCCCTTCACGTCAGAGAATTCTCTCGGGCGGTATTTCTCAGTCCAGATTAGCGTGTCCATCCTCTTTTGCCTCGATAATGGAAAAACCCCTTATTGTTTAAAAGGATTTCTATTGTGCAGAAGGCAAGTGGCAAGTGGCTGGCATAATCTCATGAATAAGTTTCAGTACCCAAAGCTTTATATATTAGTAATTACTATAAAAAAGTAACAAAATGGTCGTAAAATGAAACTTAAAAAAGGAATGGGGCTGTTGGCATTACTGGCTTCTTTAGGATGCACTACGTCAATGAGGTTTATGCCTAACAGCGAAAATATAGCGTCGCCCCCCCCCCCCCCCTTTAGAA
>JAQTVM010000005.1 GCA_028706745.1 Candidatus Nanoarchaeia archaeon
AGAAGACACAACAGGAATTGCATTAACAATGAACGTTCTCTCTTCCGTATTATTCATGTTGCCTGCCTGATCAACGACATAAGCTTTTTAAGTGTAAGTGCCTGAAGACAAGCCAGTGAAGTTGCGGTAGAGCTTCCATACGCCTGCTGAGTAGGATGCGTTGATTTCCTCAGGAGACAATATTCTATTGAATACCATTACTTCATCTATCGAGCCATTGAAAAAATTACCGCCGTTAAATCCCCCTATAGAAGAAGCGGTGCTGGTTGAATGCAAATTAGTGCAATTATTGTTAACTTTAGTGTCACTTCTTGGCTTAGTATCTACATACATAGTGCCATTGTTTGAAGTATCATACATCGCAACAACATGGTGCCAATTATTATCGCTATAAGATATTAAAGATGTTGAGTAGACATAGCAATCATTTGTATTTAAGTAAAGAATGACCCTTCCACCTGAGATTATAGTAAGTACATTAGTTGAATATCCTTCTCCAAATATGCCCATTGTTCCGCTTTTGTTGGTTTTGAACCATGCACTAATGGAGAAGTTTCCTGTGAAATTCAGGCTTTGGCTGTCTGCAATAGTAATGTAATCATTGCTTCCGTCAAACCTGTATGCCTTACCCCTCATTCCTGTTGTTAAATTAGGACAAGCTGTTCCTGAGCAGGTTCCGTTATTCCCCCACGTCGAATCATCCTTGAACCACGTTCCGTTCGTATCTTCAAGGCGCCAATAGCCTACCAAGCTCCTGTTCCAGTCAATGAATGCAGACATATTGTTTGAAGCGTCAGATATTGTCGTATTCACGTAAGCATTATTGTAATACGTTGCCCTTTTCGTGTTGTTCTCTACAGAGCTTGAGTGGAATTCAATTGCGGGCTTTGTATTGTCAACAAACAATGTCCTGTTTATTGTTGCGAAATAGCAGAGGTGCGTCTCGTCGCACACCTGGCACGTCCATATGAAATTGTTAACTGCCAATCCTGTAACATTGAAATGCGCTATTGCAGGGCTTGCAGTTGCCGTTAAAGTGGCGTTCCTTGCCCACGTGCCTGTGTTGTTGTGCCACAATGAGACATTAACCAGGCTTCCTGATGAAGATGCAAGGCACTCAAACTTCACAGTTGAATTCACATACCAGCTGTCCAATGGAGAAGTCAGGTTCACGTAAGTTGTCGGCAGGGTTATTGTCACGTTGCTTGAAGTGCATTTCGTGTCTCCGTCAAGGTAAGCGTCATTGGGGGTAACACAAGCTGACCAGGTTTCTCCCACAGAAGTCATTGTTGAGTCAATTACATTGTATTGCGGAGAGCCGGAATTGTATATTGCTTCAATCTGCTCTGCAGTCAGGGTTGCGTTCCATATTCTTACTTCGTCTATCTTTCCGTCAAAGTATTCTGAATACGAAGCTGTTGCAGAATAAGCAGCGCCTATTGCCAGCTGATGAGCACCCTGCTGCATTGTCCATTCATGAGCCAATGTTCCTATAAGCGTTCCATTATGATAGTAATAAACAGTGCCTGAACTGCCTGTATATACAAGCGCTATATGGCTCCATTTGCCTGATGCAACTGTTGCAACAGGAGCAGGCAGGTCTCCGTTGTGGAATCTTGCGTGCAGCGTGCCGCTGGTGTTAGTCCCGACTATTCTTGTAAGCAGTCCATAATTCCAGTGTGAGCCGTAAGCGCCTTTTACAGCAACTGCTCTTGTTCCTGATACTGAATCAGGATAAATCCACGCCTCAATTGTTATATTCCCTGCTGAATCAAGCGAGCTGGCGTCTGATATGTTTATCAAATCGCCGCCGTCAAACTCATAAGCCCCGCCCGAGATTCCTGAAATATTCCATACAGGCACCTTGTCAGCAGTGTTATTTCCCAAGGTGCCGTTATTTCCGAAGCCTGAATAATCCTTTATTGCCTTTGAAGCAGTTGAAGTCACATTCGTGTCAAGCGGCAGGTTCAAAAGCAGCAATCCCCTGCCATCCTTGTACCAGTTCCATACATTGGTTATTGCATCATCATCAGGGTCTGCTGTGTTCACATTGAACGCAGTCACGTCCTCTGTTGCAAAGTTAGTGCCAAGAGTCGTGTTTATTGTGGGCGTGTCGTGCGTTGGCGGTGAATTGAGTATCGTGATGTTCTGCGTGCAAAGAGTGTTCCCGTCATACCATCCGTCAATCGGCGTGACGCAGGCGCTCCAGTATTCGCCTCTCTTAGTAATCGAAGAATCAATTATGCCAAAGCTCCCTCTCCCATTATCATATCTTGCAGCTATCTGCGCAGGGCTTAATGACGTGTTCCATACAGCTGCCTGTGTTATCCTGCCGGAGAATTGCTGTCCGCTTGCGCCTGCCACGTCAGAATACCAGGCGCCTATTGCCATCTTTTCTGTATTAAGCGCAGTGCTTGGGCAGGTGGTTGTTGATGAAACGCTTCCGCCATCACCATATATAGTTAATGTTGTTCCGTTTCTTACCATTACAATCTGGTGCCACTGGTCGTCTGTAAGCGTTACATAAGTGCCGAAAGGGGGGCTTGCATTCATTACTCCGCCGCCCCAGCTGCTTGCAGTGCTGCCTTCCCTTCCAAGCCAGAACCCGGTGGTATATGACTTGTCAGCAATCCTTTCATAGCTGATTATGCTTCCGTCGTCCTTGAACCACACTTCCAAAGTGAAATTTTTCAATGGCTCGGTAAGCTCTGTCTGTATTATATCTCCGCCGTCAAAGTAATAGCATCCTCCTGAATTGTTGAAACCGCCGCAGTTTGCCTCCCATCTTGGCGTTTTTGTTGCTATTCCTCCTCCCCCTGTTCCGTTGTATCCATATCCAGAGTAATCCTTTATTGCCTTGATTGCAGTATGATTTGTGTAATTAATGTCAAACGGCATGTTGAGTATTTCAAATGATGAGCCGTTCCTGTACCAAGTCCATGCATTGGTAACAGAGTCAAAGTCAACATCCGCTGTTGACATGTTGAAAGCAGTGATGTTCTCGTTGCTCCTGTTCATTCCAAGAGTTGTATTGATTGTAGGCGCCCCCTGAGAAGGCGGCGTATTTATCGTCGTGCCTATTGAGGAAGACACATTCCCGTCAGTATTCCCGTCATTCGGCGTCACAGCGCACACCCAGCTGTCGCCGTATTTCAGTGCGCTTTTCTCAATCATGTTGTATTGCGGAGAGCCTGCATTGTACAGGGATGCAATCTCGACAGGGTAAAGTGTCCTGTTCCATATATTGAAATGATCCAATGTTCCATTCCAGGTATTGGTTGTGTCAGATATGTCTGCGCCTATATAGAAGCTGGAAGTGGAATAATAGCTGCCTGCTGCGGCAATGCTGATGGTGGAATTAAATTTCCCGTCCATATAGAGAGTCATATTGCCGCCAATATCATACACTACCGCCATATAATGCCAGTTTCCAATGTCGCTGAATCCTGTGGGGCCCAAATTAAATGTTGTTGTGCCGTCATTGTAGTATATGGCTGCTGTATTGTCACTAAGATACGCCAATATTCCCTTTGGATGCACCCTGTGGCCGTAAAGAATATTAACGCCGTTCCTGGCTCTTTTATACCAAAGTCCTATTGTAAACCCGTCATTTGCGCTTAAGTTAGGGAAATTGGCTATGCCTATGTAATCGCCGCTTGTCCCGTCCCATTGGTAAGCTCCCCTGCCGTCATGCCCTCCTGTATTATTATATATTAAGCCGCCGGTGATTGTGCCGTTAGTTCCCCTAAGCGCATAATTCTTAGCCTGGGTAGAATCCCTGTTTGCCTCAAGCGGCATGTTAATTAATGCATCAGAGCCTATCTCCTCTGCTTTTACGTCATCAAACTCAACATATCCGCTTCCTGATGTTATCAAAGCCACTAAATCCAGGTTATTGTTGTTTGCTGTGCTGATAACATCAAAGTATTGCCAGCTTGTTGAGGATGTGCCAGTCCACACCATTCCAGAAAGCCCCCAATAGACGCCGGGCGCTATTGTGCCGTCTCCCCTTGCCCAGCCTGTTATATGGTATGTTTTTCCTGAAACCATATTGATTTGGTAAGCATACGGATAAATTGCGCTGTTGTAAGCAACCCTTAATACCCTTGAGCCGCCGTGGGGGGAAGATGTTTCCTTTGAAAGCGTTGCAGACTGCCCCGCGCTCCACGCAGAAGTGTCAGCAGCCTCCATGTTCCCGTCAGCCAATAAATTCCCTGTGACATTCCTTCTCCAGTCAAACACATTAACCACCGCATCCCCGTCAGCGTCCGCTGTTGATGTGTTATAACAAGTCAAATTACCAAACGTCGTGTTAAAGTGCCCTGAATATATTACAGGCGTTCCCTGCGTGGGCTTGTAATTCACTGAGAAGTTTGAGTCATACTCAAATATGTTGCCTGCAGTGTCATTTACATATATAGTGTAGTTAGCCAAGCCGGTCGTAAGAGAAGCATTCGTTACCCAAGACACCTGCCACACGCCGTTTACCAAAGACATTAATCCTTCCCACAATAAAATGCCTGCTTCTTTCGTAGTCTTCCATATCCTTACCCACGCATTTGTGATGCCTGAAAGGGAATCAGCTAAAATCGCGCTGAACGTGATGTTCGTTCCCACATCAACAGATGAAGTTGCATTGATTATTCTTAACGAAGGGTCTGTCGCAGTCACGTTCGGGCTTGTGATTGTCGCGTTTGTCCTGTCAATGTAGAACACCCAGTTGTTGGACCTGTTTATGTTTCCGGCTGTGTCATTGCAGGTTACGTTCCAGTAGTATGCGCCCTCTGAGAACTCTGTGCTGGCATTTGTAATGGTTGCAGTGCATAAAGAGCCGCTTGTGCAGGCAACATTCTTGTCTCCCGCCGCATTCGGCACATTTGTTATTGCAACATCGCAATGCAAAGCTACTCCTAAATTGTCAGTTGCTGTCCAGCTAAGTATCATCTTTTCGTCCATTGTAATCTGCTTGTATGCGCTTCCGTTTGGATAGGAATTCAATGCAATCGTGTGGGGCGGAGTGTGGTCAATCGTGAAGTTCGTATGCGTGTAAGTCGCGTTTGCGTGCGCTGTTGAAACAAAAGGCGTGACATTAATCCAGTAATTCACCGAATCAATAATATTATTCGCGGATGAGTTAGTGATGTTCCACCGGAACATTGAGCTTTCCCAGTATGTGCTGAGGTTCTGCCATGTCACCTTTGAGTCATTTGAGAATGAAACAGTGTACCAAAGCGGCTTCAAGGGAGAGTGGCTCTGGTTCTTCCACGTGATGTTTATGTAAGTTTCGTTGAAGGCATCCCCTCCGAAAGGATAAGTTATGTTGACTGCGCCGCAGTCGTCAGAGGGTATTAAAGGGGAGCCGGCTGCATAGAAGTTTCCTTCATCAACGCCGTTGTAATTAACGCAGAAGTCGTTGCCTGCGGTTGTTCCTTGTATTTCGCCCGTGCTTTCAATGTTATTAATCCATATCCTGTTGCCTGTGCCTACTATGGCAAGCGGATAACCGCTTCCGCTTGAATTTATTATATTGCCGTATACATCTGTTTCATTATAGAACATTATGCCCGTGCCCCCATTAGCAGTAATATTGTTAAAGCTGATGTTTCCGAATCTTACAAATATAAGCCCCCAGTCTATAATTCCGTTACTGCTTTCGCCAACCAAATAGATGGTGTTTCGGTATATTGTCTCATTGTTGCCTATTGTTGTTATTCCGGTTGATGAAGCAGTGCCCCTGATGTCATTGTAAGCTATATATGAGAGATTGGAATTTGTGGCATAAACTGCCTGTGAGCTTTCGTCAGCCAGCGTGAAATTATTATATGTTATGCGCATGCTATTGGAGCCTTGCCCTGCATACACCCCATAAGCTGTATTGTTATGGAAATTATTTTGTTTCAGGGTGTTGTTTTTTCCGGAAGTAATGCGCGCGCCTTGGCTGTATTCATTTATTGTGCAGCCGGTAAAGTTAATATTATGTTCGCCTGAGATAATTAAGCCGTATCCTGTGTCTTTGCCTTGCATTATCGTGTCAGCGCATTGTATTAGCGTATTATTGCTGTTTGTCTGTATCAGCCCGTCTTCTGCCGCATCAGCAACTTCATACGTTCCCGGGCACAACAGCGTATCCTTTGTGATAACCTTGTTGTCAACCGGCGACTCGCACACTGTCTCTGTCGTTAACAGGAAGGACACTGTGTTTTGGTATATTCTTTCTGTGTCATATGAAATAAGCTGTCCGTTTGCCCCTGTGTCATCCTCTATTCCTATTGTTGCAGTCTCTCCGTAGTTGCCGTCTTCAACACTAGCCTTGTAATAAGCGTCATAATAATTAAAGCGGATGTTGTTTGTTGTTTCATAGAGTATTGCCTGGAATGTTATATTGCCAAACCCGCCTGAGCCGTTTGCAACCTCGTGCCATTCTGCTATGAACCTCCTGTAAGGGGCAACTCCTGCTGTTTTCACGTAAACATTTCCCTGATTGTTGCTTCCGGAAGAATTGAAGTCATCCCACCAAGGCGCTATCACGCTTTCAGGGCCGTCTGTTGACGGAATGAAGTAATTTGTTTCTGAAATTGCAGAAGTCAGGTCAAATGTCATATACCCCTCTGTTGTCACATTGATTGAAGTGTATGTATTTCCATAGAAGCTGAAGTTAAAGCCGAGAGGGGTATAATTCCCGCCGCGCGCCTTGTTCGGGAAGTAAAGAGCAGTGCCTGTCGTGTTTATCTCCTCCCATTCATAGCTCATGTTGAACGGCTGCCTGTTTGCGTTATAGTTTACAGTGGGCCCGTAGAATGATACAACGCTCTTGTTTGTCAGCGCAGGCATTCCAACGCTGTAATTAATTGCCAATGTTGATGACTTGTTCTGTATTCCGACTGTTGCAGATGCGCCGTAGCTTTTTGAATTTCCATAGCCCATATCCTTGTACACAACCATTGAGTTGTTGTGCGCTTCAAACAGTATTACTTCAAACGTGATTCCGCCTTTGTAATCTCCCTTGAATGAAACATTGTAATATTCAACAGCAAACAGCCTGTTTGGAGCTGTTCCTGTTGTATATGAGTATATGCTTCCCGCCCCGTTGTTGCCAAGGTCCAAGTCGTCCCAGAATCCGAAAATGCTGTCATTGTACTTTGCAGTCGGAAGGTTTGAGTTTGCGCCCGGGCTTGTTACTCCGGCAGCAGGCCCGAATGTCAATACTCCGTCAGCTGTTATGTTTACCTTGGAGTATGTATTTCCGAAGAAATTAAAGTTAAAACCTATGCTTGTGCTGTTATATCCTGTGTCATTGTCGCTCATTGCAACCTTTAGCGGCGCAAGCGCTATTTCTCCCCAGCTGTATCCTCCCGGGAATGTATTGTTTCTCTTGTTGCCGAACTCGCCGTAAGGCACAGGCGTTATTGTTCCCGGGTTTGTCATCTCATATCCGGAAAGAACCCTTAATTCAGCAGTGCACAAAGTCTCACCATTTACATTCCCGTCATTCGGAGTGACGCAAGCCTGCCATGTCTCTCCCCCTTCTGTCTCCTGCTGGACAATCCTGTTTGTCTGGTTTGCATACAGGGCAGCTATCTGTTGTGCTGACAGTGCTCTCTTCCAGATTCTCACCTCGTCTATTGTTCCGTTGAACCACTGCGCTGTTTCGTCAGGGTTCCAGTGCCTTCCAATCCAAAGCGGGTCATCATTTGTCGGCATTGCGTCCCTGTATTCATTTGAAGAAGTATTTTTCAGCAATCCGTCAACATAAATGCTCATGTTTGTTGAATCGTAAGTTGCTACAATGTGGTGCCATTTGTTGTCTGTTATTGAGCCGCCTGCTGTCATGTTATACGAGCGTGTTGAATTCTTTATCAGGAACTGCCCGCCGTTGATGGCGCTGAGCGCGTATGGGACTTCTTCTTTTGGAAGATTATATGTAACTGTGATATTTATGTAAGCATTGGTTCCTTCCAGAATATACCAGCTTCCGAGCTGCTTGTAAATATACAACTTGTTGTTTGCAGATATATTGTAATGAGTCATGTCTTCTGTTCCCACTATAGCATAGGGCGCAGGATAATCAAAATAAGTGACGCAGTTTGCACCAATACCTCCAAGATTATCATTGTTATAGAATACAATATCATTTAATACCCAATCTGCATAGCTGTCTGCCTCATAGTGCGCTGTGTAATGCGGGTCAATTGTTATTGCAGTTATGGTTGTTCCAGGAGATAGTGTGTCTGTCCAGTTGCACATTACATATGATTCTCTTGAACCATCAACATAACCCGAGGGATTTCCCCACCCGGATGTTGCCCCGCAGGAACCCCAAGTCCATGCTGTATTGGGTTGGCAGTTTGCTGCGGTAGTATCCATTGTCAATTTATATGTTATGTTTGCAGTCGGCGAGGGGTCTTTAGCCACAATATACCCTGCGCTCCCATTGGACTTTATCCACGCTTCCAGAGTTATTGCAGTTGTCAAGTCAAGGCTGGAATCGTCAGCAACTTCAATGTAATCATCAATCCCGTCAAATATGTAAGCACCCTTTCCGTCATATCCTGCTTCTATGTTGTATGATGCGCCTCCTTCTACAGTCCCATTGTTCCCCTCCCCTGAATAGTCCTGTGTCCAGGTTGAGTTAGAGCCGCCTTCGAACGGCATGTTAAGAGCCATAAGCGAAACCCCGTCCTTGTACCAGCTCCATATGTTCTTTACAGCGTCCCCTTCAGGGTCTGATGTTGAGACATTGAATGCAGTTATGTTCTCAGTTGTAAGGTTAGTGCCGTACGTCGTGTTTATGGTTGGAGCGGAGTGCGTCGGTGGGGAGCCGAGTATTGTCAGGTTTGCTGTGCATAACGTAGCCCCATCCTGCGTCCCGTCATTCGGCGTCACGCACGCCTGCCAGATGTCTCCTACTGAGGTCATTGACTGCTCTATCCTGTCGTATCTTGGAACTCCTCCATTGTAATGCGTTGCAACCTGCGCAGCTGTAAGTGTTGTGTTCCAGATTCTTGCCCCGTCTATTGTGCCGTTAAAGGGATAATCATCCGGCAGTGTGTTGCCCGAAGTGCCGATGCCAATGAAAGTGGGGTTTGCATTGTTGATATTCCAGGGCGCAATTATTGCGCTTCCCGCCGGAGCGCCATCCTTGTATGCAGTCATGTTCCAGTTGGAGCTGTTAAAGGTGATAACAGTGTGCACCCATGAGCCTGTTGTGAAGAATCCGTTTAGGTCTAGAGAGTAAATATTATTTACATATATTAAAAGCCTGTTTCCCGCGCCGTATTGGGTTATAACATACCCGTTATTGCTTGCCCAAAACCCTCCTTTGTCAAATATTGCCTTTGCGTTTGCATCTGTTATGTTTGGCAATACCCATGCTTCAAGCGAGAAGCTTTTATTGTATAGATTAATATAACTTGTATTTATGTAATCATCAATTCCGTCAAAGTAATAAGCGCCTCCTGACTTGCCCCCTGAAGTCCATCTGGGAGTTTTTGAAGCAGTTCCTGAGCCGCCTGTGCCGTTATTATTGTTTCCGGAATAATCCCTTATGATATTTGGAATGCTGCTGTTGGCATAATTAGTGTCAAACGGCATGTTCAATAAGGCAATAGGCGCCCCGTTCTTCTTCCAGTCCCATATGTTTGTGAGAGTGTTCGTGCTTGACACGTTGAATGCAGTGATGTTCTCATTGTCATAGTTCGTGCCAAGGGTCGTGTTTATGGTGGGGGTTGATTGTGATGGCGTAGTGCCGCCTGAAATCTCTAAAATAGTTATATCAACTCTTCCGTTTCCCCTATTTGCTCCTGTGGAATTGGATGTGCCTGTTCCTGCGTTATAAGAACCTCCGCCGCCGCCGTATTCAGGATAGTTCCCCCATTCACTCCATCCTGCCCCGCCACCTCCTGAATAACCGCCTCCGCCTGAACCTGAATAACCAGAAGCCCCTCCGCCAAAGCCTCCTTCCCCATATTGGAAGCTGTATGCTTCTCCGCCAGTGCCTCCGTTTTTAAATGAATATCCTTTTTTTCCAAATGCACTGCCATTATATCCATCAGTATTAAATCCGCCACCACTTCCACCGTAAACTGCTTGAGCACCGCCATCTCCACCCGTTCCTCCTGCGCTTCCCGGATAGTTTGAATGCCCATACCCTGCTTTTCCTGATGTGCCGGTGCTTGCATTCATATTAGCATCACCTAAAGAATCATCACTGTATATCATACTTGCCCCTCCCCCTCCACCGGCAACAATTAAAGGTGTATAATTAGACAATGAAACAAAACTGCCACCCCCTCCACCGCCGTGATAGAGAGCGCTACTCCCATTTTGCCCTACAATAATAGAAAGATTAGTTCCCTGTGTTAGGGTAAAATTACCTGCCATTTTTGTTCCATATCCTATTGGAATCGTTCCTTCGGCAGTACGCATGCCCCCCCCTGCGCCCCATACTTCAATCCTATATATCCCTGTTGCAGGCACTGTCCAGTTCTGTATGCCTGTGCTGCCGACAGTTACATTGCCTGTAAGTGTTGTGCCTGTATAAGCTGTGTTGCATTGCGCTTGTGTTGGTCCTGTTTTATTTGCTACTTGACCGCAAGTTGTGAAATTGTAAACTGTTCCTACAGCAGGATCATGCGCATACGAACTAACGCTCCCAAAGTCATTCGCGAATGTGAAATTCAATGAGATGTATCCAGGCACGTCTATCTTATTCACAATGTAAGATGTCTTGCCGTCGCACGTATAATTAGGCAATAAGATTTTTCTTGATGCAATGCTCTCTGAATCAGAAATGTCTCCGTACCTCTTTTGGCTTTCATTCGTCACAACAAATAAATTATCAGTGATTCTTTCCTCGCCGCAATATAATTCAAGCAATTTCATTTCGTTTTGCGTTTCAGCAACATCCTGCTTCATCTCTTCCCAAGGTCCTTGCAATCTGTCATTGAAAGGCATTATCGACAAGTTGCCTGTTCCTGTCGTGTTAAAGAATACAGTCCAATTAGAGCCAACAGCAGGGCTTTCATACACATTAATCACAGTAATCTCCAATTCAAACGTCTGGTTAGAAAGATGCGGCGCAATCCAAATCAAATTATCCTCAATTCCGTCTCCATCAGTGTCCTCTCCAATGGAATTCATCTTAATCCTTGAAGAATTCACAAGCCAATACACAGTGAACTGCCTTGCCTTGTAGTCAGTCAAAGGATATGCAACAGTAACATTCTTGTATTCAATCGGCGCAGACACAATGACTGTGATTTTATTGTCTTCATACAATGGAGCGGATGGAGTTTCGCTGTCGGCTGCATCAGGCACTATGTCAGCAGACGGCGCGGGCGTCTCATAAAATATAAAATAATCAACGCCCTGCTCAGGCTCCTCAACAGGAGCGTAGCTTTCATTGCCCGCATCCCTCTTCTTCAGCTTCTTGCCTTTCTTCCACAATTCCTCTTTTAATGCCTCCTTGTCTGCCTTGCTCCAATGCTCTCTTCCCCAGATGCCCCTTAATCCTTTTGCCTCCAAATCCGCCTTTTTCACCAGCGTGATGTCTTCTGCCTCATTGTAGAAAGTTTCCGCCTCTCTCTCCCCTCCCACAATCTGCCTCATCCACAATACATTCTCTCCTGTCCTTATCCCGCCTACTGCTTCGTCATCAAATGTGTGAGTCAGATTCAAGCCAGTCAGATTAAACTCAATTGTCGCATTTGTTATGTTTTCAGGCATAGTGATGTTCAAAGGCTCTGTTATGTTCAGCTCTTCTGTGATATTCTCAGGTAGTGTTATGTTTGTGGTTTCATTCACAGGTTCAGTAATATTAAGCTCAATCTCTGTCTCATTCACCGACTCTTCAGTGATTTCAGTTATGTTCTCTTCAATCGGAATCTCTGTCACGTTTTCCAAAGGCGCTTCTGTTGCGTTTTCCGGAGGTTCGTAGTAAGTAGTGTTCGGCTCTTCTGTTATGTTTTCCTCAATTGGCAATTCAGTTATGTTTTCTGCTGTCGGCTCTTCAATTATCTCTGTTGCATTTTCTTCTGTCACATTTTCAATTGCATACTCCGCCCGCCTGCTTTCCGCCAATAATCCGGAAACAATCAAATCAACATAAACTGTTCCGGAAGACGGAATTGAAAACGTCTCCAAATCAACAGAAACAATGTTCTCAGAAACAAATTCAGACAATGCCCTGTCTTCAGAATACTCGTTTATTGAAACTCTCACAAAAGAATTTCCCACGTCCCAGCTTTCGTTGAGGGGAAATTCAACAGTCACAAAGCCGGTTATTGCATTGCCCAGGAAAAAAGCGCCCACAAGGGCGAAAACAACAAAGAAGGGTATGAGGTAAGCTGAATTGACGTGCTTGTGGAAGGGCTTTTTTTTATGGGGAATTTCCACTTTTGCTTCAAGTGTTTTAACTCCTGTTTTCTCATCGCAAATCTGCTCAAGCTCTGCAATGGCCATCTTTGCCTGCAGCTTGTAATTCTCGTAGTAGAAAAGCCATTCATTCAATGACTTTCCCCTCAAATAATGGGAAAGAAGCCATTCATACTCGGCGTAAGTTATGCGCTCAGACGCAAGATATCCCTTGAACTCGTTTGCCTTGAAAAGAAGCTGGTTCTGTCGCTCATCTGCCTCAGAAATATTCTTTCTCAACAGCTTTATTTTCTCAGTGTTTGACAATATAGAATTCTCTGCTTTAAACAGCCCCTCACTTCTAAAATCCCACGCGCCTCTTTTCCCCATAAAACTGATAAAAAAGAGCAAAAATGCCCTTATAAACCCCCCGTCGTCTATGTCGTCGTCTAATTAAGTCAGATGTCTAACTCGGCGTCTTAAATTAATTAAAACACTTTTCCCGTCGTCAAAACAAGAAATATCTAACCTCTCTGACTAAATGAGTCAGATGTCTGCGTCAAGCAGGAATCGTTTTGCTTCCTTTAAGCAGCCATTTCCACAGGGGCATAAATTTCACTTTTTTCTTTATGCCGAACCAGCTCACATTCTTCTCTTTTTCCCCGCTTTCAGTCAAAACAAGAAGGTTATTGCACTTAAGCTCCTTGCCCGCAGTAATCAACGCCCTTAGCTCCCTTTCTTCAGCTTTCCTGCCGGAGACATCAACTGAAACCTGAATAAGCTGCTTTGGCTTTGATTTCTCAGTCACAACAAAATCAACTTCATAATCTTGCGGCTCAATCCGGTAATAAAATATATCCATCAATGGGCGCTCTGCCTGCATGCGCTTTAAATGCAGGAATGCAATGTTTTCATATAACCTTCCCGCATCTTCTCCGGGGGACTTTATAATGCTTTTCAGCCCTGTATCGTTAAGATACAGCTTTGGCATTGATGATTCGCTTTTTTTTGCTGAAAATGAAAATTTTTTTATAAGGAATATGAAAAAAGACTCTTCCAGGCAGCCATTATATACATAAAGCGTATTTTTGCTTGCTTCCATTTCGGCAGATTTTGCTGCAAGAAACAGATTATTCAGCGAAAGCAATTTTCCAAAGGAGGCAAGAGAGGAATTCATAAGAAACTTTACAAGGGCGGGATTCTTAATTTTATACCTCTCCATTATATCCTTAAATACCACTAAATCCAGATAGTCCCTGTAAAACTTATCAGCTGTTTCCGGGCTAAGCACGGCGTCCGGAAATCCGCCTGAAGACATATAACTCCTCAGGCTGCGCTTGAGCATATTTTCTTCGCTGGAGCTTAGATACCCTGTTTTTGCCTTTATGCCTTGAACTGCAAGAAATTCTGAAAATGAAAAAGGGAGTATAAGATATGCAAGAGAGCGCCCGCGGAGCATGGTTGCAATCTCCTTTGAAAGCACTTTTGAGGAAGAGCCTGACAGGAATATGCGGTAGCGTTTTGATTCATAAAGCGAATTAACAGCCCGTTCCCATCCCTTCAGCGCCTGAATCTCGTCAAAAAACAAGTATAGCGGCTTCCTGCCGTATATCTGTTCATGGGTGTTTATCAGCTCTTTTACGCCGCTCGCCGCTATTCCGGATATTTCTGCATTCTCAAAATTCACAAAAATAAATTCTTCATCTCTTAGTTTTTGCCTGTTTCGTATTATATCATACATAATATAAGTTTTGCCCGCCCGCCTTGGTCCGACGAGTGATATTATAAACGCCTCTGTAAAAGGAAGATTTATCTCGCGCCCTTTAACCGGGAGCCTCTTAATGTCTTCCTTTTTGTCCAGCAGGTATCTGCGCACATCATCATTTTTCATGGTTATTTATGAGGGAAAAAAGTATATAAATCTTTCCCTATATGGAAACTACCTTGAAAATGCATGCAAACAAGCTAAATCACTGTCCATTCCCTTGTCTTATACCTCAGCCCTCAAATCTCAAGAAAAGCTGTTTGCCTCTCTGCTTATTAACGATTAACAGGGTTATTTATTTAATTTCCTATTTTCTTTATAAAGAAGAAGGTCATTTCGTATATGCAGACGCTTTCTACTGAAGAATGAAAGCGGTGCCAGATGTCTGCGTCAAGCGGAGCGAAACAACGGCTCCCAATTGCGCATCCGCCCTTTAATTATTTTCTGCATCTTTTCAGGGTATTTTTTCAAATATGCCTCTATTTTTTTCAGATTGCATATCCTTAGAACATCCCTAAATGCTTCCGGGCTTAAGCTTTCCTTGAAATATGCCATGTCTATTACTGTTTTTTCAATGTCAGAGTAAGGGAGATACATCCCGCTCTGCTCATTGCTCTCAAACCCAAAGAAATAATCTTTTTTAATACGCCTCACAAGCACGTTGCTTCCCATTATTTGCCTTATGCCCTGCTTTACCCTCTGCGTTGTCACAATGACTGGTATTGTTTCCTGCTCTGTCAGGCCGTGAAAGCTCAATGCGTCCTGCAGCCCGAAGTATGCGGGCTGGAAGCAGAATACTGACAATAAGGTGTCATCTTTTGCAGTATACCATCCTTTTGCCAGCTTTTTTATTTTTCCTTTGGCAATTAGATTTTTTATTAACCGCTTTGCATACTGCTTTTTGTTTTTCCTGCCTGAAACTATTTTTTGAATGGAATCAAATCTTACAACAGGGCTTTTGCTGAAAAGCGCTTCAACTCCGGGCAAATGCTTTACTTTTCCCATCTTTTCAAATGCACCCCTATATATTCCTTCATTGCCTCGGCAGAAGGCACAAGCCCTTCAAGTATGAGCACTTTCAATTCTTTCTCATCAACCGGCTTTTTATAATTTGAAAGCAGATATTTTATTTTTGCAATAACCTCTGCCTGCTTTTCAACATGCCTTAAAAGAAAAAAAATGTCATATAAATCGCGAACTTTCATCCTTTTCAGGTAAGTGTCGACTTTCTCATTCACAAGCTCTTCTGCTGTGAGGCAATACAGCGTTATCAGGTTGCCGTCAGCTGTTTCATACTCCTTTAGGCTTCCTTTTTCGCTTTTAAACAAAGCCTCGAACCTTACTTCTGTTCTCCCAAGCAATAAATTTGAATAAATGCTGTTCCCGCCTATCTTCTTCTTTTCTATCTTAAAGCCCAATGACTCGAGCTTTTTGAAGAATGCCTCAATCTTTGCAGTGTCTTTTCTCAGGTAAACATCAATATCCTCGGAAAACCTGTTCCCCTTGAAGCACCTCCATATTGCCGTGCCGCCGTGAAACACCGCAGTATCAAGCATTTCTGCCATTTCCCTCACTACCAAATCCTGCGCCTGCGCCACATCCCTGTGGCTTCCTTTCTTCAGCCGTGCTATTAATGGTATCATTTTTATCAATACATCTAGGTTATACATATATGTAACTTTAATGTATTTATAAATTTATCCATTTTCAGGACTAATTGCATTTTTCGGCTAACTGAGCCGGATGCCGCCAGATAAAATATTGTAAATTGAATTAAAACAAAGGACTAATGCCGGATGGCGGGCTTTCTTTGCTTATTTTCCTTCAATTCAAGGATTATCCCTTCAAGGAAGGGCTTTAATTCTTTCAAAAATGCCTCAAAATCCTTGCCCAGCGGCTTAAGCATAAGCTTTTCTTCTTCAGAGACAATTGATTCCATGTCGAGGCTGAAATCCTTTGACAATAAATTATCTGAATATTTCCGGTATTTCAGCATAAACTTGGTTTTATGCAATATCTCTTTTTTCAGCTTAAAAACCTCAATGCCTTTTTCCTTGGAAAGAATAAACAAATCCACAAAATCCCTTGCTTTAATCCCCCTTCTTGTCAGGATAGCCCTCGCTTTTTCAGCTGCAATCTCTTTTAAATCATACACTTTGAGCCTTGGCAGCTTAAGCAGGAAAGAATATTCCGGAAAAAGAAAATTTATTTCCTTCTCATGCCCTTTTTCTATCAATGAAGCGGCAATTGCCTCCTTTGGCTTAAATAATATATCCTCCACAAAGCTAATCTGTATTTTTACAAATGTTTCCACGCCCAATATTTCTGAAAAATGCCATAATTTAAATGTAACAAACTTATTGCTGCCGCCAAGCTCTATATACTTTCTATTGTGCTTTTCATTTTTAAATTCCAGCCCGCTCTTTTCAGATATCCCTTCAATTGCATCTGCAATCTTATCTATCCTGCCTGAAAGAATCCTGCGTATTTCTTTCTCGCTCTTCCCTGAAAATTCTTTTTGGTTCAGGCAAGTGAAATCAAGGTCTTCAGAAAACCTGTAATATCCCATATAGCATTTAATAAGGCAGGTGCCCCCTTTAAACGCAAAATTATCGCGAAACAAAGACATTGCAGACAGTTCAGCAAGCAGGGTTTGCAGGATTATATCCTTTTCCAAAAGCTCTTTTCTTTGAATCTTCAATTTATCCGAAAGGTATTCAATAAGCTCTTTTCTTGCCATAAATTTCCTCCGCCTCTTTTCTTGCAGTGTTTCCATAATGCCTTGCATAAGCAATAATCCTCTTCTTTGAGCATGAGCTTATCAATTCAGAAGGTATAGCCTTAATCCTGCCTCTTCTCTTCAGGTAAACAAAGTCAAGCAGGGTTTTTTCAGCATCAGAATGCGGAAGCGCGCCTTTCGCGATGCCAAACCCGAGCAGTTCCGGCTTTAATTTTATGAATGCAATCTTGTGCCCCATGATGCCTATCGGCTTTGCCCTGAATATGGCATTGCTTATTACTGTATCAACAGCAAAATACTCATGGGTGAGGTTATTAAGTTTCAGCGCAGTTTCAAGCCCGAAATACCAGCCGGTTATGCCCTTGATGCGCAAGGCTTCTTTTATAGCTTCCAAGTGATTTATGTCTGTCTTTCCAAGCTTTCTTTCCTCAATAGACCTTATATAAAAAATGCCCCGCAGTATTCTGGTCAAATAGCCGTAATAAAGAAGGTATTTTACAGCTCCATTATAACTTATTTTAATCTCCCTGCAGAATGCTTCAAGTTCACTTCTTGCAATAAACTTGCTTTTTCTCAGGTGCAATTTTCTCATAAGCAGTTTCATCATTTATATCACAATATCCTACTTATTAGGATATTATGATACTTATAAGCTTAACGGTTTCAGGGCGGTTATCCCCTTGTTATCAGGCAGTTATTCCCTGACTGCCTTTGCTTTAAATCACTGCATAAATAATTTCTGAAAATTCGAAAAAAGCATATTCTCCATTTCTTCCGCAGAAACGCCCTTTATTGAGGCAATAACAGCCGCTGTCTGCTTTACAGAAGCAGGCTCGTTCCTCTCTCCCTTTACAGCAGACAAAAAAGGCGCATCTGTTTCAGTAAGAAGATGCGATGAGCTTATTGTTTTCACAAGCTCCCTGAACTGCGATGAATAAGAAACAATGGCGGGTATTGAAAAGAAATACCCCTCTTTTTCCATCTGCTTTGCAAGAGATAATTTTCCGCTGAAGCAGTGCACAACAACCTTCCTTGCATTCATTTCTTTCAAGACATCAAAAACCTCTTTCTCTGCCCCGCGCGAATGAACAATAAGGGGAATCTTCAAGTCCTTTGCCAATGAAACCATCTGCTTAAAAACTTCCTTCTGCTTTTCCATGTCAGGATAAGTCGCATCCAAGCCAACCTCTGAAACAGCAAACGGCTTTTGCTTGCGGATGAACTCAATCTCCTGTTTCACAGCTTCCTCCCCCATCTGCGCTGCAAATTCAGGATAGATTCCCAATGCCGCCTTCACAGCAGGATATTTTTTTGAAATCTCAAGCGCTTTTGCATTAGTCACGTTGTTAAGCCCTGCTGTTACAATGGAAACAACGCCTGCTTTTTCAGCCCTTTCAATAACAGAATCCAAATCCTTTTCAAAGTCAGGAAAGTCAAGATGGCAGTGAATGTCGGCTAGCATGGAAATCTTGAATGTCTTTTGCCTTTTAACCTTTGCCCATAAGATATATAAATCACATCCAAGCACAATACATCCATGGACGTCACGATAATTGCGCAGGAATTCAAGTGGGAGAAGAACTGCGGCTCTTTGGCAAGGGTAATGGCAAACTTCGGCTTTGAAAAGCTTGTTTTCCTTAATCCTAAATGCGGCTTCAGGGGAAAAGAAGCTGTAATGCACGCAAAGCACGCAAAAGCGATTCTTGAAAAGGCAAAAACATTGAAATCATTCAGCGGCGCCCTGAAGAAATACGATACAGTGATAGCTACAACAGCAATGCTCGGCACTGACTACAACATTGCAAGAAGCCCGATATCTCCTGACAAGCTCAGCGGCAAAATAAAGGGGAAGACGGCAATAATAATCGGAAGGGAAGGGGAGGGAATGTCAAACGAGGAAATCCAGAAGTGCGACTTTGTTGTCACAATACCTTCATCCAAAAAATACCCCACATTGAATGTCAGCCACGCGGCCGCAGTCATATTGTACGAGCTTTCAAAGCATTCAAGAAAGGAAAAACTGCCTTCATTTCCCCTGGCAACAAGAAAGGAAAAGGAAGTTTTGATGAAACTGCTGGACAAGGCGTTAAGCAGGATGGAATTCTCAACAGAAGAGAAAAAGCAAACCCAAAGATTGATATGGCGCAGGATGCTGGGAAAGGCAATGCTTACAAGAAGAGAGGCTTATGCATTGTGCGGATTCTTGAAGAAGATAAAGCAGTAAGCAGTTTCATCAAAACCTATATAAGCCACCATTCTATTTCTCCTTCCATGAAGTTCGCGCACATTGCAGACTGCCACATTGGAGGGTGGGCTGAACCAAAGATGAAGCAGCTCACGATGGATGCCTTCAGCAGGGCGATAGACACCTGCATTTCCGAGAAAGTTGATTTTGTCCTGATTGCAGGCGACTTATTTAACACTGCAATACCCCAGATTGAATTAATCAGGGACACTGTTTCCGCCTTGAAAAAGCTGAAGGACAACTCAATCAAATGCTATACAATAGCGGGCTCGCACGACTTCTCGCCTTCAGGCAAGACAATGCTTGAGGTTTTGGAAAAGGCAGGGCTTACTCACGACGTGTTCAGGGTTGAAAATAACAAATTAATGTTCACAATGCACGGGAATGCAAAGATTGCAGGAATGCTGGGAAGAAAGGGGGGTTTGGAAAAAGAGGATTACAGGGAAATAGAGACAAGCCATCTGGGAAAGGAAATGGGATACAAGATATTCATGTTTCATTCTGCGCTGGATGAATTAAAGCCTGCCGGAATGGAAGAAATGGATTCAATGCCCTGCTCAATGCTTCCTGACGGCTTTGACTATTATGCAGGCGGGCACGTGCACGCTTTATTGGAGAAAAAGCACGGCAGCGGCGTAATAACATTCCCAAGCGCGCTTTTCCCGAACAACTTCAAGGAGCTTGAAGAGCAGGGGCACGGCGGATTTTTCATTGTGGATGAAAACGGATATAAGAGAGTTGAAATAAATATGAAAGACGTTGCCGCATTGCGCTTTGACGCCGGCAAGAAAACAGCAATGCAATTGCAGGACGAGATTATGGAAAAAGTTTCTGCATTGGATGCAAATGACAAGATAGTGCTTTTGAGGCTGAACGGAGCACTGGCTTCAGGAAAGCCGTCTGACATTAATTTCAAGGGAATTTTTGAAAAATTGGGAAATGCTTATTTTGTGATGAAGAACACCTCGGGGCTTTCAAGCATTGAGATGAAAGAGCCGGCTGCAGAGGCAAAAAAGGACGCTGAAGACATAATAAAGGAGCAGAGAAGCGAGAGCCCATTGTTTGAGAAAGAAGAGGAGGCAGTGAGGGCTTTATTGTCAGCGCTGAACATAGAGAAGGCAGAAGGAGAGAAAGCGGCTGACTTTGAGAGAAGGGTTGTTGCAGAAGCGTCTTCTGCGCTGGGAATTCCTTTGTAATTAAATGTCCAACTTCCCGATTAAAGCAAGCGCTTCTTTGCCGAATTTTGAGAACGCAAACCACTTTTTCCCCAAATCCTTTAATGAGGCGCCAAGGTGGTATACCTGATGGCTGTCAATTATAATAAACCTGTCGTGGGACTGCCTGAACTCTCTTGCTTCAACAAAAGGATACTGGGAATTGTGCTTTTCAAGGTCAAGCATTAATTGCTTTGAAATGGATTTTGTCAGGATTACAGCGCGCACATTGTTATTCCTCTTGCTTAGAAGTGTCAAAACAGAGTCATCCACGTAATTATCAATAAGCGCTATGGACTTTTTAGCAGACCTTATTATGTCCGAAACAAAACTGTATGCGTCAAACACCTGCCCTTCAAAGAATATTCCTTTTTCAGGCTTTATGTCCTTGCTTTGGATTGCGTCAAATACTTCCTCAAATTTTTTGTCATGCTCAATCTGCTTCTTTTCAACATTATCCAATCTTTGAAATACTAAGGCATTCGCAGAGATAAACCGCCTCATTGCGACAAATGCTCTCATTACTTGGATATTCATTTCAATTGCCTGTTTGGTTTTTAAGATACTGGCTAAATTTGCAACACCTTGTTCAGTGAAAGCATAAGGCAATGCACCCCCTAAATGCTTTTTTGATGGTATCACATTTTGTGATACCATTGCCGCAGCCTCTTCTTCAGTCAATACAAACATAAAATCAGGAGGGAATCGTTTTATATTCCTATTAACCGCCTGTTTTAATGCTCTTGTTTCAATAACGTAAAGTTCAGCTAAATCCTTATCAAGCATTACCTGCATGCCCCTTATTGTATGAATCCTGCTCCTAATGTTCTCTATACTCAATGTTAGGGAATTATCTTCTCTTTTTTGCATTTTAAGCATAACTGTCCCTGCATTTGCTTCCCGTTAATAAACTCTTTGGGAAAAAATCCGCAAGATTTCCGGCAGGTGTTGGAAAACCAAATGAATCTGCCGAAAAAATCAAAGGAAAAAACATAAAATACAGCATAATTTTCAGCATATTTGAAAGGCGGTTTAAACTTTCCGTCGTCAAATCTATGCTGATATTTTTCCAAATCCGGGGCGCTAGGAATTCCTTTGTAATCTTCTCAGGCAGTCTGCCTTTGAATAAGTGAATCCGGCGCAGTCAAAGCATCCGTAGCCTGCGTAATATGCCCTGTTCCCGCAATTGCAGGTTTCTGAAATCTCAAGGAACTCATCTTCCACAATCCATTTTCCGTTTGTTGATTCGCAGAAATATCTTGCATCCCTTGCGCAGCCTGCATAGACATCTTTCAGTTCTTCCAGCGGGTCTGTGACAAGAACCTGCCTGCAGCCCTTTGTTGATTCGCAGTTTTCCCTGCCGATAATGCTGCAGTCAACATTGTTTTCTGAATTTAGCGCAAGCTCAACCCTGAGCAGGCAGTCCGCCTTCTCGGGCTCCAAAGACATCTGGCTGCATATGTCAATGCTCTTCAAGGCAACTGCAATCTGCTTCAGGCACAAGTCAACATCGATTTTCCTCACAATCTCGTTTGCGCAAATCTGCCAGTCTCTTGCCTTCAGGGCAAAATGCATTATGCACTTGTCAAACGCAGACTCTGACTCGATTCCCGAGCACAAGGACTTGTCGCCTGACTTGAATGCAATCTGCTGTATGCAGCTGTCCCTGATTCCCTCGTCAATTATTTCGTCGCAGTGAGAGATGTCATTGTACTTCAAAGCCAGGTCGCTGCTGATTGAGTCAAACACAAGAATCTCGCACTGCTTTTTTAAATCAGGGGTGAGAAGAGCGCAGATTGAGATGTCCCTTTTTGAAACCGCTTCTGTGAATTTCGGCGCAACAATCGATGATGTAAGGGGTATGCAGCAGGACATTTCCCCGCAGGAGCCTATCCGCCTTTCTCCGAGCGAGCAGTCAATCTTGCACGTGCCTCCGAGCTTTGCGCAGCTTCCCAGCTTTTCAGCAGGCGTCACGTAAAGAAGGATATAGCCCGCTACTATGAATATGGTTGCGGCTACAAGCAATGCAAGGCTTTTCTTCCGGTGATGCATGGATTATAAATGGGGTTTTGGCTTTTTTAATGTTTGCACGTGGCTGGTGGCAGGCAGTGGCTAAGGACTCCAGACTGCTGACTAAGAACTAAAAACTAATAACAACAAAAAGATTTATATGCTCTGAATAGATATGGCAAATATATGCAGGTAAAAAAGGTGGTTTTGGACAATATAAGGAGCTATACGCACAGCGAGATGAATTTTCCGGAGGGAAGCATGCTTCTCTCAGGCAACATAGGGAGCGGGAAGTCAACAGTATTAATGGCAATCGAGTTTGCGCTTTTCGGATTAAGAAGAAGCGAGCTTTCAGGCGCATCACTGCTGAGAAACGGCGCTGACAAGGGTTATGTCGAGGTCTTGCTTGGCATCGGGGGAAAAGATGTAAGAATAGGAAGGAGCCTCAAAAGAACTTCATCAGGGGTTTCGCAGGAAGCCGGGTTTATTGAGGAGAACGGGGCAAGAAAGGCGCTTACTGCAATTGAAATAAAGCAGAGGGTTCTTGAACTGCTGAATTATCCCAAAGAAGCCCTTACAAAAAACGAGATGCTTTACAGGTACACTGTGTATGTTTCGCAGGAGGAAATGAAGCAGATTCTTTTGGGAGACAAGGAGGCAAGGCTGAACGCATTAAGGCACGTGTTCGGCATTGACAAGTACAGGAAAATAAAGGAAAATGCAAAAATTGTATCCTCAAAAGCAGGCGAAAGGAAAAAAGAGCTTATTGGATGCACTTCTGATTTGGATGCAAAAAAGAACCTGCGGACTTCAAGGGCGATTGAGCTTGATTCTGTTTTAAAAGAGCTTAATGAGGCAGAGCCAAAGGCAAAAGAGGCTGCAATAAAGGCTGAGGAAGCAAGGCTGCTTATTGAAGCGCTTGAGCAGGACATTAAAAAGTCGGCTGAAATGAGAAAGGAGCTTTCTTTTTGCGAGCAGAAGGCGAGACTGTATGAAATCCAGAAGGCAAACGAGGAAAAAGAGCTGAAACGGCTTGAAGAGAAGATAAGGCTGAACAGCCCTGAGAAAGTTTCAGGCAAGGATTTCGCAAAGGAGCGCCTGGAGAGAAGGGAAAAAATAAAGCAGATTGAGGCTGAGATAAATTCTGTATCCGCGAAAATCCACGAGCTTAACGCAAGAAAAAAAGCGTGCGAAGAGCTGAAAAGGAAGATTTCAATGCTTGACAAGTGCCCGACCTGCATGCAGGACGTGAAAGAAGAGCATAAGCAGGGCATTCATTCGGCAGAAGATGCGAAATTGGCTGAAATTGAAAAGGAGTTTGCCCTGCATTCCGGAAGCGAAAAGGCATTGAGAGAGGCTGTTTCAAAGATAAATAACGAGCTTGACTTGATATATGATGAAGAGAAAAAGGAACTGCTTGCAAAAGCGCAGCTGAAAGAGGCAGAGGAGGCAATGAGATTAAAATCCTCTGTTGAGGAAAGGCTGAAAAAGGCGGGAGAGGAGCTTTTGGCTGCAAACATGAAAAAAGAAGCCCTTGCCAAGGGGCTTGCAGCGTATGCTGAGCTTGAAAAAAAGCAGATGGATGCAAAAAAATCCCTTGAGGTTTCCGGCAGCGCGCTAAGGCAGATTGAATTGAAAAAAGCTCAGCTTGAGGCAAGAAAAGAAATGACATTGAAATCAATTGAAGAGATTACGGCAGATATAAAGGAAAAAGAGGAGCTGAAGAAAGGGCTTAAGAAGGTTTCAATGCTGAAGGAATGGCTTGATTATTATTTCATGCAGATTGCGGAAGACATGGAAAAGACAGTCATGGCAAAGGCGCATTCTGAGTTTGACTCATTGCTTTCAAAATGGTTCTCAATGCTTGTTGACAATGAGTCAGTGGCAATAAGGCTTGACACTGAGTTTACTCCTGTGATTGAGCAGAACGGGTATGAGATTGATTACGGTTACCTTTCAGGCGGGGAAAAAACAGCCGCCGCCCTGGCTTACAGGCTTGCATTGAACCAGGTTGTAAACAACATGATGGGCGAGATACAGACAAAGGACATAATCATATTAGACGAGCCGACTGACGGATTTTCAGAAGAACAGCTTGAAAAGATGAAAAACGTGCTGGATGAATTAAGCATCGGGCAGGTGATTATAGTGAGCCACGAGCAGAAGATAGAAAGCTTTGTGAGCAATGTAATCAGGTTTGAGAAGTCAGGGCACGAGAGCAGCGTAGTTGGTAGTAAGTAGTCTGTAGTAAGCAGTCGGTCGTTTGTGACCAAAAATAATTTTCGGTTTTTATGGAAGATTTGCGGAAAATTATGGGAAACGCATTTAAACCATAAAAATAAGCAAGCATAGAGCCTAAAAATGCCGCAAGATCATACACAATTAGAGATATACAACAGGGCTTATGCCTTTGCTTTGGATGTATATAAAATAACATACTTATTTCCCAAAGAAGAAACATTCGGCATTACAAGCCAGTTAAGGCGCGCCGCCTCTTCTATCGGGGCGAATATTTCAGAAGGATGCGGAAGGCGAACTGATAAGGATTTTATCCATTTCCTGCATATTTCCATGGGTTCTATAAAAGAATGCGTGCATTTTCTTAATTTGAGCAAAGACTTGGGTTATATAGATAATAATTCTTTCGCTTTGCTAAATGAAGAATTAGAAGCAATAGGAAAAATGCTTACTAGATTCACACAAAAAATAACAGCCATAAACTATTAACTACAAACTAAGTGCTACGTCCTACAAACTACCTACTACTATCTGAT
Organism: Candidatus Nanoarchaeia archaeon; assembly: GCA_028706745.1. Lineage (GTDB taxonomy): Archaea > Nanobdellota > Nanobdellia > SCGC-AAA011-G17 > GW2011-AR17 > UBA9640. The sequence goes on from JAQTVM010000005.1 coordinate 25,100, forward strand.
TTGAAGATACAAACGAATCTCGTCAAAAAACGTGTTTATCTCGCCAAGCATTGCCTTTTCATACTCCTCAAGGCGCTTTCTTATAAGAATCTTCTCGTAAACAAGCCCTGTCCACTGCCCCAATGACTTTCCTTCCCATACCTTGACATTTTTTTTCAGGTATGCGCTGAACTTCATTTCAATGCTGCCCTTGTGCATTTTCTTTTTTGCATTGTTGGGAAGCGTTACCTCTGCTTCTGACAGGACTATCTGTGCGCCCATCTCAACAACAAAAGTCACGTAATCATCAAGAGCTTTTGAGCATTCCCAGAATATTTCCGTTGTCACAGAGCCGTTCGGGTTGTCAACGTGCTTGTACCTGAGCTCCTTCCAGTCATACCCCTTGTGTATGAACCAGCGGTGCATTGACTCGTAAAGCTCGCCCATGTCAAAAGTTGAGCCGGCTTTTATCTTATAGCCCTCTATCATGGGCTTTTTCTCTTCCAGCTTTGTAAACATAATCTCTTTCCAGCTGCCCATGGCTGTTAGGGGGTTGAGAGAATTAATAAACATTATGGTATGCGACAGGCAGTCTGTAGTAACTAAGAACTATGCCTCTACACAATCAGCGGCGTCACATACACTTCTATTATGCCTGCAAACAATGTTACGGCAATCGCAAGGAGTATCAGGTCCAATGCGTCCAGCATCACCTTGTTGAATATCTTCTCACCCATCCTGTGTTTAATAATTGCAATTGAAATCAATCCGCCTGCAAGCCCTCCTATGAAATACGCGAGAATCTCGAAAACCCCGTGCGTCATGTAGCGCGTCATGCCGATTGCATACATGTGCGAATACAAGGCTATTTTCATAAGCCCCTCATGCGCTGCTGCTCTCTCCACATTTGACCTTACAAAAGAGCCGATTGCTGATGCAATGACAGATGCATTCCACGTCAATATGAATATCATTCCCGAGCCGTAGAAGAATGAGAAAAACACGCAGAAGAACAATACCTTCAGGTTGTTTGCTATTATGCTCCATAATAAACCCAGGCCTGCAGCATGCCCTGTTATTACATTGGCAGTCACTGCGTTGTTTATTGAGCTTATTGTGAACATCTGCGTTGCAAACAGGTCCTGCACAAAGCTTGCAGGCAAAGCAATGAACCATATTGAGAATGCAATCACAAAGCCAAAGAATAGATAGATGAAAGACACCAATGCCTTCTTGTGCTCTTTCAATATTCCTGTTTCTTTTTCAATCTTTACTTCCTTGTCCTCTTCAAACTTTATTATCTTGTAAATCAGGGGAATGCACGCCATTACAGTAAGAAAAACAACAATCAGGCTTGCCTGTTCCCTGAATATCCATAATGCAAGAAAAACAGCAATTGAAGCATACAAGGCGCCCAGGGGCAGCATGTGCCACGGCTTTCTTTCTGCTCCTTCCGGCGTGAGGAGGTCTTCCAATACCATACTGAATTATTGGGGCTGAGGCTTTATATATTTTCCTAGAAGGCATTTTGCGGTTTAAGGAACCATTTCCACGCAGGGACTATATTTATGCCGTCTATCTTGTCTTCCTGCGCAAGCGTGACAATAACTCCATTCTTAACACCCAATGTTTTCATCGCCTCTTTCAGGCCTTCAATCTCCCGTTCCATATTGTCTGTATCAAGATGTAAGCAGGATTGCACTGCATATACCGCTTTCCCTTTATTCTTTGCAATAAAATCGCATTCCCTTTTGCCCTTAAAATAAAATATCTCCCTGTATTTCCTTCGCAAATGCAGGAACACGGCATTTTCTAGTATTCTGCCCCTGTCTGCTGAAAACGACGCAGAGTTCGCAGCTGTAAATCCTGTATCAATGGAATAGACTTTCCGCGGATTTACCTGCTGTTTCTTAAGCGAAAAGCTGAATATGGGGACTGTAAAAAGCAGGAAAGATTCTTCCATACATCCCACATAAGAAACGGCAGTATTTGCAGAGCGTATCCCGAATGTTTTTGCCAGCGAATTGCATGAAAATTCCCTGCTTATATTTGATAACAGGAATACGGCAATGTTCCTTACAGTTTTTTCATCCCTTATCTTATGCCTCACAATCACGTCTTTTGTTATAATATCATTGAAAAGCTCCTGAAGCATTTCTTCCTTGCCGTACTTAAGGAATTCAGGGAATCCTCCTTTACGAAGGTATTCTTCAAATGTTTCAGCTCCTGCTTTTTTCCCGAGAAACCGAAGGAATTCAATATATGAAAATGGGAAAAGAGTATGCGTTATGTGCCTTCCTGTAAGCCTTGTGCCCAGCTCCCTGCTCAGCAGCGAGGCGTTAGAGCCTGTTATTACAAATTTTCCGCCGGTATCCAGCTTTCTCCTTACAAACCTTTCCCACTCGTCCACGTTTTGTATTTCATCCATGAAATAAGCCGCGTTTCCGCAGCATTCCTTAAAAGCCTCTTCCAGCTTTGGGAAATCATTCAGCGAAAAGCCTGCCGCTCTCGGCTCTTCAAAATTGAAATAGCAGTAATCCTTTCCCCTGCGCATTATCTGCTTCATAAGCGTGCTTTTGCCGCAGCGCCTGACTCCGGATATTATTGCCGCATGAGGCAGCCTTGTGTCTATTTCAGGCAGGAGCTCCCTCTCAATGCCGGGGTCCATTCTTTCAATCTCCTTTCTCTGCAGTTTTACTATCTCCAGGAGCTGGTCTTTCAGTATCATACCTTAATATTGCGCATTACTATTATATAAATCTTTGCATTACTATTATATAAATGTCTTACATTAAGGGGAAACTTATATACAAATGTTTCCCTCTTGGCAGGGAAACTTCAAGGCGTTAAATTGAACGCTTTTGTCCATTTGCAATGAACACATTTAACGAGCTCAAATGACAGGAAAAGCCATCAGAATAAGCCTGCGCCGCGGCTGTCTTTCTGCTCCTTCAGGCGTGAGGAGGTCTTCCAATACCATACGTAATTATTGGGGTTGAGTATTAATAAGGGTTTTGGTAAGGGAAAAAACAGATTAATATAAATTAAAAAAAGGAAATTAGTTATGTTACGCTGGTTATAATACCATTTGTAAAGCAAACGCGCTGCGGGCTTGTTCCAATACATCCAGATACTCCAGGTCCTGATGTTGTTGCTTGCTGCGTAACAATCCCTCCGGATGTGCATACTTTATATGCCGTGCCGCCGTCACCAAAAGCAAAGAAGCAATCATTTGTTCCTGGTTGCCCGCCCGCCTTGTATCCGTTAGCGCTTACAACCCCGCTTTGGAGTGTAATCCCTTCAAATATACCCGTATTCCCTGATACTACGCCTGAAGCGCTTACCTGCCCTACAGATATTCCTGTTCCTTGATACCATCCGCTTGAGCAGCTGTAACCGCCTGTGCAAAATCCTCCGGCTGCAGAAGCAGAGCCGGATGTGCTGATTCCGCTGCCATAAAAGTAACCGCCTGTATAAGCGCCTGCATACAATGTGTTAGGGGTGTAAACACCATAAGAAGTTCCTGTTGCATACAATCCGTAAGTGCCTCCTTCTGCCCTTGCTCCATAGGTTGTCCCTTTTCCATAAACTCCTGTTGAAGCCCCGCCAGTGCTTGTAAAGCTTTGCGCGCTAAGCGCACCGCTCATGCTTAATGAACTTGTTGAAATTGAAGATGCTGAAAGGCTGCCTGTTGAAACAGAGCCGGCATACAAAGCATTAGGGGTGTAAACGCCATAACCAGAGTATCCAAGCCTGCCTTCGACGCCTGTTGCCGTGTTCTTTCCGACTACTGCGCTCTTTCCTGAATTGGATGTAGTGCCGTTTATTTGGGATGCAATAAAGTCTGAGCCTATAACCTCAATTCCGCCGTCGCCCATCTCATATATTTTGCTTGTATACAAATTTGCGTGAGTCGGCATTCCAGGAGGAACAAGAGTGAATGCAGATGTCATTATCCCCGCCGCTACCAAAAGCGTAAGAACAGCAATGGCAAAATACAATCTTTTCGTGAGCAGTGACTTCTTCTTTTTCATTTCGAACCTCTTTTTCAAGCAATATTTATGCTAATTATTAGCATTTTCCCATATATAACCTTTTCTAGCAATTGGATTCTGTAACACATCAATAACTTTATAAAATCCCCGCCACAATAATAACCAGATGGACGAAGACCAGAGGCAGGCTGTTGAAAAAATAGAAAGCATGACAAGGCACGACGCAGTAAGGATTACTGACAGGTGCAATGCGTCAATCTTTCTTGCAATGGCGATAGCGCAAAAACTGGGAAAGAAAGCGTCTATTTTAATCCCTGACCAGGGCGGATGGACATCTTTCAGGAATTACCCTAAATTTTTCAATTTGGACGTTATTGAAGTGAAGACAGACTACGGAGTCATTGACTTAAGGGACCTGAAGGCAAAAACCAAGTTCTGCGGCGCAATGATATTCACTTCGTTTGCAGGCTATTTTGCAGAGCAGCCTGTAAAGAAGATTTCAAGCATTTGCAAGGACAACAACTGCATGATGATTGAGGATGCCTCGGGGGCATTGGGATATTCAAAGATGTGCAACGGCAAATACTCAGATATTATAGTGGGAAGCTTCTCGGACGGAAGCTCTGTGAATGTCGGCTATGGCGGCTTCATATCAAGTTCAAAGCCGGAGTACTTTGACATTATAAAAGACCAGTTTTCAATAATCAAGGTGCATCCTGCATTATACCCTCAATTGGAAAAAAAGCTTAATTCATCCAGGCTAAAGATGCTTATTGACTTGGCTGAAAAGGTAAAAAAGGATTTGAAAGGCTATGAAATCCTGCACAGGGACAGCGAAAGCCTTAACGTGGTCACGAAGTTTAATCCTGAAATCATCAAGTACTGCATGGTGCACAATTATCCGTATATCCTGTGCCCGAATTACATAAGAGTCAATGAGAAGGCAGTTTCAATTGAGCTGAAGTCATTGTCTGACAAGGAATTAATGAAGAGAAGCTAGCACTCAGGAATATTCGTTTCAGAATCCTTTATCCCGCAAATCTCTATTTTCCCCTGTATATCCACTTTTGGAAGAATCTCAATCTTGGTTATATCCCCTACATCCTGCTTTTCAATGTCAAATCTTTTCAGGTCGGCAACATTCATCTCAATTTCAATATCTTCCTGGTATCCGCCTGAGCTTCCAATAACCCTTATTATCAATCCATTAACCTGCTTTGAGCCTAGGCTTTCAACCATCACTGTTATTGAATCTTCGCGCGTACAGGCGTGCTTTATATTCAAATTAGTCTGGGATTCGCAGGCAGACATCTTTTCGCTTGTTTTTTCGGCAGACGCCATTATGCCCCTTGAGAATACCCCGCTCCACGCCAGTATGACAACTGCAAGCAGCGCAGCTGCGCATATAAGGAGAACTGTGGATATAATCGGCGACATTCCTCTCTTGTTCATCTTATTACGATTGGCTTTTGGATATTTAAAGCTTCCTTGAGCTTTTCCTTGCACAACATTTATAAGAGCATAATGCAAATACTCTTTTATGCGATTCAGGCAGGTTTATCTGGACAACGGCGCAACCACGATGGCTGACCCAAAAGTGGTTGAGGCAATGCAGCCTTATTTCAGCAAATGCTACGGCAATCCCTCTTCAATACATTCTTTCGGCAATGAGGCAAGGCAGGCGGTAGAAAATGCCAGGAGGATTATTGCAAAGTCAATTAATGCCTCGCCGGATGAAATCATATTCACTTCAGGAGGGACTGAATCAAACAATTTCGCAATAAAATCCATTGCTTTTGCAAATAAAGAAAAGGGAAAACACATAATAACAACAAAAGTCGAGCACAAGTGCATCCTGAAATCCTGCAAGTGGCTTGAAGAGCAGGGATTCAAGGTAACTTATCTTGATGTTGACTCTGAAGGCTTTGTAAATCCTGATGCATTGGAGAAAGCAATCACAAAAGAGACAATTCTTTTTTCTGCAATCCACGGCAATAACGAGATTGGCACAATAATGGACATTGAAGCTTTGGGAAAAGTCTGCAGGAAGCATAATGTGTATTTCCACACAGACGCGTGCCAGAGCTATACAAAAACAGAGATTGACGTGAAAAAGCAGAACATTGACCTGATGTCCCTGAATGCGCACAAAATCCACGGCCCGAAAGGCGTCGGCGCATTGTTTATAAGAAATGGAGTAAAGATAAAGCCGTGGCAGCACGGCGGAGGGCAGGAAAGGAATATTCGCTCAGGAACAGAAAATGTTCCCGGCATTGTGGGGTTTGCAGAGACAGTGAAAATTGCAAGCAAAAAGCACGTTGAGCAGATGTCAAGATTAAGAGACAAGCTAATCAAGGGCTTGCTTGAAATTCCCGGAACAATGCTTAACGGCGCAAAAGGAAATAAAAGATTATGCAATAATGTAAATGTCTGCTTCAAGGCAATCGAGGGAGAGGCAATCGGCGCATTATTGGACCAGAAACTTATTTGCTCATCAACAGGCTCTGCCTGCTCTGCAAAAGAGCTTGAGCCGAGCTATGTCTTACTGGCAATAGGAGTTTCTCACGAGGATGCAAACGGCTCATTAAGGCTTACATTAAGCAGGTTTACGACAGAGGAAGAGATTGAATACACATTGAAAGTTCTTCCTGAAGTTGTCGGAAAGCTGAGGAAAATATCCCCCTTCGGGAAAGTTCTGGACTTCATTGGAAAGAAGATATCCTAGCCGCCTTTTTTTGTGCTTTCTTGTCCGCTTTTCAGCTATATTTATAAACTACCTGATAATCCTTATTCCAGATGTTAGTCGGTATCGTAGGCAAGGCAAACGTTGGAAAGAGCACTTTCTTTAAGGCTTTGACAATGTCGGATATTTTAATAGCAAATTATCCGTTTGCAACCATAAAGCCGAACCATGGAATTGGATATTCAAAAATCGACTGCGTTGACACTTTCTTCAAAACCCAATGCAACCCGAGATTCGGCTCGTGCATCAATCATCACAGGTTTGTTCCTGTTGATGTTATAGATGTTGCAGGATTGGTGCCCGGGGCTTCAGAAGGTTTGGGATTAGGCAATCAATTCTTAGGCGATTTAAATGAAGCAGATGTTTTAATAAATGTGATAGACGCGGCAGGCGCAACTAATGAGAAAGGGGAGCCTGCAAACCCGGGAACATTTGACCCTTCAAATGACATCCGCTTTTTGGAGCGGGAATTGGACATGTGGTATTACCAGATTATGATGAGGGGATGGGAAAGGTTTGCAAGAACATTAAAGCAGGAGGGAAAAGACCCTGTTAAGGCAATATCAAAGCAGATGTCAGGATTAAGGGTTTCTGAAGGCATGGTGATTGACGCATTCAGGCTGCTTGAGCTTCCAGATGATGTTTCATTGTGGGGAGAGCAGGAATTAAAGGCAATTGCCTCTTATCTCAGGAGAAAAAGCAAGCCGATGGTAATTGCCGCAAACAAGATGGACCTGCCTGAGGCAAGGCATAATATCAAAAAATTGAAAGAAGATTTTCCCGAGCTGATGATTATCGGATGCTCTGCTGATTATGAGCTTGCATTGAGGGAAGCGAACAAGAAAGGATTAATTGCTTATGAGCCGGGCGCAAACACGTTTGAAGTTAAAGGCAGTTTAAACGAGCAGCAAAAGAAGGCATTGGAATTCATACAAAAGAATGTTCTTGATGCCTGCGGCTCAACAGGAGTGCAGGATGTTTTGAACCACGCCGTGTTTGACTTATTGCATTATATTGCAGTTTATCCGGGAGGAGTTAATAAATTGGCAGACAAGGACGGCAATGTACTGCCTGACTGCTTTTTGATGCCGCCGGGCTCAACTGCTTTGGACTTCGCATTCAGGCTGCACACTGACTTTGGCAAGAATTTCATAAAAGCCATTGACGTGAAGACAAAGATGCCTGTCGGTAGGGAGCATAAGTTAAAGCACTGCGATGTTGTAGAGATAATGGCGAATAAATAACCGAATTTCTATAAAAACCCTTATATACCATCTAAAAAACCATTATCCTGCATGAACAGGAAAATACTCTACATTCACCAGGAAAAAAAGCCGAAATACGGCGCGCATTACATAAATGAGCTCATAATAAGCAAGCTGAGAAAGAAAGGATGCTCTGTTGAGACAATATACCCTGCCGAGAGCATAAGCCTGTTTTCAAAGTCGCTTTCAGGCATTGGCAACATGCTGTTTTTTTATTCATTGATAAGCCACAAGAACCACGCTGACAATTATGACCTTGTGCAGGGCACAACTTACACTGTACTTCCTTTTCTTGGCTCAAATACTCCTGTAATCTCTCATTTCGGCTCAACAACATACGGCTTTTTGAAAAGCGTTCCCTCGCTGCTTAATCTTGAGTCTGAGGAAAAAACTCTTCTTGGAATATATGCAAACCTGAAAGAACATCTTGGAATAACCAGGAGAAGCTCCTCAATAAAATCATTGAAGGATATAAGCAGGATAGAGATTGAAGTTGCAAGAAAAAGCACAGCCGTAATAGCCTCATCTGAAAAAGTCAAGCATGAGCTTGTGAAAAACAAGGTTAAGGCGGATAAAATACATGTTATACACAATGCAATAGAGGATTATTGGTTCAGGAGCAAGCCCATAAAGAAAGCAAAGCAGACTGCCGCTCTTGTTTATCTCGGAAGGATGGGGGATGACACATTTACAATAAAACTGAAAGGCATAAACCGCCTTTTGTACATTCTTAAGAAATTTCCAAATATTGACAAGCATATAATAGGCATGTGCTCAAAGGTTGACAGGTATTATCTGCTTTTTTCAGGCATACCAAGGGTTGCTGCAAGCTTAAGCATTGAAAAAAAGAAGATTCCCTCTCTGCTCAGGAGCCATTATGCTGACATATATGTCAATACAGGAAGGTATGAGGGTTTTTGCCTGAGCCTGATTGAGGCAATGTCGCAGGGGCTTGTGCCTGTAACATTCCCTATCGGAGTTGCGCCTGAAATAATTGAAAACGGCAAAAACGGATATATAGTGCATAGCCTTGACGAAATGGCAAAAATAATATACAGGCTTTCAAAAAGCCCTGAAAAAAGAAAAAATATGGCGGAATCTGCAATGAAAAAAGCAAGGATGTTTAATGCGGACAAGATGGCTGCGCAGCTGAAAAATATTTATAATGAGGTATGCGCAAAGACGTCCACTGCAAGCTAATAACTACTTGCTATAGTGCGTGTACTTCTCGTTCTTTCCCTTAACTTTCTCAACAGGATACTTCTTTCTTGCCTCAACCATCTTTTCCTTAAGTGACTCTGACAGGTCAATATTGCAAACTTCGGAAATCCTCAGGACTGCGTGGAATATGTCAGCCAGCTCATAAGAAATCTCCTTTTTCTTTTCAGCGTCCTTTAAAAATTCCTGAATCTCTTCATTGCTCTTGAACCTGAAATGCTCCATCAATTCTGAAACTTCAATGCTTAATGCAATTCCCAGGTCTTTCGGGTTATGAAATTTCTCCCAGTCCCTCTCCTTTGCAAAAGCGGAGACAATGTCCTTCATTTCCTGTATCTTTGATTCATTGTCAGCCATCTTGTATCTCCTTTCTTACGCACTTAAAATCCGCTTCATAAGGCTTATTTCCTCTTCAGCTTCATTGTTGATATTGCCTGTAATTTTCCCCTCCAGTATTATAGGGAGGTCATTCCTTAGCAGACTGGTTATTATCTTGCTGTTTTCCGACTGGTGCAAAAGCGTATGAGTGTTATTCTTAAGCTGTCCGCTTGCGTGAAATTCCCTTATATTATCGCCCATTGCCTCAATAATTTCTCCTGCAAGCTGCATCGCAGGGTCGTGCATGTATGCGTGCTGCAGGTCAAGAACAAACCCGAAATTATAATCCTTTTTAAGCTTTTCAAACTCCTGCGGCCTTGTCCCGCACCTTGCCTTGTTGTCCATGTTCTCAATCAAAAAAGGCAGCCCTGACTTTTCCAGCAGCGAATAATCATCAACAGTGTTCGGATGCAGCACAATGCCGTATATCTTTTGCACAGAACATATTTCCTTTAATTTGTCCACGATTGTTGAAGAATTTCCGTCATACCTGACGCCGTCCTTCCACGGCGCGTGTATTGTAACAAGCTCATAGGAAGAAAGCGTTTCAAGAAACTCGTCTGTAATCTTGTAATCCTTCAGGGCGCAGGGCGTGCCAAAGCTCAGTTCAATTGCGTTTGCGCCGGCTGCCTTGAACATTTTTGCCCTTTCCTCAATAGGAAAATAAGAATTGTGCATTGAGCCTGTTGAAAAGCCGATGTGTGCCATATGCCTAGTTCTCTAATATATGTATATAAAGATTGCGTTAGAAAAGGAAACCAAAGCAAACACTGGAATAAAGGCGGCTTTCTGCGGCGAAACGTATTTAAAGACCTGCTTTATACTCTCTTGCCATGGGCTTAGAGCAGGCGCTTGGGAAGTACGAGTATTTTCTTAATGATGAGGATGCATCAATCTATATAGGCGCTTCAGGCGTTGAGACATACAAGGATAAGGTTGATTTTGTATTAAGCCCTGAAGAGATTAATGAGTTCCTGCAAAAGGCAATGGATTTCAATTTCGAACAGCACCGCTACAGTGAAATAACAGGGATGTATGTTACGAAGCTGATGCAGAATTATATTAACGCCTGCTCAGACTATCCATTCTTTAAGCTGGATCTTCCTGTGGAACTGGACTGTCTGGGATTTGGGCTGAAAGCGAAAGGCGCTTTTTTATTCTTGGACATAAAAGGAAATCTGGGAGACTCCTGCTTTACAGGTTCGCTCGGCTGTTCTGCGGACATCTTCGGGGATGTAAAAGACAATTTTGCAAGGTGTTCAATGCACTCATTTTTTAGGGTTACCGGGAATGTTGGTTATGGCTCTGCAGGGCATTCTCAAAAATGTGTTTATGAGTTTTTCCAAAAAGTGGGGCGCGGTTTTGACTGCGCAGAAAGCAATGAATTCAGGGCATTTACTCCAGAAGGCCTGAAAACGCTGAAGAAATATGTTCCTGCAGGGAATAGTATATCCTATTTAGAAAAAGACAAATTCGTTGACATAAAACGCCTGCGCGACAAGTTTCCTTTTCTTGAGAAGTTTATGAGAAGGCACTGAATTCCAGCCGCCTTTTTCATGAAGCATTAAATGGCGCCCAGAATATGATTTCAAAGGCAATATATTCGCTTTGCTCTCCAAGATATGCCTTTATCTTAGAAATTGCTTCCTTTTCAGAATCGGCCGAGGGAATTATTTCCTTGAAATTAATTTTCTTTAAGATTTCATTCAAGTCTCCGGCAACGCTGTTTCCAATAGTGCCCCAAATGCTTTCGCCGCTGTATCCCCTTCTTATTTCGACTTTTCTGTTGGCATAAACATGCTTTTGCGAGAAACGCCCTTTGCATGCTCTTAATTCATATTTTTTCCCATTATGCTTGAAATCCAAGAAAGGCTGTGTGCATAACGGTACAAATAACCTGTCCATAAATTAAAGCATAGCAATTGCATTTAATAAGATTGCTATTTCATGGCTTGTTCCAGAACATGCTTCCTTATCCTTTCTGAAATTTGTTCCAGATTTTCTTTCTGGAATATTTTAACCAATACTATGTCTCTTGTTCCTTTCTCATACAGATTAGCCTGCGCTAATTTTGAATAGCCGGAAAAATATAAAATTCCTGCAATATCGCTTAAATCTTCCCGTGCGTCACAGATAAGGGCATCAAATTCTGCTTTTCCTTCTATTTCTGCCTGCTTAAGCATAAAATGGGCAAAATCCCTTCTTCTGATTCCCGGATGAATCCTTATGTTCTTTATTTCTCTGACTCTGGATAATTGCTTATGTGGCTGGAATATTAAGTCCCCGACTAAAGCCCTATCATTATATGCAAGAATTGCGGTTTTATAGCCGCTGTCCAGTTCTGCCTCGGTTCTCTGGACCCACGAGTCATATCCAGGATATCCTAAGTTTTGCTTGGCAAGAAAATCAATTGCCTCCCTTAGGTCAGATTTATCTGAAGGGGTCCTGAATGTGAAGCTGAATGCCATGATTTCAGGAATAAGCTCTTGATTTATAACCTTTTCCTCGTTGTGACTATGACGAAACCTTTTTATACACCCTTAAACCTTTCAAATCCTTATGCCGGAATCAAAAATAAAGGAAAAATCCTGGAACCAAGAGCTTGAAAAGGAAGCTTATGACAAGTGGAAGGCTGACAATCTGTACAAGTTCGATAAATCATCAAAAAAGCCGGTATACTCAATAGACACTCCCCCGCCTTATGTAAACACTCCTGTCCATATCGGACAAGCCACTACATACTGTCTTATGGACATGTTTGCAAGATACAAGCGAATGAAAGGATGCAATATTCTTTTTCCCCTTGGCTTGGACAGGAACGGACTGCCGATTGAGATGGCTGCTGAAAAAAAGTTCAATATTAAGTTAACCAACACCCCCAGAGAGCAATATATAGAAGCCTGCAGAAAGGTTTTGGAAGAAAGCAGTGCCGCTTCAACAGACACTTTCCTGCAATTAGGCATCAGCTTTAACTCGTGGGAATTGGGGAATGAAATAGGGGATGTGTATCATACTGATTCTGACGCTTACAGGACTCTGACGCAGGAAACATTCATTGACATGTGGAACAAGGGATTAATCTATGAGGATGAAAGAATAAACAATTACTGCCCCGGCTGCCAGACAACACTTGCTGACGCAGAGGTTGATTATGCTGAAAAAGCATCCACATTCAATGACATCATATTCACAGTGAAAGAGACAGGCGAGAAATTAACAATAGGCACAACAAGGCCTGAGCTGGTATGCACGTGCGGCATGGTGATATTCAATCCTGAAGATGAAAGATACAAGCATTTGGAAGGAAAGCATGCAATTACTCCTTTGTTTAACAAGGAAGTTCCAATCAAATCCCATCCCATTGCGCAGATTGAAAAGGGAACAGGCTTGGCAATGATGTGCTCTGCAGGCGACCTGTCTGACATAAGGTTCTTCAGGGAAATGGGATTAACGCCAACTATTGCAATCAACAGGGACGGCACAATGAACGAGCACGCCGGGTTTTTGAAAGGGCTTTACGTGAAAGATGCAAGAAAGAAGATTATTGAGGAATTAAAAGAGAAAGGATTGTTGGTTAAGCAGCAGCAGATTACGCACAAGACTCCTATCTGCGAAAGAAGCAAGCACGAGATTGAGTTCATTGCAATGAAGGAGTATTACGTAAAACAGCTTGATTTCAAGGACAAGATGAGGGAGCTTGCAAACAAGGTTAATTTCTATGCGCCTGAATCAAGGAAGATAATGCTTGACTGGATTGATGCTGTATCAATTGACTGGCCTATTACAAGAAGGAGATTTTACGCAACAGAGGTTCCTCTCTGGTACTGCAGGAAATGCCATGAGGCGATTGTGCCTCCTAAAGGGAAATATTACAAGCCGTGGAAAGAGAAGGCGCCTGTTTCAAAGTGCCCGAAATGTTCTTCCACTGAGTTTGTCGGCGATGAAAGGGTGTTTGACCCGTGGTTTGACTCATCAATCTCCCCATTATATATACTGAAGTATTCCATGGATGAGAATTTCTTTGAGAAGAATTCGCCTTGCTCGTTAAGGCCTCAGGGAAAGGAGATTATAAGGACCTGGCTTTATTACACATTGCTTAAATGCTATCTTTTGACAGGCAAATGCATATTCAATGACGCGTGGATTAATTATCATATTGTTGATGAAAAGGGCAAGAAGATGTCAAAAAGCACAGGCAATGTGGTTGACCCTCAGGAAGTTCTGAAGAAGTTCGGCGCAGAGCCTTTCAGGCTGTGGGCTGCTGTTGAGGGAAACTTGGAAAGGGATGACTTCCGCTGTTCATTTGAAAGAATAGAAGGAGCAGGAAAGACAATAGTTAAGCTGTGGAATGTTGCGAAGTTCATTTCAATGTTTGAGAGTGCATCTAAGCCTGCAAAACTTAATCCTCTTGACGAGTGGATTTTGTCAGAGCTCGACAGGCTTGTTGCGGTTTCAAATGAAAGCTATGGCAACTATAACTTTCACGAGCCGGCAATACAGCTGAAGCATTTCATATGGGAAACATTTGCTTCTCATTACATGGAATTGGTAAAGAACCGCGCTTATAATCAGGAAGGCAAGTGCTCAAAAGAAGAGCAGGATTCTGCATTATGGACACTGCACCACTGCCTTGAAACTTTATTGAAGCTTCTGGCTCCCATAATGCCAATGCTCACATACAAGCTTTCAATGGACTTGTTTGGGAAGGATGTTCATTTTGAGGAGTTTCCTGTTGCAGGAAATCACAAGGCGCCTTTTGCAACTGAAGAGCTTTTGGCATTTGACAGCGCAGTCTGGAAAGCCAAGAAGGACAAGGCACTCAGCCTGAAGGCAGAAGTGAAGAAAGCGGTTGTTCCGGAGGTTTTGAAAGTAATAGAGAAGGACTTGTGTTCCACGCACGGGCTAAAGCAAGTTGAGTATGGGAAAGAGTTTGGCGTTGAGCTGTAGAATTCTGTAAATCCCTATAAAAAGAAGGCAGTTAAGGGGGCGCCCTTAAGAACCCCATCTACTAATTTAGTAGATATTAGTAGATAGAATTAATCTGCTTTAAGTCGATTGATATTGTCCTTATTCTTTTCGTTAAAATAGAATACAAACGCCCTGGAAACTATCTTCTTGCTCAAAAATCCTTTTTCTGCCAGATAAAGCAGGTCGCTTCTTGCAGTTTGGTAAACAGTATTGTAAGTCTGTGCTATCTCTTTTATTGTGAAGTCCTTAGTAGGATTCTTCATAATCTCTTCAAGTATGCTTGCCTGTCTGAAATTCAGCCCTTTTGTATGCTTTATAATTAGTGTGGCTTCCTGCTGCTCTTTTTGTTTTCGTTTAATATAATCTAAAAGGTCTATCAGCGCTTCATCAACACAGCCCACAATATATTTAATGAAATAAGTCATGTCCATTTCATCATATTCTGTATAAAGATATGCAATTCCATAATCCTTGCGTGAGCTCAAAATCCTTCTTGAAACAGCCATATACTCAAAAAGCCAATACCCCTTTGAAAGCAGATACCAATAAAATACGCTTCTTGCAGTCCTTCCATTCCCGTCATTGAACGGATGCACATACCCTATTAAAAAATGCAATACTGTGGCTTTAATAATCGGGTGTATAAAATCCCCTTCTTCATTATTTGCAAAATAGCATATTTCATTTATCATATCTTTCACTTTTGCACATTTAGGAGGGATATGATATATTACTTCTGGATCCAAATGATCTCCCACCACAACATCATCCTTATCTCTGAAGCGTCCTGCATCTTTTTCATCTTTTAATGTGCCTTTTGTTATGGATGCTTGTATTTCCAACAAAAATTCAGGGCTGAGTTTTTCATCTTTTCTTTTTCTTATCATCTGCATCGTTTCAAACCCATTTACAACCATTTTTTCGCTTTCACTAAGGGGCTTTCTTTTTTGCTTAAGCATTTCTTTTGCGGCCTGTCTTGTGGTGGCTGCACCTTCCAGAATGCTTGAAGCTATTGCCTCTTCCATCAAAGAGCTGATTATATACCTCTTTTCCAAGCCTAAGCTCTTCTCTTGCAGAGCTATATTCCCTGTGAGGTATTTGTCAAACTGGTGCAGCTTTTTGTTGATTTCAGGCAGGCTATTGTATTTTGCTTTTATGTTCTGAAAGGGTATTTTCTCATATTTCTCGTTTCTTAGAAATTTCATCATTGCCCACAAATACTCCTGCTCTTTTGGGCTGTCTGCCCTATACTTGATTTCTTCCCAATAGAAGTATTTTCGGTTATATTCTGTCACTTTCTCGAACAGCTTTTTCTCTTTTAGTAATTTGAATACTTTCTCTCCATCTGTTTCAAGAGTATTTTTCCAGTCTTTTGGCTTTTCAGGCAGTTTCATTTTTATCTACTAATATTAAGATAATTAGTATATGAGGTAATATATAAAGCTATCTACTAAATTAGTAGATATTAGTAGATAATTAGTATATAGAAATTATTTACTCTGTTTTCTTTTTGCCTGAAATTCCTTCGGAATGTCCGGAAATAAGCATACCACTTGCCACTTGCCAGCCGCACGGGAAGGCAATATAAACCCTTTTATTATGGTTTGGAATATGGCAAGAATCAGAAAAGTATTTTACAAGGAACAGACTGCGCCTTTATTCAAAGGCATTAATGCTATTATTGTTGGGCTTGATTACAGATACAAAGAAAAGGGAAAATCAGAGCATTCTGACAAGCTCTATGATTTCAGGTTTGAAGGCAAGGAAAGTGAATATTTTGAGGAGTCGCTTGCAAAATGCTTTTCAGAGCATATACAGAAGGACGCTTATTTTAAGCCGGACATTGTTGCAGTCATGCCAGGACATAAAGAAGGATATAGCCCGCATCTTGTTGAGCTTGCAAGAAAGTTTTGCGCAAGGTTTAATCTCAATTTCAATGAAACATTAATCAAAAGAGCAAAAGAATGCAGCAGGCAGCATGATGTAAGGCAGTTTGCAGAAAAGTATAATAATGCGGTAAACACAATGGAAGTTGCTGAAGATTTAAATAATAAGGCAGTTTTGGTAATAGATGACATATGCACAAGCGGGATGAGCTGCCTTGAGGCAATGCGGGCGCTTAAATCCCACAATGCAAAAAGAGCCCTGTTTTTGGTGCTGGGGCTTAACCATTCAAGGGAAGAATATGCTGAAATTCCAGAAGGAATGAGCGTATCGGAGTTTATGCTGGAGAAATGAATATGGACAATATAGAATATTGGCTTGCAGTAAGCATGATGAAGGGAATAGGGCCATCTAGGCTCTCTGAAGTTTATTCATCTGCAACAAGCCCTGAAGAAATGCTTAAAGGGCAGGAAATTTTGCTTGAGAAAAGCAGGAAATATTTGGATTATTGCGATGAGAACAAAGTCAAGGTTATGTTCTGCTTTGATAAGGAATATCCTGCTGTATTGCATTCAATAGCTGACAAGCCAAAAGTAATATTTACAAGAGGAGATATTGGTTTGCTTGAAAAGCCGTCTCTTGCCATTGTTGGAACAAGGCAGCCTTCTGAAAAAGCGGCATTGTTTGCAAAGAATATTGCTTCTTCTTTAAGCAAAAGTTTTAATATTGTGAGCGGCGGGGCAGAAGGCATTGATTCAATGGCTCATCTTGGCGCTCTTGAAGGATTTGGGAAGACAATTTGCGTTCTTGGCTCGGGATTTTTGAACAAATATCCTGCCTTGAATAACAAGATGTTTGATGAAATAGCCGAGAAAGGGCTTTTGATTACAGAGCAGGCGCCTGATTTTGTTGGCAACAGGTTTTCTCTTTTGCAAAGGAACAGGATAACATCTGCATTGAGCAAAGCTGTTTTTGTTGTCGCTTCAAAAGAAACAGGCGGCTCAATGTGGCAGGCTGAATTGGCTTGGAGGCAGAAAAGGCAGATATTCGTGCCGAGCTTATCATTGGGATTGGAGCCTTCTGCAGGGATTAAGCAGCTGCTTGAAAAGGGCAGGGCGGTGGAGTTTGATTCAGTTGAGAAGGCGGCGGAATTGGTAGGTAAATAATATGGCTGAAGATGTAAATCTTAAAAATCAAATTAAAGAGGAAATATTAGAACTAAAAGAAATTGATATAGCTATTTTAGAGGCATATAATGAGATGCCCAAAGATTTTAAGGAGAATATTAAATTTACAGATTACTACCTTTTTCATAGGGAAAGATTGCAAAAAAGAGCAGATAGAAATGAGCTACAAGAAGAATTAAATTCGCTCCCAGAACCCCTAGAAAAACCTAGAGAGATTATACCCGAAGAACAGCTTTGTAAAAGTTGTAAAAAAGAAAAAAAGGTTTGGGACGACAAAGATTATTGTAGCAAATGTAGAGACTTATTTAGGGAAGAAGCACAATCAAAATTGGTCCAGATCAAGGAAATTCTTCTTAAAGATCCACATTTTGTTAAATTAACAAACGAAACTGCGGCAATTGCTTATGTCAAGGAAAAATTTGCTGCTGAACAGAATAAAAATAAATTTATTACACTTACATCAATCGCAAAACAAGCATATCAACTTAAGAAAATTAATATGGGAAAATAAGGAGTAACGAATAAAGATGGTAAGAACCGAAGTTGTAGAAGGAGATTATAAGGGATATCACATAAACGTTTTTAATAATAGTATACATCTCTGCAAGGAATGGTCAAGTGAAGATATTGTATTAACCAAAAAAGACATTAGAAAAATAGAGGCGGCTGCAGAAGATGTTGAAAGAAAGTACATAAGTAGAAAAAAATATATCTGCGGGGCTGCTGGAAGCGGATTTACTCTTTTAGCTTTTTTAAGTATAGTCAGTAATCCTCAATTTAATCTTATAAATGCACTATTATTCTCTGGAATATTTGGTAGTATATTCG
The DNA here is from genome assembly GCA_028706745.1 of Candidatus Nanoarchaeia archaeon. Classification (GTDB taxonomy): domain Archaea; phylum Nanobdellota; class Nanobdellia; order SCGC-AAA011-G17; family GW2011-AR17; genus UBA9640. Next base: position 43,545 of record JAQTVM010000005.1, read on the forward strand.
GGGCAATAGCGGGTTTTTTATTATGGCAATTTATGAGAAAAGTATGCTTTTTATGCCTTTTGAAAAACGGAAAAAGATTTACAGGAGTTTGCTCAAAAGGAGATTTCAAGAATATTATGGCCTTAAAATAATAATGCCCAACCACAAGCAACCACAAAAAACACGCCGGAGGCCCGCCTTCCTACCTTCTGCTTGCTACCAGCCCACTTGCCCATTACGTATATAAACCACTACTCTTTTAAACCCCTTATTACTTATCTATTTAGGTATTACAATGTCAACACTAACAACACTGGAAAAGCACAAGCTCAAGAAGTTCATAAGAAGCTTGGAGCTGATACGCGGAAGGCACACTGAATTAGTATCAGTTTACATTCCCGCCGGCTATGACTTGAACAAGATAATCAACCATATCTCGCAGGAGCAGGGCACTGCATCAAACATCAAGGACAAGACAACAAGAACCCACGTCACTGATTCATTGGAAAGAATGATAAGGCACTTGAGACTATTCAAAAATACCCCTCCAAACGGATTAGCGGTATTCTCCGGAGATGCGTCAGAAAGGGAAGGAAAGCCTGACATACAGGTATGGTCAATAGAGCCTCCGCAGCCGATAAATACAAGATTATACCGATGCGAGCAGACATTCCAATTGGATATTCTCAAGGAAATGATGGAAGTAAAGGAAGTTTTTGGAATAGTCACTTTGGACAGGAGAGAATGCACAATAGGATTATTGAAAGGAACGCAGATAGCTGTATTAGACAACATAACTTCAGGCGTTCCGGGAAAGGTCAAGGCAGGAGGACAGAGCGCTCAGCGTTACTCCCGCCTTCGTGAGGAAGCTTCAAAGGAATTCTTCAAGAGAATCGCTTCTTTGATGCAGGACCATTATCTCGAATTAAAAAACCTGAAGGGCATAATAGTGGGAGGTCCGGGTCCAAGCAAATTAGACTATCTTAATGAGCCTTACCTCAATAACCAGCTTAAGCTGAAAATCATTGCAGTGCAGGACATAAGCTACACAGACGAGTTCGGGTTAAGGGAACTGGTTGAAAAGAGCCAGGATGTATTGGCAAAGGAAGCAATCACTGAGGAAAAGGAAGTAATGCAGAAATTATTAAAGCAGTTGGCTGTAAAGCCTGAGATGATTGCGTATGGAAAGGATGAAGTCCTGAATGCGATTGCGTTGAATGCAGTTGACAAGGTCCTGATTTCTGATTTTGTTGAAGACACGATTGCGAATGACATTGAGGAAAAGGCAGAGGCGTCAGGCGCAAAAGTAATGTTCATCTCATTGGACACTCCTGAAGGAGTGCAGTTAAAGGAGATTGGCGGGATTGCCGCTTTCCTAAGATACCAATTAGCTTAATTATTTAGCAAACGTTAATAAACAATCAATACATAAGGAAAAAACATGGCATTTGAAGAGGAAACTGCAGTAACAATGGCTGACGGCCAGTTCGTGGCAATAGGCGAATTGGTTGAAGGGGATGAAGTCATGGCATTGGATATTGAAAAGAAGAAAATGGTGCCTGCAAAAGTAACTGCACTGGTTCCTGCAAAGCTGGAAAAGGTAGTAAGCGTGAGAATTGCAGAGGAGCTGACCTGCTCTGAGGAGCAATTATTTGTTATGAAGGACTTTTCATCAAAGAAAGCAGTTGACTTGAGGCCCGGGGACATTGTATTGACAGAGCAGATGCTGGAAGCGGCTGTAAAGTCAGTGAGGGCTGTTGAAAGGCAGGCGGAATTGACTGCAATCAAGACAGACAAGGGCACGTTTGTGGCAGAAGGAATTATAGTCAGTGAGTAGGAAGTAGTTTGTAGTAGGTAGTATGTAGCAAAGTAGGCGGGTAGCGCAATAGGTAAGCAGCATGGTGGCAAATAATGGCTTCTAAAATAAAAGTAATATCCTTTGACATGGACGGATGCCTTACTGACGAGGAATTTGATGACACTTTCTATTTTATCGAGCTTCCGAGCATTATAGCAAAAAAACGGAAAATCTCTTTCACTGAGGCATTTGATTTTGCAACAGAAGCATACGACAGCATGCGCGGAGAAAAACAGTGGACAGACCCGACTTACTGGATTAAGCGCTTTGAAATAGATGATTCATTCAAGGATATTATAAAAAACTTAAAAAAAGAGCTGAAGCATTACAGGGATGCAATTCCGGTATTGGAATCTTTAAAAAAAGATTACAGGCTGATAATAATTTCTTCAGCAACAAGGCACTTCCTTGACCTGAAGCTTGACGAGGAAGACATAAGGCAGTACTTTGAAGCAACTTACTCAATGTCTGACGACTTCGGCACAATGAAGAAAGAGCCGGAGATATACAAGGAGATATGCAAAAAACTTGGAATAATAACAGATGAAATAGTCCATGTCGGCGATTCAAGAACGCACGACTACGAGAACCCGGTAAAGGCAGGGATAAAGGCATTCCTGCTGGAAAGAAAGCCAATATCAATTGAAAAAAGCCGTTCTGAGAAGGACAGCCATATTGTTCATACGCTTTACGAGTTTGAGGAAAGGGCAAGGGCGCTGAGGTAAATATTTTCATTAAGTATATAAATTAGCAATCTCTCGATATATTGAGGTGATTTTAATGAAGAAATCTAAACAGCCGGCAAATCAAGCCAATATCGACGTAGAGGAAATAAACGAAGAAGAGAAGAGTGAAGGGATTACTAGTAAGCTTAATAACTGTTAAGTCCAAATAGATGGCTAAAGAATTAGTGCTTAAGCAAAATAATGGTGGATATAATCTTTTATTTTTAAATAAACATAAATATCTTAAAATTAAATATACAAATAAATCTGTTATAAAAAATAGCTTATCGTCAATCTTAAATAAATATTCTATAAAAGATAAAGCTAATGACATACTCAAACGCAGCAGGAAAGGAAGTTTGGATGTTTTGGATATCGCAATAACAGGGCAATGCAATCTTAGCTGCAGGCATTGTTATTGGGGCAATAAGAATATTGCATATAAAGATTTGCCGTTTGTAAAGCTAAAGCACATTTTTTTGGATGCCAAAAAATTAGGGGCTCATACTGTGGCTTTAACAGGCGGAGAACCTTTTATGCATAAAGACATTGGCAAAATATTGGCATTTCTTAATAAAGAGAGGTTTAGAATAGTAATCGTTACTAATGGCACACTTATCAACGATTATATTAATATTATAAAAAAATATAAGCCCCATACTGTTGTAGTAAGCTTGGATGGGTTTAAGCATGAATTTGAGCAAATAAGGGGCACAAACTGGGAAAATGTCGTAAATAATATCTTATTGCTCAAACAGGCAGGCATATATGTAAGAATAAATTGCGTCCTTTCAGAAAGCATCTCAAATCAGATTAAAAAATTCAAGGATTTTTGCCTAAATCAATTAAAAGTGGATCGTGTTGCGTTTCTTCCTGTTGCATTCAGGGGAAGCGCTTCCAAAAATAAGGATATTTTCATAAAATATAAGCAGGTAACAGAAGCCATTTGCAATGAATACTCATCAGACATTATGAATTGCCGCCCATTTTATAATAAAGTGTCAATTGGATTTGATGGACTAGTTTATCCCTGCCAGTTTTTCAGGGAAATAGATTTTTACAGGCTTGGCAATATAAATGAGAATTCTCTCATTAGAATCTATAAGCTGATTCAATCATCAGGTTTAATGCCTGCAGAGACCAGCATAAAATGTAAGAATTGCAAGCATCTTAATATTTGCGGAGGGGGCTGTTGGGGGAGAGCCGTTGCCATTTTAAATAATCCAAATGCGCCGGACCCTGTCTGGTGCGATTTGTTTAACGGAAAAGAATCAAATTCCATGCTTCTTCCTGAAGCAAACAATCCTCTTTATTCTGCTCTATCAAAAGATTATATAACGGCATATGAGAAGCCGCAATTGCTTTATGATAAAGCAACGAACTTAATTAAAGAATTGCATCCTAAAAGTATTTTGGATATAGGATGCGGTGACGGCTCTTTTCTTAAACAGCTTAAAGGTAACGATAAGAGAAAAGGCATAGACAGTTCAAAGGAACTTATACTTGAAGCAAAAAAATATTCAAAAGGAGCCATATTCGAAATTGCTGATATTCGTTATGCTGTTTTCCATAAAAAATATGAGTTGGCGACAGCAATATACTCTTTTTTTAATCATTTTCAGAACAGAACTGACATCGAGCTTATTTTTGATAAAATTAAATATGTTTCCGAGTATTTTCTTTTTGATGCAATTGAGCCTAAAAAATTCCCCCCTGTTTCTGCTATCAAGCATGAATCAAATAAATTTTGCATGCACCAGTTTGTATATAGGGATAACCAAGCAGTTTATGATTTAAGAAAATACATTAAAGGCAAAAAAGAGCTTTTTTATGCTTTATCCTTTCCCATAATCAATTGGGAACACTTTTTTAAAGAACATAAATTTATAGTTTTGACTAAAGAAAGAATCTCTAAAACAAGAGTACTATATTTATTAAAACTATAAGCAAGAATATGTTTTTTCATTTAATTGCTTCTCTTAATGCCAAAATAATTAACTGTATGAATAAATGCCGGAGTCCTGCGAGCTTGCGAGTGGGGCTCGGAGCGCAGCGACAGAGGCGGGCTTTCTATGCCTTCTTTCTTCACCCTCCACACGCCTTATAATGCCTCTTTATTCAATAACAAACTTTAAAAACAAATAATGCTTTTTCTACACCATGGACGATATGCAAAACAAGGTAGAGGCTGTGCTCTTCATTACAGGCAGCTACATGACAATGGAAGACATTGGAAAATCAGCAGGAATAGGCTCTGAAGGGCTGGTGAAAGCAGCTGTAGAAGGGCTTAAGAAGTCATACGATGAAAGAAACGGCTCGCTTGAAATAATCGAGAATGAAGGCAAATACAAGATTGCGTTAAGAAAGGACTATGTCCAGTTTTCAACAAAGCTTTTGTCAAGCACTGAGTTAGACCGCCCTGTTCAGGAAACTTTGGCAATAATCGCTTACAAGCAGCCGATACTTCAGGCAGACTTAATCAAGGTAAGGGGAAACGGCGCTTACGAGCATATTCACACATTAAAGGAAATGCAGTTCATTGTGTCTGAGAAGTTCGGAAGGACAAGAAAGCTAAAATTAGCCCCGAAGTTCTTTGACTATTTTGACATTGCAGGCGACATGCTTAAGGCGAAATGCGATGAGATAGGGCTGAAAGTGGGGACTGTTGAAAGGATTGAAAAAAAGGATGGCAAGGAGCAGGCTTCGCTGGAAGAATACAATAAAGATGAAAAAAAGGAAGATGATTTCCAAAAGGCGCCTTCTGAAGAAAACAATCAGCCTGAGCCGTCTGAGCCGAACCCCGAGAGCATACCCCCTGATCCTGAGGATATTCAGCCTGAAAAGCCTGATGTAAAAGATCCCAAGAAAAAGCAGGATGTTTCAGAAGAAGAGCCGTCTGATGAACCTGAAGAGCCCGACGACAATCCTGATGAGCAAGAAGAGCAGGCAGAGTTAAGCGAGGATGGAAAAGCATGAAAAGGGATTATGCAATCCTTTTAGTCATATTTATTCTTGTCCTTTTTCTGAGGCTTGTGTTTGTATCGCAGACCCCTTATTTCAGCGATGACTCTGCATACTATAATCTCAGGCACACTGATTATATTTCGGAAAATCACCAGCCAATGATTTTTGACGAATTAAGCTATGGCGGAAGGTATGTGATTGATTCGCACATATTTCACTTAATGCTTGCCGGATTTAACTCTTTCCTCCCTTACTTCGTTGTATTCAAGCTATTGCCTGAAATATTGTTTGCGTTGCTGATTTTCATAGTGTATGCCATTGCAAAAAGGCTTACTGCGAACACAACCGCCCCTTTGTTGGCAGCCCTAATATCCGGATTCATACCAATATTCATGGCAAACACAGTTAACACGCTTTCAGTTTATTCTCTGGTTCTTCCCCTTATCTTTTATCAGGTTTACTGCCTTATGAACATTGAAACGCACAGGGGAAGGTTCATTGTGCTTTCATTTCTTCTTCCAATAATACACCCATTCACTGCAATACTCGCAATCTCTTTTGTGCTTTACGCAGTGCTTCTGAGCATAGAGTCAATAAAAATGAAAAAGGCGGCAAAAGAGGCTGTTCTTTTCTTTGTTTTGCTTGTTTCCCTGCTTGGAATCATTGTTTACAAGAAAGCGTTCATTGAATTCGGGATTTACGCTGTGTTGCAGAACGTGCCTTCTGCATTGTTCAGCTCCTACTTTCAGGGCATTAACCTGCTTTCATTGATTTACAACATAGGCATTATTCCGCTTATACTCGGCTCCCTCGGCATTGTATTCGGGATTTCATGGGAAAAGAATGATTCGGCATTTCTTTTAAGCGGGCTTGTGCTTGCTGATTTTATTTTGCTTTTCCTAAGGCTGATAAACTTCAATACCGGGATGATTTTTCTGGGCATTCTGCTTTCAATACTCTCTGCAATATCCATCAGCAAGGCAATTTCTTACATCAAGCTTACAAAGTTTTCAAAGTTTAAAAATTCAATATTTGTTGTTTTCATTGTTCTTATCGTGATTTTGCTGGGAATCCCTTCTTATACAGGCACAAGCAAAGCCATAGAAAAAACAGTTTCATCAGACGAGATTGCAGCGCTGGAATGGCTTAGGGGCAATTCAGAGCAAGATTCAACAGTCCTTGGGAATATAAATGAGGGCAATCTTATAGAATATATTGCGCAGAGAAAAACAGTTGCAGACAGCCTGTTCATGTTTGCTCCTGATAGGTATGATGATGTTAAATTAATGCTTACAACAGAATCATTGGTAAAGGCAACGCAGCTTATGCACAAGCATAGTGTTGATTATGTGCTTATGTCGCAGTCAACAAAAGATATGTACAATATGGAGGACCTCAAGTATGCCAAGACAGAATGCTTTGAAGAAGTATTTGTCAGGGAAAAAGCAAAGGTTTACAGGCTGGTCTGCTAGCATTCTGCTGGCTCTGGCTCTTGTATTAAGCCTGTTGCTTGTTTTCTTATTCAGGAGTCCGGATGCAATGCTGCCGGGTTCAGAAGCATACTTCCTTGTTAGAAGCGCCGCCGAGTTCAGCTTTGAAGATGAACTGAGCTTTGGCGGAAGGTTTGCAGCTTATCCGATTGGCGCAAGAGCTGTTCTTTCAATAGTTCCTGATTTCATAATCCCTCTTGTGCCTTTCATATTGGGGGCAATAAGCTTCTTATTGTTTATGCTCCTGCTGAAAGATTTCGGAATAAGGCAGAAAAAGCTGGCTTTGGCTGTCTTGATAGCGTCGCCTTCATTTATTTGGCTGTTTAATACCCTGAACTCAGCTTCATTTGCAGTATGCTTCGGCTTGCTTGGCTTCTGGCTGTTTTCAAGAAAGTCATTTGCAAGAGTGCTTTCAATTCCCGCTTTTATTGCAATTCCCCTGTTTGATTTTACAATCGGGCTGCTTTCCCTTGCAGTTCTGTTCTTTTACGGTTTTTTCATGCTGAAAAGAAAAAAGCTTCTTTTTGTCACACTTGCATTTTCAATAATTGCATCAGCAGCATACTACGGATGGCTCGTCTGGAATGCGGGCTTTGAAAGGGTTATGTTTGAGACAGGAGCAACAGGCTTTAATGCAGCATTGTCATCATTTATTTCAGATTTGGGAGCAGGCTATGGAATAGGGATTTTTGCATTAATCCTGGCAGTATTTGGCATAATCTCCTGCTGGGATGAGAAATACAAAAACCTGTTTGTTTTCTTTTCAGTGTCGCTGCTTTTCGCAGCAGGATTTTTCCTGCCGAAGGCCATACTGCTCCTCAACTTCTTCATCGCAGTGTTTGCGGCATTGGGATTCAATGATATTTACAATTCAAGATGGGATAACAAGATTTTCAGGAACTTTGTCCTGCTTATACTCGCGTGCGGGCTTTTGTTTTCATGCATTTCATACTGCCAGAGATTTGCTGCAGAAGAGCCAAATCCGGGGACAATAAAGGCAATGGAATTTCTTGAATCGCTTCCTGAAGGCACAGTATTCTCTGATTACGGCAACGGGCATTTTATCTCATTTGCAGGCAAGAAAAGCGTGATGGACGGCAATTTGTGGCTTGCCCCTGATGTGAATGAAAGATGGAGCGATTCGCAGGAATTATTCAATACAAGGGACTTGGAAAAGGCAAAATCAATAATTGTAAAATACGGCATAAAATACATCTGGATTGACAGCGCCATCATGCAGAAAAAATGGAAATCTCAGGAAGACGGGCTGATGTTCCTGCTTAAATACAGCAAGTCATCATTTAAGAATATTTATAACAGGGAAGGAGTGCAGGTTTGGGAGGTAATAACTGAATGATTTCATTCCCGATACTTTTTGTATGGGGGCTTTATGCCTTTTCAATGTTCTTCCTCATATTTTGGCTCCTGACTTTTTTGGACAAGGAAACTGAAAAAGAAAAGCCAAAACTGGATTCATTCCCAAAAGTCACAATAACCATTCCGGTGCTTAACGAGGAAGACACGATAACAAAAACACTTATGTCTGCAATAGAACTTGACTACCCGAGGGATAAGCTTCAGATAATTGTGGTAAATGACGGCTCAAGAGACAGGACAAGGGAAAGAATTGAAAAAGTGGTGTGGAATCATCCTGAAACAGATATTTTGCTCATTAACCACCCGAAGAACAGGGGCAAGGGGGAGTCGATGAATGAGGCGTTGAAAATATCAAAAAGCGAATTCTTTACCTGCCTTGATGCTGACTCATTCATAGAGCCGAAAGCCCTGAAAAAAATGCTGCCTTCATTTGCAGATCCCAAAGTTGGCGCAGTGCTTCCGCTGATGAAGGTTTACAAGCCAAAGACAATACTGGAGAAAATGCAGTGGTGCGAATATATACTCAATCTTTTTATGAAGGGGATAATGGCAAGCAAGGACTGCGTTCATGTCATTCCCGGCCCTTTCGGGGTTTACAGGGCGGATGTAATAAAAAAGCTTGGCGGATTTGCAGAAAAGAACATAACAGAAGACATGGAAATTTCCCTGAGGCTCCAGAAGCACCATTACAAGATTATACAGCTGCTGAGCGTTAATGTTTATACAGTTGTTCCAAAAACATTAAAAGGCATTTTCAGGCAAAGGAACAGGTGGTACAAGGGAACCATGATTAACATGTACAATTATAAGGGGCTCATATTAAACAAGAAATACGGGGATTTCGGCATGGTGCAGCTTCCCCATGTGACAGTGTCCGGATTTCTTGCTGTTGTATCTCTTCTTATTGTTTCATATACAATGGTAATCAAGCCGTTTGTCAAATGGCTTTATGACATGAGCTATATTAATTTTGACTTGCTGTTTGTGTTTAAGAGATGGCTTTATTCAATGCTGAATAATTTTTCATTGCTTAACATAAACCTCACCAACTTATTTTTCGCAGTGTCAGCTCTTGCCTGTTCCCTAACATTTTTATACTTTGCATACAAGTTTACAAGGGAGAAAATACTGAATCACGGCATAATAGCGGTGCCGGCATACCTGCTGCTTTACAGCTTCATAGCTTCGGCAATATGGGTTTCGGTATTTTTTGAGCTGATAATAGGAAAGGTGCAGAAATGGTAGAGCTTGTGCAAAGGAGGATAAGCCGGAAGAACATTGCAATAGCGGCAATAATCACATTTTTATTCTTCTCTCTTGGAATCCTTATGGGCGTGCTTCTTACTGAAAAGAGGGTTGAGTCGCTGGAGCTTGTTGCATCTTCCCAGAAATTGGATTATGAAAGCATGCAGCTGCAGACATTGTTTCTTGAAGAATCTACAGGCGCTGACAAGTGCCTTATTGTGTCAAAGGCAATGGAGGCGCACATGAACACCCTTAGCAATACAGGCGACAAGATTGAAACATATATTCAGAGTTCGCAGGTTTCAGGTACAAGCTTTGAAGAGGTAAAAAGGGAATACATACTTGCCCAGCTTAAGTACTGGCTTCTGGCAAAGAAAGCCGAGAAGCTTTGCAGCACAGGCACTATTTCAATAATATATTTTTATTCAAATACAGAGGCATGCTCAAATTGCGGAGCCCAGTCAAGGGTTCTCACTCATTTGAAGGAAATATTTCCTGACGAACTGCTTGTTTTCTCGTTTGACGCATCTTTTGAGCAGGAGGCAATGATACAGATGCTCAAGACAGTTTATGGCATAACATCTTATCCCACTCTGCTTGTTGATGACAGAAAGCACGAGGGCATGGTTACTGAAGAAGAACTGGTTGAAGAAATCTGCGCAAAGCTGGGAGATGAGCATCCGGCGTGCAGCAGTTAGCTGTTAATTACTCATTACTTACTATTTTCGTTCAAACACCCAATATTCGCAGGAATTGTCTTTTTCGTTGTAAGCTGTTGAGAATTTATTCTTAAGCAGGCTCATAAGCCCTTCACGCTTCTCTTCGCATTTTAAGTCATTCTGCGGATGGCAAACCAGGCTGCAGTTGTCAACAAGAGCATACTGCACATTATTAGGATTATTCAAATAATCAATCCACTTCTGCGCAAGTTCAGCATTAAACACCATGTAATACATCGGCGTTACCGCCTTTTGTGAGTAGAGGTTTATCTGCGGATACGCAACTAACACTTCCCCAGTAATTTCCTTCTCTTCAAGGAACTTCATGTAGCCGTCATGCGCCTCTCCCAAAACAGGCTCTTCAGGCAATTGCGAAGCAAATGAAATAGAAGCAATCACAAATACTGCCCAGAATATCCATCTTTGCTTAAACATCTTCTTAATGCCGGCAGAAGCCAATATTGCAAAGTAAGGCAGCATAAGCAGCATGAACCTTATTTCCTTGTGCACGTGGTATGTAAAATACGCAAAAAAAGCAATAGCCAGCGCAGGAATGATATATTTTCTTTCTCGTACACAGGCATATATCCCGACAGCTGAAAGAATGTACAGCGGATTCTGCTTTAAAATCCCCTGAAGATAATAATAAACAGGGCCTGAGAACAGCCAGGCGCCTGAATTCTTTATTATTGCGTCAGCATCTGCAAACACAGACGGATTGCCGTACATGAACCAATTAAAAACAAGGTAAGGGACAATAAAGCACAATGCCCCCAATGCGAACTTTCCCGCATTCTTCCATTTCCTCATAAAGGCAATTCCGATTATTGCAATGACAAGCGCCTGCGGAAATTTTGTCAAGAAAGCAATGCCTGCAAATATTCCAGAAGCAAACGGCTTTTTTTCAATATAGAAATATAATGCCAATAATGCAAAAAACACAGAAGGTATTTCAGTCATAATCCTGAATGTCGATTCAAGGAACACAGGGGTTAAAGCAAGCATTAATGCGGCAATTTCTCCTGCTTCTTCGCTGAACAGCTTTTTGCCGATTAAATAAGCCAGCAATATGCTTCCGATGCTGAAAGCCATTCCAAGCAGGTATCCAATGAATATGTCATTCAGCCCAAGCTTCCAGAAAAATCCCAGCATTAAGGGAAAAACAAGCGGGCGTATGTGCTCCCATATGCCTGCCTCGCCAAGGGAATAAATGTAATGCCCCATTCCAAGATAAACAGAGGAGTCCCACCACATGGCATGTTCCTTAAATAAGAATATTAACTGCAGTGCAAAAGCCAAAACCAATATGGGGTATATTTTATTTATTTTCATTTTGCCTGCAATACTTCCTATCTTATTACCGGATTGATATCCATGAAAAATATCTGGCTCCTGAACTCCCTTGCAATCTTGCAGCCGAATTCAGATGTTTCAGAATCAAATAAAATGGCTTTCCTGTCTGATTTTTCTTCCAGCCATTTCTTCAGCTCATTGTAATCCTCTTCATCATATACGCGCACGGCAACTATAGGAGCTTTCTTTTCCATTGCTTTCTTCAGCACCTTGTCTATCTGCCCTTTCTCATCAATCTCAATAATAAAATAATTCATCTTAGCTCCTCTTTTTTCAAGCTCAAGGAAGTATCTTGCAGGCGTTGAATAGCCAAGCAATGAATCCGCTTTTCCTGCATAGTCCATTACAACCAATGGCTCATACCTTCCTATCCTGACTTCATTGCCTCCAAAGATAATCTTTTCCCCGTCTGCCCTGAAATCTCCTGAAACAATATTCAAATTAGCCCCAATAAGCAAGGGAAGCATCTGCCCTGAACTGCAAATAACCTTAATGCCCTTTTCAGCAAGGTATTTGGCAGCTTTTACGTCGCCTGAAGAATCACAGCCGGCAGTCACAGCTGTCGCATTCTGCTCAACTGCATTTCTTGCAATTGCAGCCATTCCGTTTGTGTCAGCTATGACTGCAATATCCGAACTTAAGAATCTTGTAGTGGGCTGCTCGATAACTGAAACAGGAACTTCAAACATGAAAACATCTTCCTCATTTGAGGCGTACCATTTTCCGTCCATTTCTTTTGCAAGGGCGCCTGCTGCAATAATCTGCTTAATACCCTCTGCTTTTATCATATCAACAGAACTTCCTTCAGGCGTGCCTAAAAGAGATTCACTATAAGGGGAAGGAAGATTTGGAATTGTAAAATCCCTCGTAATTTTATGCGCCTGCGCGGCAAGCAAATCATCCTTGCCAAGCTCAATCTCAGTGCTTCCGAGTGTAATTGATGTGAAAGCGTGAGTAAACGAAGCAGTATTTGCTATCCCCTGAATGTCAAACTTCCATGCGCTTTTTATCCCTGCCGCCCTCTGCAGGTTAATCAATGCCCTCTTGTTGTCTCTAGCAACCAGCCATGTTTCTGCAGACCTAAGATGATTATACCTTGTGTCTTCAATGCTCGCAACTGTTTCATATAACAATGCTTTTTCTTCCTTGTTTTCGGAATCTTCGGCAGCCTTGTGAAAAAAATCCATTGCAAATGACGCAAGCTCCCTGTCATTTGTTACCCTTGAAAGCAGGAATACAAGCTCAGCCCTTTCAGTGTTTGTTGCCGCCTTTTTTATCGCTGAATCAATCTGCTTTGCAAAATCATCAGCAGAAACATTCTTCTCTTCAAGAAAACTATTGAAGTCATGCCCGCCGGAATATTTGTCCCATTCATGCTCTGCGCATCCTGAAAGAAGGAGGCACGCCGCAATTATCAGAATCCAGCAGTATTTCATGCTATTAAACTAGTTATTATAGAATTAAAAAGGTTTCTAAGAAAGATTTACTTAATCAGCACTGCGTTAACAGTTCCTTCCTGTCCTGGGCGCGAGGTGATTCTTGCCTTGCCAATGTCTGTCTCTATAATGGCGCCTTTTGTCAGGATGTTTCTCCTTACGAAGTGCCTGTTTGCCTTGTTATCAGTGATTGTCTTTATCTTTGCAAGAACATATTTCTTCTCTTTTGGGCTGTAAACATTTGCCTCGTTGCATTCAAGCAGGAGCGTTTTTCTTGAGCCGCCAAGCTTTCTAAGCTCAATCGCTTTCTTGTTTCCCAATTTTGTAAGCGTGGGCAGTCTTCTTGACTGGTTTGCCCTTTTCTTTTGGTACTCGTGGTACCTTCCGCCTGTTGTTTTCCTTTTCGGCCTTCTGCTTGTTAATGCCATTGAGAGAACGAAGTTTAGGGTTATTTATAAACCTTTCGCCGCAGTCCATTTCGCTGTTTTTTCCGCAATACAGGGGAGGCTCTTAGAAAAGCTTAAAAAGGAGGGGTATTATATCAAAAGAAGTTTAATTTGTTATTTTGGAGGAATTTAAAATGGAAACAGACAGACCGTTGGACGCGCTGAACGAAGCAAGAAACAAGAGAGTTATTGTTGAGCTAAAGAACAAGACGCAGATTGTAGGTACCTTGAAGGCATTTGACATACACATCAATACTGTTCTTGGCGATGCAGAAGAGCAAGGCGATGACGGCTCAGTGAAGAGAAAGCTCGGAAAGGTGTTCATACGCGGAGACATGATTGTATTAATCTCGCCTGCTTAAGGAGTGAAACGAAATGACTAAGGGTTCAGTATCAATTGGAAAGAAGTCCGGCAAGGACGTCCACATAAGGTGCAGAAGGTGCGGTAGGTATTCATACCATAAGATTAGGGGAATTTGCGCTGACTGCGGCTACGGCGCCACTGCAAAGCTGAGGAAGTACACCTGGCAGAAGTGGGAAAAAAGGCCGAATCACAGGAAAGCGGGGAAGTAAAAAGCCGCGCGAGCATAGCGAAGTGCGACTTTGAACGATAGTGGCAAAGGCGGCTTTTATTTTTCTTTTTTAATTTGGTTTCTTATAGATTACAAACCTTTTTATAGCAATTAGTACTCAATTTTATTATTCGCGGGTTCGCAATACGGAACCCGCTATGTGGGCTTTGCCCACTCGAGGTTGAGAAGGGGCTTGCCCCTTATGCGGGGGTGCCAGAGCGGTCAAATGGGATGGGCTTAGGACCCATTAGCTTAGTGCTTTCGCAGGTTCGAATCCTGTCCCCCGCAGATATTAATTCTAATGCCTTAAATTGCAAATATTCATAGAAAAACAAAATGGGGACAGGTCTGGAACGAAGTGACAATACCTGTCCCCCGCGGAGTATTCTAATTATTAGTGATAAATCCTTGAAATCCAATTAATGCTTTAACAGGAGGTGCAGTTCCGAACAGAGGTGAGGGCACTGTCCACTGCATTTTTTAATTAGAATATTGTAAATAGGCATATCTTATAACACACAGGGTGTACCGGCGCTAATGCATGCAATCCTTTCATTCAATTGCTTTAATGCGGGCTCTGAATATGTATCGCCTCTTCCATCTGGGGTGTTACCTTCGTTTTCACCCTGGTGCCTCATGATGGAGTTAAGCCGGGGTCTGAGAAGATTTTTGCATGTATCTCCGCAGCTGCCTCCGCACCCTGTCCATCCGCTGTTCTTTGCCTTGTTAGCAAGCTCAATGCCCCATAGCGTTTTTGCATCAACACAATTAGCTCTTCCTTCGCAGTCATAAGGCAGGCAGTTTGGCACTCCTGAGCCGTCATTATTGCCGCCATTCCAATATTCATCCTTTAAGTCCCCAAATAAATGCCCAAACTCGTGCACGAAAGTCATTGATTTTCCATCATAGACTGAATGAAGATTTGATTGCGAAACTGCATATGAATTTGAACCAAATTCCTTTTGTGAGATTATAATACTATTATCCACGGAGGGGCATAATTCTAATACTGTAATATAATACTTTATTGCAGGGATGCCTTCTGCTTGCATTGGCATTCTGCCTCCGTCAAGCATATAATACTTGAACTTTGCCTGATTTTCTGCGAAGGGAGGTACGTCAAGAATCCCTTTAAACCCATCTCTGCCTTCCATTATGCCTTTAATTTCATCCTTAAATTCGCTTTCTGTGTCATACTCGTCTGATACGAACAAGAATTTATAAGCCGCCCCACTTCCTTGGCTGTATTCAGCAAGTTCTTTGCACTGCGCCTGCTTTACGCAAAGCTTCATTTTGCATACCCTTCCAGTGCCGCAGTCAGAATCAGATGCACACCTGTAATTCTGCCTCGTTGCTGTAAAACCCTGCACCTGCCTGCCGTTTAGATAGCAGTCTCTCGTAGTAAATGGATTTTTGCATTCAAGCCGGTCGTAAAAGTTAAGCGGCTCCTGTCCTGTTGCAACTGCATCTTTTGGAAGGACATATGCCTCAAAGCTTATGCCCAAGTCAAACCAGTTGCCTCCCTCTGAAGGAATAATGTCTTTTGCATAAAACCTGAGTTTGGTGCTTACTTCCGGCTTCATCAGCTCTACAAAGCTTGGCTGCGGCTCATTGGCAGAGGTATCAAAAGGATCCACAAAAACCTTTTCATATCCTTCAGGGATTTGTACAATCATATATGATGTCATGTCTTTTGCCCTCGGTTTTATTTCTATTATTTTATTATCTCTGTCAAAATGAAGGCATGCAATATCCTTATAATGCTCTTCATTATGCAGGCAATCCTCATAAATTATTACAGAATCTGTAATTAAAACTGCCCCATTTATTACTGTCACAAGGCTGTTGCCCAAATCCTGTATTACTGCGCCTGCAGAACTTCTTATTATCTTATTTTTTAAAGCCATTGTCTTTAAAGGCATATTCACAGTAAAATCTTTTCCTTCAAAAAGCCATGGGCTAAAGCTGCCTGTCATTGCGCTTATTTTTAGCTTTTCTTCGGATTTCAGCTTAAATTCCGCAAACTGCGCTTTTTCGCCTGGCTTGGCTTCAATTGCAAACCCAGGCGCGCCCAACACAGTTATTTCTGTCATATTAAATATGGGTATCTGCTCATTGCATTGCATCGGGTCTGCTTCAAGGCATTTTTCTCGTTTTTCCCTCATTTTATCAAAACCCTCATTCAGGTATGCATTAAGGTATTCACTGCCTTTTGTCAAAAAACCCCATCCTGTAATGCGGAAGTAACCTGCGGTTGGCGTGGAAACAGCAACTAGCTCGCAGCCAATATTTTCTCCCTGCATGCAGCCGAAGAATGCATTATCGCTTCCCTGTATGTATGCGCCATTTGTAATGCTGATGACAGCCATTGACGGGTTGGCTGCATATATCATAAACTCCTTTCCTCTGATTTGAAAAGCGTTTGTATTTGTAGTGGGCGGGTTATATACTCCATTTTTTATCTGAAGGAAACGCACTATGCGGTTTGCAGTTATATTTCCTGACAATGTGCCAAATTCCCTGAGCTGTCCACCCTGCATATACTGGATTTTCAAATCACCTATTCTCTCAACCTCAATAAAGCTGTCTTCGCCGAATATGGCGCGCATATCTTCAGGATTATACTCAAGATACAGCCTTCCGCTGTCAACCCCATAATAAGCAACCCTCCCTTCGCCTTTTACTTCGTGCCTTATCTCTTCTGCAAGTGCCGGAAAGCTCATCAAGACAATAAGTACAACATACAAAAATGCCTTTGGTTTCATAAGATAAAGAAAGCTGTTGCAATTAATAAAACTATTTGTTCAGCTGTATGCGGCAAGCCTGTTTTCAATGGCAATCCTTGAAACATCATTATAAGTATTATGCCCGGGCATTCTTTGGGTGTTCATTATTGACTTGCTGCTTGGCTTGAAATATCCTTTGCATTCATCACCGCAGTCGCCTCCGCATCCTCTTTCATCTTCCGGAAGGCTTTTTTCTTCCTGTATGAGCCTGTCAGCTTCTGCCGCATTCCCAAGAATACCAGTCCAAACCCTTCTTGCCTCTTCCTCTGTTTTAATGCAGTTTGGCTCTCCTGCAAGCCCTGTTTTGTCTTGTCTTAGGTTATAGTACTCATCCCATAATTTTCCGAATGCGTGCCCGAATTCGTGCGCAAGAAGAAGCCCCTTCCCTCTTTGCTCAATGCTTCTCATTGAGATGAAAACATTCACTCCGGGCTCTGCAAATGACCTGAACTCATTTGTAGACATGAAAATAGCATGCTCTATGTCAGGGCATTCCCTCTGCATTGCATTTGCATAGCGGTGGGTAACATACATGTTTGATTCAGGGCTCCACGCTGTCTTTTCAGGATTCATCTTCCAAACCCTGAATTTGTCTTTATTCTCGCGATAAGGGCGGATTGTCAAAAGCCCGTCAAATGAGCTGTCTGTCATTATCTTCTTTATGTCATTTTCAAGGGTTGTTTCATCATCATAATTATTTCCTATGAAGAGCAAGTCCAGCTTGTTTTCCCCGCCTGCGCCCGGGTTTATTCCGCTGACTTCGCTGCAGGAATTTCTCCTTACGCACAGCCGTTCAATGCATTTTCCGGCTCCGCAGTCAGAATCATCATCGCACCTTGTTTGCGCCTGCGGGTTAAATTCCCTTGGCAGCCCCCTGCTTGTAGCCCATACTCTTCCGTCAAGCGTGCATGAATATTGTTCTGTTTCCGGCGTTACCCTGCATTCGAATTCCTGATACCTGTTCTCAGAAAAAACAAATGTCCTGAAGCTTATCCCCATTTCAAACCAGTTTCTTTCATTGCCGTTTTCAGGCATGACAACATTGTCCTTGTAGAATATCAGCGCAGTGTTTGGCACTCCTTCTTTTTCAAGAATGACAAAGCTCGGATTTCCGAAGGTTTCAAACCTTCCTATGTCCAGTTTTTTGTAGTGGTTTTGAGCAGGCAGTTTTATCTTAAGATTAAAAGGATAGTCAATATCTCTTTCATAATGCTCTGATTCAGGGTTTGCTTCTGCGTAAGTTCTTGGCTTTACATATATTTCATTTCTTGAAAAATCAATGTGGCTGCACGCCGTCAGCTTGAAAAGGTTATTGCTGTCTTTTACCCAAGATATGCCCTGCGGCTTTGTCAGCCCTGAAGAGCCCATAACTCTTTCTTCCCCGCCGTTGCAGTAATCATAAACCGCTTTCTCGGATGTCAGGAACATATTTCCCCTGTTAAGCTGGAAAAGCCTGTGCCCGTGAATAAATATGCTTATGCCTTCTGCATTTTCCCTCGAAGTCCTTGAAAAAACCCTTATGTTTGCGCCTTCTTCAGGGAAAACTTCTGCCTGTTCGGAAATAATCTCGTAATAAGGAGCAGGATAATTCATGTGCGAAAGAACTGCTTTTTCAGCTTTTATTTTCATTTTTCCGAATGTTCCGTCAATGTCTTCTGCCGTGATTGTAAAATTCTCCCCTGTGCTCAGGATATTTATTTTATTCAGGTTTTCAAGGGATGCAGCATAATCATCATTCACTTCTTCTCCCCTTTTCTTCTGCACATAAAAAGAGACATTAAGCGCCTCTGCCCTGCCTCTTATGCTTATGCCGGATTCAGACGGCGATACTGAAGCTGACATCGAGCATTCTTCAGCGCATTGGATTGCGTGGCTGTCTTTTATGTAATCTGCCTTTTGGAGGGAAAATTTCAATTCCGGAATCTCTTCTGCATTTATGTAAAACAATTCTCCTGTAATATTCACTTTCTGGCTTCCTGTTGAAACAAACTTCCCATTGGCTACTTTCAGTTTTCCGCTTTCAACAGTCAATGTGCCATAAACATACCCTAATTCCCTTTCTGCCCCGCCTGAAGCAAACATTATTGCCAATGCTCCTTCTTTTTCAGCATATCCCGGAAATAGGATACTAATTTCTTCCGGGTTGTAAGAAGTTGCGCCAAAAATGCCTGTTATTTCTTCAGCATACGCCGTATTAACGGCAAACAGCATAGCTATTGCGAGCAGAAAGGCATATTTCCTCATAGTGTAGAAAATGCAATTATTCTTAATAAACCTATCCCTAAGCGCACTTAGCCGCTTTCACAGTGAAGAATGTCCTTGTCCAGCCAACCAAAAGCAGGGCAATGATTATTGGAATTGAGGCTGTCAGCATCCCTTCATTGCTTGAAGCGCTCCACTTAAGAAAGAAATTAACCATGCCTGCAAGAGCAAGCATCCAGGCAAATGCATATAAAAGATAGCACGGAAGCATCACATAAGTCCTTCTTATCACGCACGCAAAGCTTTTTGCTATTTCCCTGTACCTGTCCTTAAGAGTGAATGCATAGAATATCTGGTTGATGTAAAGCACAATTATAAACAAAACGAAAAACAGGATAAACTTCAATGAAAATATTTTTCCTATGTCTGCATATGTAATGTCAAAAAGCTCATTAAGCAGGAAAAGCCCGGCTACATAAAAAGGCGCTGCAAACACTATAAAACGGAGGTAATTTGTGAACAGTATCATCTTGTTTCTTAGTATAAGGCTGTACTGCGGCGCCTGGAACAGGCACCATAAGGCAAAAATCACCAAAGGCACAATAAAGAACGTGAAAAAAGAAGCCTGTTTTGCAATTGGGCCAAGTATTGCAAGAAGCTCTGTCATTTCATTCATGCTTCCGACGCTGTTTTGGGCAAGCATCTGCTGAACGTTTGAAACCTGCGCAGAATACTGGCTTATCAGGGCAAAGTAAGCTTTTATTTTTGCCCTTGTATATATAAAAAATACAAATGCAGAAACTAAAAATAGCGCGTCAAGCAGGAGAAACTTCCACCAGTGTTTCTTAAAAGCAAGATTTGCTTCTGAGAAGGTTGTTTTTTTCATTTTTACCTAAATGTTGAATCTGTTTTCTGCAATTGTTTTAGTATGGCATATATTGTAAGTATTCCTGGTCTTGTCTGCCTTATAATTGTGCCACATGGCTCTGAAGTGCTCCTTAATGTGCAGCTTTTGTATGTGTAAATAGTATATCTACCCCCGTCTTTCTCTCCTGTTTCAGTTGCGCAAGCACTGATTTGGTTTGAATTGCAGTGTGATTCCCCTCCCTCTATGCTAAATCCGGCTGGTTCTTGTCCTTTATTATAAACCTTTATGCTGCAGCAACCTTTTGGTTCTCTTCCTGTTTCCAGAGTTGCATCTGTAATGCAGTTGGGGTTGCAATTCATGCTCATGCAGTCAAGCCCTGTTTTCCACATGCTATCTGAATGGTAAGCATCAAAATAAGTTGTAACCTGATACGAGACATCTGGGCACTTCCCGGGTGCTCCGCCATATTTCCAAAATGCATTTTTTATTGTTTCAATATCATTTGATTCTATTTTGCTTGTTCTTGCTTTTTGCAGCAGTAAACTTGCTCCGCATTCCAAGTCATTTTTTTGTGTTGCCCCATCATTGCATGCAGAGCATCTTGAGCCGTCGTTATTGTTGCATAAAGGCCCCCCGTTAAGTATGCTTGATGTTGTTCTTGCCCCGCCTTCCCTAAGGTGCAATGCAGCGAGCATTTCCCATGGCAGTCTGTCTCCTGCAACTTCTTTATATAAGGGGATTAAATTTTTATTTATCCCATTTTTTACAAATTCAACAGTTCTTGTATTTGTCATATCTACTTTTGAAAGATCATTGACTTTGGCTTTTGGATCATCGCAGCTCAATGCTGTTATTTGCGGGCATGCGCCCTGTACTGGAATTGTGGATTCTTCTTCAGTTGTAGTAGTGCTGCTCGTGGTTGTTGCCCTTCTCTCCACTTCCACGCACTGCCCGTTCGTGTTGTATTTGCAGCTTTTTCCTTCGCCTACTTTGCTGGTGCATGCCTCATTCTCGCAGGCAGTCTTATCTCCATTGAAAGCAGAGCAGGATTCTGCCTTTATGCAGGCGCGGCAATAGTTCAGCACATATGCATTTGCAAGAACAGTATTTACAGGCACTGCATAGCAATCCCCCTGATTATGGCAGTCTCTTTTGCTGCAAAGCGCCGTCCCGCAGTCATTGCACTTATTCTCCTCAATCTGCGCCTGCTGCCCGGCTTCTTCTTCAGAAACCGCCACCTTGAAAACAAAAGGCTCATTCATATTGAATGAAGTCTGGTAAAGCGTTTCAAATTTCTCTGCATATTGATTGTATACTGCTTCGTCAACAGTAAGCGTGCTGCGCAATTCAGCAAGATTATTCTTGTAAACATCATACAGCTCTGTGACTTTTTCCTGGTACTCATTGACAAAAGCAGCCGGCAGTTCCTGTCCACTCATGTAAGGCGCAACATTCTGGTCAAACTCATCAAGGTACATGAAGTACAATGCTTCCAGGTCATATTCAAACTTGTCAAGCAGCCTTGAAAATTCCCTTCTTGGGTCTTTCTGCGCGCAGTCTTTTGCAGCCTTGTCCATCAGCTCGGCATACCTGAAGCCTGCCTCTGCTGAAATCTTTGGCGTTATTGTCCTTGTTTCAAGGTATTTGTAAGCAGACATTGCATTTGCAATGCCGTCACAGGCATCAGTTGAAATCTTTTCAATCCTTCTTAATTCAGCCATGCTTTCCTCATATTCAAGCACGTCAATGCCCATCTCCTCGCGAAGAGACCTAAATCCAATTTCGTCCAAATGATCGGAAACTTCCTGCATTCTGTCAGCGTCATTAATGCTGACTGTCCTTATGTCAATCCAGCACTTGCCCATGCTTCTTCCTGTTGAGTCTTTTCCGCAGGTTCCGACTTCTCTCCAGTCAGTCGGGTTCGTGCCCTGCCCCGGGTTCTGCAGCGAGCATACCCTCTGTACCCCCGAGCTTAGCAATCCTGAGCTTGAAGGCGTAGGAATGCTTCCCAGTGTCGGGCTTGTGCGGGGTGAAGATGCAATGCAGTCTTCTTCAGAATCTATCTGCCTTTGCGCCTCATCCTGCACAATCATGTCTGAAAGATAATCCAAGGCAAAGTCAGTGCTTACCTTGCCAAATCCGCATTCAGTGTTTCCGTTTAATGTAATGCAGACATTATCATATCCTGTTGGCGCAATGCAGTCCAGATTAAAAGATGCAATGCCTCCTTTGTCAATTGAGCCCTGCCTTCCTTCGCACCTTTCTGTAACATATCTTACATCATTTGTGATGGAATTTTTCAAAAACACTGAATATGTGGCGGGATTGTCTTCTCCTGCATATATGTGGTAAAACACACCGTACCTTGAAAGCTGCTGCGTGTCTGAATAGCTTGTTTCATCAACAAATACAGTGTATTGCGGAGGTGATTCAGGCTGCGCAAGCTCGTCAAAGAATTCGCCGAATGCAGGCACTTTTCCGAATATTGCCTGCTTGCATATTTCAGTGCCTATCTCTGCAGTGCTTCTTGATTCATATGATGCAAACGCGCTTGTTGCATATTCTGAAGTGAAGAATGAAACAGAATCCTCAACATTCTGTATGCTTGACTCAAATGTAAGGTATTCTCCCCCTCCCTGCTCTTCGCCCATGAATGTTTGTGAAATCCAGTTGAATATTCCGCCTTTCATGTTTATTATTGCCATCGCCTCTTTCCAAACCAATTCGCAGATGAACACTGAGCGTATCTTGTCGCAGATTCCAACTGAAACACCCTGCACCTGCGCTGTCTTGAGGCATTCAACATACCCTCTCAGAACAGATTTTATGTTCTGCAGTCCTGCCAATACTCCTGTGAGGCATATCGGCACAGGCTCGTAAGGTATGTCAAAGTTATGTAATCCCAAGACAATTGAGCCAATCAATCCTGTCTGCACAACATCATTAACCTGCCACGCTCCGCCCATATTGAATCTTGAAGGCGGGCACATCACAGGGTCGCATACGCCGAACAGCATCCTGCAGTCATCCGGGTCCATCACGTCATAGCACGTTGCGCTGCTTCTTGAAGCATCAGTGTTTGCTCTTGAAGTGCTTACCCCAAAGTCCCTTCCGCCAATGCTTAGCACCTGCCCTTCAGAATGTCTTCCCACCCTGCTTGCTTCCTCAACAAGCCTTCTGTGAAGGGATTCTGATTCAGGTCTTTCAAGCATGCTTTGGTGCTGTACAAGAATGTCATCATCAGTGCATAACAATCCGTCAGTCCCCACATTCCACTGCTGTATCACGCTCGGGCTTCCGTCCTGGTAAAAGTCAAGTATCTTTACAAAATTTCCGTTTCCTGAGGGTATGCAGTATGGCTTGCCGTCAGGGTAAAACTCGGCAGTTGCCTGCGGGCTGTAAGCCGGGTTTTGCTCTGCTGTTGAATAAGCAGTTGTCATTGCGACATAAAGCCTGCCTTCGCCGTCAACATACACATTGCCCTGGTTTGTCCTTAATGGTGCATTGGGGTTGCCTTCATAAGCTGATTCAACCCTCTGCGCTTCTTCTATAAACTGCTCTTTAAGCTCTTCAGTCATTCCTTCAAGATATCTTGGGCTTTCAGTGCTTGTTGCATCTGCAATCCCTTTCTGGTAATCATTGACAGTCGCTTCCTGCAGTATTATTCTTCCGTGCGGAGTGTTTGAGTAAAGTTGCCTTCCTTCCCTTCTGATTGTTGAAAGCGGCGTTACTCCTATCGCTTCAATAAGCGGGAAATCTCCTGACCTTGCGTCGGGCTCTGCAAGGTGCGACTCATATAAATCAGAGAACAATATTGACTTGTCCTGTTCGCTTAATGTGCCGAAGTCTCCATAATGCGCATCAACATCGCTCACAGCTGCAAGATAAGCATCAAGCTTTTCCGCATTTCCCATATGCATTGATGAAAGCTGGGTGTCAACTTCTCCTCTGAGATTATATTCGTATCCGTCTCCGCTCGGCTCGCCGTTAAGGCTGCTGTAGCCTGATGACTGCCTCATAATCTGCCAGTACCTGTAGTCCCTTAATTGTTCTGGCGAGTACAAGTCACTGCCCATGTAATCCTCATATTCCCTTAAATCAGTGTATTGCGATGTAAGGTCCCTGTACCAGGGCTGGCTTTTGTAATCTTCCATCTCATCATTTACTGTTTCAATTGCATCCTGCGAATCGTCTATTGTTGTTTCTATCTCATCTGAATTTTCAATTACGCATTCATTGTAATCATCATACATCCTGCCTTCACCGCTGTTCTGCCTGCAGTAAGCGTCCCATCCTGAATTTCCGTCAGGTCCGTGCATTGCAAGCCTTCTTGCCTGCGTTCTTGCCATACCGCTGAAGAATGAATTCTTCAAAGTAAGATATGCAAATGTCACGAGGCAGACTTTTTTCCATACAGTCACAACATCAGTAAGTGTTGTTATCACTTCATCCAAATCTTCTATGACTGCCTGCGTTGAATTTATCTTGCTGCTTATTTCGTCAGGAGTCCATTGAATAGCCCTCTTTTCAATCGGAATGTGTACTGAGAAGTTTGTGTTGCTTACCAAAGGCGCGCCTGTTCCGGGGATTACAGTGACGATTGCATATTTTTTCAGGTCAACTGATTTCAGTTTTGCGGTTTTGTATGAACTGCCGTAGTCAAGCCTGACATCTGAACCCATCGGCAGTGCTTTTACATTTGTCCTGTATCCTCTCGGGGCAGTGTCCCTGTATTTTTTCTCTATTATGACTGATTCAGAGCTTATGTCCCTGACAATCCAGTTGTACTTTCTTTCAACCCCGTCCTCTCCTGTCTCTGCGATGTCCATTGCAAACAGGTTGTTTCCGGAGCTGAGCTTTTTTGTTCCTTCAGCTTCCACTTCAATGGTTGCAGAAGGCTTATCCTCATTCTCAAAAGGCATGTCAAGCACCATAACCCTTATTGAAACGCCGTTGTCCTCAAACTCTCCAATCTTGTACCTTGAGTGCAGTTTTGCATCCTCTTCAAGTTCAGTGATTCTTGATTTTGCAAGCGGTATGAATTCTCCGAGATTATTCTTGATTGACAGCCTGTAATACTTTAATGCAGTTTCAGTGTCGCCAAGCCAATAATATATTTCACCAAGCTTGTAATTCGCCCTGTCTTCATAAAATATCCCTTTGTCATCCTTTATCCCGAAGTAAAGCTCAGCCACTCTTTTGTATTCTTCCGCAGCTGTGCAGTAAACCATCTCCTGAGTTGATGATTTTATTATCTCAAGCCACTGCTCTGCAGTATCGCCTTCCCTGAACATGATTACCTTGTTTTTGCAGATTCCCTCGCCTGCTCCTGCCGCAATGGTGGCTCTTATTGTCTCTGCAGGCATTTCAGTTGCAACAATTCCGCTTTCGCAGCACTTGTACCAAGCAGCGCTGTTTGAAAGGCATTTGCCTGCAACAAAAGATGCTTTTTCTTCCATTGTGTCATCTGCATAACAAGTAAGAGTCCTGCTGTCAGCGCACATTCCGCCTGCTGATTCGCATTCTTCGTCGCCTGCCGCAATTCCGGTGCTTTGCGTTGCTATTCCATAAGATGCCTGTGTTTCTTCCTGCACCCACCTTGTATATCCGCTGACTTCAGCTGCATTAAACAGGGTTTCATCGAATATTGTTCCTTTAGGGGAAAGCACATAGCCGTAAGAAGTGACTTCCCCGTTGCTTCCAACAGAGACAGGAACTATCATGTAAGGGGTTGTTGTCGGGGTTCCTGGAATAGGGTGCCTTGAGCCTCCGACAGGACCTGCTGAAATCACATTGATTCCTGATGTAATCCCTTCATAGAATACGTGCGTGTCGCCGTTGATAAAAACAGCGACATTATTTTCCTTAATTGCTGTCTTTATCTCTGCATTGGGCTTGATTTCAGATGAATAGCTTCCGCTGCCCCCTTTTTGTATTGATTCTATCGGCAGATGCGAAAATACAATTGAAGTTTTGCCTGCTGTTTTTGCGCTTGCCAAGTCGCTCTTCAGCCAGTTTGTCTGCGCTGTTCCTAAATCTGCTTTGTGTCCGTCAAGCACAACAAAGTGCCTTCCGTTCACATCAAATGAATAATATAACGGATAATTGCTTCCTGCTCCAAATGAGATTGAGGGTTTATGCTCATTCCAGTATGCCTTGTATTTTGTTATTAAGGCTGCATTGTTAAAATCGTGGTTTCCGGGAGCAGGTATAATCATTATTCCTGCATCTTCAAGCTTCTGCCTTGTTTCCCTGTCAAACAAATCATACATTGCATTTGCCTGGTCAGCTGTTGTTGCAGAAGTTCCGTCAACCATGTCTCCTGTAAGCACAGCAAATGAAGGATTTTGCGCTATTGCGCCTTCAACTGCATTTGCCCTTAGCCCTGCATTTGTTGTCGGGCTCGTGTGCATGTCGCTCATGACAACGAAATTTACAGCGCTGCCTGAAGAAGTTCCTGAGCTTACAGACGGCTCGCTTGGCGTGATAAATCCTGTCTCTGCAGAGGCAGTCCCTTCCTGCGTCAGTCCTGCCGCATCCCTCACATCTTCAGCAGCTGAATCGCTGACAATCTCTAAAATTCCTGCAGCCCCTTCCGCAATCCTTTCAAAGAATGTTTTTGAAACTCTTGATGTGTCTCTCGGCCCCTTGACAACAAGTTCATACGTAATCCTGTTTGTCCTTGCTTCGCGCACGACATTTATTTCAGTGACAGTAAGAGAGGAGCCGGGGTAAAGCCTTGAGCCCTCTGTGACAATGTATTCCTTCTCCTCGCCATTAACATTAACTCTTATTCTTGCCCTTTTCTTTGAAGAGTCAATTATGTCAGTTAATTTTATCCTGAAAGCATTTGTCATGAAGTCAGAGGCGGCGCTCATTCTTATCGGGTCTGATGTTTCCCCTTCGTCAAGCTCCAAGTCCTCAAGCGGCCGCGGGCTTCCTGTGAAAGGCCACTGCAAATCCTGTCCGCCGTAAACAGTGAGCTCTGCGCTTCCATCCTCAATTGAAACGGCTCTTATTGCCCCTCTTCCTGCAAAGAACTGGTAATCACGGAAATTATCATCCTGCCTCCAGGCAGCCTCATCCCCTCTTTCAGGCAATAACAAATCCTGCTCAATCATGCTGTACATTCTTTCAGCATTTTCAAAGGTAATCTCGGCTTTCATGTTAAGCTTAATCTCTTCAGGAACATCCGCTTCTTTCTGGATTTGCTTCAGCGTGACAACAAGATAGCCAAGATTCTCAAGAGAAACCTGCCTTGGCTTGATGTACTTAGGGGAGCCTCTTACATATTCCAGAGTTTCCTCGTCCTCAGGGCGTATGTAAACCTGCTTTATGTCCATGCTGCCGTAAATCGGCTCTGCATTTGACTGGCTGTTAAGGATTGTGCCCGGCGTAGTGCCTGTTAAATACACATAGATTGGCACATCGCCGTCCTCAACAACAGAGCTTGGAAGTATCTGCGGCTCGTATCCTTTTACATTGACTATTATTGTTTCGCCTGTCTGCGCCTCCCTTTCTTCTTCTTCCCAGTCAAGAAGTGCTGAAGAAAATGGAGTAGTTATAATCAGCATTGATAGAATTATTCCCATCATTGCGCTGAACTTTTTTGCTTTTATCCTGTTCATTCTTCCCATTCCACCTTAGGCATTATTGCATTTGCAGGATTGTCAGCCATTGCAAACGCTGTTTCCATTTCCTCAACTGTTGAAGGCGCTGCTGTCGCAGGCACGTAAAATATTATCTTCTGTCCCTTGCTGAAATCTTCCCTGCTTAAGTCCCATGTTGATGCCGAGCCCCCGCTTACTACATTGTCCAGCGTCATGTCAGGCGTTGTTGTCGTGCTGCAGCTCTCTTCTGTAAAGCCAAGCAGCCCGAATATGTTCCTCGTCGGCTGCTCTACGCAGTGTGTTACTTCATTTCCTTTTATAGTTATCTCAAAGCCCTTTGAAACAAGGCTTGTCTGGATATTATGCCTGCCTGCAACAAGCCTTATCTTTCCTGCCGCAGACGCTGCAGAGGCGGCGAATCCATTCTCTTCATTGCTTATGCTGATTATTGCTGTCTCGCCTGTATTAAGGCTTCTTTCAAATCCGTCCTCGACAACTATTATTTCATAATCAAATTCCTTGTAAGGCTCGAGCATTAGTGAATAAGTGTCCTCTGAAACAGTATTGACAATCTGCCTTGCGTCAAGATATCCTTCCCTGCTTGCAGTCATCAGGGCGTTTGCGCACTGCGGCACCCTTCCCTCAAAATATGTTTCCCTTGAATTTCTGTCAACAGAAGTAGTTCCGACTTCGCAGACAGTGCTTATGCATTTAATTTTTATTTCAGCGCCGTTCACAGGCTGCAGGTTTCCTTCTGAGTCAGGCGCGACAGAATAAACCCTTGCCCTGCCCTGCGCCTCACTGCAAATCCTGTTATCCGCTTCTGGAACATCAAAAGTGCCTTCCTTGTTTTCCCTTGGCTGGTTGTTGTCAATTGAAACCATTATTGCGAATTGGAATATGTATCCGTTTTCATCAGATAAGGTAACAAGAACAGGATGCATCACGTCATAAACAAAGTGATAGTCATTTATGCAGAATATTGATGTAAGGAAAGCCATTGCGCTGTTTCCAACGTCATTGAACGGCTTTGCAGTCAATATCTCTCCCTCTGAGGGGAAAACATCCATCTTCACAGGCCAGTCAGTTGTATACCTGAATGTTGAGCTTATTTCTTTATGATTTTTTGAAAGCGCATCCCAGGCAAAATACTTGTTGCTTGCTTCATAGGCAGTGCCTTTCAGCTTTATGAACTGCATGTTTGCATTCAATGCCTTTTTCAGCTCCTGCTCAATCCCTGATTTTGTCCATACTTTTGGCGAGCACGTCATCTCAGTGCCTGAATAGGGAATCCCCTCGTACATTGCAAGAATGTCTATTGTCTTTTCTTCCAGATAATAATCATTGTTTTCCCTGTTCAGCAGTTCCCTTCCAATGCTGTACATCTCGCCTATTCTTGCATCAACCTTTGAGTATATTTTCGGTATCCTGTAAACAAAGTCGCCCATCTCGACTTTTATCGGGAAATCAACAGTGACAAGGACAACATCATCGTTTATTGAAGAGTCAACCTTGACATTCCCGAAGCTTGCATTGAACCTGTCAAACAATTCGAAATTAAGCGTGCATTCGCCTGAGCGCTGCTTGATGTATTCCTCAAGCGCTGTTTCCATCTCATTCCTTGTGGGCGTTATTGTCTTCTGCACCCTGTTGCCTGCAATGTAAAACCAGAAAGGAGTCCTCATTCCCGGAAGCACTTCAAGGCTTTCGCTGAACGGGTGGTTCAGGCTCGGAAGGTTTTTTTCGGCAGGAAGCTCAATGTATCCGCCCTGCATCCCAAGAAGCGAAACACCTTCTTCTGAAATCTGCCCGATGCAGTCGCTTGCATACCTGTGTATTTCAGCTGCCTGCTGCGGCACAGCCAATGCCTCCTGCCTGTCCTTTTCCCACTGGTTAAGAAAGGCTCCCTGCCGCATCATTATCAGCAAAACAGCAAGGGCAACAACTACCAGCCCTATAGTCACATATAGCGTAACTTGCCCTCTTTTCATTATGTATTTTTAAAGGATTTAACTATATATAAACTATTCGCCGCCTATATATAATGGGCAAAACCCAAAAAAGCAGGCTTCCAGCGTGAATTTAATCTATATTTTTTCTTTGCATTCTTACCCGAAAAGCTTTTTAATACCCTATAGTTTAAATAAATAGCTTTATAACCGCCCCAGTAGCGCAGTGGTAGCGCGGCTGACTTGTAATCAGCAGGTCGGGGGTTCAACTCCCCTCTGGGGCTTTTGGGTTTTGCGCCGCCGCAATACGAGCGGCGCTAGGTGGGCTTTAGCCCGCCAGAGGCTGATAAGGGTAGACTACCCTTATGGACCCGTAGTCTAGCGGCTATGACGTCTCCTTGACAGGGAGAAGGTCGAGTGTTCGAATCACTCCGGGTCCATTCATACTTTTTTCGTAAGGACCCATAGTCTAGCGGCTATGACGTCTCCTTCACAGGGAGAAGGTCGGGTGTTCGAATCACCCTGGGTCCACTATTTATTCCATTTCAAAATTTAATAAGAATTATTTTAAAAAAATAAAAAAAGAAAAAAAATCAGGCAGTTTCCTCTGCCTCTGCTTCAACATCCTCTGCTTCTGTCGCTTCTGCAAGCTCTTCAGTTGCTCCAACTTCTTTCAGCTTGAGGAAAATCTCGCGAAGCTTTGCATTCGCGTCCTGCAGTGCCTGCTTTGATTCCTTTATCAATGCGTTTGATTCATCCATCTTTGCATTCTTTTCCTCTTCTGCAAGCTCTGAGGTTCTCACTTCAAGCAATAAGGAGTGAGCTGACTTGAACTTTATCTTTGCAGTTTCCAGCAATGCCTTGAACTCGTCAACAAGCGGCTCGACTTCAGCAGTGTCTTTTCCGTTTTCAGCCATTCTTTCCATGACTCTCTCAAGCTTTGCAGCAAGGTGCTCTGCCTTGACAACTATGCCTGCCATTCTTGCATTTGAGGCATATGACAAATAGGCATTTATCTTTTGCCTGATTTCTTTCCATGCGTCAGCAAGCTTTTTTCCTGCTTCAACAATGTCTTCCTTTGTCTCTGCGCTTTCAATTTCTGTTTTTATTGCAGTGAACTTTGCAATCTGTTCGTCAAAGAAAGCAACTGCCGCTGCTTCTTCCTCGTCTGTCAGGTATTCGCTGGCTATTGCCTTTTCCTTTCCGCTTTCAAGCGCATTCAATATTATGTCTGTGTGCTGCGCAAGCTTTTCCTTTGAAGCTCCTCTCAGCTCTTCCCTTGCAGTTGCGCATTCCTCGCTTTCAGGCGCTGTCTTGCAGACTTTTGAAGTCTTTGCCTGCTCAAGCCTTAATTTTGCCTTTTCCAATCCTGCAACAGCTTCATGGTATTTCTCTTTTGCTTTTGCCATGTTTGCCTGGGCGTTTTTGATTTTATCATTGCCAAGGGCTCTTGCCTTGAATTCTTTTGCCCTTTCAAACTGGCCGAGAACTTCATCATCCTTTAGCTCTTTCAGCTTTTGGATTCTTTCATCCCTTCTTTCCTCAAACTGCTGGAGCTTTTCCCTGAATTTTGGAGCCAATGCTGCAATGTTTTGCAGTCTGTTTTCAAACCTTGCCTTGCATTCTGCCTCAGACATGTTGTTCTCAGTGCATTTCTCAACAAGCTCCGCGACTCTTGCCTGGTGCTTTTCAAGCAGGGCGTCTTTTGCCTCAATCAGGCGTTCCCTGTTTTCAAGAGCTTGCCTTATCTGTCCGCTGTTTACGCCGGGCGCGTCTGTCGTGTCACCCTCTGCCCCTTGCCTGCCGTTTCCTTGTGCGGCAAAAGCCGCAGGTATTGCGCTGACAACAAACAATGCCAGCACAAATATTGCCATTAATTTCTTCATTTTTGTTTTCCTCCTATCTCTTTAACAATATTAATAATAAAAAAATAAATAAAAAATTATTTACTCTTCAGATTCGCTTGCCAAAACCGCCCACCATGGCTTTTTTGCCTGTATTACTTCTCCATTTTCTGCATCAATCTGTGCCTTTACCTGCATTTTTGTCTTGAACAAGCCCAATACTCTTGCTTCTTTCTGTGCCTGCACTTCATATGCCGCTCTTGCCTGCTCGCCAGAGCCTACTTCTTTTAATTCAATCTGGCAGCCGTTCTCTGCAGCGCACACCTTCAGCCTAAGCCTTTCAAGCGCCCTTTCAGACGCAGTGTCAGGCATAACCTTGACTTCTGACTGCATTCCGTTGCTTAATTTTACTCTCAGTTTTGTGCCCTCTGAAGTTTGCTCCTGCGTCATTTCCATTTCAGTGAAAGCATTTGAATTGCCTGCCCGCATCTGCATTCTATTGCCTGCCTGCTGCAGCCCTATTTGCTTTCCGCCTTCCATTGCATATTCTCCTGTCATTGCTCTTGTCTGAACTTGGGCTCTTATTTGCGTTTCTTCGCCCATGTTTTGCGTGTTTTCCTGTGTCTCAGTTCCGCTGCCTGCTCCGGCAGTTTCCTCTTCGCCTGTTTCCGATGCGGTTAGAACTCCGCCCGGCTCGCCTTGCGCGGCAAAAGCCGCGGGTATTGCGCTGACAACAAACAATGCCAGCACAAATATTGCCATTAATTTCTTCATTTTTGTTTTCTTCCGATATTTTTTATTGTGTATAAAATATGAAAT
>JAQTVM010000006.1 GCA_028706745.1 Candidatus Nanoarchaeia archaeon
TACAACATATTTTCCTTTTGCTGCAGATGTGCCGTCAATAAGCGTGCTTCCAAACCCCCCGTTTTTGCCAATCCTGGAAACAAGCCTTACATTTTGAAACTTATTTGAAATTGACTCAACTATTTTGTCAGTGCCGTCTCTGCTGTTATTGTCTACAACAACTATTTCAAAGTTGTATTTTAGATTTAGTTTAAGGTAAGAATTAACAGTGCTTTCTATGGCTCCTGCTTCGTTATATGTAGGCATTATAATTGATACATCTGGAAAATCCATAATATTTTGTAATGTGGGTTGTTTTTAAATCTTATGTATACATATATGGAAATGCGTAAAATTTAATATTTTTCAGCAACAAGAACAATTTCTCGCTTGTTTTTTATCATGCCAAGAAATTTTATGCAGATTAATGCAAGTCTGAAAGGCAGCCTGCGGAATACGGAAAATCCGGATGCGTATTCAAACTGCCTGTGGATCACTTTAAATCCCGCCCTGTCAAGCAGTGTTTCAAGAGAAGCAAAAGTCCATCCATAAAGATGCCCTGCGCTTAAGTCTGAAGGCAGCTTTGTATGCGTCAGATACGGAACGACAAGGACAAGCCTGCCTTCCTTTTTCAGCACTCTTGAAAATTCCTTGAGTGTTTTAAGCGGCTCTTCCAAATGCTCAAGGACATGTAAACACAGGATGCCGTTTAGCGAGCTGCTTTTGATTTCTTTTATACCTGCTTTTGTTTCAATACCTCTATTCTCGCATTCCTTCCTTGCAAACTTGCTGATATCGATCCCAATTGTTTTGTCCTTATGCAAGAATATGTTCTGCCCTATTCCGCTGCCAAACTCTATAAACTTTCCATTTAATCCTTTAAAAAATTCCCAGTAGGTTTTGTTAGCATATTTTGCTCTGAACATATAATACTGCTTATCATTCAGAAGCCGACTGTGGAATGATTCGTGATACTCTTTTTCATATTCAGGCATAAAATTTAAATGCCCTGTTCTATTTAAAAGCCTTGCTAATTCCTGCAGTATGGAGAAAGTTTATATATCTCTCGTTCTTGTATCCTCTGAATGGAAGAACAAGTATCTGAGGAAAGCAAGAGCACATTCCATGAAATCAGGAAAGACAAAATACTCCTTGTGATATTCATAGCTGTTATCTTATTGGGGATTACAGTCAGATTTATTTACCCTACAGAGCCGGGCTTGTGGAATGATGATATGAGTACCTTGCCGACGGGATTATTGTGGTTTTATCCGCATGAATATTATCCCGGATTATCAGCTGAAGGTGAGCCTGCCCTTGGAGCTTTCATGTTTGGGGCAGGATGTATGCTTTCAGGAGAAGATTTTTCTGCTGTAACAAAAATTAAACCAATGTGGTATCCTGATAGGCCCATGCTTTTTGGAAAAGAGCTTATTAAAGCAGAAGACTATTGCCGTATTTCTAGTTACTTTTTCGGGTTGCTTCTCTTTTTGGCATTAATCCTCCTTTCTCTTTCTTTATTAGACCAATATTCCGCTTTATTTAGCATATCTTTTTTTGCTTTTTATTCTCATATATTGCAATTAAGCAGATGGATACATGAGGATATAGTGGAATATACGTTTATTGCCTTTGGACTTTTATTTTTATGGAAATTTTTCTCTTCTGAAAAATATGGTGCAAAAGAATTATTCTTATTTATATTCTCAATGATATTTTTTGCTCTTGCTTTTGGAACAAAGATCCCGGCCGCAGCTTTTTTGCTTTTTGCGATTGCTATGCTTTTAATTAAATACAAACGTGAGGTAGGATATATCCTAAAAAGGTTAGAAATTTGGTTGGGGTTTAAAATAAGTGATAAATTAAAAGAGACAACAATTAATTTGCGCAGGCTGGCTTTGATGATATTTACGGGCTTAACAGTATATATCCTAACCCTCCTTCTCCCTTTTGAATTTAACCTCCGAAATATTTTGCTAGTTATACAAAAATACAGGTCTGTTGATGTTATGCAGGGTTCGGCATTTGGCAGCCTTTCGTTAAATACTAATTTTTGGGGGGCGATACATAACTTTCTTTTAAGTTTGAACATAATGGACATAATTTTATTGCTAGTTTCTATTTTTGTGCTTGTTATGCTGTTCCTTTTGAAAAAAAAAGAAGTCAATGAATGGTTTATTACCTCTCTCGTTGTATTTTTTATTGCTGTCCTTGCTATTTTTCCTTCTATGGTTTTATTGAGGGTATTTATTGCTTTTTTTTGGGGGATACCTTTGATAATGGGTCTTGTAATATCTAAATCAGCATATTCCCCTCTAAATTTGTTAAATTTAAAGGAAAAAACAAAAAGACTCGTTCTAATCTTGATCCTTCTTTCTTATATCTCAGTTGCTTCATACACGGCTTTTTTAAATGCGCCTTATTTTGAATACAGAAATCCGCTTATTTGCGATGAGCAAGAATGTTTGATCAGCTATTCGTTTTTTGCGGATTCTCAATTAGGGGTATTTCTACAGGGAATTTTAAAAGATAATTCCACTACTTTTGAGAGTTTTGCTGTATATGGCATGGTTTATTATTATATTCGTCCAGAAGAAGGGCAGGAAATGCTTTTTTTGAGGGAGTCTCTTAGACAGCAGATTGGAAGAATGCCTACTTTAAGAGAAAGGATAATGTATTTTAAGCCCTTAGGCAGAACTATTCAGTATATACCATTTGATCCTAATAAAGATTATAACGATGAATTTATAATGGAACTAAAGCACAAGTATGTCCCTAATTATAAAGTTATACTAAAACATGGTTTTGAAGCATATTGGATATATGACTTACAAAACCTAACAAAACTCTAACCAATATTTATTCCTTGATTATTCAAATCAGCATCCACCATCATGTGAACAAGCTCCTTGAACTTAATCTGCGGCTCCCATCCCAACACTCGTTTTGCCTTGCTTGCGTCACCGCATAATGCGTCAACTTCAGTGGGTCTGAAATATCTCGGATCTATTTCAACATAATTCTGATAATCGCCCAATCCTGCGTGCTTAAAAGCCTCTTCCAAGAATTCTCGCACAGAATGTGTTTCCCCTGTTGCAATGACATAATCATCCGGCTTATCCTGTTGGAGCATCAACCACATGGCTTTAACATAATCGCCTGAAAATCCCCAGTCCCTTTTTGCATCCAGGTTGCCTAAATAGATTTTATTTATCCTTCCAGCCTTAATATCGGCTATTCCTTTTGTTATCTTTCTTGTTACAAACGTTTCCCCTCTTCTTGGTGATTCGTGGTTGAATAAAATGCCATTGCAATTAAACATGCCATAACCTTCCCTGTAATTCCTTGCTATCCAATAAGCAAATACTTTTGCCGCCGCATACGGGCTTCTTGGGCGAAGCGGAGTATTCTCATTTTGGGGGGGGGGTGATGCGCCAAACATCTCGCTGCTAGAAGCCTGATAAAATCTTGTTTGCAGGTTTATTTCTTTTATTGCTTCCAATAGCCTTAAAGTGCCCAATCCTGTCACTTCTGCAGTATATTCTGGAATGTCAAAGCTTACCCTTACATGGCTTTGCGCACCAAGGTGATAAATTTCGTCAGGATTGACTTGGCGTAAAATCTTATTGATTGAACTTCCATCATTTAAATCTCCGTAATGCAGCAGCAAATTTGCAGAAGGCAGATGCGGATCTTTGTAAATATGATCAATTCTGCCGGTGTTAAATGAGCTGGATCTTCTTATGATTCCGTGCACTTCATATCCTTTGTTTAACAGAAGTTCGGCAAGGTATGAGCCGTCTTGTCCTGTTATGCCTGTAATAAGCGCTTTTTTGCCCATATTCTTTTACTTAATCATCTTGGTTTATATATTTTGTGGAAAGGTTTATATTCTATATATTACAAATTGATTATCTATGCAGCTTAATAATAAGAGGATACTTGTTACAGGCGGAACAGGCTTTTTGGGTTCATATGTTATTGAGAACTTAAAAAAGAGGGGTGTTACTGAAATTTTTGCACCTTCGAGCAAAGAGTATAATCTTATCAACAATGAAGACGTGATTAAACTTTTAAATGATACCAGGCCGGATATGATAATCCATTTGGCTGCTGTTGTCGGCGGTATTGGCGCAAACATGAAGCATCCCGGAAAATTCTTTTATGAGAATCTTATGATGGGGGTGCAGCTTGTGGAGCAGGCAAGGATTTTCGGCGTGGAAAAGTTTGTTGCAATAGGGACGATATGCGCCTATCCTAAATTTACTCCTGTGCCTTTTAAGGAATCTGATTTATGGAAGGGTTATCCTGAGGAAACAAATGCCCCCTATGGGCTTGCAAAGAAAATGATGCTTGTGCAATCGCAGGCTTACAGGCAGGAATACGGCTTTAATTCAATCTACTTATTGCCTGTAAACCTCTATGGGCCTGGAGACAATTTTAATTCTGAAAGTTCCCATGTCATTCCGGCATTAATAAAGAAATGCCGTGATGCAATACGTGAAGGCAAGAATGAGATTGTTGTTTGGGGAGACGGCAGCGCTTCAAGAGAGTTTTTATATGTAGAAGATGCGGCAGAAGGCATTTTCATGGCTGCAGAAAAATATGACAAGCCTGAACCTGTAAACCTCGGGAGCGGGATGGAAATTACAATAAGGGAATTGGCTGAAACAATTGCCCGACTCTGCGGTTTTAATGGAAAGATAATATGGGATACTTCAAAGCCCAATGGGCAGCCCCGCAGATGCCTGGATATAAGCCTTGCTGAAAAAGAATTCGGATTTAAAGCGAAAGTACCTTTTGAGGAAGGTTTAAAAAGGACAATTGACTGGTATAAGCTTAATTTACAATGAAATCAAAAACCACTCTTGTCATTCTTGTATGGAATGAGATTGATGCAATAAAAGAATTATTTCCTTTAATACCTCTTGATGCTGTTTCTGAAACAATTGTTATTGATGGAGGCTCAAATGACGGCACTGCTGAATTTTTAAAATCAAAAGGACTTAAAGTTTACCAGCAAAAACATCGAGGCAGAGGCAATGCGTTTATTGAAGGATTAAAATATGCAAAAAATGACAAAATTATATTCTTTTCAGGTGATGGCAATGAAGACCCAAAGGATATTCCTAAAGTTGCTTATTGGCTTGACAAGGGCTATGACATGGTAATAGCCGGAAGATTTATTCTCAATGGCTCCCAAAGCGATGATTCTGATGATCCTTTGAGGATTAGAAAAGGGGGCAATATACTTATGAGTTGGATTGCAAATGTTATATGGGATACGGGCGTAAAGGACGCAATTAACGGCTTCAGGGGATTTAAGCGTTCTGCAATGGTTCAATTAAAGCTTGATGCGCCCAAGCATGAAATTGAGATACAGTCAACCATAAGGGCTGCAAAATTAGGCTTGAAAATAAAGGAAATACCTACTCATGAGCTTCTCAGAATGGGCGGAAGGAGAAAAACAACTGCAGGCACATTTACGCTTGCTAAAAACCTGGGAATATATATGCTGAGAGAAATGTTTAATGGCAAAAAATTTTAAAAATCCTCAACTGGCAATTCCTCGCCGTGAATTGTTGCCGGATACAACACATGGCGATGATGAAGACCCTTTAAAATTTTATTATAGTTTCCCTTATAATTATATCTATAAACGAAGGCTGTCTATGCCTTTGTCTTTAATGAATAAGCATTATAACAGCCTGCTTGAGATAGGATATGGCTCCGGCATATTTTTGCCTTCACTTTCTAAAATCGCCAAAGACATTTATGGGCTGGACATACACCCATTTGAAAATAAAGTTTGTAAGGCAATGAAAAATTTAGGGGTTAATGCAAATCTTGTGCGCGGTGATTTATTTAAAATGCCCTATAAAAACAATTCTTTCAATGCAATAGTTTGCATGAGCACTTTAGAACATATTGAGCCGATAAAACTTAAAAATGCAGTTCAAGAATTTAGCAGGGTTTTAATTAAAGGTGGCGATATTTATCTCGGAGTTCCTGCGAAAAACAAGATTACAGATATATTCTTTGAAAAATTCTGTAAAGTAAAGTTGGATGCAGGAGATATGCATAAGTCTTCTCCAAAAGATGTAATAACTGCTGTCAAAACTAAATTCAAGATTGATAAAATTATTACATTACCTTTAAATATGCCTTTGTCATTATCTTTCTATGTTGTAATAAAAGCTACAAGGCTATAATCTTTTCTTAAGCATACATAACGTTTTTTAACCCTATTTCCATTAATCATTGCATGAAAATCGGATTTTTGCTTTCATCGTTTTATCCTTCAACAGGCGGCAGGGAAGTTATTACTTTTAATACAGCGCGCGAGCTTGCAAAAAGGGGGCATGAAATACACGTATTCACTTCTCTAAAAAAGGGGCTTAAGAAAGAGGAGACTGTTGAAAGGATTCATATTCACAGAAGCAAGACCTGGTTTCAGTACAAATATTATCTCGAATTTAATCCGGGCTGGGTGTGGAATGCGATGAAATACAGGCTTGATGTGCTTCATATTCAGAGCTTTGGCTTTATCCTGGCTGACAAGATTGTTTTGCTGAAGAAGCTGTTTACAAAGACAAAGCTGGTGAATACGCCGCACGGGCCTTTCATGGCTCTGGACAAATATCCTCTATGGCAGGCTATTTTGAAAAAAGTTTATACTACTTTAGAATATCCTGTTAACAGGCTTTATGATGCTGTAATAGAAGTTAATCCCGAACAGTGGAAATGGATGGCAAAAGCAGGCGCAAGAAAAGACAGGATACATCTTATTCCTAATTCCATTCCGGCTGAGATGTTTGCAAAAGTGGATTCCGGGCTTTTAAAGAAAACATATAATCTTAACGGGAAATTAGTGATAAGCTACGTCGGAAGAATCCAGAAGTACAAGGGGCTTGACCAGGTTATTTCTATCTTGCCGGACATATTGAAAAAGCATAAGAACGTTGTTTTCCTTGCAATGGGAAAGGATGCAGATGACATGGAAAGGCTGAAAAAACTGGCTTCTGACTTGAAGGTTAGCGAACACGTGATATTTACCGGTTCTGTAACAGAAGAGGAGAAGATGCAGGGGCTAGATATTTCTAAAATATTCGTGTTTCCTTCTGAGTGGGAAGCGTTCGGCATTGTTTTGGTTGAGGCAATGGCGCGCGGAAATGCACTTATATCCACAAAAACAGAAGGCGGAAAATATCTTATTAAAGAAGGCGTTAATGGATACCTGTATGATTATAAGGACACAAAGGCGCTTGAGAAATGCCTTTTGAAGCTTTTGGATGATGAAAAAGAAAGAAATATGATGATAAGCAATAATATCAAGAAGTCAAGAGCTTTCACTGTTGAGAAAATTACTGATGAGCTTGAGAAGCTGTATAAATCTTTGCTGAAGTAAAGGCAGCCGCACTTAGCTATTTTTTATCTTTTCTTCAACCTGTTTCATCCTGTCGAATGTTCCCATGTCTTTCAGGAATTCCTCAGTATGATATCCGTATACTTTTTCTTTAATATCGACAATCTTCGGCAAAAGCTCTTTTTCCATTGAGTATTTGCCTTCCGGGATGAAATCCATAATCCTTGGGCTGAAAACATGCATTCCTGAGTTTCCAAGCTCTGTTGGCGGAACTTCTGTGTGAGGTTTTTTCCAAAATTTTACAACCCTGCCTGTTTTGTCTGTTTCAATCAAGTCGCTGTCTTCTGGATGCGATGACTTATGTATAACCAGTGTGCAAAGCGCATTGTTCTTTAAATGGAACTCAATAAGCTGTTTTGCGTTGATTTGGCAGATAATGTCTGCGTGAAGCATTATGAAGTCATCGTTGCCTATAAGCTCTTTAGCGTGCCTTAAAGGGCCTGCTGTGCCTAACGACTCTTTTTCTATTGAATATTTGATATTTACACCAAACTTTTCGCCATTTCCAAAGTGTTCCTCAATTACGTGAGCAAGATAGCCCGAGCAGATGATTATGTCCTTAAGCCCTTGTTTCTTTGCCCATTCAATAGTATGCTCCAGAACAGGCTTGCCATCCAATGGAAGCATCGGCTTTGGAACTTCTTTTGTAAGAGGATAAAGCCTTTCGCCTTTCCCGCCTGCCATAAGAACTAGCTTCATTTTCTGCCGTAAAGTTCCTTTTCAATAACCTCGCACATTATATGCCCGACTGTAATATGCATCTCCTGAATTCTTGCGCAGATGTCAGAAGGCACTTTTAACACAAAATCATTTCCCATTTCATCCATCTTGCCGCCTTTCGAGCCTGTCCAGGCAATTGCCTTTGCGCCTTTTTCCTTTGCAGATTCCAGCGCTTTAATCACATTGGCGGAATTGCCTGAAGTTGAAATGCCTATTACAACGTCATTTTCTGCAACCATGTCGTGTACCTGCCTTGAAAACAGGTGCTCATAGCCCATGTCATTGCCTATTGCTGTAAGAATTGAGGTGTTTACTGTCAATGCAATTGCAGGAATGCTCGGCCTTTCATTCTTCCTGTCCAGAAGGCAGACAAGCTCGGCTGCAATATGCTGGGCGTCTGCTGCAGAGCCGCCATTTCCTAAAATTACCATCTTTCCCTTATTCTTGTAGCAATTAACTATAATCTTGCACATCTGCTCTATCTCTTTTGACATGCCTTCAAGCTTCTGCTTTGCTTCAACAGATTCTTTTAAGCTTTTTTTGATTATGGTTTCCATTTTATCACTTTAGCTTTATTCTCCAAAATTCAACCATGTCCTTGAGTGTTTTTTCAATTGCCACAGACTGCTTCCAAT
The DNA here is from genome assembly GCA_028706745.1 of Candidatus Nanoarchaeia archaeon. Lineage (GTDB taxonomy): Archaea > Nanobdellota > Nanobdellia > SCGC-AAA011-G17 > GW2011-AR17 > UBA9640. The sequence goes on from JAQTVM010000006.1 coordinate 8,761, forward strand.
TTGTGTCATTTTTAAGCTTTGTGGAGTCTCCGAAGATTATCGGCTCGTCTGTGGGCCTGACTAACTTTGTATCGATTTCAACTTTTGCCTTGATTCCTGTAATTTTTATGATTTCATCAAGAATATCCTTTATCAGATATGCCTTTTCCCCTGATGCATTGTACACTTCACCTGCTTTTCCTTTTTCAGCAAGAAGGCGGAATGCCCTTATTATGTCCCTTACATCAGTTAATGCCCTTCTTGTGTTAAGGTTTCCAACTTTGAATATGGGCTTCTGCAATCCCATTTCTATCATCACAGCCTGCTTTGTGAAGTCAGAGCAAACATCATTGACTTTTCCCGGACCTGTTGTGTTGAATATTCTTACTCTTATGCCTTTCATTCCGAAATTCTTGAAATATTGGTATGTGAGGAAGTCCTGCGCAACCTTGCTGACTCCATAGGGATGCAATGGAAGCAATGAGTGTTCCTCTTTTATCGGCACTTCTTCAGGATTTACAAAGCCGTATTCTGCTGAAGAGCACGCCACTATGACAACAGGATTCATCTTAAGCTCTTTAAGGGATTCGAATAAATTTATTGTGCCTTCCACATTCGCCTGGATTGTGTAGTTTGGCTTTTCCCAAGATACTGTCGGATAGCTTTGCGCAGCAAGATGGTAGACAACGTCCGGCTTGAATTCCTTAAGCATATTCTTGAATTTTTCCTTGTCCCGCACGTCAAGCTCTTCTGCTTTTCCTTTTTTCTTTAATTCATTGATGTCGGATATTGGCTCGTAATATGTTGAGAAGACTGTATCGCCTTTTTCGTGCAGGTAATTTGCCAAATGGGGGCCCATGAATCCGCCTGCTCCTGTAATGAAAGCTCTCATTGTTTGTCTCCAATCATAATAGATGCTGCTTCATATAAATCTTTTACTGTATAATCAGGAGTTGCGTCCTTGAATCCGTCATCACCGCCATAACCTGTCTGCACTAAAATTGTTTTTGTGCCTGCAAGGAAGCCTGACTTTATGTCGCCTGTCTTGTCTCCTATTGTAAAGCTTTGCTTTAAGTCAATTCCGTGCTCTTTTGCAGCTTTCAGTATCATTCCCGGCTTTGGTTTTCTGCATTCGCATTCAATTTTGTAATCTCCAATGCCGTGAATAGGATGGTGGAAGCACATGTAAGTTGCGTCTATTCTCGCACCTTCATCTGCAAGAAGCTCAAGAACCTTATTGTTTACTGCTTTTGCCTGCTCTTCAGTGCACATTCCTCTTCCGACTGCGGGCTGGTTTGTGATTATGAATACCTTGTACTCTTTGTTGAGCATTGCAATGGCTTTTGCCGCATTATCCAGAATCCTTACTTTATTTGGGTCTGTTATGAAATTTGTTTCTTCAATTATGACTCCGTCCCTGTCCAGAAAGGCGGCTTTGGTTTTGTTTCCCATCGAGAGAAAAAGCTGAAATTATGTTTAAAAACATTATGTAAGCGGAGTTTCATGCATTATTTTTCTGCTTTTTTGTTCTTTGATTCGTAATTAGCAACTTATTTAAACGCCTCAAAAAACATTTCTTTCGTCAATACAAGGTGTTAACTTTGAAAATAATATGCAGGACTCCGGTCAGGATAAACCTCGCGAATGGCGGGGACACTGATTATTACCTGAAGGAAATTGGATGGGGCTGTGTTGTAAATGCTACCCTTGCATCGCACTTCTATGAGTTTGCAATCAATGATGATGACAAGGCAACGCTTGATGTTGTCGATTATTTTGACTACATAGCAAACCCCAACAGGACTTACAGGCTTGAGTCAAACGTGTCAGAATTGGATTTGCTTAAGACAACAATGAAAGAGCTTAATGTTGACATAAAGAATTCTTTTGCATTGAGGACAAATGTGCCTATGCAGTCTGGTTTGGGCGGCTCTTCTGCATTGAATATTGCCATGATATCTGCATTATTGCACCAGAAAGGCGAAGAGATAATTCCCCATAAGATTGCTGCATTGTCATATGATATTGAAAGGAAAAAAATGAATGTTCCCGGCGGATACCAGGACCAGTATGCTTCTGCCTATGGCTCCGGATTTAATTACATGGAGTTTCGCGATAATGGGGCTACTGTAAGCAACATGGGGCTTAATGAAGATGTCCTTGAAAAGCTGGAGAAGAATTTACTTCTTTTTTACATTGCAAAAAGAAAGTTTTCAGGAAGCAAGATGCACGATTTGCAAAAAGAGTCTGCTGAGAAAGACCCTGAAAAAGTTAAACAGCTTTTGCTTGAGAAAAGGGAGAATGCTCTTGCAATAAAGGGGGCGTTATTGTCCGGCAATCTGGATGAGTTTGGGAAATTGCTGCTTAAAGAAGGGCAGATAAAGACAAGGCTTTCAGGCAGTGGAAATGAATTCTTTGAAGGCATTATGGCTCTTGCTCTTGAGAATGGCGCTCTTGGCGGAAAGATTTCAGGAGCAGGAAGCGGAGGATGCATGTTCTTCTATGTTCCTGACGAGAAAATTGAAGGATTCAGGAATGCGATTGCCTCAACAGGCGCTGTTGAGATGAATTACAGGTTTCAGAGAAGCTATGAGCATGGGATTTTTTTGAAGACGCTGTAGTTCGCAAGGTTTATAAACGTTAATTTTTGATTTTCAGGCAACATGATACAGCTCGGCACTCTCGGAAATTTCTTTCATGCAATATGGCTTGACAGGATTTGGGGAGACTTAAAGTTGGAAAACAAGAATTGTGTTGGAAAGGACAATGCAATTGCGGTCGGGAAGGATTTGAAGAAAGATTTGGAAACAGCTGTTGCCCTGAATCCTGACATCATTGTTGCTGGAAAGCACGGCTGCAGGATTAACTGCAATGAGTGCTGCGACGCGCCTGCGTACAAGAGCAGGATTGTGAGAAGATACTGCGAATACCTGACTGAAGTCGGGAATTACTGCATCGTGAAGCTTGCGGGACAGAAAGCAGACAATGTCTGCGAAAACTGGTTCTGCGACGAATTCTGCGAAAGTTCAATAGACCATTATTCAGGAGTTTCGCCTGAAGTGCCTTTGATTCATAATCCTGGAAAATTTTATCTTCAGGAGCAGAAAAGGGAATTTATTCTTATTGCATCTGCCTTGCAGAATGGAATCAGTGTTGAGCAGGTTCCCCTGCTTGGAGCAAGAGGCAGGGAAGTGGCGCTTTACAAAACAGCGAAAAATGCCTTGCTGAAGACAGCGGAAGGAAAGGCGGCTATGCTTATAGAATATGACAAATTTGAAGAGGCAGAAGACTTAATGGGAAATAATCTTTATTTTGAAATGCTGAAAGAGTGGGAAGAGATGTATTGCAGAAGGAAAGGAATAACAAGGGAAGAATAAAATGCACATATTTGACAACGTAGTATGGGAAAAGACAAAGCACGGCGAGCACTTGTGGATAGACAAGCCTTGCGATTTCTACGGCAACGCAGACAATCCGAATGTTGCAGACATTGCAAGGGCAAACACTGTTGCTGATTATGATTTGCTTACAGCGAGACTGGCTGAAGTGCAGAAAGCAAGGCAGGATGATTCAGTAACTAACTATAAGGTGAGGCTTGCTGATTCAAATTCAAAATTAAGAGGATATGGCGCAGGGCTTGCGATTGTTGGATTGTACGCTGACATTGACCTCATACATAGTTCGCTTTTATCTTGCGAACCTTACTTATTCCTTCCTCATCGTGACTTGGGCGCTCCAGGAGACAGGCTTGTATGGGACACCTGCGCAGGCAGGACAATGACAAAGGATGAATCTCCCAACTGGTTCCACAGGATGCTTGTTGAAGGGTTGGAGGAAATAACATTTATGTCAGACGGGCGTTTAATCTTGCCAAGCTTTTATGGAATTGAACATTTGGGGTTAAGCAATTGTGACGCACAAAAGATTGTAAGAAGGAATGCAGAAATACTTGGCTTGAAACCAACTGAGGAATTAATGGCAGATTTCGTTTATCGCCCTCCAAGAAATGCTTCAACAGTGCACCACATTATTGATTCTGGTGAGATTACTGAAAAGGCAGGATGGGGCATTGAAGCAAAATACTCTGGTTTGGAGCTTATGGCTTATGGGGTATTGAACTTTGGCATGCATTATATAGCGAGCGCTAAGGCATATGACAGTGAAGAATTTATGCCTGGTAAAGTTTGTGGCAGAGAGATACATGAGATTAATCCTGTAAGCAGCAGTATAAGGGTTTTCCATAACGGCAATGTTGTAAGGAATGGCACAGTTGCTTCTGAAATCGAAAGAAGGAATGCAATAAGGGCAAGCCATGACCATTCAAAAGACAGGAAAGGATTAATGCCAATACCGGAATACAGTGCTTCTATAAAGGCTGACTTGATGACAAAGCAAGAGGCATGGCCTTTTGCAGGCGATATCTCATCTTTGAAAGAAATACAATTTAGGGGATAAATGATAACCGTGATAATCTTCGATCTAGGTGGAATTCTTGTGCCTGAGGCAGGAAACGCAATACTTGAAGGGATGGCAATGTACACTGCAATCCCGCAAAAAGAACTTGCAGAATTCACAGCGCCATTAAAGGCAAAGCTTACAACAGGCGAAATGACACTTCGCGAGATGTATGATTCGCTTTCAAAAAGCAGAGGGCTTTCTTTGACAGCTGATGATATGCTCAAAAGGCATTTTGAGCTGTACGAGCAGCACCAGACAGAGAGGGATGCGCGCGTGCTGGATTTAGTTGAAAAGCTGAAATTAAATTATACTGTTCCGTGCCTGACAAACACTGAAAAGGAAATTGCAGAATATAACAAGCAGCACGGCTTGTTCAGCTTTTTTCACAAGGCTTTCATTTCAACTGATATGGGCATGAAAAAGCCTGACGTGCAAATTTATGAAGCAGTAATAAGGGAATTAGGCTGCAGGCCTGCAGATGCAATTTTCATTGATGACAACAAGGATTATATTCAGGGCGCAAGAAATGCAGGCATTGATTCCATTCTATACAAAAACTTTGAGCAGCTTACACAGAAGCTTGCCTCCTATGGCGCCAAATTCTGAATGCAAATTTTCACAATACTTATAAATCTGAATAAAGACTCTAAACATAATGATTTCAATCGTAATCACTGCATTCAAGGAGCCGCACTTATACCGCGCCATTGAAGCAGTGCTTTTCCAGAAAGTAAAAGAGGATTTCCAGCTTGTTGTTGCAGCGCCTGACAAGGAAGCTGAAGAACTTGTAAAAGAGTATCACAAAAAATACAAGCAGATAAGATTCTTCAAGGACCCTGGAAAAGGAAAAAGCAATGCATTGAACCTGCTTTTCAAGGAATTGAAAGGAAGGATATGGCTTTTCACAGACGGCGATGTTTTCTTGGACAACGGCGCAATAAATGAAATGATAAAATCCTTTGATGACGAGAAAATAGGCTGCGTTTGCGGAAGGGTAATGTGCGAAAATCCCAGGTATACATTGTTTGGTTATTGGGGAAGATTATTGGCAGACGCAGGAGCAAACAGGGTAAGGAAAGAACTTTTCAAGGCAAAGCAGTTCCTTGAATGCTCAGGTTATCTGTTTGCATTCAGGAACAACGGAGTCATAACAAAAATTCCGGTTGATGTTGCAGAGGATTCAATCATACCTTATTTTTTCTGGAAAGCAGGATACAGGATTGGATATGCAGAGAATGCGAGGGTTTTTGTAAAGAACCCGACGCATATCAAGGACTGGCTCAAGCAGAGAAAGAGGACAGCTGACGCGCACACAAGGCTTACGCTTTATGCGCCTGACTTTCCGAAAGTAAAGTCTTTCAAGAACGAGGCGTTCAAGGGAATAAGGTGGATATGGAGCTATCCAAAAACAATTAAGGAATTCATCTGGACAATCGCTCTTGTTTTCGTAAGGCTGTACATGTGGCTTTCACTGTTTTACGACCTGAAATTCAAAAGAAAAGGATATGTTGACGGCTGGGAAAGAAGCGAAACAACGAAAAAATAAAGGCTGCCGTAATTCATTATTTTCAATCAATTCGAAATGTTTTGAAATGATTTATTTCAGGCTGCTTTTTTTGGTGGTTTTGACTCTATGAAAATCCTTAGAAAGCTTTATATATAAGTTGCCTTATCAGTATTCCGAAAGAAGATAGAAATAAACATGACATCTTCTTCACAAAAATGTCCGGGATTCATATTTCGGATAAATTGGTTCTAGTTCCCAACGGGAACGAGAGGCTTTTGCCTCGCAGTTCGCTTTACGCGAGCATCGGAATGCATGCATTCCGCATTATGGAATTGCAAAATTCCAAATGCCTACTCTGAATAGGCATCCATACCAATGAGTGCATGATTGAACAATCCTGCATGATGTGGGCAAGATGGCAATAATGTTGCATATTATTAAGCGTGCAATTATTATACCTCAAATTTAAGTAATAGTTTCGATCCTTACACTTTCTATAAATACCCGTTTATCCTGCGGGAGACCGCTGCTATTGGGGTTCCATTTAGCCATGCAAGTCCAGGGGGTTCCCGCAAGGGAGCCACCGGCGGAAGGCTCAGTAACACGTCGATAATCTGCCCTTAAGTCTGGAATACCCTCGGGAAACTGAGGCTAATACCGGATAGGAGATTGATGCTGGGATGCACTTTCTCCGAAAGCTACGGCGCTTAAGGATGAGTCGGCGGCAGATTAGGTAGTTGGTGAGGTAATGGCTCACCAAGCCTGTGATCTGTAGGGGGGATGAGAGTCCTAGCCCCGAGAAGGGCACTGAGATAAGGGCCCTAGTCCTAAGGGATGCAGCAGGCGGGAAACCTTTACACTACGCGAAAGCGTGATAAGGGGATCCTAAGTGCTTACCTTATGGTAGGCTTTTGCCGAGTGTAAATAACTCGGAGAATAAGTGGTGGGTAAGACCGGTGCCAGCCGCCGCGGTAACACCGGCGCCACGAGTGGGGGTCATATTTATTGGGCCTAAAGCGTTCGTAGCCGAATCTGCAAATCTCTTGTGAAATCGCCATGCTCAACATGACGGATGGCAAGAGCGACTACAGATTTAGAGATCGGGAGGAGGCGGGGGTATTCCTTGGGGAGCGGTAAAATGTTTTAATCCTTGGAAGACCACCTGTGGCGAAGGCGTCCGCCTAGAACGAATCTGACGGTGAGGAACGAAAGCTGGGGGAGCGATCCGGATTAGATACCCGAGTAGTCCCAGCTGTAAACACTGCGAACTATGTGTCACAAAAACTTCGTGTTTTTGTGGTGCCGTAGCGAAGGCGTTAAGTTCGCCGCCTGGGAAGTATAGTCGCAAGATCGAAACTTAAAGGAATTGGCGGGGGCGCACTACAAGGGGTGCGGCGTGCGGTTTAATCAGATTCTACACCGTGAACCTCACCAGAGCCGACGGCAGAATGAAGGTCAGATTGAAGGTCTTACCTAACAAGCCGAGAGGAGGTGCATGGCCGTCGTCAGCTCGTGCCGTAAGGTGTCCAGTTAAGTCTGGTAACGAGCAAGACCTACATCTGCTGTTGCGACCGAGTCCTCCGGGACAATCGAGCACACTGCAGAGACTGCCTGGGAAACTAGGAGGAAGGTGTAGGCAACGATAGGTGGTATGCCCCAAATGCTCTGGGCTACACGCGCGCAACAATGGTGGAGACAATCGGATGCCACCCCGAAAGGGGGAGCTAAGCCTCTAAACTCCATCCTAGTTCGAATTGAGGGTTGCAACTCACCCTCATGACGTCGGAATCCCTAGTAATCGCTCATCATCAGTGAGCGGTGAATATGTCCCTGTGCCTTGCACACACCGCCCGTCAAACCATTCGAGCAGGGTTTAGGTGAGTTACAGGTTTTTGCCTGTACCGAATCTAAGTTCAGTAAGAAGGGTTAAGTCGTCACAAGGTAACCGTAGGGGAACCTGCGGTTGGATCACCTCCTTTTATTTTTTTATTGCGCAAGCGATTTAAAAATAAACGCACGTAAAATATGTAACTTGCTAAAATCTTGCCCGCATTATATGCTTGGGCTCGTAGCGCAGTGGTAGCGCACTGCCCTTGCAAGGCAGGGGTCTCGGGTTCGAATCCCGACGAGTCCATAAGGGGCAGGCCCCTTATCAACCCGTGCCGGCATTCGCTGATGCGAAGCCGACATAGCTTGCCCCGTATTTCGGGCTCGCTGTGTTTTACAAGGGAAGCCCAAAGTTCAAGCATAACTTATTTCATGTTCAAACTTCATTGTTTGATAAAGTGCAACTCTTCTCGCGAGAGGAGGGTGAAGGGCATTATGTCCATGAAGCAATAGTTTCATGGTATGTTATCATCGTGCATGCAAAAGATGTTCAAAAACACAAAATGTTTTTGAATATCCGAAAACAAACAGATTTTCGGATATCTTCGCATTTTTTGCCTGCATTTCCGGAAACATTTCCGGAGCCAAGATGTTCATGGTGCCGTGCATAGGCAAGGCAAGTCTAGGTCCTACTTGTGCCATCAGGCGAACGACTTGGTTCAAGACACTGAAGAAGGGCGCGGCAAGCTGCGAAATGCTTTGGCGAGGTGCATGCAGCCGTTGAACCAAAGATGCCCTAATGTGACCTCACGCCCGCAGCAATGCGTGGCATTCCGAGAGGAAGAGGAACCCGGGGGACTGAAGCGTCTTAGTACCCGGAGGAAAAGAAATCAAATACGAGATGCCGTGAGTATCAGCGAGACAAAGCGGCAGAAGGCAAACCGAATGTTGTGCAGAAATGCATAACGCATGTGGTGTTGTAGGGACTGCATTTATATCAGAGTAAGCTGATTCAAAGTTTTCTGGAACGAAACGCCATAGAGGGTGAAAGCCCCGTAGAAGAAGGCTGAAAAGGTAGAGCAGTTTCCTGAGTAGCGCCACTTGGATATGTGGCGTGAAACCGGGAGGCATTAACTCCCAACTTTAAATATGTCTTGAGACCGATAGCAAATCTAGTACCGTGAGGGAAAGTTGAAAAGAACTCGTAACAGAGAGTCAAAAGAGCCGGAAACCTGGTGGTGATAGTTAGATAGGGCACTAAGGTGTTCTATCGTTCGTTTCGAATAACGGGCCAAGGAGTGCATTTGAGTGGCGAGGGTAAGCGCTTACGGCGCGCACCCTAAGGGAAACCAAATTCCCGCAACTGATTAATTTCAGCGAGGGGAAAGGTATGAAAGTGCCTTTAGTCACTTGATTGCGACCCGAAACCGTGCGATCTAGTCGAGGGTAAGGTGAAATCCAGAAATGGATGGAGGCCTGAAGAGATACTGCGTGCATGCGTCCTTCTAACTTTCGACTAGGGGTGAAAAGCCAATCGAGCACGGTGATAGCTGGTTCCTGCCGAAATAGGCGCCAGTCTAGTTTCAGCGGAGATGGTTGAGGAGGTAGAGCTACGGATTGGGAAGCCCGGGGGAGAAATCTCTCACTTTCCTGTCCAACTCCAAATGCTTTAACATCGTAGAAGCTGAAAAACGGCGGCACTGGGGTAAGCTTGTGTCGCTAGTGGGGAACAGCCCACACTGCAGTTAAGGTCCCAAAATATTGATTAAGTGTTAACGGGCGAAAGGGTTTGATGCCCGAGACAGCGGGGAGGTATGCTCAGAAGCAGCAATCCTTCAAAGAAAGCGTAACAGCTCACCCGTCAAGGTCTCATGCCCTGAAAATGGACGGGGCTAAATCAATTACCGATACTGCGGGCCACAGAAATGTGTGCGGTAGGCAGGTGTTCTGTCGGGGTAGAAGCATGCTCGTGAGAGTGTGCGGACCTGATGGAATTAAGAATCTTGGCGGTAGTAGGATCTAGACAGAGTGAAAATCTCTGATACCGGAAGGGCTAGGGTTTCTCAGCAATGTCAATCAGCTGAGAGTTAGTCAGTCCTAACCTGCCTCCTAACTGGAGGAACAGGGAAAGGGCAAAAGGTTAACAATCCTTTACTTTTCGGGTACGTGCGGCAACGCAAGTTCTGCTTCAGACGTTTTGGGCTAGATCGACAGAGACAGTCGTCTTTGTTAACATGGACAAGCCGGTGGAGTACCGTAACGGTGAGAAACCGGGTAAACCATGGAATAGCCGCCTGTATGGGTGGTTCGGTTGATGCCTGGAACCCGTGAAAATGGAGCAGGAATGGAACCTGAAAATCTGTACCAAGAACCAGCACTGGTGCCCCTAGGTGAGAAACCTAAGGTATGAGGGAATAAACTAAGCTAAGGGAAATCGACAAACTAGCCCCGTAACTTCGGAAGAAGGGGTCCCTGCGATTGTATTCGTATGAGTGCAATTACAGGGTGCAATAACTAGGGGGGCCCGACTGTTTAACAAAAACAAAGCGATTCGCGAGCCTGCAAAGGTGTGTATGGATCGCTACGTCTGCCCAGTGCCAGCACTTCAAACTCCGGTTCAACGGAGCTAAGAACTGGTAAACGGCGGGAATAACTATAATTCTCTTAAGGTAGCGAAATACCTTGTCGTTTAAATGACGACCTGCATGAAGGGCGTAACGAGGTCCCCATTGTCCCTAGCTAGAGTCCTCCGAACTCAACATTCTGGTGTGAAGTCCAGAGATTTCCAGTGGGAAGCGAAGACCCCGTAGAACTTTACTGTAGTCTGTTGCTGTGATGCGAGTTTTGTTGTGCAGCGTAGGCGGAAGTCGCCAAAGCAGGATCGCTAGGTTCTGTGTAGACGCCGATGAAACACCGCCCTTCAGGGCTTGCATCGCTCACCTCGCGAGAGGGACACCAATAGATGGACAGTTTGGCTGGGGCGGCACCCTGCTGAAAGTGTATCAGTAGGGCCCAAAGGTTGACTCATCCGATTTAGAAATTCGGAGTAGAGTGCAAGAGCAAAAGTCAGCCTGACTGTGTTCCGACGCGAAAGGGACACAGGGACGCAAGTCTGGTCTAGCGAACCTCTATGTCCTCCTTAATGGGGGCTAGAGATGACAGAAAAGCTATCTCGGGGATAACTGAGTTGTCGCGCCCTAGAGTCCGTATCGACGGCGCGGCTTGCTACTTCGATGTCGGCTCATCCTATCCTGGGCATGCAGAAGTGTCCAAGGGTGGGGGTGTTCACCCATTAAAAGGGTTCGTGAGCTGGGTTAAGAACGTCAAATGGGCGTTACATAACCGTAAGGTTATGGGAAATCAAATTGGCTCATATCGGTGAAACCTTAATCTTTATAAACTGTTGAAGATTATGGCAATACCGAGGGAAGGTGAGGTTTACGGAGTCAACAATTCTTGCATACATCGCAGGTTTCCTGGATGGTGACGGAAGTGTATTTTTCCAAATAGTGCCAAGAAAGGATTACAGGCAAAAGTTTCAGATAAGGAGCAGCATTGCTTTTTATCAGAAAACAGAATTTGCCGAAATTCTTGAATGGCTGAAAAATATATTTGGTTGCGGATACATACGCCACAGAAAAACAGGAATGAGCGATTATACGATTGTTGATTCAAAGGAAGTAAGAAAAATACTCTTGCTTCTGCATCCGTATGTAAGATTGAAGAAAAAGCAAGTTGAGCTTGGGCTTGAAATTTTGCAAAAACTTGAAAACTGCAATTCAAATGCAGATTTTCTTGGCATATGCAAAATGACAGACAAGTTCAAGGAGCTTAATTATTCAAAGAAAAGAACAATAACATGCGAAACTGTAAGTAAATCTTTACCCCTGTAGAGACTGAGGCATTATGCCAAGAGTCTTTCTTAGGAAAGGCTAATACGCCAATCTCCTTTCTGCAAGGGAAGGATGAAGGTATAGTCCATGCCATTCAAATACATAAGAATGGATTAACATGCGCGAGACAGTTTGTATGATATCTACTGGAAATGTTCGAGGGTCTGAGGGGAAGAATCGTCTAGTACGAGAGGAACGGCGGATCGTGGCCTCTGGTCCATCGGTTGTCCGACAGGGCAGGCCGAGCAGCTACGCCACAAGTCATAAATCCTGAAAGCATCTAAGGATGAAAGACACCTCAAAAAGAGACCCAGAGCGCCTAAAGAACATAGGCTTGATAGGACTGGAGTGTAAGCACGAAGCTTCGGCGACGTGTTCAGCTCGCAGTTACTAAACACTCAATTTTGTACCTAGACTTGCCTTGCTTGTGTACGGCATTCCTTTTTTCATAATTCTATTTTATTTCTTTTATTCTTTGAATTAAAAAGGAATGTGCTTAGCGTGAGCTATGTTAAAATAATAAATAGAAAGCCGAGCTCCGCTGTTAATTCTTTTGCTTCTAATGTTGTAAACTAATAGAATAAATTAAAATGTGTGGGGGATTTATTATAAATTATAATCTTTCATTTAAATAATCCAGCCCACACTTATCTCTTAAATAAGGGATTAATTCCTTAACGCCCGGATATTTTCCTCTGGGGTGTTCAAGGGGCTCATCCTTCTCCCATTCCCGGGATTTGCGTGTTAAAGGGTCAATATCGTAAATACGCTCTATCTCCTGAATAGCCATATCTATTTTACTTTTATAGGCTAAATATGAATCTATTGTTTTTCTTGCAACAGTATTTCCGTCTGATAAAGATTCTGCACAATAACCACCTGCGGGAATATGAACCTTGCGCTTTTCATTAACGCTATCTACGCCAGAAAATACATTGCCTGGCTCACAATTGGTTTTTCCTAGTTCTCTTGCAAGAAGATGTGTAAATAGCTTTTTTACCATACCATTATGGCCGCCAGAAGACCAATTATCATATCGTGGCAGTTCTATTCCTGTAAACGATAGATTCCATGTCCAATATTTTGAATCCCTATGTATTATTTTGTAAGGCACACCATGCCATTCATTCTCGATAACTTCCACTATTTTGGGCCCTGATTTGCTTATAGCTTTAAATTGACTTTCAATTCGTTTTAATTCAATCCAGTCTAATAAGCGCCTTATCTTCCCTTTTGGTTTTACTTTTTCAATTTTTTGTTCTAATGTCATTTTTTATCTCTTGGTTTTTCGGAACCAACTTGCCTTTATTTTGTTACTTTTAGTAAGTAGCACTTATATATAAGCCTTTCGAAAAGGCAATTTTCATCTATCTTTTCGTAAGCGGGTTTCGCCGCACTTCAATTATTTTAATTGTGTTAAAACAAGATAAGCAATCACTTCACGCCGCGAGGCTGGCTTTTCCTGCGTTTATTTTTTCAGAATGCAAATTATTATAAACAATCGGCTTATTACTTTTCTTATGAATGCCTTGCTTGCAATTGCAGCCGGAATCTCCCTCGGCGCAAATGACAACCTGAACCTCTCTTATTCAGAATTAAGCGAGATTTTCCCCCCGCCTGTTTCTGCCAATGAGATTTCTGATGACAGGGATAATTTTTCTTATTCCCCTTTTCAGCATCATTTTTATTCCTCATCTTATTTTACCTCGTCCGGCGGGTTTGATTTCGGCTATTCATTCGGCATTGGAAAGCTTGGAAACCTGATGTCCGGAGAAATTCTTAACCTGACAATGCTGCAGGGCTCGATTGCTTCTGAGCATGCAAGATTTTATCTTGATTATTCTGTTAATACATCGGAGTTTTCAGGAGATTTTCTTGAGGGGCTTTTTACGCTTAAGAATGTTCTTGGATTTTCTGCCGAGTTTCCTGTTTCAGGATTTACGCCAAAAGTTTATGCAAATATGCGCACAAGGCACCTGCTTTCAATAGGCAATGAGGAGATTCAGCTGAGGGCGGGGATTAATGCAGGATATGCTTTTTTGGAGCATTTTGCTATTTCTGTTTTTTATGAGCACGAGTGGAACATTGGCAGGGAGCCTGATAATCTTGACAGGGGAGGGCTTGGATTTGTATTTTCATACTGATTCGTGGTATGTAGGATTTCCTGCAAAAGCTTAAATACTCCTTGAAAATATTCATTTTCAGGGGGACTAATGACAAAAAACGCTCTTCTTGCGCTAATTGCAGGATGTTCTATGTATGCTGCTTCTGCAAATGCCGACGATGTTTGCGTTGAGCCTGTCAAGGAGACTGAGATAGGGGCTTCTGCTGCTTACACTTACAACCAAAACGCATTTGGCGCCCTGGATGCTTTCCAGCTTCGCATTGGCGGAAGCACTGTAACTAACCTTGCCAACAATCTGGACCTTGTTCTTGACAGCGGTTATGTGATGAATTATTACGGTTATGGGGGAATTGGCTTGCAGAAAGATTCCCTGACTGACACATCTGCCTTGCTTATGACTTCCTATGAATGCGATTATTTCGGCGGCGGGCTGAATGTATTTTATTACGACGGGTTTGGGGCTTATTCAGACGGCTCTGACATGAGCCTTACTGACTATGCGCTGGGGCCTGCTGTCAGATTCATGTTTGTTGACGAAGGGACTGCTCTTACATTTGACTATTCTGTCGGCTTTGGGGAGTACGGAAACAACAGGGATATTGAGACATTCAACATAAAAAATCATTTTAGCATTGGGCTTGAGTATGCGATAAGCGGCTTTTTCACAAGGGCTTACACTGAGATGATTTACAATTACATGCCTATGGCTTCAAGGGAGACATTAGAGATTATTGCAGGCGCAAGATTAGGATACAGGTTTGTTGATTTCATGGCTTTGAGCGCTTTTTATGAGCATTCGACTGTTTTTGGCGAGCTGACGAGGGAGCAGGTTGAGTCTGCCGGCGGAGCCATTTCGCTATTCTTTTAGCTCTTGAATTAGTATCTACTTATAAATGACAAATAACAGAAAGCTTTATATAGGGGTTCGGCTTCTTAAAATGAGGTTTATCGAGGGTATAAAATGAGTAATGATTTGGAATCTAAAACAAATGAATGCAGATGCGATTCAGAAGGCTGCACATATAATGCTGTAAGGAGATTCGTAGTTACTAAAGAGGATATTCTTGAGAAAGAAGTTTTTTCATGCGGGATTCATGATATAAAGTTCTATAAAACGCTTTCTTCTGAATACTGGCCTCATGGTTATAAGATAACAGTTGAAACATTGGAGGATGGAAAATGGAAAAATTGGAAAGTATAGCAATAAAGGCGTGCGCAGTAAGCAGGTGCGATAATCCTGTGTCTGCTTTAATAGTTGCTTCAAGGGACACTGATGTGCAGAGTTTTTATGTTTGTGAAAAGCATCTTAAAGGTGTTCGCGGCGCTGTGCAGGCAAAATTTGTTCCGCAGGATTATGCTGTAGTAACATATGCTGAATTGCTGAAGAAACAATGAAACCAATATCACGAATAAAAGCAGGACTGGCGGCAGTTTGCGCAGCTGCTTCTCTGTCAGCTTCTGAAGTACAGGCAGAGGATTTTGTTCCTGCAACAGACAATACAGTTACAATAGGCTTGTCTGCAGGTTATCAGGACAATAACTTTGAGGATTATTCCTCACTTGACTTTTCAGAGGGAAACCAGATAAGAGGGCAGGGAGAATCATCTGTCATTTTCACGCCAGGCGCCTTGCTTGCAACAAGAGGGCTTTTGGAGATTGACAATGTGAATTATTCTGACGGCAACGGAGAAAACCTTGTTGTTGATGCAGGGTTTTCAATGCTTTTCCAGTGGGCTTACAGGGCTGAAACGCACTCATTCAACTTAGGCGGCGGGCTTGACTTTGACTGCAGATACGAGACAGGAAATTATCTTGATGTTCCAATAACAAAAACAATCTGCGGCGCAGGGCCCATGTTTGACTTGAATGTTGATTCAGAATATGCTAATTTCGGGCTTTCATATTCATTTATTGCAGGCACAATGGGAAATAATGTTCAGGGTTACAATGAATTGATGAAGCACAAGCTGAGAATAGGTCTTGGATTTCACCTGGGACCTGTCGATGTTGAAGGCTATGTGCAGGGCGAATACAACGGTGCAATGGAAGGAATACTTAACAGGGAAAATTTATTTCTTTACGGCGGAACAAATGCGAAATTATGGCTTGATGAGCATCTTGCATTGAAAGCAGGCTATGAATACATATGGCTTTACGGAGACCAGGACGGATTGGACAGCAACACTTACAGCCTTGGCTTTGTGGGGAGGTTTTGAAACATGACAATCAAAAGCTGGCTGAAGAAAACAGGGATGGCAGTTTCATTGGCAGGCGCCTTAACAGGCTGCGAAATGCTTTCGCCTGAGGGCGTTGCAGTAAAGCAGGATGCTGACGGCGTGATTACGCAGGAAGAGGAAAATGAAATTGGAAAACATCTTATGTCAAAGGACTATGCAAATGATTTCACGCCTTACATTGGATTTGTAAATGACTTTAATGTTTTCATGGGAGGGGAGATGAGGCATCAGGGGCTTGATGAAAGAAGGTTTGATGAAGATATGCATGTTTACATGGCAAGGGATGAGGAGGAAATGGCTGAGAAATACGCATTCGGCAACAAGCCGGGAGTTCCTCCTGCATTTCACGGAGACACGAATTCAACTTTGTACATACTCCAGAATATGTTCATGCCTGCCGGATTAATAATGACATTTACCCATGAGGCAGGGCATCACTTTAGGAGCTCTGCATACGAATTTCCTTCAAAGGCGCATGAGATGTATTTTGCATTAAGAATGTATGGCTTAAATAAGAAAATAGGCTCTGTGTTTGCAGGCAAAGCGGTTCCGATTCCTTATACAAACGGATTGAACCTTAGCGCAAGGTGTGTGCCTGTAAATGAATACTTTCCAGAAGATTATAAGAAGTATTATTTTCTCGGGGACCTGGGCTTTATTGTGCAGGCAAACCTTGAGAACGGGAATCTTGAAAGGGCTTTTAACAACATACTCACAAGACCCATACTTTACCTTGAAGAATCAACAATGAATGCCGCAAGGCAGTATGACAATATATGCGAGGCTTCTCTTTCAGAATTCAACAAGCTTCTTGACAAGCCGGGATTTTTGCAGGGGCTTTTGAGAAACGTGAGCGAGAAAGAGGCAAGCGAATTAATAGGCTACCTGCGCTTTGTTTCGACAGACTTGAATTATTATTTTCTTCAGGAAAGCGGCATGCCTGTAAGCAGCGGCAAAATGGATGATTTTATTAACCAGACAGAAAGTTTTTATAATTCCGGAATTGAAAACGCATTATTCAGGAATGAGATAATATTAGGGCTTGCCTACCAATATTCTCTTAAAATATTTGAGACTTCAAGCAGTGGTGTATTAAGAATGGAAGACAAGATAAAAATACATAATCTTGCAAAAAAAATAATTGACATAAACAGGGACTTGCCCTGCGAATCCAGTTTTTTTGAATGCATGGGCAATGCTGCAGAGCCAAATGCTGTCCATGTATTGGCTTATTTGTCTGCTCTGTCTAACAGTACAGGACTTGTAGCCGGCGGCGTTGAAACGAATAATTCCCTTCTTGAGGTAGTTGAGGATTTTAATGCAAAATTCTATCCAACAGGCAATTATCATTTTGAGGATACAAACAGGAATGTGGCTGTTTACTCTTCTCCTCTGCTGATATCGGGCGGAGACTTGGAAGAGAAGCTGGCAGATGAAGATTTAAGCAACCATAACCCACAGGGATATATACGGCACATCTGCAATGCAATTGAATGGTATCAGGCAACTGTTGATGCAGGCTGCTCAAGAATTCCTGATGACGGAATAAAGGCAGAATGCGAAGAAGTGCTGCATTCCAGTATTGAGGAAACAGCACAGGAAAGAATTGACTACAGGCCCGGCTTTTATGACCGCAACTGCAGATAAGCCACTTATGAATAGCAAAACTTCGAAAGGTTTATAAAGCAAGGGCTAATCCTTTCAACGAGTAATTCGGGGGTAAATATGAAAAAAACAGCACTGATATTGGCATTTCCTATAATACTGCTAATGCTTTCAATAGCAGCTTTTGCAGCGCCTTTTGGCATTGCAAAAGTAACCATAAACGGCATGGAATCAAATTCTGAAAGAATTGCTCTTGAGCTTGGCGCTAATGTGCAGGTTGGCGTTACATTGAATACTGCCTATGACGCAAAAGATGTAAGGGTAAAGGCGTGGATTGGCGGATATGAGTATGACGATGTTCTTGCAGTATCAGATGTTTTTGACATGAAAACAGGCGTTACATACAGGAAAGAGCTTACATTGGAGCTGCCAAGGGATTTGTCAGTTATTGAAGACCATGATTACACTCTTCATGTTGAAGTAAGGGGAAGGGACAATTCAGTTGAAAGCACTTCTGTTGTGTATTTAGAACCTCCGAGGCACAGCGTTGTTGTGCAGGACGTGATAATAAGGCCTTCCACAATGGTTGATGCAGGAAAAACACTTGCAGTGCAGGTAAGGCTTGAGAATTTCGGCGAAAAGACAGAGAAGGACATAAAGGTTGAGGCTTATCTTCCGCAGTTTGGAGTTTCAGGAATTGAATACGTTGATGTTCTTGACCCTTTTGAAGGAGAAGATTCAACAGAAAGCACAAGCTTCATAATGCTCACTGTTCCTTCAGATATGATTACAGGCGATTATCAGCTTAAGATTAAGGCTTCTTATGCAAGAGGGCACGAGGAAACAGAAGCAACAAGGATGATTTATGTCAAGGGAAAGGACTCAAGCGAGGAATATGCCTCTGAATTAGCCAAGGAGTCAGTTACTGCAATCTCAAGGCAGCAGGATTTTGTTGTCGGAGCTGTTGGCTCATACAGGGTTGCCATTGCAAACATCGGCGATTCAAAGAAAGTTTATACTGTTGAGGTTTCTCCTCTCTCCTGGGGCAAGGCAGAAGTGTTTCCTGCTTCATTGGAGCTGGCTTCCGGAGATGCAAGCGAGATAAGGGTTTCTATACTGCCTGAGAAGGAAGGAATGCAGCAGGTTACGATTAAAGTGAAAGAAGGAAATACAGTGATAAAGCAGGACACTTACGGCGTGACTGTTTCTGCATCTGCTGTTGAAAAGCAAGGTTCTGTTGACAAGCTGAATTCAGCATTTAAGGACGTTGACAAGGGCAGGATATTGATGTTATTATCAGGAGTGCTTGTAATTGCGTTGATAGTAGCAGTCATTGCAGGCACAAGGCCGAGGTATTAAGATGGGCTTAAAAGGAAAGTTAAAATATGCAGCACTAACTGCTTGCGTGTTCGGGGGGACTGCGGGGGCATTAGTTGGGGCATTCGCTGGTATTGGCAAAGCTCTTAATGAGTATCATGAAATAAGGCACGTGGGTCTCAATTCAATAGATGCCACGGAATCAGTTGGGCTAAATGGAGAGATTAGGCTTAATTGGAACAGAGGAGGGGGGGCATGGCTTTGTTATAGCGAAAAAGGCCATGTCTGCGACAGGAAGTATTTTGCGGATAATCCTCTTGGTGAGAATATTAAAGTAATATGCGACAATTCTAGTTGTGTAGAGGCTGGCGAGAATGGCTTTGATAAAAAGCTTGAACCGGCAAAGCAGGACTGGGCAGAGCTCTGTGAGGAAGTTGACTGCAAAGGGCTTTATGCAGAGTCGCAGGCTTTGAAAGAATTTTACGGGGGAAAATAAAATGGAAGAATATAACCATACAAAAGCCCAAGTTCAAAGCCTGAAGAGGTATAAAATTACTTTGCCAATTATTGGGGCAATTTATAGCATGGCTGCTCCGGCGGCGGCAGTTGCTTCTGCAGTTGAATTACACAAGGATAATTATCTTTTGGCAATATTCGATGTCTTCTTGGGGATATGGTGCGGCTCCAGTGCAGTGGGATGTTTTAAGAGCGCAAAAGTTGTTCGTGACAAATTAAAAACATTCGAGGAGCAGCAAAAACAAGGACTCGAGGCTAAATTGGATTGGTAAGGAAGAAAATGAAAGAATACGATTTACTGGAAACTGAAATTAAGGCTTATGAAAAGTATAAGACTGTTAATACGATTCTTAGCTCGCTTTATGGATTGGCAACGCCTGTTCTAGCATTTACAGGCATAACCAACTTTTCTGAAGACGGGAATCAGGCAAAAGCAATAGTCTGCACTTTGGCTGCGCTGTATACTGCTTATAGAGCAGTTAAGGGCGTCAAGAGGCAAAAAGGAATTAAGAATACATTGGCAGAGCTTCATGAAGAGAAAAGAATGTCGCTTGAGAAGAAGTTGGAGTAAGGAGGAATAAAAATGACAGAATACCAACGATTGGAAAATGAGCTGAGGGCAGCAGAAGAATATAGGTTTAGCAAGGGCATGTCTGCGTTGTGTTATGGTTTTTGTGGAATACTTACAATAATTCCTGCTAGTGCCCTTTTGGCTGAAGGGTCTTATAAATCTGGCTCTGCTCTTGCTTTTTTGGCTTTTGTGGAAGCAATAGTTTGTGCAGGAAATTACATAAAAATAGATGATGCTCAGGCAAATGTTGACAAAATTCAGCGTGAGATTAAGTATCTTAAGCAGGAAGGGCTTGAGAAGAGAATAGGCGGATAAAATGAAAACACTCACAGCAATCGTCGGCGCGATAGCGCTTGCCTCCTTTGGATGCGGAGATGATGATTATGTTACTGCTGACGCAGACATTGATACAATAGGGGAAACAACACCTAAATTCGTATTTGAGGGAGAAGCAGCATACTGCTCTCACGTTACAGAAAGCCCTGTAAGGGTGACTTGTCTTGACATATACGCTGACATGAACATTAAAGCTGATAACAAGCTTGTGACTGTTTATTCAAACATTATCTGCGAGGACAAGAACAGGCCAAATGCAGACCAGTCAGCTGATTCAGCAGAATTCCTGTACCAGACTCACTTGAGCCTCTGCATGAGGGATGTTGTTGTTAACGGAGTTGAGCTTACAGCAGAGGATGAGCAAGGCAACCAGGGCATATATTCAATGCAAGAAGATTGCGCAAGGATTGAAGAATTAACACGAATATCGGGTGAATATGTTGCTATTCCCTCTTTTGCAAGAATTGCTTTTGCAGAGAAGAATATGCAGTAATATGCATGGCTTATCACCGAGCTATAAAAAGTGAATTCATGATCCAACTCAAATATCTTCTTTTGCATCTGCGGGTTTTTGCTGGCTTCAAGCAGTATTTGCGCAGCGGCAATCTCATTTTCCGCCCTCATTATGTACAATAATTCGAGGTTCTCCATTTCCAAACAGCTTTTGCTTTCCATTAATAAGCTTTGCTGTTGAAATTCCGGAAGAATTTCAATGACGTTGGAAATCTAAACAGGAAAGCTGAAACTTTTCCGGTTTTCCGCTGTTTTTCTGAAGGATTTTCAACAATCACGGAAAGCACTTTTATCCTTTCGTCGTCAAACTTGTGCAGGGGTTTCGGGTGAAAAGCGCAGGGACTAGAGTATAAGGGCGTAAAGCTTATATATTACCTAAAAATAGGTATATATATACCTAAAAATAGGTTTTATAAATGCTGACTAAGACTCAATTGAGGATTTTGGACGCTTTCAGGAAGAATATATTCCAAAAGCTTGACTTCAAGAAAGTGAAGGCTTTAAGCAGGCAGAAGTCCAACAGCGTTATTCAGGCTGCTTTGCTGGCATTTAAAGAGCTTAATGTTATTACTTTTGAAAAAGCAGGCAAAAGCATTTTTTATTCACTTAACTTTGAGAACAGCCTGACGCTGTCTTATCTTTCCTTATTAGCTGGGCTTGAACTGCGTTCAAACAAGCTGCTTCCATTTGCGATACTGCAAAAAATTCAGAAGCGCCTGCAAAAAGAAACCTCTTTTTTTATTCTATTTGTTTTTGGCAGCTATGCTAAGAAAACTCCAAGGCAGGGATCAGATCTTGATGTTGCGGTGATAGTAGAGGACAATACCAAGGCGGCAGATGTAAAACCCGGGCTTGCAACAATACAGAGAAGAGAATTGATGGACATAGATTATCATGTATTTGCATTAAACGAATTTCTTGAGATGCTGTTTGACGAGAATGAAAATCTTGGCAAGCAGATATACCGCGGAAGCATGATTTATTATGGCGCTGCACAATATTATTCATTATTATCTGTAAATTCAAGAAGGATTAATCTTTAGTCTTTCACGCATTCTTCAGCAATTCAATAAATAATTCCAATTCATCCTTGCTTAATGTAAATCCTGCTGCTTTCTCGTGCCCGCCGCCCATGAAGGTTTTCATCTCGCTGTTAAACTGCTCAAGAAACTTTCCGGCGTCAAAATCAAGAGAATCAGGAACTCTTAGGCTCCCTATTATTATGTCTCCGTGGATATTCATTATCATTATAGGGCGTTCCTTAATCAGCCTTGCAGCCAGCACTCCCTGTATATTCCTCGGCTCTGTGATTATTGCGCAGTCAACCTTTCCAACCTGCTTTACTTCGGGATTCTTGCTATAATCCTGCTTAAGCATCGCCTTGTACTGCTGCAGCTGCACTGCAAGCGGATGAGTGATGTTTGTAAACGGCTCGTAGTTGTCTATGCTTTTCAGCATTTCAAGGGGAATGTCCCCGCTCCAGTTGTGCCTTTTGCCTGCATTAAGGGCAGAAACGTGCCTTTCTATCTCAAGATATTTTCCTTCCTTAAAATGGCTTTCCTGCTCCTGCATCATATCGGGAATTGCCTCTTTTGCATTTGAGAGCAAAGGCTCTGGAATTTCAGTATTCTTTCCGCCGTCACCGAAATACCCTGCCAAGGTAAGGAAAAGAACATACGGGTCCTTGCTGTTGTTCATCAGCTTTTTGTAAATTAAAGTTGTTGTTGAACGCTCTGATGGGTCGTGAATTATAATATCAAAACAGCTTGTGTCTTCAATCGGATGGTGGTCGATGTAAGCTATTATTCTTCCCTTGCCGCAGATTTCTTCGGATGGCTGGATGTCTGTGCAGATTATGACTTCTGCCTCGTCATCAATGTCTTCAGATGTTATCAGGAAAGGGATGCCTTTTGTTTTTGTTCTTATTCTTTTTGCATGCGGAAGAATAAGATGGTAGATTAATGCTGCAGAGCAAACCCCGTCAACATCCCAATGCGAGCATATCCGTACTTTTTTGTCCCTGCATACTTCAATAAGCGTTGTTCTCATTCAGCTTAGAAATGGGATGATTATATTTAAAATTATGGTTTTAATCAAATTATGGCAAAGGCTTAAATACCCTTATTCCATAACCCCTTGTATGGCATCAAAAAAGAGGTTATTGCTGCCCCTGGCAGCTATTTGCGGCGCGCTTTCATGCACTAATGCTAACGTAGAAGAGATTCCCCCTGATGCTCCTGAAAAATACGCAGTTCTAATCAGCGGGCATACAGAGGAGAGGCACGCTCTGAACATGACTCTTGTTTATAATTTTCTGCTTGAACACGGTTTTAATGAAAATAACATTTATGTTGCTGACGGCAAAGGAACTGACAGGCTTTACTGCTATCCTGTTGATGCAGCCGCAACAGTTGACAATGTAAGAACCGGGTTTGAAAGCCTGCAGCAAAAGTTAGACGGAAATGATTTGCTTTTTGTGTATGTTTCAGACCACGGCGGAAGAATAAGGGCAGAGGACGGTTCTTATGTTTCAACAATAAGCACGAATGACGGCTCAACGCTTGACCAGAGAACTTTTGCAGGCTTTGTTGACTCGCTGAAACACGGGCAGGGAATATTTGTATATGACCAGTGCCACAGCGGCGGGTTTGCAGAAGAGACAGGGCACGGAAACAATGTTGCGATTGCCTCAACAACAGCAGATGATTCAGCATACAGCGGCGGAATACACAATTCCTTTACTGCATATTTCATCAAGGCGCATTTGTATTCGCAGTTTTCCGACACAAACCACGATGGCAATGTGAGCCTTGGCGAGGCATTCAGGTTTGCTGAAAGAAACCATCCTTACAGCGTGCAAGGATGGCAGGACCCCATTATTGTAAGCGAGCAGGATCCTGATTTGGTTTATTTGCTTGACAAGGAATAAAATAGAATATCCCTGATACAATTTAGAATAAGGATAGTATCTTTTCTTTTAATGCATTGAATATTTTATCATCTATGCTTCCTATTCGTGTTATTATTGTCTCTTTATCTATTGAGAATATTTTGTCAGCCCTTATCCTGCTTTCCTTTAAAAGTTCGCCTTCCGCCATATTATCCTGGCTTATTGCAATTGAAAATGCATCATCTTTTATCACAGAAGTCAATGGGACAAGAATGCAGTCTTCCTTTGCTGTGTTAAAATATTCATTTGACACAACTATTGCGGGCCGTACTTTATAACTGCCGGAATCTGTAAACGGGAAAGGCAGAATTACAACATCTTTTTGCATTATTTTTTCTTTAGGTATCTGTTCCATATTTCATCTTCCTTATTGTCCCAAATTTTCTTTAGGGAAGCTTCGTTTAGCTTTAGAATGTCTTTCATGTCATCTTTCATTGCTTTTTCCACATACTTTTCCTTTTCAATAAGTATCCTGTCATCTGCCTGGAATAATACCAAAGTGTCTCCCTCTTCAATTCCCATTTCTTCCCTTATCGAAACAGGTATTGCAATCTGCCCTTTGTTTGATACTGTTACGGTTGTCAGAGTCATTATATCTCTGCTTAATGTAAGAATTTTCTTACTTATAAACTTATTGGCACAGGCAGCTGCTGAATTATGCATGATTCAATTTCAGCTGTATATAAGCCTAATCCCAAGAATCTCTAGATATTCTAGATATTTTACCTGCTCTTTTTTACACCGGTTTTCCTGCAGTATTTTCCTATAATGCATCTTGAGCAGAAAGGGCTTATCGGCTTACATATGCTTTGCCCGTGCTTTACAAGCAATTCGTTCAATTCAAGCCATTCTTTCTTTGGGATTACCTTCATTAAGGCAAACTCTGTTTCATCAGGTGTTTTTGTCCTTGCCCATCCAATCCTGTTTGCAATGCGATGGCAGTGGGTGTCTATCGGCAATGCAGGTATTTGAAATGCGTGCGTCAGCACAATGCCTGCTGTTTTCC
Source organism: Candidatus Nanoarchaeia archaeon (assembly GCA_028706745.1). Lineage (GTDB taxonomy): Archaea > Nanobdellota > Nanobdellia > SCGC-AAA011-G17 > GW2011-AR17 > UBA9640. The sequence continues at coordinate 33,601 of JAQTVM010000006.1, forward strand.
TTCCCACGCCTTTTATTCTCAAGAGATTTTCATATGTATTCGGGACTGTTCCATTGTGGTTTTTAAGAAGGTATTTGCTGACTTCCTTTATTCTCTTTGCTTTTGTGATATAAAAGCCGCTCGGGTAAATTGCTTTTTCAATTGTTTTCAAAGGCAGTTTGAGCATTGCTTTTGGATTGTTTGCAAGCATGAACAGGCGCTTTGCAGCAGGATAGGTGACTTCGTCTTTTGTTCTTTGGCTCAGGATGCAGCTTATTAGGACATAGAAGGCGCCTTCCTTATGATTCTTGGATATGAAGATTGTTTTCGAATATTGCCGCTTCAAACGGCGGATAATAACTCCTGTTTGCATGCATATATTTAATCCGGGCTTGTTAAAATACATTTTGTTTTGTATGGGCAACAAAAAATTCTATGGTAATTTAAGTTACTAATTGGTAACCAAAAAGTTTATATAGTAACATATGTTACCATAATCCATGGCTGGCAGGAAATTAAAGGGCATAAGCCCCCTGGAAATGAATGAAGCTTACCAAAGAGTCATGCAGTGGTTCTATTCATTTCCTACCGGATATACGGGCTTAACTGAGCTGTCTGAATTTTTAAGCATCGCTAAAACAACGGCCCGGCGCGTTGTAATGACCCTGTCAGAGGCAGGGTTTCTTAAAGTTGAAACAATAGGGAAAATGTGGAGAATATCCTGCAATCCCTCTCATCCTTATAATTTCACGTGGAAAGTAACGTATAATCTTAATCTGATATTCTCCTCTTTTATCTTAAATGAAATTCATAAAGCTATCCCCTGCCCGAAGGCAATTATCCTGTTTGGCAGTTACAGAAAAGGCGATGACATAGAGACAAGCGACCTGGATATTGCAGTGGAAGTTATTGGGAATGAGCCGCCTAAAATAATAGAATTAGGCCGCCTTGATGATTTCGGTTACAGGAAAAATGTGCCTGTCCATCTATATGTTTTTTCAAGGAATAACATTGACATTAACCTCTTCGCCAACATAGCAAACGGCATTGTGCTTGAGGGATTTTTGGAGGCAAGACCTTGACAATCAGATATAAGCGCCCTGATGCAAAAGATGCGCTGAGCCTGGTGCAGGCTGCAAAAAGGCAGATGGATTTCACGCTAACCATGAAGCCGACTGATGATTCTGCATTTACAATTGTAAGAAATATTTATGAATGCTTCCGCATGCTGGGCGACGCGCTTTTGGTTAAAAAAGGAGTTGAATCTGACGACCATCTTGCGCCAATAAACGAACTTTTAAAATTAAAGGTGAATACTGTTCGCCCCATATTCCTGATTGATAATCTAAGGAGGCTAAGGCACAATGTAAATTATTACGGGTATTCTCCGAAGAAGGCAGAGGCTGATGATGCGATTTCTATTGCAAAAAGCTGCTTTAACCAGTTATATGCAGCGGCACTGAGAGAAGTTGAGAAATAGCTATTTTGTTTTTCTGAACTTTGCTACAAAGAATCCTTCTGTGTCATTGTCCTGCGGCCACAGGCGCAGGCATTTCTGTACTTCTGAGGAGTATTTGTTTCCGTCAAACTCGTCAACGCATTTTCCGTGCTTGATGTTTAAATCTATTTTCTCAAGCTTTGCATTCTCGTGATTTTCCAAGAACCAGCTTACGATGCCCTCATCCTCTTCAGGCTCCAAAGTGCACGTGCTGTAAACCATTGTTCCTTCTTCCTTCAGGCAGTTGAATGCAGTATCTAATAATTGTCTTTGTATGCCTGCCATTCTTCGTGAGAAATTGGGGTTCCACATCTGGATTGTCTTGAATGACTTTCTTATTGTTCCGATGCCTGAGCAGGGGGCGTCAACAAGTATTTTATCGAATGCCAAGTCCTTGAACCACCTTCCTTCCATTAGCGTTAAAACTGTGTTTGAAACGCCGCATCTCTGCAGGTTAAATCCCAATGGCTTAAGCCGAGGCATTGCATTGTCATTTGCTATTATCAATCCTGTATTGTTCATCATTGCGGCAATCTGCGATGTTTTTGAGCCGGGAGAAGCGCACATGTCAAGAACCATCTCATTATCTTTTGGGTTTAGCACAACAGGGGGTATCATTGAGGCGGCGCCCTGCACGTAAAAATAGCCCAGGAAATGCTCGGGAAGGTTGCCTATTCCTGTGCCTTCTGTAAAAAAGCCTTCCTTGCACCAGGGAATTTGCCGGAGCTTTGCCTTTGATTCCATTCGTGTCTTAAAATCCTCAACACTGCACTTGATTGTGTTTACTCTTAATGTCTTTCTCAAAGGCTTTACTGAAATGTCGAGAAATGTTTCTATGTCAGTTAAATTCCTGTATCGTTCAATGAACTTTTCTTTCCATTCAGGATTTCCCATTGTCACTTCGTTCCAAGCCTCCCTTCATTGCATTTGAGAGGCATATTTCTATTAGCTACCGTCAGCTTTATAAAGATAATGCTGTTTTAAAGTCCTATGTTTCATCCCGGAAAGGTTACGGGCATTTTCAGCCCAAAGGACAAGGAAGTTCATTCAGCAGATGATTCCACGCAGGCTCTTGTTGAGATGTGGGACGAGAATTTGTTTACCTGCATGGTTGACCCGAAGATAGCTGCAAAGCTGAAAGAAGGCGACGTTGTGCTTGTTGATTACCGCCCTGTTTCTGAGAAATCAACTGTTCCAAAGCAGATTATCTCGAAGATTGTTTACAAGAAGAAGGCTTCAATGCTGTGGGAGCAGTATGCTGAATACAAAAGGCAGAGAAAGCAGGAAACTTCAAAGCAGCAGCAGAAGACGTATATGGGGTAATGTAGTTAGTAGTAAGCAGTTGGCAGCGGGCTTGCAGCTCCTGCAAAAAAGGCAGGCTTGCCAGCATTAATTTTTAAATTAATTTGTTTTGAGAATAAAAGAAATAAAAAAAAGAAAATAAGCTTATTGTGTTGGCTGAGGTATCGGCGTCATATTGGTGTCATAGATGTAAAAGTCTGCGCTTGCACTGCTTCCGACAACCATTTCCTGCTGCACTGATATCTTCCCTGTCACGACTTCGGATTCATATCCGCCAAAACTGCCCCAGTTGTATGTGTAGTGCAGATAGTTGTCAATTCTCTGCATATGCGCTGTTGCCTCGCTTTGCGCCCTGTTGTAAGCTTCCATTACTGTGATTTTGCCGTCAACATTTGCGTCCGCCTCTCCGTCAGTCATATTCTGGAAGAAGTAAGAGCCGCCTGAGAAATACCTGTCTCCCCATCCGTAGGTGTGGCTGCCTGTTGTTGAGATTGCGACATACTCAGGCAGGTTAAGCTGGGCTATGAATGCGCCTGAATGGCAGGCATCGCTGTAGAGAATGCCAAATCCCGGGTTGATTTTATCAACGCTTTCCTGCACTTCCCTGGCTGTCCACGCTGAGAAATATCCGTCTGCCTCCAATTCAAGGAAACTGGGAGCCCCGTGGGTTCCTATGTACATTGCAAAGATGTCATTGCTGTCAACAAGCCCTGCAAACCTTCTTAAATGGAGATTTATGTTTGCCTCTGTTGCCTTGTTGTCATATGTTCCGTTGAACTGTTCTTCCTTTACCATTTGTATTGCCCTTGCTTCCAGCGTGTCTGTGAAGTCAGGGTCTCCTGTTGAATAAAGAAACCTGATGTTTTCCGGCTGGAATCCCATTTCCCTTAATGAGTCATAAACCCTTACTCCTCCGAGCCAGAAGAAGTTCTTGTCTATCGGATCTGACAAGTCAGCCCCTCTTTCTCCTCTTCCGCTTGCCACGACTACAAATGCGTATTTTGTTACTTCATTGCCGTTCGGCTGCAGTTCATTCATGCTTAACGGCATTCCGTGCAGTTCTGCATTTTCCGTGGCATCAAGAACTTCTGTCTCAAAGTCATTTACCTTTACTGATGCTGGCAAAAGCGCAAGTGCTGCGCCCGCGGCTATAGCGTATAGAGATTTCATTTTATCACTCCCTTCTTAATTCTAAACGTAGTTATTTTGTATGCAATTATAAATGTTTGTATTGCTTTGCAAAAAGAAACCTCTTGAATATGGTGAAAAAAGGCGGTAAGGGGGAACCCCAATGCGCCGACCGGTATTCTCACTCTCGTTCGAGACCGTTCGCCGCTGATGCGCCGACCGGGATTCGAACCCGGGTCACAACCTTGGCAAGGTTGAATTCTAACCACTAAACCATCGGCGCTTATGCTCTTTTCCTTCAATTAAGAGATATTTATAAAGGTTATGGTAAGCCGGGGCATTTACGGATTTATCTTTATCTCTATGTTCGGAAGATTGTCTGCTTCATACGTGCCTGTGTGCTGTATGGTAACACTGTAAGTCCCTGCAAAAGGACCTGAGAAAGGGCTGGTAAGATTTAAGTGCGCAATGCCTGTATAGTCAAGCTTCAGGTATGCTATGTACTCGCCGACAATGTTTGTTTCTTTTGCAAACATGTATAAGTCTCCTTCCCTGAATTCCGGAATTCCTGTTGATATGTCTCTGAAATCATAGTTCGGCTCCATCATCTTTGCCTGAGTTTTCATTGACCAGATAACCTGGCTGTTTGTTTGGTCTACATTGAATTCTCCTGTCTTGATTTCAAACGGCGACATGTATCTTCTTGAGCCCGGACCTTCATTGATTACATTCTTCATGTTTTCGTTCACTGTGTAGAATACTGTCTTTGCCTGCGAGAATGAGTTCTTGTCCTTCATCTTCTGTATCATGGGAACGCCTGCGGCAAGCACTATTGTAAGCACAATTACTCCCAAAGCCATGTACAAAACTGCAGATATCCAAACGTCGCCTTTTCTGTTTCTCATGTGTATCACTTCATATTAAAAGAAAATAAAAAAAGAAAAAATAAAGTTAGGTTCTTATGCGCTACAAACCGTTAAGGGGTCATCATAATTCTGATCCCCATAATAATCCTTTGTAGCTGCACAGGTAAGTATTTTTTCTCCTACTTTGATTACAGGAACTATCTCTACCAAGGTGGCTAGTTCTGCTTTATCCTCAACGGGAGAACCTACCGGCATTGTCACTTCTGTTGTTTCTAACCCATATGCTGAAATCGTAAGCGTATCTGTTCCCGCTGTATTTTTAAGTGGGGATACACTGCTTACCTGGCTTCCATCAATATAGAATCTTGCTGAAACACTTTCAAGTGCTTTGCTGCCATCATTTTTTATTGTTAATTTGATTTTATTGCAATCTGGCGTAGAAATGGGATCGTCATTTTCTGTGCATCCTGCATCATTAATTATGCAAGCTGATGACAAGTCAATATTAACATCCTGAGCACATGCCAACTGCTCTTCAGTCGTTGCTTCTGTTGTCTTCTGCATTCCTTTAGAGAACGTCGTTCCCCACGTCATTATGATTGCTGCAAGAGCAACCGTAAACCCTATTATTAACACCGTTGCAATTAACGGCGATATGCCTTTCCTAAACATTTTCATTTACTCAACCTCCTTTATATTGAACATAAATGTTCATAGAAAATAAGGGTTTAGGATTATATAAAGGTTTTTATTGCTATTTTGCGATATTTTGCCTATTGCTTTTCCATTTCTTCTTTATATTTTAACCGATATTTGCCCCATTTATCCTCAGGGCTATACTTGGCAGGCTTGTTAGAAAGTGCAACAGAACCGCATTTAGGGCATTTTTCCTGCATTGTGTAAACACCGCATTTCTTGCAGTATAGAATATGTCGAACCATTTACTCTTCCCTTTTGAAGCTGCCTTTGCCTTTTAATTTTTCAATCTCAGATATTATTGCAGTGCAAACCTGCTCCAAGGCTTCTTCAGCTGTCTTGAAATCGTGGAATGTCAATTCAACCCTGTAATGCGGAGCGCTTCCATAAGTTATTGAACCCTTGTACTTCTCTGCTTTTATCATCTCTTCGCCAGCCAATAATGCTTTCTTGATTACTTCAACGCCGTTCTCCTCATTGCTTTCAAGAGTAAGCTCAGCAACAACTTTTGCCTCAGGCGGCTTTATTCTTTCCTTTACAATGTCTGCAATCTCTTTTATGTATTCTGCAGGAAGCTGAATCTCCCTCAATAAAGCATCGCCGTTCATTGCAATATCCTGGAAGCAGACTGTCAAAGAGCCGCATTCCTCAATAATCTTGTTGCCTGCCTTTGCATATACTTCTTCCAAGGTGGTGTTCAGCTTATGCGCAACAAATTCAAGAATCTTCTCAGCCTTCTGCTCCTGCTTGTAGTCTTCCTCTTTCTTTAATCTCTGCTGCAAAGAAACCCTTCTTAATGACAAGTCAATGGTTCCCCTGTCCCTGTTCAATTGAAGAACCTTGCAGACAACCTGCTTGCCTTCCTTTACATAGTCCCTTATGTTTCTTATTCTTCCGGGAGCTATCTCAGAGATATGAATCATCGCTTCCCTGTTTGCGTATTCAATCATATCAACGAAAACAGAGTGAGGAAGTATTTTCCTTACAGTGCAAAGCACAATTTCCCCTTCGTCAGGAATCCCTTTCTTTGTGTACGCCATACCGAGTATATGACAGAAAGGTGTTGTTTATAAAAGTTTGCTCTTAAAGAACTTCTAACACTTTTGCCTTGACGTTTGCCTTGCCGCCTGCAGGAGCAGCCAAAACAGCGCCGCAGACAAGGCACTTTGCCTCTGTTGCGCACTTTCCGAAAATTACCTGCTCATTCTTGCAGTTTGAGCATTTTACCCTTATGAATTTTCCCCTGTCCATTTTTTATTTAAGCGTGAGCTACCTCCACTTTCTTTGCCCTTTGTCCTATGAAAATCTGGCTTTTTCCGCAGCCTGAACACTTGAGTATTAAGTTGACTTTCTTGCTTTTCTTGACATTGTAGCGCTTCCACTTGCTCATTGCGCCTCTTGAAACGCTTCCCCTGTTGCCAAATCCCCTGTCGAGTCCTCTCTTTTTCATTCTTGTTCTTGAACCTCTTGACATTGGATGAACCTTGTTCTTGCCCTGCTGCCTGTTCTGGGAGACTGTCATCTCCTTGTATGCGTTGCACTTCGGGCAAAACTTTTTCATCTTTTTCGGTATTTTCATTTTAATCTTTCCTGTCTGCATTTCCTGACTTTACAAGCATATCAGCGACTTCAGCCGGAATATCGGCTTTTTCCCCGGATTTGAACGGCCCGTACTTGTTCATGTCAGGCCCCATAAACTCGGGGAGGTCGCTTTTTATTGAAATGCAGCAACTTCCATCTGATTTAGTTGCACCTGTTTTTAAGCTTTTCGGTGCTTCCCCCTCGCTTGCAGGCTCTGAAACCCTTGTTATGGACACTTTTGGGGCTTCGTGGTTAAGCAGCGAATGAAGTATGTCTTCCCTGTATTTCATCAAAGTTGACTGGAGCGAGTTGAAAAGCTCTATTTCCTCAGGCAATAATGCGGAGAAATCAAAACCCCTCCCGTTGCATCTTGACTGGAAAACAGCGCCCTGCACAATCTTGTTCTCTCTCCAAGTGTATATGTCTTTCAAAAGCCTCTTTGCCTCATACATCTGTCCTCTTGTTTTCTCAATTTCATTTGAAGCAAAGACGCTTTTCTTTTTTTCCTGCGATTCGAGAATGGACTGCTTTTCAGTGAAGTATTTGATTACATCATCAAAGAATCTCGGGTCTATCTTCTGCAGCTCTCCCCTGTATTTTTCTCTTCTTTGAAGGTCAAACAATGTGTCAAAAGTTATAATCACGTCTTTTTCAGCCATCTCAATGTGAGGAATGTGTTTTGTTTTATAAGGATTTCGGAACGCAGTGACGAAATCCTATGAATGGAGTGAATATGGATTTCGGAAATGGAAAATATCCCTCGTGAAAAATAAAGAGGGCTAAGAAGAAAATAATAACGAGATTAACTAACGCCTGCCTCTTAAGCGTTTTTGCTCAGCAAGCCTTATTCTTTCCCGCTCCAGATTCTGCAGCATTTCCTGCTCTCTTCTCTTTTGCTGCTGTCTTAGCTCTTCCTGCTTTGCAATCTCTTCCCTCTTTTTATCCTTTTCAACTTGTTCTTTCTTACGCCGCTCTTCCTCCTGCAGGCGTAGCATTTCCTGCTCTTTTAGTTTCTGAGCTTGCCGTTCTTCATATTTGGTAAGTAAAGCTTCTTTTGCAGTAATTTCTGCTTCAACTCTTGCATTGTCTTGAAATGACATATTGTCCTTAAAATAGTGCGGCGAAGGTTTTTTAAGCTTAGAGAAAAATAGATGCGTCTTAAGCCAAGACCTTATATAGCTATATCTTTCCCAGGGTTTTCTTGAGGGAAATCCTTTATCAGTCTCTAACGTGGTAATTCTTGCCATTTGTCCTTCCTCCCCGCCATTAACGGCAATACAATTTAAGAGCTATAGATATATATATATCGGCTGCAAATCAGCGAAAATACGTATTTTCAGAAGCATAAAGTTTATATACCTCTGGTGTATAATCATCAACTAAAGGTGTATAATGACATTGACGCAAAATGAGAAGAAAGTGCTGAGGCTTTTGGCTGCAAGCAGAAACGAGGACTATTCAATTAATGAGATTGCCAAACAATGCGGGATAACTCCGAACGGTGCATACAAGATTCTCGTAAAGCTTGAGAAAGAAGGCATATTAAAAAAGAAGCAGATAGCAAACATCATCGCATACAAGCTTAATTTTGATAACGAAAAAACAATGCTTATGCTGGAGCTTTCTTTTGTCCCTGATATTTTGGAAGGCAGGGTAAAATTGAGGGCTGAGGATCTTGAGCCGCTGAAGGCTGTGGCAAAAGCCTGCATCGTGTTCGGCTCTTATATAACCCCAAAGCAAAAGCCGGGAGACATTGACATAATGTTTATCCTTGACAAAAGCCAATTTCAGGACTATAAGAAAAAGCTGTCCAATGTGCAGGACATTATGCCTGTTAAAATTCAGGATGTTGTCCAGACAGATGAAGATTTGCAGCAAAACCTTAAAAAGGGAGATGTTATTGTAAAAGAAGCCCTGCAAAATGGAATAGTTTTGTGGGGATATAAGACGATAACTGAGGCTGTAAAAAATGCAGGACAAGCTTAAGAAATGCTTTGACGAAGGAAAAAAGGGAGGAGAAAGGCACAAAGGGCTTAGAAAAGTCACTTTAAATGATAAAGACGCAAAGTCCCATATAATTAAGGCGCTGCATAATTTTTCTGCGATTACTGCTTTTCACAATATGGGCTACAGCGACTGGTCAGCAAGCGCGGCTTTTTATACTTTATACCACGGGTTGCTTGCAATTCTTGCGCAAAAAGGCTATGAATCAAGAAACCAGTCCTGCACTTTTGCCCTTATTGAAGAAATGATAAAGAAAGGGGAAATTAAAATGCTTACAATTAAAGATGTCAAGGAAATATATGACAAGGACGTGACAGAAGATATTGCGCACAGCAGCAAGTTGCTTGATATCAGGGAGCAGATGCAGTATTCAACAAGCACATCGCTGAAAGAAGAGGAGTTTGAGGCGCTTAAGAAAAGGACAAAAGAATTGTTGGACAAGATAAGGCTTGAATTTGAAAGAAAGGTTGAATAGAATTACCCTCTACAATACATTAATTATAATGTAGGGGGTATATGCTACTTTTTGCCCTATACCTTTTTCAGGATATCCTTTCCCAATAAAATCCCCAGGCTTCCCTTTGCGCATTCCTTCTCTGAAAAGCCGCTTATCTTGTCCTTTCTTTTCCCGTCATAAACAAGCAGGGGAACAAGCCCGTCTGAATGCGACTTTAATTCGCACGGCGTTGCGTGGTCTGAGGTTACTATGATTCTGGCATTGAGCTTTCTTATCTCTGAGAACAGCTTTTTGTCAATAATCTCCAGCATTTTCTTTTTTTCATCAGGCAATCCGTCGTGTCCCGGAATGTCTGTCTCTTTTATATGAATGTAGAATGCGTCAAACCTGTTCCACTGCGACTTAAGATATTTCAATGAGTCCCTTATTTCCGCGTTAAGGCAGTTGTAGATGTGCTCATATGCCTTTGAGGAAGTGATAGGCGGGTATTTGACTTTCAGAATTTTCATGCCTGCCAGCTCTGCAATCCCAATCTCAAGAGGCATTCCAACCACTGCCGCCCACTTTTTCTTTTTTGGAAGCTTTGGCAATTTGTTTCCTGCATCTCTTGGAAGTATTGCGTTTGCAGGGATAAGGCTGCTTTTGATTCTTCTTTCATTTGTCTTGCTTTCATCAAGAACTTTTATTGACTGCCTTACAAAATCGTTTATAATGCCCGCAGTGTTCTCGGCGCCTTTTTTTAATGCAATGCATTCCTCTATTTTATTTGAAGAAACAGCCTTTGCAACGCCGAAAGCTCCCTCTTTTTTGTAAGCAGGATCCACATTTGAGATTTCATCTGAGAATTTTCCGTAAAGTATCAAAACACCCCTGTGTTCTGTTGTGCTTTTGAAAAGGAACTTGCATTTTAGCTTTACTTTTTTGTTTATTTCCTTCTCAAGCTCTTTAGCTTCTATTGTTGTAAGGCTTCTTCCGACTCTCCTGTCTGTTATCTTATTATTCTTAACTGTTGCGAAGTTTGTCCTTAGCGCAAGAAACGGCTTATTTAATTTGATTCCTGCGCCAAACGCCTCCAAAGGACCCCTTCCTGTGAAGTACTTGTAAGGATCATAGCCAAGGATAGCCATCACTGCAAAGTCTGATTCAGGAGCAATTCCTTTCCCGACTGTCTGGACTAATCCGCATCTTCCGTTCTTTGCAAGAAAGTCAAGGTTAGGCTTATAGGCTCTTTCATAAGGAGTGTTGTTCCCGGCGTCTGCAGCGCCGTCAAGAACGATGAAGAGTGTTTTCATTACTTTATTCTTACGTATTCTTTCTTTAAAACACTTTTGAATAGAAAAAATGCAAATAAAGCCAGCCTCCGGCAAGAATTTTTTTCGTTATTTATTTTGACATCGAGGCAGAGATTTATATCTTATGCTTTCTAAAAATCTTCCGGCTGGTTTTTAAGCGAGACTTATGATTTTTCATATGCGCACGAAAGGTTTTCAGCTTCATTGAAAATCATGCGGGATTTTTCAGGAAAGGCATATTAATCCTAAAAGAATATACTTCCTATGGACAATTTTGAACCAAAAAGCTTAAATACATATGCAATAAACATATGTTATAGAGATATGCCTTGTCCGAGATTCAAAGGGCTAAGGATAATAGTGTCTGATTCCGCGATGCAGGAGCTTTTCAAGCACGGAAAAGACCTTTGTGATGTCGTGGAAGTGCTTGAAACAGGCTATGACGCGCCGAGAAAGAGAAAGGAAGGCACTATTGAAAGATGGCTCGACAAGGGCAGCAAAACATTCAATGCTGTAATTGCCTTAAGCTATAATGAATCAATGAAAGAAGAATGCTGGGTGCTTGTGCACTTCGGGAGATTCGGAAGAAAATGAAATGCAACAACTGCGGAAAGCAAATGGAACATGTTAAGGCGCTGGACTTTAACGGCTACAGGATAGCGGGCTGGAAATGCCAGTGCGGTGAGAAGTATTACGAGCCTGAGCAGGCGCAGAAAGTCCTTTTGCTGAACAAGCTTAAGAAGCAGTCTTTGAAGGCAAGGCTTGGAAGGATAAAGAGCAATTTAATTCTCAGGCTGCCTATTGATATTGAGCATGCATTAAACCTGAAACAGGGCGAGGACGTTCTTATATCCATAGAGAATGATGCAATAAAGGTAGTTCCTGCGTGAGCCTCCTTCTTTCCTTAACATTTATATAATATGCATTCATTCCTTACTATTATGAAGCTAAAACAAATACCTGAAGATTTCATCGTAAGGGAGCTTGCCTCTATTCCTTTCACTGACTCAGGAGAATATGCCTATTTCTTATTAAGAAAAAAGGACTGGAACACAATGGATGCTGTGAAGGAGATAGCTGAACGTCTGGCTTTGCCTTCAAAGAAGGTTTCGTATGCAGGCATCAAGGACAAGAAGGCTGTCACAGAGCAGTTTATCTCAATACAGGGCGTTCCTAAAGAAAAAGTGCTTGGCTTGAAGATAAAGGACATTGAGCTTGAATTCGTCGGCTATGCAAATGAGAAGATGTCAAACGAGATGCTGCAGGGAAACGGATTCAGGATTACTTTGAGAGGTTTGGAGAAAGAGATTCGCAATGAGCCTAAATTAATTCCCAACTACTTTGACGAGCAGAGGTTTGGAATCAATGCAAGAAACCATCTTGTGGGGCAGGCAATTGTCAAAAGGCAGTTCGGAAGAGCCTGCGACCTGATGGGCATAAAGGCGGAGAATAATCCAGTGAACACCCTGCTTGCAAAAAAAGAGATACTGTTTTTTTGCTTTAACGCTTACCAGTCATATTTGTTTAATCTTGCTTTGGCTGAATATGTGCGGAAGCACGCAAAGAATACTGCTGAAACTGATTACAGCATCGGAAAGCTTGCTTTCGGCGATGTGTCTGCTGTGAAGAATATCTCACTTCCTCTTGTGCATTTTGACACCTCTTTTGAAAATGATGAAGTGAAGCGAATATATGAGAAGATACTCAAGGACGAGGAGATAAAGTTTTCGGATTTCCTTATCAGGCAGATGCCGAATCTGGTGCAATTGTCGCCTTCAAGGATGGCTTTTGTCGCTGTGAAGGATTACAATACATTGTCTTTTGAGAAGGATGAGCTTAATGAGGGGCTTATGAAGCAGATTGTTTCTTTTTCTTTGCCTAAAGGTTCGTATGCGACGATTGTTGTTAAGTGGCTTGAGTTGCAGTAAGTTTTATAAAGGAATTGCATATTCTTTGCTGAGATGGCTGATATTATTGAGTGGGATCCGAAGATAGAGGTTTTAACTGATAAAATAAGCAGGAATTTTCTTGCAGACGCCTATGCAATTGCCTGGCATGATAGCGAAGATCCTGTGACAAAGACAGGAGCGATTATTATAAACCCTCATTTAAGTGACTTCGTTGGTGCGGGCGCAAATCATTTTCCTGCCGGACTTAACCCTACTGAAGAACAAAAGAGGGACAGGGATTATAAGCTGAAGCACATAATTCATGCAGAGCCTGCGGCTATTTACGCTGCAGCAAGCATAAAGGGAGGAACAAAAGGCGCCATAATGTATATGCCCTGGGTGCCGTGCACTGATTGCGCAAAGGCAATTATTGATTCAGACATAGTTACGTTTGTTGGGCACAAGCAGATGATTATAAAGACGCCTGAGAGATGGAGGGAGAGCACTGAGTATGCTTTGGAATTGCTGAGGAAGTGCGGCGTTGGGCTTTACATGTACGACGGGAAGATTGGATCTGTGAAGAGCCTGTTTAACGGAGAGGTTTGGGAGCCGTAGAATTGTATTCTTGAAGATATAATATTATATGTTGGAGCATACATTAAGGCGGGACGACGGCGTAGGGTTCTTTGGGTTTTTTAAAAATAAGATTTAATATAACGTCTAGAGATGGAAAATCAGTAAATTTGAAGTTCCCCTTATCTAAGGAGTAATAATATAAATACTAAAATTGACAGACAATCTCTATTGCTTTAGTTTGATAAATTCATTATTATAATCTTGGCTATGCCAAAAAACAAGCCTATTATCGGACCATGTAGAAATTTCTTTTTGTCTTTCCACAATTACATCGATGAGATCATTTTTATCAATATTAAATATTTCATTAATATACTCCTTAAACTTTTTATCCGAAAGATTATTTAAAATTATTTTTGTTATTCCATTGTCCAAATATAAATAAATCGGAAAAGAGGTATATCTATTATCTATAATTGAATAAGAATCAATTAAAAATATTATCTCACATAATTCTCTTATCTCTTGTTTTAAGATTATATCTTTATTGTATTTATTTGGAGGATAGAGATATTCAAAGAAGCGTTTAACATCGCCATGAAACATTTCGGGGTGCCATGTTCTTGCATTATATATGTAAGGAATACTCATCCCTGAAAAATATGCTGATGATAAATTAAAGAATTTACGAATTATCCTTGAATATCGTTTTTTATGTGCTTTGCCTAATACCTTGAAGATTATTTCTGCTATCAATGTAGAAGGTATCTGAATTATTGCTGTTAATCCGCTCATCTCCTGCGATAATTCTTCGAACCTAAAAATTAAATCGAGATTATCTAGAATAATGGACTCGTCCCCATAGTCTAGCAGATAGTCTAAAATTAATATTATTGGCTTAATGCTATTTCGACAAGATTCATAAATTGCAATAACCTCTTCTTTTTCCGTTTTGTGTGGCGGAGAAATTAATTCGCCTATTCTGTTATATGCTTGATTAATGCTATGCTTTAGAGTTTTATCCAATTCTATAGTTTTATTATTCTGAATTAAATAGATAATTTTGTCTTCAAATTCATCTATTTTATCTAGCTTTGTTTCAATTTGTATTGGCAAAATCGATAAATCTAAATCTATACCTTTTGGAACTAAAGCATTTTTGGGAATTCTAGGAATAATCAAACTATCATCATCACATTTAGATTTTGGATGTTGTTTATCTTGTGTTAGCCCTTTTACTTCCTCACATATTTTTGCATATGCTTCTTTAAAGTCTAAATTATCTTCCTGCTCATTACTTAAAATTTTATTAAATGCATGGGTAAAAATACCTTGTTCTAGTTTATCATCTTCTAAAGCGGCTTCATTTGAGTCACATGCAGCAATAGTACCATTTCCACTTCCAGATATTACCAAATTTAATAATTCCTGTGTATTTATATCTCTAAAATTAAATCCTATATCTCTTCTTAATGCACTGCCACTATGACATGCATCTAGTAAAAGCAATTTTTGTTTAGAGTTTATTTGTTTAATTTTAATATTTATTTCATTTAGGCTGATTCCTGTTATATCGCTATAACCTGCATCAAAATTATAGGGGCAAATAAAACAATTATTCGAATCAATTTGTTCAGGTCCCTTAACTTTTGCAAAACCATGCCCTGCAAAGCTTAAAATTAAATAATCAGTATCTCTAGCCTTTGATGAAATGTCATTTATTGCTTTAAGAATATTTTCCTTAGTTGCATTTGAGTCAGTTAAACAATTTTTATATGCACAATTGTATTTTGCATATCCCTCAAATATCAGATTTGCATCCTTAACACTATATTTTAAAGAACGGTCTGGCAAATTAGGATATTTATTAATGCCTATACATAACAATAAAATTTTGCCCATGCTGTCCATACTAACCTAAAACTGCAACTGGTATATAAATATTCATATGTGTTAAATAAATTTATTAACTTTACACTTTATATCAATCTTCTGGTAGGGTCCTTTAAGTTAATGAGCGCCCCGCAAGGAAATCGATACATTTATATATATTTGTAAGTATTTGTAATTTCGGAGGATATAATCTTGATTAAAAGAAAAAATATTGTTGGAAAAATTATAAATTTTCGCGGATTAGTTTATGCTCCTGTTGAAGAAAATGGCGTGATTTTTTTATTTTCAAAATTAACTAATGATTTGAATCTCTATATAGAGACTATTAGAAAAGGATTCCCAGACTGTATTGCAAAAAGATATATTGGAAGCGGACAATGGGAAGAAGTAAACATTGAATTTGAGTTCAAATCGTCTGATTTTTTAAGGCACGGACACCTTAATAGTATGAAATATGGCTCTAAATGTGATATGATTGTTTGCTGGGAACATGACTGGAAAAATTCCCCTAAAGATATAGAAATCATTGAACTAAAAACAGAATACCAGAAATATCCTAATCAAATTATAGAAGAACCTGATAAAGTTTCTCAGATAAGTGATTATAATCTTGAGGATTTATACAAAAATTATGCAAGTTCAAAAAAATTATATGAAGAATTGCATGAATCTGTTATGAAAATTAACAAATCGATTTGGCGAAAACCAGCTAAATATGGGGTTTTTTATTATTCTCCTGAAAAAGTTTTTTTTAATGTAAAAATACAGAAACAAGGATTAAGGATTCATTTATTTACGGGTGGCAAAAAGATTAAAGGAGTTGAAACTATTTCCGAAGAAGGAACCTATGCACAAAAATGGGGGAGATTTCATATCAAAGATAAAAAAGAGATAAAGCAAGCAAAATTGATTCTTAAAAAATCACTAGAATTAATAAAAGACGCAATCAAAAATAATGAAAATACTGGTTGGTATGCGGAGGTTGAGTAAAATGCAGTCAAAAAATATCACGTTGAGAGTAAATTCTGAATTATACGAGAAATATAGGGAATTTTGTAAAAAGAAAGGTATATTAATCTCTCGTCAAGTTGAAATAATGATGGAAGAACAATTTAAAGAGGAGGCGAAAAAATGAATAAAGATAATCATGATTCTATTTTTCAAAGGAATATCCAGCGAGGAATAGACAAGGGGATTATTAAATTAGAAGTTGATGGCTCAAAAATAATTTATTATGGCAAAAGAGAGTATACAACTTCTTTCAAAAACCCAGAAGAAAAAGTCAGGGCTTCATATTTTTGTGAGCTTGTTTTAGATTATGATTATCCAACTAAAAATATAGATATCGAGGTTATTGTTCCAAGAAGAACACCGGAAGATAGGGCAGATATTGTTGTTTATGATGAAGAGGGGGCAGAGTATCTTGTAATTGAATGCAAAAAGGACGGAATCACAGATGCAGAATTTAAGCAGGCAATCGAGCAGGCATTTGGAAATGCGAATAGTTTGAGGGCGAAATTCGCTTCTGTTGTTGCAGGGATAACTAAAACTGCTTTTGATATTTCCGGGTTTAAGCCAAGTGAAAGAGAGAAAAACGTTATTTCTGATATACCTAAGAAATATGGGAAAACACCAAAATACAAATTTATTAAAGGAGAGACGGATAAAGAATTAAAAGAAGTTTCCAGAGAGGAATTAATAAGAGCATTGGAAAAATCTCATGATACCATTTGGCAAGGGGGGAAATTAGCCCCTACGACTGCTTTTGATGAGGTTTCAAAACTTCTTTTCTGCAAACTGCGAGATGAAAAGACAACAAAGAAAGGTGAAGTTTACAGCTTCCAGATTGGAACGCATGAATCAGCAGAAGAAATTTTTAAGAGAATAAACGCAATTTATCTTAAAGCAAAAAAAGAAGATGCCGAAGTCTTTAAGGAAGATATAAGATTAGAGCCAAAAGTAGTTTATAATGTTGTTGAGCATTTGCAGGAGTTAGCCATAAACAAAATTGATTTAGATACTAAAGGCGTGGCTTTTGAGAGGTTTATGGAAGATTTCTTTAAAGGAAAAATGGGGCAGTTCTTCACACCAAGAGAAATAATAAACTTCTGCGTTGAAATGATGAACCCAGAACGAAGCGATTTAGTTATTGATCCTTCATGTGGCCCTGGCGGTTTTCTGCTTAATACTCTTGATAAAGTAAGAAAATTTGCAGAATCAAATTATGACGAAAAAGAAGCGTGGGAACATTGGCATAAATTTGCTATGAACAATCTTTATGGAATTGAAATAAACGACCAGATAGCAAGAATATGTAAGATGAATATGATAATCCACGATGACGGACATACAAACATCATCAGCACAGATTCATTAAAAAATGTTGAGGATATAACAAAGATACACAAGGGATTTAGGAAAAATCAGTTTGATATACTTCTAACAAATCCACCCTTCGGGGCAATTGTAAAATCAACAGAGAAAGATTACTTGGATAAATATGATTTAGGCAAAGATAAGAAGAACCAGAAAACAGAGATTTTATTTATAGAAAGATGTATAGATTTCTTAAAGCCAAACGGAAAAATGGCGATAGTCCTGCCAGATGGAATTTTAACAAATTCGTCATTGCAATATGTTCGTGATTTCTTAATGGAAAAATCGCAGATTTTAGCAATTGTTAGCTTACCTCAATTTGCATTTACCCATTTTGGGGCAGGAGTTAAATCTTCTCTTGTATTTGTAAGAAAGAAAAAAGAGAACGAAAAAACTGGCAATTATCCTATTTTTATGGCTATTGCCGAGCATATCGGCTATGATGCAACTGGAAGAAAAGACACAATCAACGACTTAAACACAATTTTACAAGAATACCGAAAGTTTGAGAAAAGCCCAAAAGGGTATAAAGGAGTTTGAGATGGATATTGATTTAGATAATCCTATTGGGGCAGTAATAGGAGTAATTATATTAATTCTATTTGGAATAATTGCGGTAAGCATTTTATCAACTATAAGTAATGTTATAACAGAAGATAAATGCAGGCCCTATCAAGAGCAAATAAGTCAGAAAGATAGTCAAATAGGTGGATTAAACACGCAAATAAACGAGATAAATTCTCAATTACAACAATGCAGGGGGGATTATCAAACTTTAATAGAGCAGAACATAACAAAGAAAGATTTTGAAGAAGTTAAAGGTTATTTTAATGTTACACAAATACAAATTAACAATTTAAATTCAAGGTTTGACCAATTAAGCGAAAACTATTACTCTGTACAAAATGTCGTAATCAATAAGTATAATGTTTCTATTGCTCTGAATTTTGTATTTGCTCTTGAGATATTAAGCTTTGTTTTATTAAAAAACGAGTTGGCTATGTTTTTGTTAAATAGGATCAGAAAGAGAAAGAAGAAAAAATCAGAGGAATCTAAAAATGCCTGAATGTTTTTCTATACCCTCTGATGAAGTTGAAAACAGAATAGACCCTCATTTTTATAGGCCTGCATTTATTCAATTTTATCAACAATTAGAAAAAACCCAGTTTGAATTAAAAACAATTGGTGAAATTGCCGAAAAAGTAACAAGTGGGGCTACACCATTATCACATGGTGATGCTTACACCTCAAAAGAAGAAGGAATACCATTTATTCGAAGTGGAGATATAAATGAGGATAAGAACATTAATTTTGATGAGGTTTTGTATATAAAAGAAAATACTCATAACAAACTCCTGAAAGGTTCAAAACTCAAAAAAGGAGATGTTTTAATTGCTATTGTTGGAGCAACAATTGGGCAGGTTTCTATTTATGATTATGATAAGGAAGCAAACATAAACCAAGCAATAGCATTAGTGAGATTAAAGCAAGAGATAAATCCCGAATATATTAAGGCATTTATGATTTCAACATTGGGACAAAAGCAATTAGATAGGATAAAAAGACCTGTTGCGAGAGCAAACATAAATCTTGATGAGATAAGGGGCATAAAAATTATTTTGCCATCATTAACTATCCAGAATAAGATTGTTGCTTTAATGGATAATGCGTATAAAGAACAGAAAAATAAAGAGAATAAAATCGCCGAATTTCTTGATTCAATAAATGATTATGTTCTTGATGAATTAGGGATAAAATTGCCTGAATTGAAAGATAAAATGATTTATGCAATAAGTTTTGATAGATTGCAGAACAAAAGAGCAGATGCTTATTATTATCAGCCTAAATTTGAGGAAGTTGAGAGAGCAGTAAGGGAAGGGAAGTTTGAGGTTAAGGAATTGAAAGAATATATTACAAAAATTCATTATGGGGCTTCTGTAAAGAATGAGTATATTGATGAGGGTATTCCATTATTAAGAATTATGAATTTGAAACCGAATAAATTTGATTTACGAGATGTTGTAAAACTTCCCGAAACTATGAAAAAAGAGTTAGGAAATGCTTTTGTAAAGGAAGGGGATTTATTAATTTCAAGAAGTGGAACAGTCGGTGTTGTTTCTGTTGTGCCAAAAGAAGCAGAGGGTTTTGCTTTTGGCTCATTTATGATTGAGTTTTGTTTAAATGAGAAAGTAAATAAAAATTATATTTCTGCTTGGCTCAATACCAAATTACAAAAATTACTTACTGAGAGAGATAAAATAGGGGCAATTCAAGGAAATATTACTATCGAAACTATTGAGAATTTTAAAATCCCTCTGCCCCCTCTTGCTGTTCAGAATAAAATCGCTGAAGAAGTGATAAAGCAAATGCAGAAAGCAGAGCAGTTGCAGAAAGAATCTAAAGAAGAATTAAGAAAAGTTAAGATGGAAGTTGAAAAAATAATATTAGGTTAATAAAATGGATTCAGCTTATTTTCAAATTTTGTTTTCAAAAAAAATTGACTTTGCGCAGATTATTAAGCAAACACTCCTCAAAATATCGGAGGCAAATAATAACCTAGTTAGTAAAGAGAATATTGAGTTTCTAATTGGGATAGAATATATTAAACTATTATCGAATGATCGTTATTTAGTGGGTTTTAAACTTATTCTAGATGATTCAATATCTGAAGAAGAATTAGGGATATATTGCGAATCTCTTGATAATATTGATGAATGCGAATTTCTTATTAAGTTTAGGGATAAATACCTATTTGATTCTTTAAAAAAATACTATGAGGAAATATTTGATATAGAAATGCAATTGCGTGAGATTTTGTCTTTTATATTTATTGCAATCTATGAAAATGATTGCTATTCTTTTCTAGAATTCCAAAAACAAAAAGTAAATCTACTTTTTAAAGGAGTTAAAGAAGAGAATGTTCCAGATTTTTTAAAAAATAAATATCAAAACGAATTTTTTTATTTGACTTTTAATCAATACAGACAGTTAAAATTACCTGACATTATTAAATCTGAAACTTTAATAAATTTGATGGCAGATAGTAAAAGTTTTGATGAATTAAAAAAAGGAATTAAAAAATTAGGCGCAATTCGACCAGAAAAGAATGAATATCTTGAGTTTTTAAACAGGATTTCAGAAAATCTCGAGTCAATAGAATTTGTAAGAAATTGTGTTGCACACAACAGAGAACCTTCGGATGAAGAATTAGATAACTATAATGTAGCAAAAGAAAAACTTCAAAAAGAGATGTCTGAATTTTTTTCTACTTTAAATAGTCTTTGTCCCGAGTGTGGTGGAAAAATTATAGAAACTCAAAAAACAATTTATCGCGGTTATGAAGAAGACCAAGAACCCGTAGCTATAAAATATCGTATCGGTTGTTCAAATTGTGATTATACTATTCACGAAGAGACTATTGACATTTAGTTTTCTTGTGTCCTCGTTAGTAATTCGTTACGGAATTCCCCCTCTAGCTCGTTTTAGTTCATTATCATTAAATTATCCTCTCTAGTTAGCCCCTGAAATTATTGAATAGAACGCCGATTAAACGCACCAAATTATGTTAAACCTTAATCAGGTTAAGCCCCTTTTTCCGTCCTCCCCACGCCCTCTAACCCTCTTCCGCAAGGGTTATAAACCTGTAAATACTGCCATCTTAAGCCGAATAGAGCCATATTATGGACGAAGTGAGCAGAAAGCTTTATATACTAGTTGTATCTACTAGATAGTAACAATAAAAGAAGTTATCCTGCACTTCTCAAAAAAACAGGAGGGGGTAAACAAAATGGCAATAGACTTGAACGCGTTTACAGACGCATACAAGACAGAAGACATGGGCAAATTAAGGGCGCTTGGAACTTTTGACGACCTTAGGGTTTCAACCTGGGAAGCTACTCTTCAGAGAGCTGACAAGGAAAAGAACCCGGCTGAAAAGTACGGCATGAAATCAAAGCTGTACGGAGAAATAAGCCAGGTTGGCTCATACTTCGCAGGCAAGGAAAAGCTTGGTGCAAGCGTTGCATCACTCGGACTTGACAAGGAAGCAGAATTAAACCTCTGCGTCAATGTCGGTAAAACCTTGGTTGACAAGCTGTTAGAGTAAATCTAACATCTTTTTTTCTTTTTTTTAAATCTTTTTTTGTATAGGGGGAACCATGGCTGATGCAAACACCAAACTAATCAGAAATGCCCTGGAATTCGCAAGGCAGGGCAAGGATGCATTAGCGGCAAACATGAATTCTTTGAATGAATACAACAGGAAAAACAATCCAGAAGCAAGAAAAAGCGACTATTCTCTGAAAGACGAAAAGCCAAAAAGGCTGAAAACTGACTTTGCAAGGAAAATCCAGTCAGTAGGGGACTTATGCGCTGAGATATACTATCAGATTGAGGAGAATCCTGAGAGGATGCTTGAACTGCCTGTATTTGACGAAATGAGGTCAACTATCTACATGGCTCAATTGCAGTCTGCAAGAGGGATTAATGACCCAGAAAAAAGGAACGGTGGGCTTAAAAATATCTACAGAAGCATCCAGCACGAAATAATGAGCGGCCTGGGGCTTAAGGATGCAGAAGAGCAGAAAGAGCTTTCCCTGGAGCAGCAGATTGAAATCAGCTCAATGTTCGGCAGGAGGTACTTCGGAATATGAAAATCCTCGCCGTCTCAGATATCCACATAGGAAGAGAGAAAGAAAACATTGATTATGCAAAGGCATTTGCAAGGTACGCAGAATCCTCAAACCCTGACTTAATTATAATGGCAGGGGATATCGCAGAATACACTTATGACAATGAAAGGCAGATGAATCAGTATATAATGAATGCGCAAAAAATGCTTGCGATAACAGAGTCAGAATTGCACAGGAGAAGAAGGCACAAGGCAATAGAGCTTACTCCTTACGAAACAGTATGCGCTTCTGCAATCGTGGCAGAGGAATTATTAAGAAAGCCGTTTCCAGAGGACTGGAAGGAAACTGCAAGGGCGCATTTACAATCTATCAAGGATGCAGAATGGGTTATGAACAATTACTATGCTGTTTTCGAGCACATGTTCAGGGCTGTCAAGGGCAAGATATTAGCGATTCCTGGCAATCACGACATAAACCTCGAGGACACTATACTTAGAGAGCTTAATATTGACAGAAAAGCAGTTCAAAGACAGGGCTTAAAGATTTATGGTTACGGAGGTGCAGCATTCCGAAACGGCTCGCCTCTTTTTTCAAGGATACCTTCTGAAATTACGGCGCCTTTTAATGAATATGTTGAGCAAAAGGCCAACGAGGCAACCGGCATTTTGGAAGGCAGGATTGTTTCAGAGCCGCAAAGACTTTTGGAAAAAGAGCAGCCGGACATCGCAGTACTGCACACCCCTCCCTTCGGCGTTTTGGACATGCCTGTGCATTTGAAGGATGAGAAAATGCCTGAAGAGCAGAAGCATTTGGGAAGCCCCGGCGTAACAGAGTATGCAAAAAGCGGAAAAACAAAGCTGATACTCTGCGGACATGTGCACAGCTCTCCGGGAATCATAAGGGTTCCGTCTGAGAATTCAGAGCTTGTTGCTGTTGTCAATTTGGGCTGTCTTGGCAAGACAGAATCAGAGGGTGGCTCGTTTGCAGAAATTGAAATGGACGAGAAGGGATTTCAGTCAGCAAGGTTTTATGAGATGATTACACGGGGAGACAATCCTCTGGTTGCAATGAAAAGAATGTTCATAAGAAAGAACAGGGCTGTTATTGACGAGATTTACCTTAGCGGTGAAATGCCAAGCAGGGATTAAAATAATTCCGCGAGGATAGCTTTTTCTCATTTTCTTCAAATATCTAGAATATCTAGAATATCTTGGGATTAGCCTTATATAGCGTCCGCAGGGCTTTTTCTCTTATTCCGGAAATCATGTAAGATTTTCAGGAAGGAGGAAAACGATGGAAGACAAAACAAACCTGCTGGAAAAGGAAGTGACATGCTTAGAAATTTCGGATGGCGAAATTTCTGGCATGCTCAAGAACCGCGAGTTCTTGACAGACGAGAAAAAAACGCTAAACCTGGAAAACGAGTCAGCGGCAAAGCTGTTCTCAATATTCGGTCTTGACTTTAGCTATTGTCAGCCTTTAATGCAGTCAAGCCCTTCGTGCAGAGGCTCTGCGTACTCCTTGTGTCCAAGGGAAAAGCCGTTCCGCGCCTCCGGCTTTGACATTGCATTTCAAAGGGCTGTAAACCCGTTTGGCAGTTTTTATGACTTGCTTAGGGGAAACAGAAGCAGCTATTCTTACAGCCTGCCTTGCGACATTGGGGCAATGGGCAGTTTCGGGAGGATGTAAAAATGAAATCCTTGACAGAAACAGTTTTGGAAGAGCCGTGCCTTAATTTGGAGACGTACAGCTATTCAGTGCTTTACTCAAGCAGCTTTGGAAGCGGGGGTAGAAGCAGCTTCGGAAATGCCGGCTTGGAATTAGATGGAGGCATGAGAATCAGCGATAGCAGCACTAAAAATACATTATTCATCGTTGAGGATTTAGGCGGGGGCTTTAAGCTGGGTTATTCATATCACGATGGCGGATTTGGAAGATGCGAGCTGAGCCTTAAGGGGTACGGAAAGCTATTCGATATATTTAAGGGAGAATAAAATGGGCTCATATCACTTTTTTACAAAGGAAGATTGCATCTCTTTCCCTGATGATTTAAGGCTGAAAATTGAAAAGCTTGGAATGGACCTTGGCAGGGTGTTTGAATCCCGCGCTAAGCTGGATAAGGCGGATTTTTCAAGGCAATATTTGCAGATAATAAGGGAGATTCTGCTGCTTGCCTTAAGCAACCCTGATAATTTTTCAGGCAAGATGATAGCGTCACTAGGGGAAATACCGGGCATTGAAGATATTGAGCTGTCTTCAGATTGTGAAGAAGCTGTAAAATGCCTTATGGATGCAGAGCTTAAAGGGAATTTGCACTTGTTTTTGCAGGAAATCGCAGACAAGATAAAGGCGGTATTGGAAAAATGAAATCACTCACAGAAACAGTTTTGGAAGAGCCGTGCCGTAATTTGGAGACGTACAGCTATTCAGTGCTTTACTCAAGCAGCTTTGGAAGCGGGGGAAATGACCCTTTCCTTTACGGCTATGACATGCCCGGGCTGGGAGTGCAGGTACACTTTCACGGACCTGACGAAGACCACCTTACATTTGGCAAGGTAAAAAGCTACGAAGGAGAAACCCTTACAAGAATAAGGGACAGCTGCGAGCTTGCAATGCTTGACTACAATGCATTGTCATCCGGCTTGAAGAGGTTCCCATGAAAGAAGCAGAACAGCAGGCTGTAAAGGACCTTGTGGAGTTTTACCAATACTACGCAAGAAAAGGCATTGATGAATTCCTGAAAAAGAAGGCAAGGGAGATAGAGCAGAAGTACCTGAATGCCTCGCCGTTGATACACGAGGAAGTTGACCAGGCAATCGGATTGCTTGTTGACTTCTATGCAGAGACAGGCATAATGCCTCCTTCAACAGAAACTGCAAGGAAGATAGTGGAAGCTTTGAAGAAGCTGGAGTAAGAAATGGTCTGCGAACAGAGTGAGTGGACCTTTGAACGCAGCGGAGCGAAGTGAAAATGCAAACTGCAATTCAGGAAATTACCCCTAAAGAAAATGAAGTAGTTGAATTGCAGCCGCCTTCCCTACAGGAACCGCAAGTTTTCTTTTCTTTTCTTTTAGAAGACACTCTGCCTTTGAAGAAAGAATCTCCACTTATAAGCAAGGAAGCTCTTTTGAAAATTATAGAAGAAAACAATACGGGAATTGAGAATAAAATAAAAGGGGATGTTTTACAAGAAGACGACGAAGAGGAATACGCAAAAGAAACAACTTACGAAACTGAAAACTCTTACATTCAAAAGAATCCGTATGCGCCAACAAAGGATTATGAAAGGATTGATTTTCTCAAGCCGAAAGAAAAGGAGGAAGAAAAATCTTTCCTATGGAAATGAGCTTTGCAGTATTTTTCACAAGCATAGGGAATGCGGGATTCAAGGGAAGTTCCTTGGGCGCTTCAGGAAACTTCGACTGCGGGCCTTACGGCTTCGGGAGGGGCTCGCCTTATTATAGGGGACCGCCTGAGCCTGAAGTCAAGATAACGAGAATGGAACTGCCTGTGCCGGCTGTTGTTCCTGTTTATGTGCCAATTCCGCAGCCTGTAATTCAAAAGCCTGTTGAAATTGAAATCTACAAATTAGAATTAAGAGAAGAGGAAACCAGCCTCAGGATGCGCAGCGAATTCTTCTTTAAGGGATTTGGGTTCGAAATCAAAGAGTCTTTTGAGTATGACTACAACAAGAAAACAAGCTTATTGGATATAATAAAAGAAAAAAGAAGGGCTTAAGCCTTCTCTATATACTTCTTAATCTCTTCCACGAACTCTTCAGCCATTCTCCTGTACTTGCTGTACTCCTCTCCGGTTACTTCAGGCTTTGCCCTGTTTGTTATCTCCTTGAACAGCTTGTAGAAAGCCCTCATTGTGTTTGCCGCTTTTTGGCTGACGTGCTTCTTGGGAATAAGAGTTTTTTCCATCAGGTCTGCAACGTGTTCGGGAGAAGGGGGTATTTCGCCGTACTTCATCAGGGCAGCATGCGCAGAATCAATCACAGCCCAGTACAGGTCAATTGTTGCTGCAAGCATTGTATTCTTTGATTTTGCCAATGCAGCGGGAGCCATTACAAAATAAGTGTATATTGCTTCTTTAGAGGGTCTTATCCTTCCCTCGTCCAATAAAGCTTGGAGAGGATCAAAGAATCCGGTATCAACCAGCGCAATCCCATACCTGAGTATATTAATTGCAACAGGGTCCCCCACTCTTACATACTCCCAAAAGCTTGTGAACTTCATTGACTGGATGTGCAGCTTTTTCTTGTCAGTGTCAGCCACAATCTTCTCAATTATTATCCTGTATGTCTGCACAACTTCTTCAGAGAACTTCATTCTTACGTCGTCCAGGATGATTAAGATGTCAACATCTTTTCTTTCTTTGCCTTCCTGGGCTGTTGAGCCGAACAATACGATTGCTTTTATGAAGTCGCCGAATTCTTTCCAAACCCTCTGCGAAAACTTTTGCGCCAGGGCAAATTCTGCTTCAGGGTAAGCAATTTTCTTTTTTTCCTTTTTCTGGACCTTAAATTTCATTGTTATTCACCTCATTTTGAAAGGCGGCTCACGTGCCTCCTTTTTTGTTGATTTATTAGTATTTATACCTTTACTCTATCGGCGCGCCGGACCACCAAGTTGCCAAGCAAACTGAAGTCAGTTTGATCAACAGGGCGGGCTAAAGCCCACCTGTACGTATTTATGGCTCTTTTGATATTTATGTTCATTTTACTCTATTGGTGCGCCTGACCACCAATTATCTTCCTGGCTCTGCGGGTTAATCAAGTATCCGCCTGTCATGTACCTTGGAGTATGTGTCTGCCCGAAATAGCTGCCTGAAATGTCAGTCCATTTCTTGTCAACATTGCCTACCCTGTACATTGGAGACGATGCAATCTTTGCCCATGCTCCGAACATTGAGCCGTGAATGCTTTCCCCTTCTCCCTGCGCTCCAGGCTCGATAACCATCTTGTCCTTAAGTCCTGCTTTCACAACCTCTTTCATGAAATCCTCTATTGGGACATTTCCTTCTCCGGGAGATAAATGCTCGTCATAATAACCGAAATTGTCCGCTATATGCACGTGCCCTATTATGCCTTCCTGCAGCAGCTGCTTTGCCTCTTTCATGAACCATTTCTTGAATTCAGCATCACTGCCCTGGAAATACTTCCTCCAAGTGTTTGCGTGCCCTATGTCAAAAGTAGCTTTTATGTGCTCTGCAGCAATCTTGTTTGCCTCTTCTTCCGGCACGCGCTTTGCTTTCAGCTTTTCAGCCATTGCCGCTCTTGACTCCTTAATTATATCCCTTAATTCCTGCGGATGACTGCCATACTGCTCAGCAAACACATTTTCAGGCGCGATATATAATGGCTTTTTCAGCTTCCTGTCCTTTTCAATCTGATAAGCGTACATTCCCAGCTCTGCAATATTTTTGGCTGACTTCTCAAGCGCATATTGTTTTAGTGTTTTAATATTGCCTTCCATGCCTTTTTCCTTGTTTCCTATCTCCAAATCAACTTCCCTTTCCTGCCTTCCTGCGGCTGCGGAGTTTTCATAGGCATAAGAAATCTCTTTTTTTATCTGTTCTGTCGCCTTGCCAAGGAACTTTTGGGGGTTGTTAAGGAATTCCCTGTATTCTTCGGCAGATTCCTTGTGCGGCGCAACACCTGTCTGCTCTGCATATCTCATTGCCGCATAATCAGCAGCTTCCTTGTCCTTTTTTGCAAGTTCTGACACTGAATCCTGCATTTGTTTGACCATATCATATTTCTTTTTATATTCTTCAGCCATTGTTTCCCATCTTTTCTTTTCAGCAGATGCCTTCAGCCTTTCTTTTTCCATGAACTTGCTGAAGAAAATCTTTTCAGGCGGCTGGTTTGTCCTCTTGCCTTCCTCAACAAACTCGTCATAGCTCATGTTTTTGTAAACATACTCTCCTTTCGCGTCCCTCTTTGGCACCTGCACCCCGTTCTGTTCTTCCCACTCAACAACAGGCACTGTATAATCCCTTGGAAGCATTGCCTTCATCCTGCCGTTCTTGTCAACAATTCCCCACACTGCCTTTTTCTGCTCATCCTTGTGCGCAAGAAAATCTTTTCCTGATTCACAGATTGGTCTTGGGAATTCTCCTGTGTGTATGACAACAGGGCCTCCTTCTGCAGTGTCTGCCGCAAAATCAATGGCTCTTTTTACTTCAAAAACAGCCTGCGCGGCAATATTGTCGTCAAACCTGTCTTCCCTGAATCCTGCAAAACCCATCACGTTTGCAGATGCGTGGGTGCTTAATGTTACCTTATTTATTTTTGCAAACTGCCTGATATCCTCTCTCTTGGTTTTTCCTATGATTTCAGGCGTTACAGACGTGGGGCTGGACAAGCTTCCCTTGTTCATTCCCATAAATCCCAGTTCAACGTGAGAAGCGCCTGCAGTTACGGCTGTCTTTATGGACGTCCAGGGGTCGCCTATTCCCATGGAAATGCCTAGGTCTTTTGCAGCTATGTCAACGCCTTCAAGACGCTTTTTTCCGCTGCTCCAATAGTCGTTTCCGAAGTCCACCATAGTGTTTTCTCCTCTTGGAATAAGTGTTTTGAGGGCTTATAAACCTATTGTCGCTTTGCTCCAAATCCCTCTCGCTTGGCTCGCAGGATATTGTCGCTTTGCTCCAAATAGCCCGCTTATTGGCGGACTATAATGGAAATGAAAGAAGGAGGCTGGAATTATTGGTTTTTTATCATTTATAGAATTCTAACTTCTTTATATTACCCTTCCATTTCTTCCTTTGCTTTCATAAGCGCTGCCTTTGCCTGCCTGGACAGCTCGTCGTAAAGATTTTCTTTTAATGAAAGCGATGTCCCATATTGGTACATCTCCCTTAATTCTAAACAGGTGTATTCTATTGACTCGTTTGTGTCCATAAGTGCTATCTTGTCAAGCATTTCTCTATCAAAGCTTATCTTTTTGCTTTCTATCAGCCAATTAATCAAGGCAAATGTGCATTCCTGGTTTCTTGACTCAAAGCCGTGCTTTGCAGCTATTGCAAGAAGGCAGTGGTACATTGAGTAAAACAACGTGCTTGCGCAGATGTCAGAGAAATTGCCCTTGTGAAGCCAATCGCTTGCAAGGATATAATGCTCTGCCTTGGCTATGTGCGCATATGCTTTTTCCTTGCTTGGCTTAGCCTGAATTAATCCCCTGTGCTTCTTTCCATTTTGAAGCTCCTTTTCCGCCTTTCTCAGGCACCATTCGACTTTGTTATTTGCATGGCTCATCTTGAAAGCAATTCAAGAAAATTGTCTTCTCCTATAACGACAACTCCCTTAACCGCATCAAGAACTGCCTTTTCGTGGTTTTTAAAGCTAATCCCAAGAATATCTAGAGTGGTATAGATACTGTGCACTTTTTTTGTATTTACCTTGTTTATCGCTTCCACCTCTTTTTTCAGGTCTGCAAACTTCTTTTGCCCAGTGGCAAGCAAAACATCAACATCATTTGCCTTATCCTGCTTTTGGAGCACAGAGCCGAAGATAACTGCGATTTCCGCATTCTTTACCTTTCTTATTTCCCTTATCCACATTTTAATGTATGGGGGCGCTTCTTCTGCCTCTTTCATTAAGAGAAATCTAAGGTATTGCTTAACATACTGGCTTTCAAAGGAAATGCTGTAAAATCTTGCCCTTCCCATCTCTTTTAGCTTGATTATGCCTTCTTTTTCCAGCTTTCTCGCTATCTTTAATGCACCCATTGGGCTTATGTTCAGTTCCTTTGAAATGCTGTTTGCGTTATACTCCTGTTCGGGGCTCTTAAGGACAGTTAGCACGAACTGCATTTCTGTGCCGGATATGTTTTCCATAGATATAAACTATTAGTTTAGATATATAAACTTTTGGTTTATATCCTCTTAACAGTCTTCAAGTCTTCTATTCTCTTCTTCAGCGGAATTCCGGACGCGAAGAAATGCCAAAAGACTTTCTTTATCCACTCTATCCACTCTGCGTCATAAACCTCATAGAATATGTATGTCTTCTTCTTGCCTGTCTCGTGCGGGTCCTTTATCTCTTTAAGCTTTACAACCCTGTCGTCAATCACAAATGCCCTCAAGGGCTGCTCAACGTGCCTTATCTCAATCCTGTCCTTTCCGGAAAGGCTGTTTATTGCATTAATTCTCTTTGCATTGTCTATTGAGCTGATATTAATGTCTGCTATGAACTTGACAGGAATGTTTCTTTCTGCCAATTCTGCAAATACGTCTGATAATTTCTTTTTTCCCTGCTGAAGATTAGCCCATGATAAGTTTCCTGAAAAGATTAGAACTTGCTGCTGCGCAGATAATAAAGAGCCAACCAAGTCCTGCTTTACGTTCAATAACTCTTCTTCCTGCTCCTCAAAGAAAGCAGTCCTCTTGTCCTTGTCAACGTATTGGTAAATGTCAAATGCTGAGAAATCCTCTTTCTTTCTTCCTACTTCCAATCTCTTGAAAAGTAATTCCTGCGCTCCTGTTGCATTAACTTCGCCGATGCTGTTCCAGTAAGCTATCTTCAATGCTCCTCTTGTTCCTTCGCGAAAAGTCCTGAACGCAATCTGGCCTGTCTCGGCTGCTATCTTTTGCAGATATGCTTCTGCAGTGCGCCAGTTCTTTTTCAATAATTGAGCTGATTCCTGCACAGTCCTTGGTTTCTCTTTTACAAAGCTCAGCAGCCTCTTTTCTGTTTTTGCATCAAGCATTAGGTTATGGGAAAGAATACTTGCTTATATATTTTTCTGCAACACTGATGTAGCTTTTATGTAGTAATATTACTATATGTTACAATGCTAATTCAAATAATCAGCCTCTCTTTCTGCAACACTCAAGCCTTTCTTTGTAGCAAAGCATTAACACCACTGCAATGCTATGGTGTATCTAGGAAATTAAAAGAGGGTGAAACAAATGATGCCTCACGAGTCATACAGGGAATTGTACGGAAAAAAGGTCGCCTTTTTCGGATTTTATCTTGCAACTGGAATTTCGCAGGCATCTGAAAATCAAGAGCAGGGTATTCTTGCAATACTTATGCCGCTAAGAAAAGATGCGCTTGAAGAAATTGCGTTAAGGGAACTGCCTAAAGAGTATTTGGGATATTCAGTGAAGTTTGCTTCATATTCCGGGGGTGAGCAATAATGCGATACAACTTTCTAATAAAGGAATTGGGATGGACGAGCATTCTCCATTTTGCAGTTGAAGATGATGAAGGAAAAACAATTGTTGAAGGTGGCTACGGCTCGCCTGTAAAACAGGAACTTTATGATTTTGCGTCATTGGCAATAAAACTGGATTATTATCCTGATGCGAAAATAGTGTCTGTTGCAAACAGGGACAGGTTTAGGACTTTAACAGATGATGAAATGAAAGGGCTTGAAAAAGCAGTAAAAGAAAAGAGGTGGTAAGGATGGAATTTGAAAATATAGAAAAGCTCATTGCAGAGCTGATGGCAAAGGAAGACAGGAAAGACGTGGAGTTCAGGCACATAATAGCCGTGACAGAGGTTGGCGACATTGGAAAATATATCACGCACGACCCAAAGCTTAACCCTAATGCGCGCCCTCACGGAACAAAGGATGATGAAGTCCTTGCTTACGGCCAGGCGTTTGTGCAATTGGCGGCTCTTGCTTACTTAAGGGGGGTTTCATTCAAGGAAGCGTTTGACAAAGGCATGCAGAACTGGATTGACGCTGACTGGAAAAAAGCCGCCAAGCAGGCACCGGAAAAAAAGATTTTAAAAGGGCTTGCAGCATCTCCCGGGTATGCATCTGGAATTGCAGAGGTTGTAACAAGCATTTCTGAAATAAAGAATACAGGAAGCATTCTTGTCGTAAGGTATGCAACTCCTGAATTTGCAGCTGTTTTGAAGGATTATTCAGGCTGCATATCAGACCACGGCGGAAAGACGTGCCATCTTGCGAACATTGCAAGAGAGATGAACCTTCCTTGCGTTGTGGGAACAGGAAACGCGACAGAATTAATCAAGGCAGGAATGGCTGTTTCATTGGACGGCGAAAAGGGAGAAGTGTATCTGGAGTGATAAAAATGGATGCAAATAAAACACTTGAAGAAATTGGCGAGGAAGGGATTGCAAGGCTGATTGCAACAAGATGGGATTATATCTCTTGGTTGGAACTGGGCGACAGAGTTGCCGCTTTGTATGGTTTGGGCCGGGAACAGATGTTCCCAATAAAGAATGAGCTTGTAAATAAGGGTTATCTTTTACAGGTAATACCTGATGAAGCAAATTATGATATCCGCTGTTCTGTTACTGCAAAAGGGAAGGCGCTTGTGGAACAATATGCTGAGAAGTTTAACTTTGAAGAAAGATTTGCTTGCATAATGGAAAGAGATAAAAATGGCTGGAGGTAAAAATGGAAAAACTTTACTCAATAAAACACAACTCTTTTGATTACTGGAATCCTGTAAGGGGGATATTGAAAGAGTGTTCAGTTGATATTGTTATTGCCAACACTGAAGAAGATGCTGAGCGGGCTTTTCTCTCTGTATATCAAGGGCATGGGGTTTCACGCGTTGAAGAATTATGTGTTGCAGGCAACCTTGAGCAGGTTATTGCTGTGCTTGAGGCGATGGGAAAACCGCTAATATTCGGAACAGGGAGGAACAATGGG
Source organism: Candidatus Nanoarchaeia archaeon (assembly GCA_028706745.1). Classification (GTDB taxonomy): domain Archaea; phylum Nanobdellota; class Nanobdellia; order SCGC-AAA011-G17; family GW2011-AR17; genus UBA9640. The sequence goes on from JAQTVM010000006.1 coordinate 66,411, forward strand.
AAAAAGCAAAAATAAGGAAGATTTGGAAAAAAGAATAGCCTATAGGGAGCACATAGTAACAGACATGGGCAACGGGGGTGCTTTTTGCAGCCACTGCGAGTATGATTTGGGCTCAGACCCTGTTGAGATTTACAAAATTCATAAATGTCCTGGCTGTGGCTATACTCTTTATGAGGGCGGCATGTACATAAACAGAGGTGGATCTGATTTCTGAAGTAAAACAAGAATGGGGAAAAAAAGACGGAGGCATTGACCTGGACAATCCATTGGTTATTGCTTTCAGAAGAGCGAATCTTGAGACATTGGCAAAAGAGCAGAATACGAATCTCTACTGCCCTTATTGCGAAGCGCATTTGCCTCATACAATGGCGACACTTGGCGGGCAGGTTCCAACTGGAAAGCGCGATGCTTACGGCCAGAAGGAGTACAGGAGCGCATTGTACTGCCCTTTATGTGAGAGATATTTCGATAAAGAACCGGAGCAATTGAAATTATTTTAAAAGGAGAACTAAAATGGAAGACATCTATGAATTTGCAAGACGCGTCAACGGATGGATAGGGCATGAATATGGTGTAAGGCACTTTACGCCCGAAGTTTCTCCGAATGCCAGTTTTGTGGAAAGGGGAAAGGGAATTGAGAGCACTCTTTACATCTATGCTCCTGAGAAAAAAGAGCAGAAAATAGTGAAGAAAGAGCTTGAAAAGTGGCTTGAGCAGACAGGGGAATGCATGGTAATAACGACGCAGGAGCATTGCCCGGGAAATTGGGAATGCTACGGGCATTATGTAAGTCCTTTTGCAGGAAATAAAGAGCATACATTTGTAAACAAATGCCCTGAAGATATTAATGGTGCTTCTGTTCACTTCATGAAACTTGAAGCATATAAGGCGCGCTTCGGAAGCGATCCGAGACAATTGGATATCTTTTAAACCAAAATCTATATAAATCTGCAATAACTGAAACGTTTTGGAGGTTGATAATATGAGCTTGGCAAATAGAATTGAAGACGTAAATGATTTGTATAAAGGCAGAAGAATAACCCTTGAAACAAGGGACACAGTGATGAGAGAAGTGATAGATTCTTACAGGATATCCAACCAGCCAGCTGGTTATGAGTGCCTGGGCTGTGCGCTTCTTGAAAAGGTCATAAATGGCGAAACAACGTTCTGTGATGAGATAAACAAAGCAAGAATGAAAAAAAAGGAATCATCATTTATTATAGATAATATGGCTGTCTTTTGCGGGAATTATATGGTGCCTGAACAGGCGCATATAATTGATGCAACTATCCACTATCTGTATGCGAAAAAATAAAGGCTTGCCTTTTTACGGAGAAACAATTATAGCCTTATTTATTTTCCAATAGCCTCCTTTTGCAGAGCCGCATCTTATTATAATTTTTTTTATTTTTAATTTATCTATCTGCTTCTGAATCGCAGAAGGATTTATGTCTGCTTCTTCGGATAGTTTTTGTATAGAGATATTGGGATTATTATCTATTTGTGATATAATCCATATCTCCCTTTTACTAAACCCTTTTTCATACCACTTTTCATACCACTTTTCATACCACTTCTTTATTTTCTCCGAACTCTTCTCCGAACTTTTTACAGTGCCATTTACAGTGCCATTTACAGTGCCATCTTTTGGCCTTCTAAATACAACAGCAAACCCATAATTCATTACTTTGAATTCAGTCTTCACCTTATTTGCCCTGCAATCCTCGCTTATCCTCTTTAATCCCGAGCCCCACTTTTCAATATCTGCGCTAAGATAAAGAATATTTGCGATTAACGGGTTTCTTAGGATAGAAGGCAACTCTTTTTGTATGAATTCCTGCGGGCTATATCCTTCCGGGAAATCCCCGGGGTTCCATATCTCAATCCGGTCCTTGTATATTGCTATTTTGTTGCTTTCAGGCGCTATGTAATCCCTGTGGCAGAAAGAGTTTACCAGCGTTTCTGTAATGGCCCTTATAGGAACTTCAGGTATTTCCTTTCTTTCTCTTTCGATAAGCTTTGCCCGCCAGTTAATATGCTCTTTGATGTAATTTTCAGACAACCTGAGGAGCTCAAACAGGTTTCCTTTAAACTGCTGAATATCAATAAAGGTTGTTTTGTCTGTGCCGGCAAATACTGCTGCCTGGACTTCGATAGGATTGCTTGCTGAAAATAATATTTTTGCAGCATTTGTTGGCTTTGAATCTTTAATCAAGTTCAGCTTTTCCAATACCTGCTTTTTGTTTGTATATCTGAATTTTACTCTTTCCGCCTTATTTGCCCGCTCTACAAATTCTTTCAGCGTGCTTTCGTTAATATCCTTCAAAGTTATATCCTCTGCCTTTGAATCCCATTTTGCAGCAGTTTTTCGCAGAATTATGTTCTCAAGTTCCTTTGCCGATAATTGCCTGTCTTCGTCTGCCACTCTCATGTATGCCCTGCCATAAGCAAAATAAGGCTGTTCATGCCCTTCAAATAAAACCCGTATGCATTCTTTACTTGAAATTGTCTCTTTTTTGATACTGGGATAGATTTTTGGTTCAATATTGCTTGCAATTGCCTGCGAAATCTCCCTCAAAGTTGCTTCACTTGCTTTTTGGCCTACTACGATTCCATTGTTCTTAACCCCAAATATAATCTCTCCTTTCCTGTGCTTATTCAGAATAGCTGATATTGAAATAATCGCCTCTTTAAGTTCAGATGTTGATTTCTTAAGCTCTAGTTGTTCGTTTTCCATTTTTCTTTCTTGCTATAAAATAAAATACTGCAAACCCGGCGAAAAGAGTAGCAACTAATCCAATTAAGACTGCCTTTATTGCTGTTGTCAGAAAATTATTCCCGCATCCCCTCACTTCAATATCGACTGAATTAATCACGTCCGTGCTTTCAGGTGAAATCTCTTCAATAGAAGCATCGCCTTCTTTAGTGATATACACACCCCTCCTCTTCCCAGGCTCCAGAAAGAATGAAAATACCCTCTCTTCATTGTTATACACAACATATTCTGCTGTTTCATCCAGATTATTCTCAACATACACCTTGTTATTCCTGCACAGGTCAATCTGTGAAGGCATTACAGCAACTGCTTCTGCAAATGGCATTATCAAAATCAATAATAAAAAAAGAAAAATCCGCTTCATTTAAGCCGCCTTTGCTATTATCTTAAGCTTCCCCTTAAAAAAACCCGCTTTTTTCTTAGGCGCAAAAGCCCTTATTTTAATCTCCTCTCTTTCCCCTGCGTTTATCAAAACATTTGCATCCTTCAGTGCAACCCAATTTCCGTTGAAAGCTTCAATAACCAGGTTGGTGTCCGCGGAAAAGCTTACTTTCACGGCATCAATTCCCGTATTCCTTACAGCAACTGTTGCTTCCTTTGATTCACCCGGCTTTAATTTTCCGAAATTAACGCTTCTTGTCTCAAGAACTGTTGCAATCCTGCTTACGTATTCTATTGTCCTTGTTTCTGTCGCGTTTGTCTCATAGTCAAAGGCAGTTATTGAGAGATTGTACTGCTTTTTGTCGTCTGAAGGCTGGAAATTAAGGCTTGCTTCAAAGAATGCTGTCTCATTGCTTGCTGATACTTTTATTACTGCAATCTCCCTTCCGTCCAGAAAGGCGGTTACGTTTGCTATGTCTTCAATGCCGTTGTCGTCAGCAACACTTACTTCAATCTTCACTGTCTTGTTGCCTGCAATTATTTGTATTCCGTCTGCATCCATTTCATCAGGAGTTATGTTTATATAAATAATCCTTGGCGCAACATTTTCTATTTCAAGCTCATATTCCAGTTCATCGTTTTCCAATGCTGCTTGAAAAGCCCCGGCTCCCGGAGTTGCCTCTGCTTCTTCCCATCCTAATTCCAGTGTCCTTTGCAGTGATTTGCCGTTCCCGTTTGCGCCCATTGCAGATGTATATTGGAGAATGTCTGTTTCATTGCCGTTTGTCAAATTAACAATTCCTGCGCTGTTTGCCAGTGAGACAGACAATTGCATTGCCCTGAACCCGTCTGCCTCATCCCACACTCCGTCATTGTTTCCCCAGTATTTCTCAAATGAGTCAGTGTCCGCGTCTGTTCCGTCAACAAGCTCTTTTGCAATAACCAAATACTGCTTTGCGCTTAATGTGCCTTCCAATGGCTTATTGTTCAAGAGCCACCGGCTTAAGTCAACAGACGTTTCTCCATTGTTGTATATCTCAACCCATTCTCCGTCTGTGTCATCACATTGGTTCGGGTTGTACATCACTTCTGTTACCAGAAGCCCTGCCGCAGCAAGCCTGCACGATGCCGCTAATAAACAAGCTGCCAGTATAAGCAGCCACGCCTTTCTTTTATTCATTTTATTCGCCTCCTTTTATTTTATATTTCATATCAGCTTTAGGCGCCGGGAGCGGGACTTCCACCGCTTCAAACGGATTTGAACCCGCATAGCGGGTGGTTACCGCTTATCTGGTCATCAGCCAGACGCAATGCATGGTTATGCCATCCCGGCTTTGCCCACCGATATTTTTATAAACCTGTTAAACATTTTCAGTTATAGGTGGTTACCGTTTGTCTGGCTATCAACCAGACTTTTTTTTGTTATTCTCTTTTTAATTTCTCTCACCAAGCAAGGATGCTTATTTTCCATTTCCCGTCGATAAATGCCGCCTATTTCTCTCACCAAAATAGCTTTCTTATGGATTTTTGCATTATTCTTTCTCATTTTACCCTTCTTGCACAAATTGTGCGAATTTTCATGACAGCCTTTCCAATTTTCACAACCCCTTCTTAAACTCTTCGCACAAAATTCCGCAAAATTTTCAGCAGGTGTTGAAAAATCCCGCAGCACTTTTGGAAAAACGCAGCTAAAAACAGCTAAAAGCGCGTGAATTTCCAACATCTCCGGAAGGCACTTTTGAGCTCTCGTCGTCAAACCTGTGCAGAGGTTTTTTAAATTTTGAGGTATTCCTTTTTGCCATGGTAAGAGTCAACATAATCAGCCCAAAGCTGCTTTCTGACCAGCATCTATTGGCAGAGCACCTTGAGATTATCATGCTGATAAGCTATGCGCGGAAGAATCCTCCTGCGGAAATTCCTGCAAGGTACTGCCTTGGAAAAGGGCATATCATATTCTTCAAGAATAAAATAAGATATTTGCAGAAAAGGCATCTGGAAATACAGAAAGAAATGAAGAATAGGGGTTTTAAGCCGAAAGCTAAACTGGATTTGAAAGGCGTTTCAAGGAAACTGCTTAACGACTGGATTCCTGTTGCAGGAGATGAGGATGTAATCAAGAAGAGAATCCTTTGGAAGATAAGGAACAAGCCTTCTTATTACAGGTATTACGGCGAGAAGAAGCCGCTTTCATTCTTCGATGCTTTGCTTAAATAACCCTCAATCTATATTTGACGTTCCTTTAACTTTTTTATTGCTTTTTTAATTGCATCTTTATTTTCACCAATTATTGCGTGCCCTTCTGCTTTTATCCAGAACCCGAATGCTTCTGCTTTATTTAATCTTGGCATTAACTCATTAGGAAAAATGCTTTGTTGCAAACATAATTCTTTAAGAAAATCAGATTCAGGAAGGCATGCATAACAGGGATTGTCATTTGTTATTGCATATTTGCCTGACATCTGGGGATTCTCAAATGCACAGCAGATATTACTTAATGTTATTCCTGTTGCTTTTGCCATTTCTTTGTCTTTTCTTGTGTATGATTTATCCATCATGAGAAGGCGCCTATACCTTTCCCGTTGCCTTTCGTGATTTTTAATATCTTCGGCATTATACCCTGAGCCATAAGGGCATTCTGCTGATTTTTTCAGGCATTTTTTTATTTCTGCTGCATTAAGCTCGTTGAGATGCGCTATGAGTCTTAGTAGCCCGCTCTTTTCCGGGGTGCTGCTTTTTATTGATGGTTCTTTCACAAGTGAGCCTGTTTCAAGTTCTACAAAAACAGAATAATACCCTTGTCTGCCTATGCTGCTTTCGATGCGCCAATATCCGTCGTAGTAAGCAAGTGCAAGGCTGTCACTAAAGCCAGTCCGCCCGTCTGCTTCAAGCGCAAGAGAAGGTATTTCTCTCCAAGTATCCATCTGGCTTTCTGAATATTCTTTTATTCCTTCAATTAATGCGTCTGCTTTTGCCTTTAATTTTTTTATCATTTTTATTTCCTCCTTTAATTCAAAGTCACCTATATTGCATATGGATTTCCTAAAGTCATTTCTATATGCATATTCCTGCCATCCCAGTTTTCGCTTAATCCCGTTACATACCATCCTAATGTCTGGTACTTTTCGGCGAGTGATGTATAAACCCTGCTTCGCTCTTCCTTTGTCAAAGGCAGAGGCATGTGCCTTTTGTCGTCTTCATTGCGGATATAGCGCCTTGCATTCATACCTGCGAATTCATCGTCAATGTAAAAATGAATATAGTGCCTTATTTTGTGCGGATACCTTGTTTCATCCTCAAGCAATTGTGCGTCTATTGCTGCTTCAAGTTGGCTCTCTACTTTGCTTACTATCATCTCCCTTTGTTTTTCTTTTCCAAGCAGCCTGTATTTTATGCACCCTTTCGGTGTTATTGCCATTTTATTCCTCCTTTAGTCCGGCTCCATATAGTCAGGGCCTCTTCTTCTTGCCTGCTCTTCGTGGAATCTCTGCATCTCCTGCTTGAATTCTGCGCAGTCCTCGCTCCAGAACAGCTTGTCTTTTTCTTTTCCGATAAGGTATACCTTGTTTATTGAGCCGCTATGTATATGCCACCAATGGCGGTTTGGCCCAATCTTCATTCAATCCTTTATTTCCCTGACGACTTTCTGGGCCTGCTTCTCGCTTTGAACCCTGAAGCTGCATCCTGTTGTATATATCCCTGAGGAATAGTTGGGGTTTTCCAGCGTTATGATTGCATATTGCGCGCAAGCGCAGAATCCTCTTCCGGAATTCCCTGCGGCAGTTATCTTCAGCGGCCTTTCTTTCCTGCCTTCAATATTATTGCACAAATCCTCCAGTCTGCTTATTCCGCTTGTATCTAAAAAAAAGCCGTTGCCGCCTTTCCTGTAGCTCTCTTTCACAAGTTTTGTTGTGAATTCGCTGACTGCTCCTGCATACATCCTGTTTGCTTTGTATGCTTTTGACTTTTCAAAGAATTCAGTTATCTCCTCTGGCTTCAATGCAAGCTCTTTTTCCTCTATTGCATAATCCCATTCAGGCATTGAGGAAAGCCGCATGTATTTTTGCAGTATTTCATTTGCTTTCTTGCCGTGAGATATTGCATTCTCTGCTTTGTTCCTCAGCTCTTCAGGATTTTCAAGCAGAATCTCAAGCGTCTTTAATGCTGTTTCAATGCCTGTTTTCATTTTAGTCCTCCCTTTCGACTAATATATTAATAGTGTTGTATAAAAGTTTAATATTATTGTATCAAAATTGTCTTTATTGTTGTCTTTTATGTTGGTTTTTCCGCCATTTCCGGAGGATTTTCACGTCGTCCGCAAGATTTTCGGAAATTTGTGCGAAAGGCAGATAAACAAACAAGATATTCCTTTTATGCCTAAATGTGTAGTTTCAAATGAAACTAAACAGTAGTTTCAAATGAACCAAAAGAGATAAAAGGGAGGAATGCATTATGAGAATAGAAGCGCATGAAAAGCGGCTTGATGAAAGCATAGGCGTGATAAAAGAAAGCATTGAAATCGGGCTGGAGCAAAGGCAGAGGAATATCGGCTTTAATGCTTCTGCAGCGGCAATTGACATGCTTGAAATTCTGCTCCACAAGGCAGGCAGGATAAGCACAAGCCAGGTAATAAAGCATCAGTGGCTTGCTTCAGCCAATAAGATAAAAGAAAAGCTTTGGTTTGACTTTCCGAGAAAGCAGGAAATGCTCCTGCTGATAACATCAATTGAGTCAAAGCGGAACAAGCTTTGCTATGGCGCGCCGCAGCCGAAGAGGGAGATTGAAGAGGTAATAAATGACTTCAAAAAACTCAGGCAGGAATTCAGCAGGGCAATGGGGGAGCTTGGCTAGCTATGCATCCTCTTTTGCGTCATTTGTTATTGGGCACGCTGATTTAAGCAAATTAAAAAATATAATTCTTTTTGGAAGCGCTGCAAGGGGTGATGCTGGAGATGACAGCGATATTGATATCTTCATTGACGGAGCTTTAAGCCAGAAAGAAGTTGATAAGATTTTATTGCAATTTTCAAGGACAGATGCGTTTAAGAAATGGGGCTTGCTTGGAATAAGCAATGAGATAAAGCCCATTGCAGGAAACCTTGATGAGTGGTCGGATTTAAAGCAAAGCATCATAGCTGACGGCATTGTGCTTTACGGGAATTTTAAGGAAATGCCTGAAAATGCAAAGCCCATGGCTTTGTTTTCGTGGGAAGAAATCAAGCCGAATTCAAACAGGGTTTTGTTTAACAAGAGGATGTTCGGGTTTCTGCATTATGGCAAAAGGTACGAAGGGCTGCTTGAAACAATTGACGGGAAAAAAATAGGCAAAGGCGCTGTCTTTGTCCCTGATGAGAAGCACAAAGAAGTTCTGGAATTGTTCAAAAGGCATGATGTGAAATTCAGCATGAAGAAAGTGCTTGAAGTGGGCGATTAAAAAGAAAATGAGATTATAAAAAAGCTGACAAAGAAAGCCCCAACGGCTTGTTTGTCCCTGCCTTCACTATTTTCATGCCGTGCCTTATTGCCTCTTCTATATTCGCCAATGTATCATCAATGAGCCAGCTGCCTTCAAGATTAAACATGCCTGAAAGCTCCTTTATTTTTTCTTTTGTAGTGTAAAGGCATGGAATTTCAATATCATAATGCTGAAGCCATATTTCATTCAGCAAAGTGTAAGGGCAGCTTGTTGCAATTATAACAGTGTCAATATTTTTTAGTTCGGTGACTAGCTTTACGTTTTCCTGTATTGCTGGATATTTCTCAATATACTGCCTGTAGCTCATGAACCACTTGAAAGCCTTCCAGTCATCGCCTTTCAGCCTCAGCACTCCGTCCAAATCACAGAAGATGGTCAAGCACAGTCACCTCCGGGCTTTCTATGATATTTCCCCTTACCATTGCGCCTGAAACCCATTTTATGATTGATTCATCCCCTCTTGTTATTTTTCCTATGTTTACAAACACTGATTTCATATTATAACACCCTGCAGAGGGCTTGCTGCATTTTGCAATGGAGGGGCAAACGCC
>JAQTVM010000007.1 GCA_028706745.1 Candidatus Nanoarchaeia archaeon
AAGAAAATCCTTTTGTTTTTAGCTTAAAAAATTCGCGTCTTATGTCTTCTTTTTTCATAAATACCACCAAAATTCAGCAGAAACCGCTGAATTTAAAGGGTGGTGACATATGTCACTATACTATACAATCCTTAGACAATCACAAGGCTTTTATACCACTTCAAACCATAAAAACTCGTAGGGGCGCGAACCGGCTTCGCACTTAAGTGTGTGAGGAAAGTCCGCCCATCAAAAGGATGTCACTGGACTCTGAAATGAGTCCATTGGCTGCCGACAAGGAAGCTTTCGACAGAAAGTTCCCGCACAGGGAAGTCAACAGCACAGAAACGGAACGGCATTTGGTTGGCTATGAGGCTATGAAAACATTGGCAACAATGATTAAGGCCGAGCATCTTCCAGAAGCACGTTGGAACGGCTAGCACCTTCCGATGCAAGTCCACAAGGACGCTCAGTTGAATGCCGGCAAGTGTTTCCAAGTCCTCCTTTAGGGAAGGGCGTCGAGGGCACTTACAAAAGGCGGCTTATCCGCCCCTACGACTTTATACTTCCAGCCTTAGCTTCTCATATTCTTCCTTGCTTAGCTTTATCTGGTTCAGAATCTCGCGCAAAAGCCCTTTTCCGATTTCTTCATTCCCATGCACAGGAACAACAGTAATTCTCCCGTCCGGGTGCTTATACCTTATATGGCTGCCCCTCTGGTGAATCTTTTCAAAGCCAAGCTTTTCGAGAATTTTGCACAGTTTCCTGCCTGGAACAGTAACCGGCTTTGTCATGCTTCAGCCGGAACCTCTACTTGCTGTATGCCCACAAATTCCATGGGCTCGTAGAGCATATCCTCTGCCTCCAGGCATACCTGAATGGCTTCCTTTACCCTTTTGACAGCTTCTTCAACCGTTTTCCCTTGGCTGTAGCATCCGGGAATGTCAGGAACTTTTGCAACATAAATGCCGTCTTCATCCCTCTCTATAATAACAGTATAATTTGAATTTTTTTCCATAATGGACTTAAGAGGCTAACAAGTATATAAAAATATCGGAAACCAAAAAAGGCGGCTTATCCGCCCCTACGAAATTTTCATAGATAAACTGCCTATTTTAAAAATTCAATTATTCCGGACGGCAGTTCTGCTATCTTAACGCCTGCCTGCTTTAAAGCAAAGATTTTTGAATCAGCTGTTCCTGTATTTCCTTCAATGATTGCCCCTGCATGCCCCATTTTCTTGTCCTTGGGGGTTACCCTGCCGGCTATATATGCGACAACTTTTTTTGAGACATTATTCTTAATATAATCTGCCGCTTTTTCTTCCAAATTTCCCCCTATCTCTCCTATTAAAACTATTGATTCTGTTTCAGCGTCATTTTCCGCCAGTTTAAGCCCCTGAATAAAATCAAAGCCGATTACAGGGTCTCCGCCTATTCCAATCACTATGCTTTGCCCCATTCCATTCTGTGTCAGCTGATTTACAATTTCATATGCCAATGTTCCTGACCTGGAAATAACAGCAGTATGCCCTTTCTTAAAGATGTGTGAGGGCATTATCCCTATCTTTGATTGTTCAGGGGCAATAATGCCTGAAGTGTTCGGACCGATTACCAGCAGCCCTTTTTCTTTTGCGCTTTGCATTATTTCAATAGTGTCCAGAACAGGTATGCCTTCTGTAATAATGACAAGATTAAGCCCATTATTAAGGGATTCAAGAGCTGCTTTTTTTGCAAATTTGGCAGGAACAAAAAGTATTGAAAAATCCGCTTTATGCTCCTTAAGAGCATCTGCAACAGAAGGGTATAGCGGAACGCCTTCAATTATGCCCTCCTTGGAAGTTGATATGGCAGCAACGACTTTTGTGCCGTACTCCTTCATTAATTTAAGATGAAACGAGCCCTGCTCTCCAACACCCTGCACAATTACTTTTGTGTTCTTATTTATCAGCATTTTCAACAGCTTTCCTTGCTCCCTCCTCCATTGAATCATAAACTTCTATGCCGTTCTTAGCCAATAATTGTTTTGCAGCATCCTCATTCGTGCCAATCATCCTCACAATAATCGGAATCCGGACATTATTCCTTGCCTTGTAGTTAACCAGCCCTTCTGCTATTTTATCACAGCGTGTTATTCCGCCAAAAATATTAATGAAAAGCGAGGCAGGTGATTTTTTCAGGACAATATCCATTGCTTTCTCCATCTTTTCGGTTGATGCCCCTCCCCCCAAATCAAGGAAGTTTGCCGTCTTTCCGCCAAAATGGCTTATTACATCCAGTGTTGCCATGACAAGCCCTGCGCCATTGCCTATTATTGCTATGCTGCCGTCAAGTTCAACATAGCTTAACCCGCTGTTTTCAGCTTCCTGCTCCAGGCTTGTTAATGCCTGCTTATATTCAGGGTGCTTGACATTATCATCAAGAATTATCTTTGAATCTGCTGCAATCAGCCTATTTCCTGCAAAAGCAAGGGGATTAATCTCAACAAGCAGTGCATTGTAATCCGCCATAAGCCTGTGCATTGATTCTATGATTTCTGCGAATTTTTTGTCAGGAAATTCATTTAATCTTTTGTAAGGGAGCTTAAGGATGTTCTTTACGCTTTCAACTTCAATTCCGCCTTCCTCTGAAAACAGGATAATAATCTCTTTTTCTTCCTTGTCTATGGTCAAAGCCAGATAATATTCTTTTTCAATTGCCAGTCTTTCTTCCACAAGAACTTCACTGCAGTGCTTAAGCATCATTTCAATATTCTCCCTTGTGGCGGGAGCGATTAAGCCGCTTTTGCCTCTTTTTCCTGACAGTGTCTGGGCTTTTGCAATTTTTGAAGGTTCTTCCTGAACACCAGTAATCACTTTGCCTTCAGGCACTGCAATGCCGTACTTCCTGAACAATTCTTTTCCCTGGTATTCTTTTAGTTTCATCAGCAATCCAAGCTAGCTAAATTTTCTTATTTTGTAATCAAGATTTCCCCAAAATACTTCTGCAGCAAATCATCTATAGATTTTTTATCGCAAAGCCTTGAATGAATTGTTGACATAATATAATCAGCATCATCTTTTTTATAGAATCTTGTTGCAGAATAGATTGTTTCCCGCGAATTACCCTCAACCAAAATGCGCGGGATACTGCCGTGAATTGTCTGCTCAAGCAGCCCGTGATAAACCTTTCCTTCTCTTGGGAACTTGAAGAAGAGAGAGCAGTCCTTATAGCTGTCAAACACGTCTTTATCAACAAATATTGTTTTTGCCATTTTATAACCTCCTCATGAACGTTAAAAATGCAGTGTGCCCGTACATGTGATGCGACGGCCTTAGTCTTTGCTCATCAACAACCCATTCTCTTTCAATGACTTCAATTGTCTTTGCAAAGCCGAAATCAAATTTCTTTGATTCCTTAATCAGTTTCTCAGTCTGGCTGATATTGGGAAGGTAAGCGCATAAAGTGCCCCCTGATTTCATCGCCTTTTCAGCGTGCTTCAATGCTTTCCACGGCTCAGGCAAGTCAAGGACAACCAAGTCAAGCTCTTTCTCTGAGATTCCCTTGTAAACATCCTTTTCAACAAATGTCACATTCTTCAAGCCAAACAAGGAAGCGTTCTTTTTAGCCAAGCCATAGAATCGCTTATCTCTTTCATAAGAAACAACTGACTTTGCAATGCGCGCCATTGAAATTGCCATTAAGCCTGAGCCTGAGCCTGCATCCAAAACCCTGCTGTCTTTTGAAATTCCTGAATAAAAAGCAATAATCGCAACATCTTTAATAAAAGGCATCTGAGGGCCCCTCTCCATTGCGCGAGTCAAGTCAACTGCGTTGGGTTCGTGAACAGTAAGCTTCTCCCCCTTATGCGTCTTGACAGATGATTTTGCCTTTTTTATGTCCTTCTCCCTTACAAACCCCAGATGAGTATGCAAATCGCCTTTTTCCCAGAAATACTCGTGATCTTTCAGCTTAAGGATTTTCTTAACAGCCATTAAGAGGGAAAATAAGCGAATCAGCATATAAATGTTTTGTATTAAAGAAAGGCTTATATATGCGGCAAGAATTACCGGATTATGGCAAAAGTCGCAATAATAGGCTCAGGCATGGGCGGGCTGACAGCAGGCAACCTGTTGGCAAAGAAAGGGCACGACGTGACAATCTTTGAATCGCATTTCATGCCGGGCGGATATACTGCAGGATTCTGGAGAAAGGGATTTTATTTTGAGTCAGGCACACTATCATTTGAATCTTCCTCAACAATGTTTAAGGCAATGGAACAAATAGGGATAAAAGACAAGGTTACATTCATAAGGCACAAGGCAAGATGGATTTCAGATGATTATGATGAATGCATTGAATCTTATGCTGATTTCAAGAAAATGCTTTACAATGCCTACCCTGATGAAAAGGAGAATCTTAACAGATGCTTTAAGAAAATTGACGCAATGTACAAGCCGATTCACGCAACAGGCAGAATACCAAGCGCAGATGTCTGCACAGGATTTTCAGAAAAGCTGGACGCAACAGTCAAGAGCCTTTGGCACGGGCTAAGGGAAATTAAAGCCGCGTTGCCTTATATCAACATGACAACAAGCGAATTCCTGCAGCAATTCTTTGAAAAAGGCTCAGGAGTTTACAATGCATTATACAAGTGCGGATATCCTGAAATGAGCGCAGGAATACTTGGTGGAGCAATGAACACATTGTTTGAGGATTATTGGACAGTAAAGGAAGGAATGCAGGCTTGGGCTGATGCCTTGGCTGACAATTTCCAGAATCTCGGCGGCACCCTGCTAATGAAAGCGCCTGTTGACATGATACTTACAAAAGACAGAAAGGCAATAGGGGTTGCAAGCAAAGGGAGGCTGCATACTGCTGATTATGTGGTATCTGCCTCTGATTACAAAAGAACATTCCTTGAATTGCTTGACGATAAAACCCTTATTCCTGATGAAATGCTTGCAAGAATAGAACAATCTCCTGTATCAGAGGGAATCTTCACTGTCTATCTGGGGCTTGACATGAGCAACGCTGAATTAAGAAAGCGCATGAAAATGCATTCCCTGGTTCTCTGCAATGAAGAAAAAAATACAGACGTAAATAACGCGGATGACAGGAGATATTTTGAAAAAGCGGGTTTTATGGCGCATTCTCCTTCAATGGAAAATCAGAATCTGTCTCCTGAAGGCAAATCCTCATTAATGCTCCAGCTGATGACAAATTCAGGCTGGATGAACAACTGGGGAAACGGGAACAGGCAGGAATACAGGAATCTGAAAGAAAGCGCAAAAAGGGCATTGATAATAAAGATTGCAAAAGTCATACCTGATTTGGAAAGCAGGATTGTGTTTGAGGAAGCTGCAACACCCTTAACTTATGAAAGGTACACAGGCAATTCAAACGGCGCATCTTCTGCCTGGAGCTGGAACCCGAGAAAAAAATTCTTCAAAAGCCCTGTATCTACAAACATTGAAACCCCTGTAAAAAACCTGTATATGGGCTCCTGCTGGGCAACGCAGATTGGCGGCGTGCCGGGAGCACTGGCGGCAGGGTATGCATGCGCAAAGAAAATCAAATAAATTCCTTTATTGCCTTTACCCACTCTTCAGAATCCTTTCTCCGGGAAATTCCCTCTATTGAATAGACAACAACATTCTTCACTTTGTTTTTCAGCAAAAAACCCATGTCTTTCCTAATCTGTGAAACATTCTTGTACTGCGGCTCTGAATTGAATATGCCTTTTGAAATAAGCCCTACTGCAAAATAAGTCTGCTTTGAGCGCCTGAGAGCATGCCTGATAAACCACCTGTAATAAATCCTGTAAAGCGGACGGAAAAACCAGGGCATTATGCTTGAATAAAACATGAAATTATAATGAAAGCGGGAATTCCTGAAAAAGCCGTATCTCCTCAGCACAAAATCAGGAAGCGGAAATGTTGAAAGCATTACTTCATTATTTTTCAAAACTGACTCTATTTTTTCCTGAAGATATGCCTTTGTCTTGGCAGGCCTGAAAGGATGAAGCATTACCCATGTCATTGCGTTAACTACCGACAGCATCTTAAAATACTTGAAAGGCGGCTCAATGTCTATCTTCAGCTTTAGCCATTTGTACTGCTCAAGCTTGTCAATCTCTTTTTTGTCAACAAAACCCGAAAACCAGTACCCTTTTTCCAAGGGGATGGAAGGCCATGCTCCGGCCACTTCAATGCCGCGCAAATGCCTTAATTTATTCTTCCAGTCCCTGAATTCCTCTTCAGACTCGACGCAGATATAGCACTTTGCCTTCATTCCGTTTGAAACAAACAATGAATTAATCTTTTTCCAGTCAGCTCTCAAAGGGAACTCGCACCAGTAAAGGACTTCATTGAATTTCATTTTTTTGCAACCCTCAGTATTATGTCAGCAGCCTGCGAAGCGCCGCCTGCATTAAGGTTTATTTTTTCAGCATCATACCTCATTGCAGGTATTCTTGATATGAATTCCCCGACTGTCTTTTTCAGCGCCTCAGGCATTATGTTCCTGCCTGTCATTATGTAATCATTTATTGCATAGCAGTTAAGCTGCTGCTCAACGTGGTTTTGTATTGGGAAAACAAGCATCGGCTTCCTGAACACAAGCCCTTCGCTTAATGTATTCTGCCCGGCAAGAGTAATAATGCCCTTTGAAACTTTAAGATATTTTAACAAATCTTCAGAGAAAGGTATATACCTCAGATTCTTCTGCTGTTCAATCTCCGCGCCTGAACCGAACAGGATAAACATGTCATTGAATTCCATTGAAATCTTGGCAAGGGATTTTGCCAGCGCAATTCCGAAATGCGAGCCGCCAAGCATTACTAAAATAGGGCGCCTGTCAAGGTTTAATTCTTTCATCAGCTTTGCCTCTGACAAAAGCTGCTGCGGCTTTACCCTTACTATGGGCTCAACATAATTGTAAACAAGGCTCTTCTTTCTTTTAATCAGGGAAACAACAATTGAGTAGTCAGACATGTCATAAACCTTTCTCAGGAACAAAGATTCCATTCTCATCAGCCTGTTGGGCTTGTGCTCCCTTGAATACTGCCGGTAAAGCTCAGGGTCAAACCCGTACAGGGCAATTGATTTTTTGTTTATTGATTTTGCCATTGTAATCGCGGCGGGCTCAAAATCAGTCACAATTATGTCCGGATTGAACTTCTTTATCTCTTTCTTAAGCCTAAAAGTCGTGAAAAGCCACACAAACGGCAGCATATAATTGTTTGCAATGAAAGAGCCGAGCGTAAACCTCATTTCCCTGCCCGGCATCCTGTATCCTGATATCTTGATTGTCCTGTACTTGCCTTTAAAGTAATCTAAAGAACAGTCATAGCCTGCAATAAGAAACTTTGCTTCAGGCTCCTTCTTAAGTATTTCATCAATGACAGCGTGCACTCTTGTAGCGTCCCCGTATCCGATGCCTGTCACGAAAAATAATATCCTCACTTATCTCACCTTGTAAAACTTCTCGGCATACTTGCAGCTGTTCTTGCTTCCGTAATATCTTGTCCTGAGCCAAACCGGAATCTTCAAGGCAGAAAGCCACTGCCACTGGCTTGAAAACTGCTTTATGTACTGCATTTTCTTCTTATAATAAGGGGTGATATCGACATACATCACAGGCTTGTTTTCCTTGATAATATTCCATACTTCAAACTCATAAACAGCATATTTTTTCCTTGAAGAATCAATTGCCTTAAGCACATTCCTGTTTACAGCCTGATGGTCAGGATGCGGGTCAATCGAGGAAGTTACAAAAATTCTTTCAGGTACATATTCATTCAAAAGCTGTTTTATTTTATTCACCGCGTTTATCTTTTCAGCATCATCCTTTACTTTTGTGTCGCGCATTCCCCAGAATATTGTCTTTGCAATCCCTATGCTCCTGCTTGCTTTTTCTGTCTCCTCCAGTCTCCTGTTTATGACTATGTGCTCCTGAAAATGCGGATGGCTGCTTTCTCCGAAAGAGAATACCACCTTGATTACCTTAACACCTTCTGCAGCATACTTTGCAATTGCGCCGCCCATTCCGACTGCCTCATCATCAGAATGCGCGCAAAAAATCAGGATTGTTCTTTCTTTTGGCATGCAATAATAAACGAGTTTTATGTTTAAATAGATAACTGCAACCTATGCCAGGATAATATCCTCGCAGCAATAGCCTTTTTTCTGCAATTCATCCCTTATCATGCCCTGCCTTACAATATCTTTCTCAAGAAGCTCTGCCCAAAGGCAGATATCCGCAAATATTGACGGAAACCCCTTTCTGCTTATTTCCGCAATAGTCGGACCAAGCGAATAAAAAAGAGGAGTAAGAATATCAGGCTCAAGCCTCTGCTTAAGGTAAAAGCAGGCTTCAATTGTCCTGTCAAGCCCTGCAAAAACAGGCTTCACTGAATTTTTCAGCTTTCTCTTTCTTAATGAAGATGCAGGCCAGCTATTATTGGCAAAGGAGCATATTGTTTTTATCTCAGCATTCCAGTAATTTGTCTTAAGCGTTTTTTTCAGGGATTCCTTTTCCCAGTTATCTATTATGTAAGCGTGCATCTCATCAATAAACGTGTATTCGCATCTTGCCCTTAATTCATCATCAGAATAATTTATTTGCGCGCCATAACTGTCAATAAAACAGCAGTTGCTTGAATAAAGCTGCCTGTTTGCATGAATCGCCTCGTGAGCGTATATTCCCTGTCCGCTTCCAAGCGTAAATCCGAATGCGGAATAATCAAGCTCACGCGGCCAATCCCCTAAAAAATACCCTGCAGGGACAAACATTCCGCAAGCCCACTTTTCCCATTCAAGCTTTTTCAAAAGCGTTTTCCATTTTTTCTCAGGCAGCACAATGCCGAAAAGAAAGCTCATTATTGCGTGCTTTCTTTCAAACGGCAGATAATTGCTCTCGATGTGCAGGGAAGAATAACCCGAAAAATGCCCTGCTTTCAAAACTTTTTTTCCCTTGTACCTGTTCATTGCATCGGCAAACTCCTGAGAGAAATCCTTTGTCAGGGATAATTCGCGCGTGCGATTGAACATTTTGCCATAAAGCTGAATAACATCATCCTTATGCTTAAGGTTTTGTTCAATGCAATTGAAAAGCCTTTCTTCAAGCGAAGGCATATAATTTATACGGGTTAAGCGTATATATACCTTTGCAGGGCTAGAACAACGGATTTTCAGGGCAGTAGCCTTTTTTCTGAAGCCTATCCCTTATTGCCGGAATGGATATTCTTTTTTGCGAAACACACCTTTCCCAAAGCAGGATATCTCCGAAAGGGGAATAGAATCTGCTGTTTTCAATGTCTTCTGAAGCGGGCCCTATTGAAAAAAGCAAGGGGGCAAGAATATCAGAAGGCAGCTGCTCTTTCAGCTTATAAGCAGAGATGACAGCACATCCAATTGTATTTTTAACAGGCTCAAGAATCTTTTCAAACTGCTTTCTTTTTTCAGCTTTCTGCTCATCAGTAATCCCCCTGTAGATTCCTGAAAAAAAATCAAGCTTTGCCTCAAAATAATGCTCTTTTATTGCTTTTTCAACATTCTCTTTTTTAAAATCCTCGGCAATGAAGCAAAGTATTTCCTCAGTAAAAGAAATCTCTGCCAGTGACTGCCATCTTGAATCAGGATAATCCGCATCATAGTCAGGCACCAGCCTGTTTCTATAATCCGCAGTGTAA
The DNA here is from genome assembly GCA_028706745.1 of Candidatus Nanoarchaeia archaeon. Taxonomy (GTDB): domain Archaea; phylum Nanobdellota; class Nanobdellia; order SCGC-AAA011-G17; family GW2011-AR17; genus UBA9640. Next base: position 9,652 of record JAQTVM010000007.1, read on the forward strand.
AATCTCCTGTCGCAGTGCATTGCCTCGTGCTTAAACCTGCCTTTCTCCTGCTCAATTGCCAGCCCGAATTTGCTTAAGTATAAGCGGTTGTGGTAAAATCCCCTGAAGTTTGAAGGCGTAAAATACAGCCCGCCGTACCATTCCTTGCCGTCAACCTTGGGCATAAGCGCTGCAAATTTTTCCTTTGGAAGCTCAATGTCAAAAAGGAATGTTTTTATGCCGTGCCTCTGCTCATACTGCTGAACCTCTGTTTTTGCATGAAGAATTCTCATGCCTTCAAAATCAGACGGAAGAATGCCGTTTCTTTTTTCAGATATGTTAAGCGCAGTGGCAAGCTCATTCTCAAAGTGATTATGATATGAATAGTCCCGCATGAAATCTATTGAATTGCCGTATTCCTCAATCACTTCGTCCCTGTGCTTAAGGTTAGCATCAAGGCAGTGCATAAGCTGCTCTTCAAGGCCCATTTATAGAAAGGTAATGAATTAGAGAATATAAATGTTATTATAAAAAAAAATTATTGCCCTTCAACTTTGGTTTCAAGGCCGCCTAAGGCAATATCTTTAAGCGCTTTTTGATTTGCGCACAAATTCTTAGAACTTTTGCCGGAAATATATCCACCTATAATCCCGGATGCAGCTGCAACAAATGCCCCTACATAGTCCCTATTAGAAACGCACTCCAAAGCCAATACAGTGGAACCGCCAATTATCCCAAATCCGACAGCAAGATAAGTTACTGCAGAGTCAATGGCATTGTCTATTTTATAAACCAATTTCATTTTTTCTTCATCCATTTTCATTCCCCCTAATAATATATCCTTTCCTCTATCGGCTCAAGTGGATAATCCTCGCCCCTTACCCTTCTGAAGGCAATAAGAAGCCCGACAATAATCAGGATTACAACAAGCCCTATGAAGATTATCTTAAGAGTGTCATCCTCAAGCGAAAAGAAGCTCTTCTTAACCTCAGGCTCTTCAACGCCGAGCGAAAGCGACAATTCCTTGTAAAGCTTGTCTCCGTTCATTACCCTTAGTGTAAACTGGCTGACCTTCAGCTCTGCATCTGACTTGGGCTTTGCATAAACATAAACATCCGCCTTCTGCCCGCCCTCGATTGTAAGGGTGCTTGGGTCAATCCTTATGTCAGCAAACAATTGCGCGCCTGCCGCTGACAATGTAATGTCCCTTGATTCTGATGCGAGGTTTGAAATTGTAAGCTTGTATGCTGTTTCCCTGCCTATTGCAATGTGCTGAGACATTGTGTCAAAAGCAAGCGTAAGCTCCTTTGAAGGGTCAACAGGCTTTGTTTCAATTACAGGAATCTGCGCTCCTTCTTCTTCTTCTTCAACAGCCTCTGCTTTTGCTTCAACGCCTCTTATGTTTATTGTTGTCCTGACAACCTGTGTATCGCGCTCGTTATTGTATGCAATTCCAACCTCAAGCTCGTATTCTCCTGAAGCTGCATCTTTTGGAATTGGAAGGTATAAAATTGCTGTCTCGCTGTCTTCCTCATCATCGCCCGGAATCTCGGTTTCAACAAGCTCTATCCACTCAACATCATAAACCTTCAGCTTGTCAATTGCAGCAACAACCTTTACATTGTTCTCGTCCCTTGCGCCAATATTCTGAAGCCTTACCTTGACAGTCGCTGTCTGCCCTGCCTCAACATAAGGTGTTGGAACAACAACACCCTTTATTTCAAGAAGGTGTCTTGAAGGTATTACATTCAAGTTAAGCTGTGTCTCGACAGTAGGCTCGTTAGCGCTTACTACACGAATAGACAATTTGTAATCTCCTTCCTCCAAATCATTTGGAAGCTCAAGTTCAAGCGTTCTTTGGTATCTTGTCCCCGGAATTCCGGGCCTGAGGGTAAACATGCCTGAAGAAACGCGGACATCTTCATCCCCTTCATATCCGCCGATTTCAGCCCAAATTTTTACATCGCATTCACTTGTAAGAGCTTCGTTTGTCAAAAGCTCAACGCTGATATCCAATGTTGTCCCTCTTTCAACAGAGATATAATCATTATATCCTGCGTTTGAAATGTCATTCACAGTTACATCGCTAATCCAGAAACCGGATGCGCTTGCTGATACTGCGAAAGCAGATACTATCGCGGCTAAACATAATACCATCATGGCTATTTTTGATTTATTCATTTTTTACCCCCTAAACCCTGTTTGGGGTTCCGAAACAATAGTGCTCGAAACTTATGTTTCGGCACCCCGAGACGTAGTCTCGATGGTTTCGATACCCGAATTATTGTTTTTAAGGAACTACGACTGGTTTATAAAGCTTTCTAAGCAGTAAGTTTCCCGTTGATAAGAATGGGCAGGCAGTAGCTTTTCCATATCTGTTTTCCGCCCAAATAAGGCAATAATGGGTGCTCTTTCATCAAAGCCCCCATATCGTGCTTATACTGCTTTGCAAGCATGAAACCTGCCAGCGAAGGGAGGCGGTAAAGTGTTTCCTTAACATCTTTCTGCCTTTCCTCTTTTGATTTGCCCGGCTGAAAATATGCTTTTGCGTTTATTGTTTCTTCAAGGCAAGGCATGAATTTGTTCAATTCTTTGCCCAAAAAATGGCTCTGCCCGAAGGGAGGAAAGAACTCATCCATTTCAACAGTAAAATTTTCTATTTCAAGGCATTTTAGGGCTGAATGAATCTTGTGTCCGAAATAGGATGAATATCCGTTAAAAGAGGCAACACTTTCTTTTTCAACTAAAATCTCATCATCTGCTACCTGCACAATGGAATGCGTAACCTCCTCAGGCATTGCAAAAGGATACCACCAGTTGGACAAGGCCTGCCTGTTTAATGCAACCAGATTATAATACCGGCTGTAAGCGCCCATTGTTTCAATTTTCATAAACTCCACAAATAAGTCATTCTTGCATTCAGGGGAAATTCCTGAAGGCATTGATTTAAATCCTGCAAAAAATTTTGCCTTTCGAAGAATTGAAGAAAAGATTCCTTTTTTGCCGTCATAATTTATATTGAACACAGCCAAAGCAGGCTTTCCCCTTATATCCTGCCTTGAAAACAATTCAGAAAGAATTTCCCATTTTTCAGACATGTCCTCATACAATTCCTGTACTGATGCTGTCTTTATGTCCATAGGCGCAGAAATTGAATAAGCATATATAAATCTATTTCTTAAGCTCTGTAAATCCCTCAAGCTTCAGTATTGCGTCTATCTCTTCTGTTGATATTGCGCAGCCCCTTAATCTCAAGCCCCAGAGAACGCCGTCAAGAACATTCAGCTTCGGGTCAGCAACATACTTTTCCTCTCCTGAAAGAGCATACCTGTCAAAAAGCCCCATTTCGTATGCAATCACGCCAAGCTCTGAAGAGCGAAGAACAGGAAGATTGTTTACCTTTTCCTGAAATTTTCTAAGGCTGTCCCTGTTTATTGTAATGGGGGTGTGGAGCTTTACCTCAAGCAGGTCGGCAAGCTTCTGCGGCTCTTCAATAAGCGTTCTTGTTGTCCTTTCATCAATGACAACTGCGTCAGAGTCAAGCAGCCTTGCCATTGCAATCGCGCCTAACTCCCCTAAATGCGCTATCTTTATATAATTGCCGCGCGCCATGAAAATTGAGTTTGCAGTTGCAGATAATTCGCTTATCTCCTTCTGCACTTCCTCGTTGTGGTCAAAGATTTCGATATTGTTTTTTGCAACCTCGGAAAGAACCTGCATTGCCTCCAGCTTGAATCTCTTGGACTGAAGGGGCGTGTCAATAATCTCTGCCTTTACAGAGCCGGGAATATAAAAATGCCCCTTGAACTGTTTTTTCAGGTCGCCTATAACCCACAAAAGGCTGTTTGAGGCAAGGCTGATTATTGCGCTTGTGTCAAACACAAGGCTCCTGTCCCTTGCTTTTAATTTTACTTTCTTCTTTGCCATTCTTAATCCTGCATATTGAATATTTTTCTTGCAGCCGCAAGCCTGTCGCTTATCGGCTTTGTCAGCATTGGCATTTCGTCAACCAGCTTTGTCTGCCCGAGATAGTCCATAAGCTCCCACGGGCTTACTCCCATCAGCTCTGCAGCCCTGCCTACTGACAATCCGTGCGCATAAACAGCAAACCCTTTTTTTATTTTTGCCTTTTCTATCGCCTCTGTGACATAAGTGCCGAATGTTGCATCAATTTTTCCGATGCTTGCAAGAAGCTCTTTAAGTTCTGCAAGATAAATGTCAAGCTTTTCCTTTTCCAAGGCGGCCTTTGCTTCCTTTAGATTCCTTAAGGTTTCTGCCTTGAACCTTGTCCAGTCCTTGTCAGAACGTATTTTTTTCTTTTCAACAATCTTTGCAAGGGAGTATATTATGATTGCAACTGACACAGAATAAGAATCCTGGAATATGCCTGCATAATGAAGAGTGTAATCGCTTATTGACTTAAGCTTGTTTGAGTCAATTGCCGCAAAAGCGCCCTGGGCTTCCTCAAGGGATTCAAGCATTACTTTCTTTAAATCGCTGTCCAAAATATCAACCTCTTTGATTTTATTATGGCTGGAGATTATATAAGTCTTGCTATTGCCTGAAAATGCTCCGGCAATTACAAAGCTTTTTAACCTGACGCGGCATATCAAGCACATATGGACATCTACATGTTTAACACAGGCGATAAGTACCGCCTTTATTACAATCCGCTGAAAACCATTGAAGCAAGAGTTATAGAAGAGCCAAAGAAATATGCGGATTTGGGAGACAGGGTTGAGGATGCGCTTAAGAAATTCGGAAAGCAGGTAAAGATAGCATCAAAAAAAATCAACCTGAAAATAAGCAGGGGTAATTCAGGCATATTGTCTGAGGCGGCTTATGCAAAAAACGTAACATTGAATTATGCAGACACTCTTGACGAAGAATCTGCAAGGCATAGATTCGGCAGGATAGTGAAGAAAGAAACCATGAAAAGCTATGTTATTCTCGGGCTGGGAATTGCAAGCCTGATAGCAACATACATACCTCCCCTGCTGTTTGTGCCAATGACTTCCTGGATAATAGGCCCGATAATCGGATACCAGATAGCAATGAGAAAAAAATTAAAAAAAGGGCTGAAAGACATTTCATTTGCCCCGAATCCGGAAGTTTCAAAGCTGGAGAGGATAATCTCGGGGGAAAAAGGGCTCGGGCTGGCTAATTCTGACTTGATTGAGTACAGGCTTGCAAAAGACTTATAAATAAGCTTGGAATCCATTTAATGGGGGTAAAAAATGAAAAAATGCGACATACATGTTCATTCTGAAGGTTCTGACATGCTGATTGGAATAAATTTCACAAAGATGTGCGGAGTCAGGGAATGTTATTCAAGCCCTGAAGACATATACAATCTTGCCATTAGCAGAGGCATGGACTATGTGACCATCACAGACCATAACAGGATTGACAAGTCAATTTATCTTGTTGAAAAGATTGACAAGAAAAAGTGCTTTACAGGCTGCGAATACACAGTAAGCTATCCTGAAACAGGGCACAAGCTTGATGTAGTATGCCTGGGGCACACTGAAAAACAGCACAATGACTTGCTGATGCTGAGGAAAACAGGGCTGAAAGAATTTTTAGCATATGTCCAAGAAAACAAGATACCGCATACCCTTGCACATCCTGCTTGGCCTGTTGAAAACAAGCCCAAGCTTTCTCATGAAGTTGTAATTGAATGGATAAACATGTTTAATGTAATTGAAGTGATAAACGCGGACTTAGAGCGCGCAAATGACATTGCAAAAAGGCTTGTAAAGGCAAAAGGTTACAAAACTATTGATGAAAAAGGCATGCGCATTTTAGGCACAACAGGCGGAAGCGATGCGCACATTCTCAGCGGGATAGCAAGGGGATACACTGTTGCTCCAAATGCAAGAAGCAAGGATGGGTTTCTTGAAGCTGTATTGAAAGGAGAGGTGTATGGAGAGGGGGAATACAGCTCGCTTGAATTATTCCACAGCCAGATACAAGAGGGAATTCACGCATTTGTAAGGCATGAATTTCAAAATATAAAACAAGAGGGGCTAAGGAACTATGCAAAAAAGAATCCTACAAAAGCAGCGTATATAACCCTGGTACCAATACTCCGGCACATTATTCCTGCAGCAATAGCCAGAAATCTTAAAACAAAGCTTGAAGAGCAGGCTTACTCACTTGAAAAAAAATGCATCGATTCAATACTTAATAAGGAGTTCAAGGAAGAAATGATGGGAATATACCAAAGAATTTACGCAAGAAAGAGCGAGCTTGAGGAAAACATAAAAGCGCCCGGTTATTATCTGCCCCCATTAAGCGGCATATGGGCAACAGTAATAGAGAAAATAAGGGAGAAATGGGATTTGACAAACGCAGATTACAGCACAACCAATGATTGACAATAATGAGTTTGCGGAAATTAGAAAGGAATTAAAGCAGTCTGAAGAAAAAAGGGAAGACACAATAAGGAAATCAAGGGACATCATAATGCTTTCAAAGCAGATTATATATTCTGCGCAGAGAGGGGACTTGAATAAGGCTGAAGCGCTTTGCGCTGAGATAAAAAAGGCAGTTGCTCTGCTTCCGAAAGAATACTGCGGCACTGACATGGAAAGCGTTGCTGTGCAGGAATATGTTGAAGCTGTCTGCTTTTTTGAATTTGTGAAAAACAAGAAACTCATGACAAGAAAAGAGCTTTCTGCGGACACTGAGAATTATCTGCTTGGCTTGTGCGACTTGACAGGCGAGCTTGTAAGGCAGGCTGTTAATGCCGCAATCAACAAGAGATATGAAGAAGCGCTCCAGATAAAAGATTTTGTTTCTGAGATTTACGGCGAGTTTTTGCAGTTTGACTTGAGAGGCGGGCAGTTAAGGAACAAGGCTGACTCAATCAAGTGGAACCTGAAGAAGCTTGAGGACCTGGCTTTGGGAATTTCAATAAAATCTCCGATTGAGCTTCGTTCTGACAAGGATTAGAATTCCTGCACTTTCCTGTAAGGAATGTTGAGATTTGCCAATAATTCTTTAACAATTTCCTTGTGGGCTTTCAATCCTTTCCAGTCGAGCAATACAAATTCTATTTTTTCGACATTCTTTTCAAGCATTTGCCTGAGCATTGCTTCATCAAGATTAGGTAATTGGTATTCAGGGCACATCTGCCCTATTGCATATTCTGTCCTCAATAAGAATTTGTTGTATTCTCTCGGATAATGAGGACCGCCGATTGCAATGACTGCCTTGCATTCTGCTATCGGCTTCTGCAGGACACTCATTATTGTTTTTGCTATGATTTCCCCTGCTTCCTTTATTCCCCACTCATTTATTGAAGAGCCGATTTCAATGAACATTGCGGGCTTTTCAAGAAGAGGACCGTGATGCACTGTCTCAAGAGTTATTTCATAGCCTTCCAATTCTTTCCCATTTTCATTCAGCTCCAAGAACATTGCTTTCAGCAAAGAAGCGGGAGCAATGCACAAAGTCTTGTCTTTGCCGCCCATCTCCGCATTTCCAAAATTACCGGGAATATGCACTGACAATGATTTTGTGCCTGCCTTTGACTGGTGCTTTGTTGCGAATATGAGAATGTCTGCATTTATTTCCTTGTCAATATTTTCGCAATAAATGGTTTCTTCTTCTGTTTCAAACAAAAGAATATTGCCTAAAGCGCGATGGTTTTCCTCTTCCTTAAAATCAAACAGCCGGAGGAGGCATTCCCTTATATTCTTTCCCGCCTCGTCTTTCTTCGACGTGATTACTGCGTATTTCATAAGAACACCTTAAAAAATGGGCCCACCCAGAATCGAACTGGGGACATTCACCGTGTAAGGGTGACGTCATAACCGCTAGACCATGGGCCCGATTGGTTTTGTTTAGAATTAAATCCTATTTAAAGCTATCTAAGGAAAATTCCATGTTAACACTGCTCAGAGATGTCGCAAACTTTAAATATCATTTCGCACATAAAAATCAGAGCGCAAAAGAACCGCAAGGAACGATTGCGCAAAAGTGGGAGGGCGTTCTTTGTTCCTGAGGGGCGTTCTCACCCATTTTTTTCTCAGTATAAATTCGCAGGATTCATGTCCAGAATAACTTCATTCTCGTCCAGCGAAGCAATAACACCTCTCAGGCTTCCGAAGGATGTGTTCATCTTCAGCATCATGCCTTGCTTAAGGACAATCCCGTTATGCTCAAACAATACTCGGGGGTATTTTTTCATGAAATTCTGCTTTGGATTAATGTAAGAATGATTTGCCTTTTCTTCCTCTTTTTCAGCAAAAGCCATAATATTGCCCTCAGAGCTTTTTCAATGCCTTGTCAGCAGGCTCCATTTCCTTCCACGCAACCCCAAACATATTTGAAATCGCGCCTGCAAAGAAAGGCGAGTTTACCCACACGCCCGCATCATAATTGGGATGAATCTCAGCGTCATTCATCAGCATGAAAAGCACTTCCTTGTTGTCCACAACGCAGAACCTTGACTCCTGCCTGCTCGCGTGCCTTATTTCAGCAGAAGACATCAAGTTCTTTACAGCATCTGCTGATTCTTTTGTGACAGGCGCCGCTATCTTCACATCAACGCCCTTCTTGCTGAGCTCCTGAAGCAAAGGGGCAAAGTTTTCTGATTTTCTTGCAAGCCCTTTTGCGCTTGTAACCAAAACAACGCTTTTCTCGGCATTCTTCAGCATTGTTTCAATCTGCATATTCAGGTTGCCCCTTCCCTTTACCGAAGTTGAAAGGTCTGCAACATCAACAAACTGAACGCCGTTTTTGTAAAGGGAATCAAGCCCTTTTACCATTTCAGCTCCCCTGCTGCTGTCAAGTTTCTTTGCATGCGTAGCAGCCTCAAGATGAACAAACTTCTTTACTCTTTCCACAACCTCCTTTGGCTGGACTGCAATATATTTAATTGGTTTTCCTGTCTTAAGCGAGATAAATCCCTTTTTTTCAAGGCTTTCAAGAACATCATACGCCCTTGACCTGGGAACATTGCTTATTTCCGCAAGCTCGCCTGCAGTCGATATTCCCCTTGAAAGAAGAGCTGTCCACACTTTTGCCTCATATAGATTAAGCTTGAAAAAATGCCTTAAGTTGTTCAGAAAGTCCTTCTCAACGACCAATTATACCACCTCTCCTCTTTGAATGATAGTGACGCACAGTTACTACTTATGTATTATTGCTTATTTTTTATTGGACTTTAAGATTTATAAAGCTTTGTGCAATATAATATGGTATGGTGCTGCTGTGCTTTGACATGGATAATACGCTTTTGCGTTCAAACAAGGTTCACATAGAGGCATTCAACCTGGCATTTGTAAAATTTGGATTAAAAAAAGTAAAGGCTGAAAAGCTTGTTGAGCATTTCGGAAAAGTGGGTATTCTTGTTGTAATGTCTGTGTATCCTTTTTTGCAGGAAAAAGAGGCATTGAAAATACTTCACGAGCATAACAGGCTTGTTGTTAATAAGACTGCAAAGTATGCAAGACAGATTCCCGGCGCTGATAATGCATTGAAGAAACTGAAGAAAAACGGATTTAAATTGGCTTTATTGACAAACTGCTCGCACGCAGAAATTAAAGCTTTATTGAAGAACGCCAAGATTGATGCAAGAGTGTTTGACCTCTTTGTCGGCTCTGATGACGTAAGGCACGGAAAGCCCTGGCCTGACGAGATACTGAAAGCAAAGGCAGTATTGCACGCTCACACAGTGTATATGGTTGGAGATTCTGTTTATGACGTGATGACAGGGAAGAGGGCGAAAGTGAAAACAATTTCTGTCTTGACAGGGGATTTCTCAAGAAGGCAGCTGCTTGAAGAGAAGCCGGATTACATTCTTAGGAGCGCTGCTGATGTGCCCAGGCTGATGGAAAAGATATATAAAAAATAAAAAAATCATTCTTAACGCATAAAAACCGAAAATCTTACGGCGACGTCGGAAAAAAGAGTGATTTTCCGGACAAAAGTTTTTATATAAGTTCTGCATGAGTGTCCGTCATGACAAAAAGAGGCACCAAAAGAAGTGATTGTTTGTTTAGATTAGTTCAAGCAATAGAGAAAAATTTATATAGTCAATTAGACTACATATTTGTAGCAATAACAGCTTCCCTTGTCTTTTTCAGAAGGATAGTTCCAAGCAGGCATTATCTTGAGGAACATCTTAAGGATGTGCCGTGGGACAAGGTGGTTGAGATTATATTCGCCACGAAAAATCCGAGAAAGAAAGGCAGCAAGTTTGAGATAGAATCAAACGGCTATTACGTGCTGTTTGAGGCAAAAAAGGGCATCATATATGTGATTAATGCCAAAAAGGAATAAAAATGGAATGCAAAAACTGTAAAACAAAATTAAAGGAAATCAAAGTTAAAGTCTATGGCGCTAAAAACAAGGTTCTAAGCTACCAGTGCCCTAAGTGCCATTATTTTGAGTTTGAGCCTGAATCCTCAAAAAAGGTTGTTGAGGAGTTGAGGGAAACTCCCTTGAAAATCAAGCAAAGCATAATCAAGCTGTCGCAGGACAGGCTGGGAATTTATTTTAATGCAAATATCGTGCGAAGCCTTGGCTTAAAGAAAGGCGAAGAAGTTCTTTTGTCTGTTCCTGACAAAAAGCATATACTTCTAGAATTGCAAAAGGAAAATTAGAAATACTAAACTAAAAAAGAATAGATAAAATAAAAAATCAGAAATCCCTGTCTTCATTCCTTACGAAGAAGATTCCGTTTTCTCCGCCCTGGCCCTGCTGCCACTGCGTGTATCTCTTCTTCACGTGCTTGACTTCAGTCAAGTCAAGGCCGACTCCCCTCTTTCTCTTTATTCTTGTAAAGAGCTTTGTCCCGTCCGGGTCCTGCTGCATAAACACCTTGTGCAGGAAATTGTATTCCTCTTCTGTGAAGAGCTTCGGATTTTTTCTCATTTTTGCCTCCTTACTTCGCCTATCATTGAGCATCCCATTCTTTCGCAAAAGCTATTATTATCTATAAATAGTTCAATTGTTCCATCACTTTCTTTGCAAAAAACCACATCATTAAAATGATTATAATACTTTTCAGTGCAAGACTGATAAGGGAAAGACCCATAAGGCAAAGGACCATCTGCAAGCCATATTAGTTCCATATGCCCGATAACAGGCAGCTGTTGCTCTGCTGGCTTTTGCTCATTTGTTTGATTGCAGCCAATGCCTGCAGCAAGCGCAAGCGCGACTAAACCCTTTGTGATTTTATTCATTTTGTTCTCCCCTATATTGGTTGTCAATCTTATAAGGCAAATTAAGGCTATAAGGACAAATTGCCATATTAGGAAGAAATATTCCTTGTGTGTTCATGGCCCTACAGTTATTTTTATCCTTACCACAGAGATAAGGACACTTTACAATCAAAGAAATCATTGCGCCTCCAGTTAATTGGCGTGCCGTTACTTCAACAGGCACAGGCGAATCCAAACAAGGATTCTGTCTTCCGTCGCGTCCTTCGCATTCTATTTTAAAAACTTGTTCAACCATTCCTTCTAGCTTTTTATTTTTTCCTGCCATTCGATTACCCCCGATGCCATTACGATACTACTTCGTTATGGTTATTACGTGTTGTTATTTAAGAGATACAACACCTATTTAAGCTTTACTGATGGCTGAAAACAAGGTTTATACAGCAAATAGGGGCAGTTTATGAAGAACCAAAGGTGTTGAACAGGATTTTCAAAAATCAAAACAGGAAAAAGGCAGAAACATTTAAATAATACTTAGTCATACTTAGTATAACATGGAAGCAGTATGCATCAAGATGGATACCAGGATAATGGAAGAGATGGAATCCTGTATAGAAGAGGAAAATTATTCCACAAAGACAGAATTCATACGCGAGGCGATAAGGGAGAAGATTAAGGCGATAAAGAAAGAGCACGCGCTGAAAATGCTTGAGGCGAACCTTGGCGCTGCAAAAGTAAGGGTAAGCGATAAAAGGCACGCAGAGATTAGAGAGCAAGTTGGAAGGGAATACGCAAAAAAATACGGCATAGAACTAGATTAACTCTTCGGGCTTTCTTGATTCCGCAATATCCGTTAGGAGCAAAAAATGCGCATCTCTTGTTACAATAATCGCATTATTATCTCTTGCAAGAATTGCATAAAGAGCATCGGCAAAAGAAACATTTTTGTTTTTCGCTACTGATTTTGCTTCCCGCGCCTGCACATTCGAAGGCTCAACGTGCATTAAAATAACATCCATCCCGTTCAGGATTTTAAATATTAATATCACATTTTCAGGCTTGTAATCTTTTTCAAGCTCCGCAAGAACCATATCGCAGTAAAGTATAATGCCCCCTTCGCCTGCCGCCTTCCTGAAGAATTCCAGCGCCCACTCTCCTAACGGTCTAAAATTATCGCTCCTGTTCTCATAATAGTCCCTGTAGACCAATGTGTCAACGAAGTATTTCTGCCCCATTTTTTAATTCGGATGCATTATAATTTTCCCCTTAATAACACTATGCCTCGATTTTTTGAAAAATTTACGGCAAGTCCGGAAATATGTAAAAAATAACCTAAAATCTGCATCTGTCCGCCATAAAAAAGCTTATATATTCACTTGATAACTAATTATGTATAGCAAAGAGGTGTTACTATGGCAAAACGCTCGCAAGCAAAAGAAACTAACAAAGAGACTATCCCTGTTGAAGAGCATGAAAAACCAGACATGCCAAAATTAAAAGGCAATGATGTAACCTTGTCAAAGATGGCAGAGGCGCTGGTTGAGACAAACATTGCATTGCAGCACAAGGTTGCTGATTTAATTCTTAACCTGAAAGACACAAACAAGAGCATGAAGGAAATGGTCACCCTGTTCACAGAGGCAGGCGAGCATATAAAGAAGGGAAAATATGAGGACCCTCTGATTGTAAAGCTTGACGAGCTTCTTGACCAGAACAAGAACATTGCAAAGGGGCTTTTGCTTTTGGAAAAATTCGTGAGGGAAAAGCAGGCGCCAACAGGTTTCCAAAGGCCGTTCCAGAAGACAGAGCTTTAGGTGGCAATGTGGCTGATAGGCAAGTAGGCGGGTTTTAAAATGCCTGAAACTAAATTTATTTTTGACAGGGCTGAGAAAGAAGCAAGGCAGACTGTTAAAGACATAATCTCAATTGTGCAAAAAAAACCCTATCCTGACCCGAACACGACAATTCTCGCGGGATTCATTCACGCACTGTTCCAGACAGGCTCAAAGATAAAGCAGGTTTCTCCTGCAGTGAAAGAGGAAGCGCCTTTAATGCCTTCATCATCTGTCATTCTTCAGAAAGGGCTGCCGCCTGCGCCGAAGTATTCTGCGCCAAAGCCCATTCCAATGCCTGTTCCGGTACAGCCAATGGCAGTTCAGCCGGCTCCGGTTGTTCCTCAGACAGGGCTGCTTGCAAAAGAAAATAATCTTCTTCCCCCAATGCCTGAAGCGCCTTCAGCTGTTTTCAAAAGAAGGGAATATTCAATAAATTCATTTGACAATCAGATTGGAATTGTTGTTGACAAGGACAGCTCCGGAAAAATATTTTACGCAATCACAGAGCCGAAAGCAGACGAAGAAGTGCTGAAGCTCACAAAAGAATCAATTGAAAAGGACTTTGAAAAAGATTTCAAGATTCTTGACAACAAGGAAATGCTGGACAGGAAAATTGAAAAGGCGTGCAAGAAAAAGAATGCTGTCTTCACAGAAGATTATGCAAAAGCAGTGACTTATTTGCTGAAGAGGGACCTGCTCGGCTTCAGGAAAATTGATGCGCTGATGTATGACGCCTCTGTTTTGGCAATTTTCTGCGAAGGGATTAACAAGCCTGTGCTTGTCGAGCTGAAAGACATCGGGAAAGTTCCAACGAACATAATATTCACTGAAGTTATTGACCTGAATGCCCTGCTGTACAAGATTGCAAGGGCGACAGGAGAAAAACTAAGCGACGAGAAGCCGATACTTGACACTGAATATCAGGGCTACAAGATACAGGCAGTGCTTGGCATTGGCGGAATGAGCTCAAAGCTTATAGTGAAGAAGTAGTTAACTAAGGACTAAAATGGATGAATCATACATTGAAATGAGGTGTTATGTGAAGTTTGCCCTTCACTTCGGATTTTCCGAGGAAGCCATCAAGAAAGAGTTGATAAAGGCAGGATGGCCATTGGATAAAGTGAATAAGGCAATAATGGAAGTCAAGGGAATAAAGCCTATGCAGAAACCGGTTCAGCAGATTCAGGCAATGCCTCCGCCCCAGGCTCCGGCTGAGATTCCGCAGGAAGTTCAGATGCCGCAAGAGCCTCTTCCCCCGCCCGCCCCTCAGTGATGTTTGTTTCTGTGATATTAACAGAGGAAATGCTTTCTGCAGGCTCTTTCATCTCTTCATTGAATATTGCTTTCATGTCATCAATGCTTCCGTACATGTAGAACAGACCTGCAATGAAAAGGATTACGATTATAATCCTGAAAGCCCATTTCGTCATTGTCTTCATAATGTAGAAGACAACAAGCCCTGCAATTACTGCGAGTATTATCTTGTAAGTCATGTCCATATTAAAGAATAGAATATGCTGGATTATATAAATCTAGCTGAAAAAGAGGATGCTGACGAAGAAGATTATCATAACATTTATATATAATCCTCATGCTAAAGAAAGACTATGGTTCCCAGAGAACCAGGGGGTAAACAATATGGCAAAAGAAGTTCGTTATTTTGAGTGCGACTGCGGTGAAGGCATGCTGGAACAGATAGCAAAAACAGGCGTCAGAATGGGTTTGGAATGCGGTGCAGAGGCTGTAACAACAGACTACTATGAATGCAGCGGCTGCGCAAAGATTTTTGCGAGACGCGAATCAAGCATAGAATGCAGTCAAAGCACTTATAGTGGCTTTAGAGAATTTCATTCCCCATTAACAAGGCAGGAAATAATTGATTATGCCTCAACCTGCAGAGGAGAGATTGACGGAAGCGATATGATAAGAATAAGAGCCGAAAGAAAAGAAAGATATCTTAAAAAAGTAAAAGGCTTAAAATAAAACTTTTATTTTTCTTTTTTATATTCTTCAGGGTTTGGGGCTAATAACCAGCCATATGATAAAGAGAAGAGTTCCCCAACTGCCTTCCCTACCACCAGCCACCTACTACCCACTACGTTACTACCAACTACATACTACCAACTACTCACTACCAACCAAGTCCACCAGAACATATTTAAACAATAAACTCCTATATACATCCATGGCAGACAAATCATTCGCAATACGCTTCAAGGTAGAGCAGGAAAACATCCAGACAGAGATGCACACGCAAAACGTGAGCCCGCAGGAAGCAATTGGATTATTGGAAATGGCAAAAAACCAGATTCTCGAGAACATCGCAAAGGGAAGAAAAGAGGTCTTTTCGAGCGTGATAAAGAATGAGCAGTGAGTGCGTTTTCTGCAGGATAATAAAGGGAGAAATACCCTGCGCAAAATTATACGAGAACAATGACATAATCGCGTTTCTTGACATAATGCCGGCAGTCAAGAAGGGAGGGCACACATTAGTCGTTCCAAAGAAGCATTACGAATTCATAACAGATATGCCTGACGAATTAATCGCAAAAGCAATGTCTGCCGCAAAAAGGATTGCGTGCGCGGTAATGAAGGAAGCTGACGGCGTCAATATCCTGCTGAACAACGGAAAGGCGGCAGGGCAGTATGTGCCTCACGTGCATTTCCACATTGTGCCAAGGTACAAAGGAGATAAAATCGGATTAGCCCATTGGGAAGCCCTGAAATACCGCAAAGGCGAAATGGAAAAAGTGCAGGAAAGGATAAAAAAGCTCTTTGAAGAAGGCATCTGCTGAAAAAGCTTAAGAAATCGCCCGAAGGCAAATATTTAAATATCCCCTTATCTAATTTAATACTAATGAAGATAAAGACAATACTGGCATTTATGGCTGTTTTTGCCCTGATGGCGGCTTTTGCAAGCGCAAGGTTTGAAGATTTGGAAATAACAGGGCCGGGAATTGAGCAGGCAGCAGCAGGCTCAACAATTAAAGTTATTCTCACAATAAACAACAAGGGAAGCGATAACCTCATTCTTGGAGTTAGCAGGGACCCGTTTGCAACGCTTGAGTCAAGCTGGTTTGAATCGATAATGTTCAGCCCAAACACGTTCAAGCTTGACGGATTGGATTCAAGAGAGCTTGAAATAAGCATAAAATTCAAGAAAACAGTCCCGACTGACAGCACATACCAGACTGCAATAACATTCTACCAGCTGGACAAGCCCGAGCTAAAAAAAGATTTTAACCTGATGATAAGGGCTGTATCTCCTGAAAACATACTTAAGGCAAAGATAGAAGCAGACGAGATGGTAATGCCCGGCAAGAATTACAAGGCAAAAATCACAGTTGAAAACAACCTTAATGCTGTTCTCCCTGAGTCAGAGATTGTTGTTGCAAGCGAGCTTTTTGAGGAAAGAAGAAGCATAATCCTTACCCCCTGGCAGGAGAGGGCAGAAACATTTGAATTTCCAATCAAAGACAATGAAAAACCCGGAGCATACACTGCAAGCATCAGGGTTTATTATGACAAGCAGCTTGTGTCAAAAAAAGAAGTTGATTTCACAGTCACCACTGTTTCAGACGTGGGCGGAGACGAGCAGATTGAGGAAGGTTTCCTATGGAAAAGAATCAGCGTGACAAGGCAGGGAAGCGGAAACACCCCCACTGAAACAACATACAGAAAAACGCTCAGTTCATTTGAAAAATTGTTTGCATCATACAGCCCTGAGCCGACTGAAGATGAAGGCGACTCGCTTAAATGGGCGCTTACTGTAAACCCGGGCACAACGCAGAAAGTCATAATCACAATCAATTACAGGCCGGCATTCTGGGCAGCGCTTGCAATAATAGCATTCACAGTGTTCGCGCTTTTTATATTCAGAAGGGGAGTTTCACTGAAAAAAGAGATTATTTCCCACAAGACAACGCACGACGGCTTTACAGAGATAAAGGCAAGAATCCACATAAAGAATCATGACAAGAAGTATTTGCATGATGCAGTATTGATTGAAGTGCTGCCCCACCATATGCACCCAAAGATGGAGTTCTCAACTCTTCATCCGGAGGCGGTTGAAAAAGGAGAAAAGGGAATAAGGATAAGGTGGCACCTTGACAAGGTTGCAGGGCACGAGGAAAGAATCATAACTTACACTGTCCTTACAAAAATCGGGATAATCGGCGACATTGAGATGCAGCCAACATTATTAAGATACAAGTCAAAGGAAGGAAAAGTGATAAGCGTTAAGTCAAACAAGGTTTCTTTTATTTCAGGGCACAAAGACATTGCGCCAAAGCACAAGATTGAGCATCTCTAATAAAATATTCTTAATCCAGTAAGCAGTCGTATTTTCCCTCAAACAAGTCACTGTAAATCCTGTTTCCGTGCTTGAACTCAGCTATTTCAACCATTGATGCGCCGCAGAAATAATTGAAGTTGGAGGATTTTTCCATTTTCTCTTTCGACTCATTCATATCAAGGGCAAAAGGGTGATAAGCCCATAATTGCAGGTCCTGTCCAAAGCACCTGCAGAGCATTGCAAATGATTTAAGAGAACGGCGGTATCTTTCCATGGAGGCGTATGCTGCAAGCTCCGTGTGCTGAGTTATTTCGTGCATTTTCATTATTTTTGCAGCAGCAGCGGTTGCAATGCCTTCTTCAAGAAAAGATACATCCGTGGAAAATCCTGACTTGAATCGCATGTTATGAGTGTATTCGTGAAACACTATGGATACTGCGCTCGCGCTCCATTCAGGAGAAACATATATCTTGTCTGAAATATCAGGAGGAATTGCAAATCCGGCTGTATTTCTCAAACGCAGGTAAGAAGCAGCGAATGCAGCGGCTGAAAATGCAGCTGCAGGTATTGCGCCGGCCGCAGCTGATAATGCAATGCCGGCGCCTGCGGCAAGTGAAAAGCCCGAAACTATTGCACCTAGAACAAAAGCAGCGCCAATGACAGGCTTTACAAGCTCGTATGCAACCATTGGTTTTGATTCCATAACCTTAATCTCAGGCTCTTTCAAAAGAGAGATTCCTGTTAACTCATTGAAAAAAGGCTTTGCATTGGAAAGAATGCCTGCATATTCCTCTTTTGTTCTTACCATATAAGCCGGAAGAGAAGAATAAAGCATTCTTTCAAGGCGATTATAATTCTTCAATGTGCCTATTAACGATTCCCCTGCGTTTTGGTAAGGCTCATTGTTTCTTGCTCCTGAAAGCAAGTATCCGGCATCATTGAACTCATCAAAAGCAAACCTTGCGAGATACTCGAGGTTATTTGGATTTTTAACAAAATTTTGCTTCAGAAGCTTTGCTTTTTTTTCGCATTCTTTCAGGCGCTTCTTAAGAGCCCTCAATTCCCCTTTTTCCATGCAATAAGGTATTGATTCGGATATTATAAATGCTTCTAAAATTGCCATATTCCGCAATTATTTCCACAATAATCAATAAAAACCTATATAAATGGGTTGCTATTACAATAAACCATTAACCCGCCTTAGCTCAGTGGTGGAGCACACGGCTGTAGAAAATGTGCGACAAGGCAATGATTGCCATGGATGATACACATTCAGCCGAACCCGTGAGGTCGCCGGTTCGAGTCCGGCAGGCGGGATTCATTTTTATTTCTTTTAAATCATCTTTTCAATATTAGAAATCCTGTACGGAAGCCTTGCTGATTCCTGCTCAACAACCCTTGCGGCGTAATAAGAGCCTGCCTGAAGCATCCTTGTAATGCTGAATTCCTTTGCAAATCCGTATAAGAATCCTGCTGCAAACGCGTCCCCTGCGCCGTTTGTGTTCTTCACTTCAGAAACAGAGTAAGCAGCGCAAATTCCATTTCCCAAAAATCCTTTTGCCATTGCTCCTTTTGAGCCCATCTTTACAACAGCTGTCTTGCCGTCAGCAGCCAGCCTGTCCAATGCAAGATAAGGATTGTCAGCGCCTGTATAAGCCATTGCCTCTTCCTCGTTTGCAAACACAATGTCAACGTAATTCTCAAGCAAGTGCCTTATTCTTCTCTTGTGCCTTTGTATAAAAGTGACAGATGCAAGGTCAAAGCTGGTAATAACCTTGTTCTTCCTTGCTATCTTCATTGCCCTCTTAACTGTCCAGTACATTGAATCCAATGCATAGGCGGTTGTGTGGAAAATGTCAGTGGAAGCTATCTGCCATTTGTCAAAATCCCAAGGCAATAATGAAGATGACTTGCCCATGTTCATTGCAAATGTCCTTTCCTTGTCATACGAAATTAATGTAAGGCATTTGCCTGTGGGTCCTTTTTTCGCATCAATATAAGGGATAACTCCTGCTTTCCTCAATTCTTCTGCATAATACTCTCCTGCCTCGTCATTTCCTGTTGAACCGATAAACACAGCCTCCATTCCAAGGTTTGCAAACCCGTGGCAGACATTTGCGGCAGAGCCGCCCGGGCTTCTTGTTGCTTTCAATACTTCCTCAAAGAATCTCATCTGCTCTGCGCCAATTGAATTAAACTGCCCCTTGCTCAAGCCGTGAATGTGTATAAAATCGTCCTTTACTTCTGCTGTGTAATCCACAGGCGTGTTTTCAAGCGCTGTAAGCCTCATCTTGTTCCTCCCTTACGGCTCATACCTTCTTGCTGTCCATTCAGGAATATTTACAAATTTGGTGTAAATAGTCAAAATATTTTTGTCATCCCTGCAGTAAATTCTTTCTATATCCGCATTTACGAATTCGTGCTTTTCAAGAGTATTGCATCCTGCCGGAAGCTTTATGACCTGGTCTCCCTGCGGCGGAGGTTCCATCCTAAAAACAGGCTTTTCTTCCTCTTCGCATCCGATAGCTATTGCCGCCAATCCTGCCAATAAAACTGATTTTAATTTCATGATATTGCCTCCATTATTGATAGGAGAAATCTTTTGGTAACTTATAAAGGTTTCTCCGAAATTTGCGAAATATAACCAAAGAACAAAGTGAACACGATTTTTTATTACATCAATTTAAGCTTGCCTATGACTTCATCTATCTTCTCATCCTCATCAGGTCCTATTCCAAGGCAGGTTGTTGTCGGCTCATTGAAGAAAGTCCTTCCTGCATCCGTGATTAAAGCTGTTGTCATGCCTGAATCCTCTGCCATCTGCTTGTATTTGAAAAGCTCTTTTAGCCCTGACACCTTGAGCGCAATCTTGGTCATCCCTTCTGAACGCCATTTTGAAACAATTTTCCTGTCTGACTTCAATACTGCCTCTACAGACGCGTGCGCTGCCTGCACAGACATTTTTCCTTTGTCCATTTTCAGGTCTTCACGTATAAGGATGGCTTGTTTCATATTATCCCTCACTTTGCAAGATTCTCGAACACCTTGCGATACCTGCTTATTACATGCCCTGCATAGAACAGAATATCAGAATCCACTCTCCCCTTTATCGCATATGCGCTTTTCGGCACTTTTCTTGTCATATTTCTTCTCCGGACTTTGAAACTTTTTTAAGCCTGCTGAAAATCCAATATTCTATTTCATCAAGCTCAGTAACTTCACCTTTTGCTATCTTAAAGGTAAAACTTTCTATGTCTTTATCAGTTGTTTTAAGCTTATATCTGTTTCGCTCAAGCAAAACCAGCACCGCTGCCAGAGCAGTCCTATCAAATAAGATGTTGTAAAGATATTTAAACCATTCTGCCCAATAGATGCATATGGAAAACAGGAAAGGCGAGATTATGCAGGTTGACAATCATAAGGAGCTTATACGCAGGAAAGGAGAATACAAAAAGCTGTGGAATTTACAGAAAGGAGGGTATATAAGATAAGGCTTATTTCTCAAATATAAACAGCTCTTCAACAGTGGATTTCAAGGCCACTGCAACATCATGAGCCAATTGAAGAGAGGGATTGTATTTTCCTTTTTCAAGAAAAACAATTGTTTCCCTCCTGACTCCAACCTTCTTTGCAAGGTCTTCCTGCGTAAGATTGTGCCTTGCCCTGAATTCCTTGATTCTTGTTTTCATATCTCTTTCCTGTTATAGTAAGCCCAGAATGCCAAAAACAGCAAAGCCATTCCGCCGACTGCAACGCCTGTTGCCTGGCTGACATCCCTGAACTTGATTAAATCCTCTGAAAAAAAGCCAATTGCCAGCAGAAGGTAAAGAGAGACATAAAACGCTTTTGAGCTTGCTTTTTCAATCACTTTCCTGCTTCTTTCGTCATGGATTGGATAGCCCTCTTTAAGCGCCTTATTGTTTCTCCTGAAAGTGAAAATGGCAAGCCCAACTATGAAAATTGTGATTAGCAATCCGACAATGCCTCCGGAAATATCGCCTTTCCTGAATATGGTTACTGCAAACAAAATGCCTGTTAAACTTACAAGCACGCATAATATCATAATTGCCAGCATTCTTAGCTTGTCTATCTTGCGGTTTGTTTTTGGTTTCATTTGTCCTCCTGTTGCTTATTTAGCATATTTTGTTATATTGATATAACTTTATGTTAGATATAAATAACATTTAGTATATAAACCTTGCGGTTCGAATAACCCCAAGGTTAAGAACACAGAGACCAAATATTTCGGATTTCAAATGCTGAAAAAGCTTCTTTAAAGCATAGAAAACATACTCACTTCGTTCGAGGCTTTCTGCCCGCTTCGGCTCACAGAAAGCATTAAAAGACTAGCCTCCTTTTATTTATGTATGAATGACGAAGATTTCATGAGGCTTGCAATAGCAAAGACAAAAGAGGGCATTAAAAAATGCCAAACGCCGTTTGGCGCCTGCATTGTCAAGAAGGGCAGAGTAGTTGCCTGCGAACATAATGTTGTCTGGAAAGAGGGAAATCCTGTGATGCATGCAGAGGTTCACGCAATACGGCAGGCATGCAGGAAGCTGAAGACAATTGACTTATCAGGATGTATCATTTATTCAACAACAGAGCCGTGCCCAATGTGCTATTCCGCAATACATTGGGCAAGAATAAAAAGAATCGTGTATGGCGCTTCTATCGCAGATGCCAAAAAAGCAGGATTTAATGAGCTGGCCATTTCTAACAGCACAATGAAGAAAATTGGAAAAAACAAAATCAAGATAGAAAGCGGCTTGCTGAAGAAGGAATGCGTTGAATTGTTTAAAACCTGGAAGAAACATAAGGGAAAAGCGTATTGATTAGATTTATAAATACAAAAAACAGATAGTAATATATGGATTTCACAGCTCTTCTTGCATCTCCGTGGTACAACTGGCTGATACTCCCATTATTGATATTCTTCGCAAGAATACTTGATGTCAGCATTGGAACAATCAGGGTTATTTTCATTTCAAGGGGATTGAAGTTTCTGGCTCCAATGCTTGGTTTTTTTGAGGTATTGATATGGCTTTTGGCAATCAGGCAGGTGATGGCAAATCTTTCAAGCCCGCTTTACTTCATTGCATACGCTGCAGGGTTTGCAACAGGCACATTTGTGGGCATTGTATTGGAGGACAAGATAAGCATTGGCAAGGTAATAATCAGGATAATTGCAAGGGACCATGCAAAAGATTTAATCAAGGAGCTGCAAAAAAGGAATTACCATATAACAACATCAAATGCAAAAGGCTCTTATGGAAAAGTCAAGATAGTGTTTACCATAACACAAAGGCACAATATTCCCCGGGTGGCTGAAATAATAAATCAATTCCAGCCTCATGCGTTTTACTCCATTGAGGACATAAGGTACTCAAGCGATGTGGAAGCCAGCCTGCCGTGGTACAAGAAGATTTATCTGAACAGGTTCGGTTTCTTCAGAAAAGGGAAGTAATTTATTCCATTTGAAGAAAGAATTTTTGCAAAAAATCAACTGAAGGATTTCCGCCTTTATGGTGCGCCGCAGATGATTGCAATAAACCAAAAGCCTTATATATGATGGCATTTTATACATCAATTGATGGTAAATAATACATCAATAACAAAAGCGGAATGCAATATAATCGCCTTTTTCTTAAGCAATATACAAAAAGAGTTTGGGATAAGGGAGATTTCAAGGAATACGAAGACTGACTACAAAAACACATACTCAATAGTGCAAAAGCTGGTTAAGAAAGGCGTGCTGCTAAAACGAAGGCAGGCAAACCTTGATTTATGCTCTTTAAACTTAAAGGGAGATTTTGGGGAGATTTGCTTTGTTGAGGCAATGAGAGCAAGAATCTTTAGGGCAAAACACAGAATGATAAATGAATTTTTCAATGCAGCCATGGAAAAAGCAAGGTATATGCATTACAGCATTGTTGTCTTCGGATCGTTTGCAAAAGGAAAGGAAACAAAAAGCTCGGACCTGGACATATTGGTGATAGCGCCTGAAAAAAGCGCCGCAGAAGAAATAGTCCGCATATTAAATGCAGAGTCTGTTACAATAGCGGCAGGAATTCATGCAATGGCAATAAGCACATCTGACTTCATCTCAAACCTCGCAGACAAAAAGCCCAATGTCATAACCGAAGCATTTAAAAGCCATATTATTATTACAGGTGCTGAATCATTTTACAAGGGGGGAAAATTTGCCTTATGAAATTTGATGCGGATGAAGTGAAAAAAGCGGAAAATAATGTCGCACAATACTTAAAGGACGGGCTGCTGAAAAAAGATGCGGGAAATTCCCAATTTTCCGGATTTTACATGGAAAATGCAAAGAAGGCGCTGCTTATCGCCAGGCACCTTCAAAAGCTTTCAACAGAGGCAGAAACAAGAAAAAATAACGGATTCCCTGAAGGATTTGAATGCTTCTTGTGGGTGATTGTATTGTCGTATTACAGCATGTTTTATACTGCAAATGCCGCGCTGGCTAAAATAAAGATTAAGGTAGGAGATAAAATTGCGCATAAGGTAACGCAGGATGCGCTTGTTGTTTATTTCATCAAGAATAAAAAGCTCGCAAAATATCTGCTTGAAGATTATGAATCCACTAAAAATGAGGTGCTTTCCCTTATGGGGGTTAGTGAAGAGGAGCTGCTTAAGGAATTTCAGGTAAAAGCAGAGGCGCTTATTGCAACATTCGACTACCAGCGCAGGAAAAGAGGGGAATTCCAGTATGAAATTAAGATGCCTGCGAAAGAGAATATGGCAAATCTCGCACTGGAAAGGACTGAAAGATTTATTCAGGAAATGGCAAAAGCCATAGGCAGGATGAATTAATGACCACAATCGCAAAAGACACTCCTCTTGCTGAAATCACGCTAAGAAAATACGAAAAGCTTTCCCCTGAATGCACAAGAAGGGAAATCGTGAGAAAGGTATGCCTTTCAATGGGGCTTTTGCAGCCGGGCGATTCAAGGGACATTGTTGTTGACGTATTGCAGGCAGTGATTGACAATAAAAAAGAGATGAGTTCTGAAGAGATTATAGAGAAGGCAATTGCGTTAAGGAAAGAATCCAATCTGCCGATGAACGGCATTGCTTCTTCAAACATAAGAAGACAGATAAAAAGACTTAAAGACATTTACTTCATTGAAAAGGCAGGAGAAGGCTACAGGCTTACTGAGAATGAAGAATTAGTGTCAATATTCGAGCATAAGATACAAAAATTCATTCTTCCTTCAATAACTGAGAGGATTAAAGAGTATTTGAATGCGTTGAAGTAGGCTGATTTTATGCACAAGTCCATTTACGAACCTTCAGATGATTCTTACCTATTGGAAAAGCACGTGAATAAATACGCAAAAGGAAAAGTATTGGAGGTAGGAACCGGCTCCGGCATTCTTGCAAAAGCGGCTTTTAAGAAAACAAAAGATGTTCTTGCTGTTGACATAAACCCTGAATCTGTGAAACACGTGAAATCACTTGGGATAAAAGCCATTTGCTCTGACTTGTTTGCAAATGTTGAAGGGAAGTTTGACTTGATTATTTTCAACCCGCCGTACCTGCCTTTTGAAAGGAAAGAAGACAGGGAAACCGCCTTGCAGGTGGCAGGCGGAAAAAAAGGGCACGAAATTATTAAAAAATTCCTGAAGCAGGCGAAGAAGCATCTGGAGAAAAACGGAAAAATACTTCTCCTGTTCAGCTCATTGTCAGGGGATATTGAGGGAATAATGGCAAAAGAGGAATATAAATTCAGGAAGATTGACGAGAAGCCGCTGTTCTTTGAAAAACTGCTTGTTTATGAGTTGAGATAAATTCCCTTTTCTTGTTTTGTAACCACTCTATAAATGACAAAAAACCGAAACCTTTATAAAGGAGCTGTTGATTATGCGTATCAACAAGAACTACATCGGAGTTGATAATAATGATAGTAAGCGAAGAATTTTTAGGAAAGGCACGCTCGGCATTTGACTTGAATGAGTACGAGATAAAAACCTGGACAGCCCTTCTCTCAAGAGGAGAGTCAACAGCAGGCGAATTAGCCGAGATAAGCACAGTGCCAAGATCAAGAGTTTATGATATTCTGGAAAGCTTGACTTCAAAGGGATATGTCTTAAAAAAGAACGCAACCCCGATAAGATACAAGACAGTAAGCCCCGAGGAAGCATTGAAGGCTGCAAAGAAAAATGCATTCAGGAATGCAGACACAAAGTCAGCAGAGCTTGAAAAGATAAAATCATCTGACGCATTCAGGGACCTTGACAAGTTTTACAAGCAGGGCTCTGAGCAGATAAAAACCGAAGTTGTCGGATTAATCAAGGGAAGAAAGAACCTGCACGCGCAGCTGAAGGCAATGGTTTCCGAAGCAAAGAAAACAGTCGTGATTGTCTCAACTTCAAACGGGCTTGCAAGAAAGGGAAGAGTTTTGCAGGCTGAACTGAAAAAAGCAAAGGACAAGGGAGTTTCAGTTAAGGTTTTATCTTCAGCTGAATCACTGCCTGAAGAGCTGAAAGGCATGGCAGAGCTGAGAAAGCACAAGTCAAGCACAAGGTTCGTGATTGTTGATGACAAGGCAGTATTGTTCATGATGGATGATGACAAGGACGTGCACGAGGCATATGACACAGGCATCGTAGTCAATTCAGGCTTCTTTGCAAAGGGCTTTGAGCACCTGTTCAGCAACCACTGGGAAAAGATGTAAGGGGAAAGGAAAAATGAAAAGAAGCACATTGGCAGGAATTTTAATGGGGATTGGCGTCGCAGGCATGGCTCCGACACTTATCGTGAGATCTATTGCTGAAACGGATGTATTGCAGCAGGCACAAGTATATCAAAGAGTGCAGCAGCTTGAAGAAGAGTTGGCAGAATGCAGAGACAATAATTATATGGACAGCGAGAAGTGCACAATTATGCAAACTTCTTATAATTCGCTAATGGACGACACTAATACAAGCAAGGCATTATATGATTATGCAAAAGAAAATAGACGCAACGCGGATTTTAATGCGCTGCAGGAAATATTTGCCATACCGTTTTGGTTGGGCATTGGCTTGAGCATAAAACCAAAGAAAGAAGAAACCAAGGAAGAGAAGAAATAGAAGCAGTAATTCTCTTTTGTTCTTATTTTTAATTTTATTGGCATTTTCGTTTTTAGCTTTCATATCTAGAATATCTAGAATCTCTTGGGATTAACGTTAAATAGCCTTATTATTGAAAAATTCGTATGCAGCATCCAAAAGCACAAGGTTTAAATATGCACACTGATTTCAGTGTAGACATGGGAACATTAACTGTATCTGTGCCGGAAGAATTTCTTGAAGCAAAGAAGAAGTACCCGCACATAAACTGGAACGAAGTGCTGAAGCAGGGCATACTGAAAAGGCTCAATGAGCTTAAGAAGTTCGAGGAGCTGAAAAGGAAGGGTGTAATCTAAGATGCCAAGCGCAACACTTACAATGCAGGAGGATACTTTGGCAGAGCTGGAGGCATTCCCGTGGGTAAACTGGTCAGAGGCTGCAAGGGAGGAATTCATTAAAAAGCTGATTTTCGAGGAATACATGAAGACAGGAAAGCTCAGCAGGGAGCACGAGGAGTTCTGCGAAGAGATTGACTGGCACCCCGTGGACGAACTTCCGCTGAAGAAGGAATTCGTCGCAAAACTGCAAAAAACGATTAAAGGCCCGCACACGCCCCAAATGGACAAAGGCGAATTCATAAAGTGGCTTAACAAACTATGAGCCTAAAAGCAATTGTTTCTGAAGAGTTGGAATCAGCCCTGAAAACCCTCAAAAAGAAAGACAGGGCAATGTATAATGCGGTTGAAAAAAAGATGATACAGATAGTTTCAGGAGGCATGGAAAGCATCAGGCATTTTAAGAACCTTAAAGGAGGGCTGTCTGATTTCAAAAGAGTACACATAGGGCATTTTGTGCTTAAATTCCGTGTAGAACAAGAGAATGTAATCTTTGAATCATTCGAGCACCACGACGACGCCTATGAGAAATAGCCCTGAAGAAGTTTGAATTTACCAAAATCTTCTCTTGTATAACTCTATCGTATCCCTCGTATCTTCGTCAAAATCCTGAAAATCAGAGCAGAAAACCTCCGGAAACATTATTGAAGAGGGTTTTTCAGAATGCCCTGCATAAAACATGTGCGCAATCTCGTGAATAAGAAGATATTGCGTGCAGTCGCCCCAAAAGGGATTTACCCTTACAATCCTTGCAACAAGATTTGAGTCAGCGTCGTTAATGCGCCCGTTGCTGTATGCCTTGTGCGTAAAGACAAGCTCAAAATCATCAGCATCTGAAATCCTGTCAGCAAGCGCCCCGCTTTCTGTCAATTCAGGAATTTCCACATTGCCCCTGCAGTATGGAACAAGATTAATGCCGAATTCTCCCCTATATTTTTCTTTTGCAAATTCAAAAGCTGCAAGTGATTCCCTTCTTTCATTTTCAGGTATCTCATTGCCGAAATAAATCCCTATGCTTACATCCCTTATCTCATTCCTGTCAAACGGAAAATTAATGCCTGAGGCATTGCAGTAAACAGAGTTTGTCAGGATTTGATTGCCGTAATAAGAATTGTCAAATGCAAAAACACCGGCGGCAGCCATAGAACCGGCAAGAGCAATACAAAGCCCAAGCCTTGGTTTTTTAGCCATACCTCTCAATGAGAGGTTATATCTGTGCAGTATATAAATATTTGTTAAAAAAGGGGCTGAATGCAAAAAGACAGCATAAGGCAAAAGGTATAAAAGCAAAGAAATGGCTTAAATTACCATGGCATTGATAGCAGGCATTGATGAAGCCGGAAGAGGCCCTTGTGTTGGTCCGCTTGTGATATGCGCTTACATGATAAACGAGAAAGACATGGGGATTCTTGCAAACATAGGGGCAAAGGATTCAAAGCTTCTTTCTCCTGTAAAAAGGCAGAAGATGTTTGCCGAGCTGCAAAAAGCTGCAAAGGGCTATGAAATTATTGAGATTTCTCCTGCTGAAATTGATGAAGCAGTTGAAAGCGAAAATACCAACCTTAACTGGCTCGAGGCGCAGAAAGCAGCAATAATGCTTAACAGGCTGAATCCTGACATTGCAATCATTGACTGCCCTTCCCCAAACTTAAAGGCATACAAGGAGTTTGTTTACACGTGCCTGAAAAAAAAGGATATGGAGCTGATTATAGAACACAAGGCTGAGAAGCATCTTCCTGTAGCTGCAGCAAGCATTCTTGCAAAGGTTACAAGAGACAAGAGAATTGAGGAAATAAAGCAGAAAATTGGATTGGATTTCGGCTCAGGCTATCCTGCTGACCCCCTGACAAAGGCATTCATAGAGAAGTATTGGAAGAATTATCCTGATATCATAAGAAAATCGTGGGGCACGTATAAGGCTGTTGCGAACAAGCAGAAAACTATCGGGGAGTTCTAGAATCCCCAGTGCCTTTGATAAGGTTTTTCCTTTATCTTGTTCTTTTCAGCTTCGTCGTATTTTCTTGCAAGCCTGTGAATCTCAGCCCTGTGCGCCAAGTAAGTGAAAGGTATTTCCTTCTTGTCTGTGCTTAATCCTTCTCCTCTTCTTACTGCCTTTTCCAAATCCTCATCGCTTTCAATAAGCATGCACGGCAAATAGATTCCCACTTCTTTTGCAGCAGCAAGCCTGTGGTGCCCGTTGTAGATAATATGAGAGCCTTTTTCCTTCAAATCCTCAGGCGCTTCCATAACAGGAACAAGAGGAACGTAAAACCATCCTTCCCCTACATCCTGGTTTGCCTTTGTAGGATGCCTTATAACCCTTACAGCTTCTTCAGCGTCCCTTAGAATCTCGTCTAATGAGCGGCTCATTGCCTTCTCTTCCCTCGCCCTTTTCAGCAGGGACATTTCAGCTATTCCGTGCTCCCAAGGCAATACCAATTCCGGCTTTAAGACTAGCGGTTTCATAGGGATTTTAGGCTATTTTCAGGTTTATAAATCTTTTGTAAGTTGTTATTTATTAGTGGTGTTTATAAAAGCGGAGAAAGCCAGCCTCCGGCATAAAAGAAATGCCTTCTTAGTTTTAGCATTAATAATTTCAAAAATTAACCGAAACTCATAAATAGATGCTTCCTTGACATATTATGATGAAAATTTTATTTATTTACCCGAAATACCCTGAAACCTTCTGGAGCTTCAGGCATGCTTTGAAGTTTGTCGCCAAGAAATCAGCATTTCCACCCCTTGGAGCCCTGACAGTTGCCGCAATGCTGCCCGGAGAATGGGAAAAAAGGCTTGTTGACGAGAATGTATCAAAGCTGAAAGACAAGGATATTGAATGGGCTGACATGGTTTTCATAAGCGCAATGCTTGCGCAGGGAGAGAGGGCAAAGGAGATTATTCAAAGATGCAAGGAAAAAGCAAAAATAGTTGTTGCAGGCGGGCCTGCATTCACTTCACAGCCTGAAAAATTCGAAAATGTTGACCATTTTGTTTTGAATGAAGCTGAAACCACGCTCCCTATGTTTTTAGAAGATTTTGAGAATGGAAAGCTAAAACATATATACACTTCAGAGGAAAGGCCGGACATTTCAAAAACCCCGCTTCCCTTATGGGAGATTCTTAATTTCAAGAAATACTCCTCAATGGCAATCCAGTATTCAAGGGGGTGTCCTTTTAACTGCGAATTCTGCGACATAATAATACTGAACGGAAGAATTCCAAGGACAAAAACAGCAGAACAAATGGTGGGCGAGTTCCAGCATTTGTATGACGCAGGATGGCGCGGCTCAATATTTGTGGTGGATGATAATTTCATCGGCAATAAGGCGAATGTAAAACAGATGCTGCCTGAATTAATCCAATGGCAGCAGGCGCATAAATACCCTTTTATGCTTTTGACAGAGGCAAGCGTCAATCTGGCAGAAGACGAGGAGCTTATGCAGATGATGAGCAGGGCAAATTTCCACAAGGTTTTCCTCGGCATTGAAACGCCGGATTCTGAAAGCCTGAAGGAATGCGGCAAAGTCCAAAATACAAACAAAAACCTCGCTGAATCCGTAAGATTAATACACAACCACGGAATGCAGGTAATGGGCGGGTTTATAGTCGGATTTGACAATGACAACGAGCTGATTTTTGACAGGCAGATAGGATTCATACAAAAGGCAGGCGTTGTAACTGCAATGATAGGGACATTGACTGCACTGCCTCACACACAATTATGGAACCGGCTGAAAACAGAAGGCAGGCTCAAGGGAGACAGCACAGGGGAAAACACAGAAGCAAGCGTGAACTTTGAGCCAAAGATGGGAAGGAAAAAGCTTGCAGAAGGCTACAAAAACCTTGTCCTGAAAGCATATTCATACAAGAATTATTACAAAAGAGTCAACACGTTTATCAAGGACTACAAGCCGACTGCTGTCTCGAGGCTTAAAAAGCAGGACATAAGGGCTTTTTTAATGAGCATTTGGAGAATAGGAATATTTTCAAAAGCAAGCCCGAGATACTGGAAACTTCTTATAAAAACAAGCATTACCAAAAGAAAGGCGGTTCCTGTTGCAGTGGAGCTTGCAATCTGCGGACTGCATTTCAGGAAGTTCGCAAAAAGGACTGCAAGGGCAGTGCAGAACATTTAGTCACTGATGTTTCGCAAACGCAAAACTTTTAAATACTATCTTTCTCTACATATCATCTATAATCAGAGGTAAAAGGGGAGACAATAGCAATATAATATGCCTGCAATAAAAAAGCTGGTAATGAAAGGTTTTAAGTCTTTTGCAAAAAGGACAGAGCTCGACTTTAACAGCAATTTTGCTGTTGTTTTGGGGCCCAACGGCTCGGGCAAATCAAATGTCACTGACGCAATCTGCTTTGCATTGGGCACAAGCTCTGCAAAAACATTAAGGGCTGAAAGCTCTGCAAAGCTCATCTACCACGGCGGCGAAAAAGGAAGCCCTGCAAAAGAGGCGGAAGTCAGCATTGTTTTTGCAAACGAGGGAAAGGCATTTCCGTTTGAAGGCGAGGAATTCACAGTATCAAGAATTCTTAAGCACAACGGGCAGAGCACTTACAAGCTTAACGGAAAAACAGTCACAAGACAGCAGATACTTGACCTGCTTGCAGCAGGGAGAATCAACCCCGACGGACATAACATAATTCTACAGGGCGAAATAACCCACTTCTCAGAGATGAGGCCAAATGAGAGAAGGCAGATTATAGAAGAGATAGCGGGAATTTCTGTTTACGAGGACAAGAAAACAAAAGCGCTTCTTGAATTGCAGCACGTGCAGGAAAAGCTGAACGAAGCGGAAATAATTCTTGCAGAAAGGCAGAAGACGCTGAATGAATTAAAGGCAGACAGGGACTCTGCAATGCAATTCAGGGAAAAAGAGGATGTTCTCACGAGAAACAAGGCAACAAGAGTCAGCCTGCAAATCAATGAGATGAACGAAAAAAAGGAAAAAGCAGAGAAATCAAAGGCAGGCATTCAAAAAGAAGTTGACAAGCTCAAGCTCGACATTGAAGATATGAAGAAAGAGGTTGAGGCAAAGAAAGCAAGGATAAAAGAAATCATAAGCCACATTGAAGAAAGGTCAGGAGTTGAGCAGAAGGACATTTCAGGCAAGGTTGAAAATTCAAAGGGCGAAATCGCAAGAAAGCAGGCAAGGAAGGAGGTTTGCGAAGGAGAGGTTGGAAAACTCACGCAGAGGAAGAAATCCCTTGAAAGCGAAATAAAGGCAATCGAAGGGCAGATAAAAGAGTTTGAGGGAAAAAAACAGCTTGCTGCAAACAGGATTGGAATATTTGATTCAGACGAAAAATCAATACAGCAGAAGATTGACGCCTGGAAAAAGAAGCACGGCGTTTCTGATGCAGAGGAATGCGGCAAAAGAATAGCAGAGATAGAAGCGGAAGAAGAAGGGCTTAACAAAACCGCATTTGAACTGAACCAGAAAAAGATGGATGCGCAAAGGAAAAAGGAAGTTGCGCAGATTGAGCTTAACGGAGTCAATGCAAAAATAAAGGAAATAGAGGATGAGATTCACAAGGACAAGGAAAAATTCGCGCAATTGAAATTGAAAAGGGAAGAATTCAAGAACGTAACGCAGAAGCTTGCAAAAGCCCTTAATGAAAATTCTGTTTTTGCGTCCCAGCTTGCAGATGCGAGAAAAGAATATGATGAAGAGAATGAAAAGCTTGCAAAACTGAAAGCGCGGGCAATAGGCATAAGGGAAAATGCAGCCGCGGATATTGCACTGCAGAAGATAAGGGAAGCAAAGATTGACGGAGTCATCGGGCTTGTCAGCGAATTGGGGACAGTAAGCTCAAAATATGCATTGGCTTTGGAAGTTGCCGCTGCGCAAAGGATGAAAAGCGTTGTTGTAAACACAGACTCTACAGCTGCAAAATGCATTTCTTATCTTAGAGAGAATAAATTGGGAATTGTCACTTTTTTGCCAATGAACAAGATACAGGAAGCGCTTGTTGAACAAGAAGCTGAGAAAGCTGCAAAAGAAAAAGGAGTCATAGGATTTGCAGCAAGCCTTGTTTCTTTTGAGCCAAAATACAAAAATATTTTCAGGTATGTGTTCGGCTCCACGCTGATTGTGGAGGACATGGCAACAGCGAGAAGAATAGGAATCGGAAGGGCAAGAATGGCCACTCTTGAAGGCGACATTGCAGAAAGAAGCGGGGCAATGACAGGCGGATTCAGGATGAGAAAGACAGGCATGGGATTCAGGGAAAAAGAGCTTGAGCATGACCTGGAGAATTCAGAGAAAGACGCGGGAAGCCTTGTCCAGATGGTTAACATGCTTGAGGAGAAAAAAACAAAAAATGAGGAGGAAATATCTCAGTTAAGGGAAAGAAAAGTGGCTTTGGAAACAGAGCTGAAGCTTGCAGGAGATTCTGAAGAAGTTTCATCTGACCTGAAAAAACTCAATGAGCAGAAAGACGGCTTTGAAAAGCAACTGCAGGAATTCCTGAAAGAGTTTGAGGAGTCAGGCAAGAGCCTTCTTGCAGTAAATGAATCTGTTGAAAAGCTGAAAACAGAAAAGAATGCATTAAGGGAAAAGGTTACAAAAGCCGGAAAGGCAAGCATGGAAGAGCTTTCTGCTTTGGAAGACGAGCTCAGGCTTGCAAAAGAAAACAAGATGAAAGAGCAGGGCGGCTCTGAAACTGTTGATATGCAGATAGGGATACAAAAGCAGGAGCTTCAGAAGGTAAAAGATATCATAGGGCAGAATGAAAGAGCAAAAGAGGGATTCTACAGCGAGATAAAGCAGCTTGCAGAAGAGCTTTCAAAGGAAAAGGATTCTCTTAAAGAGCTTGAGTCAACTCAAAGAAAAGTTGCTTCAGAGTTCCAGAAGATGTTCAAGGAAAAAGATGAATTAAAGGACAAGGTTGCAGCCATTGAAGGAAGAATAATCGGAAAAGAGGAAAACCTCAGGCATAGGGAAGAGAAAGAAAACGAGTTTTCAGTCAAGATTGCAGAGATTTTAGGAGGCGTTGCAGGGCTTGAAAAAGAGTTTGAGCAGTATGCAAGCGTGCAGTTGAGAAGAGGGCTTACAATAGAGCAGCTGAATACAGAGGTTTCAGCCATTGAAAGAGAGCTTAAGGCAATGGGAAATATCAATATGCGCGCCTTGGAAGTTTATGAGAAGGCAAACGAAGAATGCAAAAACCTGCTTGAAAAGCACGAAAAGCTCAAGCTTGAGAAGGAAGATGTGCTTAACATGATGCTGAGCATTGAAGAGAAGAAGAAAGGGGCTTTCATGGAGGTGTTTGACAAGCTGAAAGGCAACTTCCAAAAGATATTCGCATCATTGTCAACAAAAGGCGAGGTTAATCTGGTAATCGAAAATGCAGAAAATCCTTTTGAAGGCGGAATTGACATAACAGTAAGGGTTGGGAGCAACAAGTTTGTTGATATCATAGGATTCTCAGGCGGAGAAAAAACCCTGGCTGCTTTGGCATTCCTGTTTGCAATACAGGAATTCAATCCCGCCCCTTTCTATGTAATGGACGAGGTTGATGCAGCCCTTGATAAAATGAATTCAGACATGCTTTCAAGGCTTCTTGCAGCATATTCAGGCAAGTCACAGTATATAGTCATTTCTCACAATGACGGAGTCATATCAGCCGCTGATTCTGTTTATGGCGTTTCTTTGCCAAAAGACGGACACGGCATGTCAAAAGTAGTAAGCCTTAAAATTTAAGGGCTATACCCTGTTTAAATGCAAATATCTAAAAAAGTATATATTGCAACATATATCTTGAATCACAATAGTGTTTATATAGAAGTTATGCCTAATATACATTGCTCGAAAGAGCGGACGGGACAATTCGGTTGCCCTGGAAAGGGTGTGACCATACAAGCCTCTGTCAGGTGTTCAGCCATGTACACGATGCCTGGACTATAACTCATCGTGGAACCCTGCACTTGTTAAGCTTCCTTATGGCGCGCAGAAGATAACCTTTAAAGCATTGCGGAAGGCTAAGTTCAGATCCGCAGAGGTGCTTGAGGCACTTTTGCACCGAGTCCAGCTGTCCATTTCTAACGAGGTGATAAACTAATGGCTAAAAAGAAAGCTAAAGCTGCAAAATTCAAGGGAAGAAAGCCGAGCAAGAAAGGCAAGGCTTCAAAAGTAAAGAAGATTATAAAAGCCTTGAAAAGCCCAAAGAAAAAAAAGAAAAGATAATTATTTTTCTTAATTTTTTATTCTACATTATTTTCACTAATATCAAAGCAATAGCGCAATATTTCAACAGCAGCCCCATAAAGCTGTATGCTAAAACTTTCTTAAGCTTATATCCGAGCATTCCTGCTATTAGCACAGCAATCGGAGAAGATAAGGGGGACAGGTTAAATAAAAATATTATTAATTCATTATATTTGTCAATCTTTCTTTTTGTTTTCTTATACCTCTTTTCTCCGATAAGGCTTATAAGAATCTTGTCGCTGACAAAATACCCAATAAGGTAATCAATGGATTGGGCAGCTATGGCTGTCACTAATGCAAGAAAAATAAGCAGGGGGATATTGGTTCCAATGCCGACAAAATACATGAATAACAGCTCCACAGGCGACAATATGAAAAAAAGATATCCTAAAAAATGGACAATTACAAAGGAAATAATGCTTGGCTTGTACATTCCAATCCATGAGCCGGCAATTACAGCAGAAAGCATGTAAATTCCAACTCCAAGCCCTATCAAAAGCGCAAGCATGCTTAGCTTTAGTTTATAGTTTCTAAATTGCATTTTATCACTTCTATTCCATAGGTTATAAGGGCAATATCTGCTTATAAGATTTATGCTGACGTTGTTATTCGCAGCGCAGAGTATTCTCACTTCGTTAGAAGTTCCACGCTACTCGTAGCGGAGAGTATTCTCACTTCGTTCGAAGCTCCACGCTATTCGTAGCGCAGAGCATCCACGGGCTTTAACCTTGAAGCCCTGAATGCAGGTATTGCACCGGCCACCATTCCTATTGCAACAGAAACCAATAAAGCGCCGATTATCAGTTCAGGCGTTACTGCAGCATTGCCCAAGAAACCCATTGCTCCTCCTCTGCCCGGCATTGAAGCGCCTGTGCCTGCCATTGAGCTTATGAATCCGGAGCCAAACCATCCAAGAATAATCCCGCCAATGCCGCCGACAAAACCAATAAGCCCTGAATTAAAGAGGAATATCAGCATTATGTCCCTGTTTTTTGAGCCGATTGCCTTCATTATGCCAATTTCCCTTGTTTTTTCCAAAACAGAAGTAAACATTGTGTTTGCAATGCCGATTGCCCCTACAATAAGCGAAATGACTGCTATGGCGCCAAGGAACAATGTCATTGCGCTCATTGTCTCCTGCATTGTTTCCTGCATTGCCTTCATGGAGCTAACGCTGAAATCCTTGTCTTTTTCCTTTAATATTCCCCTTGAAAGCATAAGCTTCCTGTTTATCTCATCAATAGTGGAATCTGTAAGCGAAACATCATTTACCTTAACTGTTATTGAATCAAGCTTTTTATCGCCTATGCCTTCGACAACTTCCCTTGCCATATCAATGGGCATATAAACATTAGAGCCTTCCTGAAGTATGCCAACAACCTTAAAAGCCGTGCCTTCAATGATAACTTTTGAATTAAGAGGGATTCCGTCTTCAAAAATTGATTCCACTATTCTTCCGCCAAGAACAACTGAGAATGTGTCTGCTTTTGAAAGGAGCCTGCCTGAAGCAAGCTTGTCTGTTGTAATCTCTTTCCATACAGCAGTATCCACTCCCTGCACTGAAAGAGTTGAGCTTTTGCTTCCGTAAGTTACTGAAGCCCTGCCTGAGACAGTGCCCATTGCATATTTTACATTTGGAATTGCATTAATGACAAGCACGTCTGATTTTGTAAGATTTTTTGATTTTGAAGATGAAGCGCTCGAGCTTCCAAACCCGCCAGGTCCGCCTTCAGGCATACGGAATTCACCCATTCTGCCTGATGCCCGTGAAGCGCCGGGCGAGACAGTAAGAATGTCAGCCCCAAGGCTTCCCAGCCTGTCCTCAAGCTGCTGTTTTGCACCTTCGCTGATTGAAACAATTGAAACAACAGCGGCAACGCCGATGACTATGCCCAATATGGTAAGCCAGCTGCGAAGCTTGCTGTGAAACAATATGTTCAATGCAAGCGAAAGGGATTTCCTTATTTTCATTTTAAGCCCTTATTTTTTTCTCTCCTTTGCCCAGTCAGGAACTTCAGAGGGAGAAACGTGCGCCTTCTTTCCCGCATACCTTTTTTTTGCAAAGAAAAACGCAGCAATAAGCCCTATAAGCAGAGCAGCGCCAGCCTGCCAGGTAAATAATGAAGACAATGAAAATGCGCTTTGAGCCTGCGTTGTTCTTCTTGCCCCTAAATTTCCAAAGCCTGTCATATTTATTGCGCCATTCATGTTCAAAGGCAGCGCAGTATTTATTACCCTTCTAACGCCAAGGCTGTCTGTGTAATAAATGTCAAACTTCAGCTCTTTCGCAGATTCCGCAGGCGCTTTTAAATTTTCAAAAGGCATCTGCTGAAAATCTCCTGTCCTGTTCTGCCTGCCCGTCTGCATTGCTTGTGAAATGCTGAACCCCACAACAGTGTAATCACCGCTTTCAAGATTTCCCACCATCTGCCCGTCAGTGCCTGTAACCCTGAAATTTTCCTGCTCAGGAATCCTTACAACAACCGAGTTTGCAATGTTTTTCCCTGTGTTTGCAAGGGCAATTGTCACTTCTGTGCCGCTGACTTCCTGAATAAGCGCATCAAAGCTTGTTCTTGAGTCCTCCAGAGTAACATTAAAAAATTCAATATGGTATGAGCCTGTTGGCGAGGAAATGCCGTTTGCGCCATAATGGGCTTCAATGTCATATTCTCCTTCAAGCGCATCCTTGTCAACCCTCAACTTGTAAGGGACCATCCAGTTGCTGTTCTGATTTGAGATAAAGGTATTGCTTTCAAGAGTTTTCAGGGATTCATCGCCATCCAAGGAAAAAGGATATGTTGGAATCAGCTTAATCCACACCCCTTTATCGCAGTTTGAGCCTGCAACTCCTGTCACCATAAATACAAGCTTTACATAGCTGTCAGGCATTCCGGGATAAGGGTCCTGGTTAAGCAGCGTTACGCTTGGACTGCAAGCAGCATCCCCTATGGCAGAAACCGCACCGGCAAAAGCCAATGCAAACAGCATTACTAATACTATTGTCTTATTCATTTTTCTATCCTCCTCTCGATGTTTCTTTCTCTATCATACCGTCTTTCAGGTAAATGATTCTCTGTGCGCATTTAACAAGCTCTGTGTCGTGAGTGATAAGCACTACTGTCTTCCCGCCCTTGTGCATTCTTCCCAAAAAGTCAACTACAAATCTTCCTGTTTTTGAATCCAGGTTGCCTGTAGGCTCGTCTGCAAGAATTACCTCCGGATCATTTGAAAGGGCTCTTGCAATTGCAACCCTCTGCTGCTGCCCTCCGCTAAGCTCATTCGGCTTGTGATGCAGCCTGTTGCCCAAATCAAGAAGCCCAAGAAGCCACTCTGCCCTTTTTCTTGCCTCTTTTTCAGAAACACCTATTACTTCCATCGGCAGCATCACGTTCTGCAATGCGCTTAATGTCGGAAGAAGATTGAACTGCTGGAATATAAATCCCACCTTTTTTCCGCGCAGGAATGCAAGAGAAGACTCGCGCATACTTGCTATGTTCTTCCCGTCAAGGTAAACAGAGCCCCACGAAGGCTTGTCAAGAGCGCCGACAATGTTCATCATTGTTGACTTTCCGCTTCCTGAAGGTCCTGTAATTGCAAGAAACTCCCCTCTTTGGATGTCAATGCTTATTGATTTCAAGACAACAAGAGGCCCTGCCTTGCCCATGTCATACTTTTTCCAGACATTATCTATTTTTATTATGGGGTCTTTCATTTCATATTCACCATTAAACCTTTAAGTCAAGCTGTTCCTTCGGCATTTACAGGGCATCATCAGACGGCATTCTTGGCATTCCATCCTGAAGCATCTGCTTTTTTTCCATTTGGCAAAGCAGCTTATCATCATTCATTTTACAAGTTGCAGTGATTTCCCCTCTCGGAGTTTGCATTAAACAGCTTTCTCCTTCTGATTTTCCAATGCAGGATTCGCTCATAAGCTTTTCCATTTCAACGGAACGCTCTCTCATCTCTGTTTCATTGAAACCTGTCCTGTTAAATCCGCCCTGCCCTCTCATTGCTTCCCGCAATTCTTCTCTCGGATACATTCCCTTAAAATCATCTCTTTTTTGCGAACAACCGGATATAGACAGCAGGATTAGTATGATAAGAAAGATACCGCCTGCAATAATAGGCAGCGTCTGCAATATTGTTTTTTTTCTAACTGATTTCATTTGCAATTATAATTGCCGAAATAGTTTATAAGCAGGGTGGACTGAAAATCCACCATGCTTAAAAGATTTAAATAGCAGATAATGCTTATGATTGACATGATACCGCGCGGAATGTTTGCTTCAAGCATGGGCATTGAGATGGTTTATTCTTTTATCATAATAGTCTGCAGCCTTATGATTTATTTCGGAACAAAGGAATTGTATGAACTGAGCTCTTACAAAGGCATCAAGTATTTCAGGCAGTCTTTCCTTTTCTTTGCCATAGCATATTTTTTCAGGTCATTCATAATGATGCTTTTGTTCCTGTTTGCAAGCCCGATGGTGCTTGACATATCGCCAAGGATTTTTGGCAGGATTACGCTGTTCCTGTTCATGTATTTCAGCGCAATGGCTGTATTTTATCTTGTTTACAGCATAATGTGGAAGGAGTGGAGCAGGAAGAAATGGATTATGTATGTTATCCAAGGCACTGCGCTTTTTATCGGGCTTGTGAGCATGCAGTCAAGAGAGCCTGCTTTTCAGCTTTTGATAAATGTTTTCCTGCTTGCGTTTGCCGCTTTTGGC
Organism: Candidatus Nanoarchaeia archaeon; assembly: GCA_028706745.1. Classification (GTDB taxonomy): domain Archaea; phylum Nanobdellota; class Nanobdellia; order SCGC-AAA011-G17; family GW2011-AR17; genus UBA9640. The sequence continues at coordinate 49,361 of JAQTVM010000007.1, forward strand.
TTTTGCAGGGCTTACAGGGATTCCAAAAAAAAGAAACAGAAGCACGGGCTTTACTTTGCATACAGTCTCTTGCTTGTTTTCTGGATTTTAAATGTTCTCAGCGCCGTAATTCCCAGATTTCTTCAGCAGTACCATATGATAATCTACCTTGCGTCAATATTCATATTTCTTATGATTCTTTACAGGGTTTTAAGAAGAGTGGGTCCTGAGTGAGAATGGCAAAAAGGGGCAGGCTTGAGATAATCAGGGGGATTCTTGATACTATAAATGAAAGCCATAATTCAATAAAGATTACGCCTCTCTTAAGAAAAACAGGGCTTTCTTCAAGCAGGTTCAGAGAATATTACAATGAGCTTCTTGCAAAAAGGCTTGTGATTGAATCAATTGACAAAAAAGGCGGAAAGCATGTCAGCCTATCTGAAAAAGGATTCAGGTTCCTCGAAAAATACAGGGTTATTGTTGATTTTATCGATGAGTTTGAGCTTTGATTGCCTTTGCGATAGTTGTTTTGCATAACAATAAAGCTTATTAATGACTACTTCATATAGAATTTGATTTTAAAAAAAAGGTGTTATGATTTGGCGCAGACAAAACTTGTTGATGACAAAGGCGAAGTGAAGCAGGGCAGGATAATAGCTGACGAGCTTGCAACAAAGCAGAGGGAAATTTCTGTTTCAGAGTTCTTTTTGAAAAACAGGCACCTTCTCGGCTTTGACAATCCGAAGAAAGCGCTCCTTACTGCAGTGAAAGAGGCTGTTGACAATTCACTTGACGCCTGCGAAGAGGCAAAAATAGCGCCGGAGCTTAAGATAATTATAGAGAGTTCAGGAGAAGACAGATACAAGGTAATGATTGAGGACAACGGTCCGGGCATTGTAAAGGAGCAGGTTGGAAGGGTGTTTGGAAAACTTCTTTACGGAAGCAAGTTCCACAGATTAAAATGCTCAAGAGGACAGCAGGGAATCGGAATTTCCGCGGCTGCAATGTACGGACAGCTGACAACAGGAAAGCCCATTAAAATATGGACTAAAATTTCCCCGAAAAGGCCTGCAATGTATTTTGAGCTTTTCATTGACACAAGAAAAAACGAGCCGAACATCACAAAGCATGAAGATGCCGAATGGAACGAGAAAGAGCACGGAGTAAAGCTTGAGATTGAGCTTGAGGCAAAGTATGCAAAGGGAAAGCAGAGCGTTGATGATTACCTTAAGCAGGTTGCAATTGCAAACCCGCACTGCCATATTCTTTACATTAATCCTGAAAAAGAGATAATGGAATTCCCATCAGTTACAAAGCAGGCACCGAAAGAGCCTAAGGAAATCAAGCCGCACCCTTACGGAGTGGAGCTTGGAATGCTGATGAAGATGCTGAAAGACACGAAAGCAAGCAGGGTTTCAAGCTTTTTGCAGACAGAGTTCTGCAGGGTAAGCCCTGCCGTGTCAAAGGAAATATGCACAAAAGCAATGGTTGATGAGGGGATTAAACCAATGAAGGTTGAGCCCCATGAGGTTGAAGCATTATACAAGGCAATACAAGGCACAAAGATAATGTCTCCGCCGACAGACTGCCTTGTGCCAATCGGCGAGGATGCTTTGGTAAAAGGGCTTAAGAAAGAGGTTGCTGCCGAGTTTTACACTGCAATCACAAGACCGCCCGCGGTTTACAGGGGCAATCCGTTCCAGATTGAGGTTGGGCTTGCTTTCGGCGGCTCGCTTGAAACAGATGAATTGGTAAAAGTAATGAGATTTGCAAACAGAGTTCCTTTATTGTACCAGCAGGGCGCGTGCGCAAGCTACGGCGCAACAGTCGGCACAATGTGGAGAAACTACGGATTAAGCCAAAGCAAGGGAGCTCTTCCGGCAGGACCTGCTTTGATTCTTGTCCATATGTCATCAGTATGGGTGCCTTTCACTTCAGAGGCAAAAGAGGCAATCGCATCATACCCGGAAATAATGCACGAAATGAAGCTTGCTTTGCAGGAAGTCGGAAGGCAGCTCGGGATTTACATAAGAAAGAACATACGCGCAAAAGAGCAGAAGGAAAGGGCAAGCCTTTTTGAGAATTACATACCGGAGCTTGCTGACTCGGTTGCAAGGCTTTCAGGCGAGAAGAAAACAGAGCTTATTGCATCACTGCAGAAAATGCTTAAGAAAAGCATGCCTGAAATTTTGCGAGAGGCGGCGGGAGAGCAGAAATGAGCAGCCCAAAACAGGAGCTTCAGAAGCTCGGCAAAAAGATTGCAGATGACATAAATAAAGGAAAAAATCCTTCAATAGACATTCCTGTAAGGGCATTGTCAAATATTGTGTATGACCAGAAGAAATGCACAATAAGCATGGGAAATGCAAAGGCAACAAGATATTTCTTCAATGTAGCCCATTCAAAGAAGTTCATGCAGACTGCAGAAGTTGCAGCAATAAGCAAGGACCTTGTGGATTTGGGCAAGCACGCAAGCTTAAGGGATGTTTTTTACATGGCAAAAAGAACCATTCCAAATACAAAAGTAAACCTTGTTGACGAACAGAGTGAAACAGACAAGGCAATAGAGGACCTTGAGCTTGTGACTGAATGCGCAAGGGAGCAGCTTAACATAAATGCAAACAAGATGGGCTCTGTTGCAGGAAGAGTCATTGTTGAGGACCACGGAGACAAGATTGACTGGAGCAAGCTTGGCTCAGGCGGATGGTCAATACCCTCAAATGTCGAGGATGTGAAATTTCTCAAAAGCGATGCAAAGTATATCATATACATGGAAAAAGCAGCAGTTTGGGAGAGACTGCACGAGGACAAGTACTGGGAAAAACAGCACTGCATAATAATGTGCTCGCAGGGGCAGGCTACAAGGGGAATAAGAAGATTATTGCAAAGAATGCAGGATGAGCTGAAATTGCCTGTGTATGTCCTTACTGACTTTGACCCATGGGGAATTTACATTTATTCTGTCTTGAAGTACGGCTCAATAAGCTTGGCGCACATTACTGAAAAATTGTCTGTAGGCGGATGCAAGTTCCTTGGAATTACCGCAGATGACATCATAAAGTATGACCTGAAAAAGCATTTCATAAAGTTTGAGGAAAATGACGCCAAGAGGCTTGCCCAGATTACGAAGTACGACTGGTTCAAGGACAACAAGGCGTGGCAGAGGCAGTTCAAGATGATGAAGGAATTCAAGGCAAAAGCGGAAATCCAGGCAATGAGTGCCCGCGGGATTTCATTTATTTCTGAGAAGTACCTTCCTGACAAGATAAAGAATCAGGACTGGATTGAGTAAGGCTTATATAGAGGGAGTTTATCCTAATTTCTATCAGTTTATAGGGAGGAATTCAAAATGGTAGTCGGACCGAGCGGGCTTGGAAGCAAGGCGTATGAAATATCATGCAAAGACAAGCAGGATGTTGCGCAAGTTTTGGAAGAGGAACTGGACAGGCTTCTTGCGGCAATAGGCAAGTGCAGTACTGAAACCCGTGACGGAATAAATGTGTATGACCCTGCAAAGCTCGTGTCAAAAAGGCTTCCGCACATACCCCGCATAGAAAAATTAGTTGAAGAGGTTTTTGAAAAAACACTGAAGGCAGAATATGAAAGAGCAGGGTGGCATGCCCAGTATAATGCCGCATCCACTAATAGCTATACAGCACAAATCATGATTTATACGGATTTAAAACTGGCAAGACTAACACCAAAACAGTTCAACGAAAACAAAAACTTATTCTCTAAAGTAGGTCAAGCAAGAATAAGGGAAGCGCCGATGCAATTGAACTGGGATATGTTAAGAGATATAGACAGAATGGCTCCTAAAAGCGCAACGCACTATTTTGTCAACACAAATTCCGACGGCGAAATATGGGCTGATTATGACGGCGACGCCTTAGTAGACTATTACAGGAAGAAGTAAGCTTTTTATTTTCTTATCCCTTTAAACCTATTAACTATTATTTGCTATTTTTCCTAAATATCTATAATATCTTGGGATTAGGCTTAAAAACTAACAAAGGTGCCTCTTTCTTAAATGGTTGCCATTGACTTTCCGATAGATTTTGTCACTGTGTTCCAAACCTCACGAAGCTGCGCTTCGAAAGGTTTAAATATATAAACGTATTACACGTAATATACGTAAATTACAGGAGGGTAAATGGTAAGCATAACACTGGCTGTGCCTGCAGAGATAAAGCAAGACATGGACAGCTTTCCGGAGATAAACTGGAGCGCAGTGGCAAGAGAGGCCATAACGCGCAAGATTGAAATGCTGAAGAAGTTTCAGGAGTTTTCAAGGAAAAGCGAAATTACGGAAGCAGAAGCCATGCAGCTTGGGAAGCAGGTAAGCGCAAAAACAATGAAGAAACACAAGGGCTAAAAAAATGAATCTGGTTGTTGACGCAAATATTCTTTTTTCCGCGCTTATAAAAGACAACCTGACAGCCCGCCTTCTTTTTGATGAAAGATTTACATTTTACACTCCTGAATATATATTAGAGGAGTTTGCAAGGCACGAAAAGGATATACTTGAAAAAACTCACCGCAGCAAACCTGACTTTATTGAGATAATGAAAATTCTGAAAGAGCTGATAATAGTTTTCCCTAAAGAATATTACAGGGAATTTATGGCAGAAGCTGAAAAAATATGCCCTGACAAAGATGACACAATGTATTTTGCGCTTGCAATAAAACTGAAGTGCGGCATCTGGAGCAATGACAAGAAACTTAAAGAGCAGGAGAAAGTCAGGGTTTATTCGACGCAGGAAATTCTCCTCATTGCGTAAAGGTTATATACCATTCCCCTTACTAATTCATTATGAACGGAAATGTCCATATTGGAAAATTGTTCGGCATTAAGATAAACCTGCATTACACATGGTTCCTTGTGTTCTTTTTGCTTGCGTGGGCTCTTTCCTCAGGATATTTTCCAGAAAGATTGCCTGGCAAAGAGGCTTATGTCTACGGCATATTAGGGGCTCTTGCATCACTGCTTCTTTTTGCGTCTGTCCTGCTACACGAATTAAGCCACAGCCTTGTTGCATTGAAGAACAAGATAAAGGTAAGCAGCATTACCCTGTTTTTCTTTGGAGGCGTTGCGCAGGTAAATGAGGACAATTTTACCCCGAATAAAGAGCTGAAGGTTGCAATTGCAGGGCCCATTATGAGCTTATTCCTTGGAGGATTGTTTTTTGCGCTTTCAAAATTTTCAGGAGTTTACATCGGGGCTGTTTTTGGATATTTGGCGTTTGTTAATCTTATCCTTGGCGGATTTAACCTCGTTCCGGGATTTCCATTGGACGGCGGACGGGTGCTAAGAGCGATATTATGGAAGAAGTGGGGCGACATAAACAGGGCAACCTATGTTGCTGCAGAAGGCGGCAAGATGTTTGCAATATTCCTCATTATAATAGGCGTATTAGGAATATTTTTCGGAAGAATTGACCTCTGGTACATACTGCTTGGATTATTCCTTTATTCAATCGCAAAAAACAGCTACAAGCAGACTGTTGTAAGCAACATTCTGAAAGAATCAAAAGTCAAGGAATACATGCAGACAAAGTACAAGGCGCTTGACGCTTCAATGCCTGTTTCAGGGTTTGATTTCAAGAAATTAATGAGCTATGACCAGTGGGTTTATCCTGTATTGTCAGGCAAGAAGGTTATCGGCGTTGCACTGCAGCAGCAGATTGAAAAAGCAAAGGCTGCTGACGGAACAAGGAAGATTCTTGAGGTCACAATACCCATCCACAAGATAAAATCAGTTTCTCCCGAGGACACCTGCATAAAAGCATATGAGCTTATGATTATGCAGAGGATTGAGTTATTGCCTGTAATTGCAAATGGCAAAGTGGCGGGCGTAATAAAGGCAGCCACGCTGAATGAGCTTTTCAGCATGGCGGCTGTGAAGGCAGACGCTGAAAACAAGGCAAAAAGAAAGATTAAGCAATAGAAAAGCTTTTAAAAGAGGTGTCTTTATAATTTCTGAATGCTCCGGTAGCTCAGTCGGTAGAGCGCACGGCTGTTAACCGTGCGGTCACAGGTTCGAGTCCTGTCCGGGGCGTTTTAATGGGCCTTTAGCTTAGCCTGGCTAGAGCACTCGACTGATATCAAGCATGGCTTGGAAGAAATCGAGAGGTCGCGGGTTCGAATCCCGTAGGGCCCATTTCTTAATTTTAATTGCTTGAAATAAAAATAGAGATTAGCAAACAGGATAGCCCTGCGGGTATGAACGCAGTGAATACACCCGTAGGGCCCATCAGGGGACTGCGGTCGCAAACATAGTGACTCCGACCGTAGGACCCATTTTTTTCGTCCTATATTCTGCAGTATACAAATGCTTTTAAAACAACAATCCATTCCTTACTTGAAAAAAGGTGTGAAAAGCCCGAACTATAAACCATGTATTCTAGAAAGGCAAGAACTAATCGAGCCAAAGAATACCCCCAAGTTTGGGCTCACAAATCCTTGAGGCGCGAAAAGCCCAGCCAGACCTGAGTCTCGCCATTGAAATGGAAAGAGGCAAAGAGCTTCGGCTCAATCAGTTTTGTTTGGGCTCGCAGGGCCATTATGGGCGCGCAGGAGTTTTAAGCATAATTCTTATAAAGAGATGAAAGATTACAAAAGTGCCATGAAAACAGCAATATATTACAATAACAGTGATGTTAGAAACGAGGAAATGCCTGTTCCTGACATTTCAGATGATGAGATTCTTTTCAAGACAATAGCTTCAGGCATCTGCGGAAGCGACTTGATGGAATGGTACAGGATTAAGAAAGCGCCCTTAGTTTTGGGGCACGAGGTTGCGGGCATAGTTGAAAAAAAAGGAAAGAATGTTACTGATTTTGATGAAGGCGAGAAAGTTTTCGTGACGCATCACGTGCCTTGCGGCTCCTGCAAGTACTGTAAAAATGGCAATGACACTGCGTGCGACACTTTAAGAAAAACAAACTTCTATCCGGGCGGATTCTCTGAATACATCCGGATTCCTGCAATTAACATTGAAAAGGGGATGCTTAATCTCCCCTCAAACGTGGGATTTGAGGAAGGAACATTTATTGAGCCATTGGGATGTGCTGTAAGGGGGCAAAAGAGGCTGGGAATAAAACAGGATGATTCGCTTCTTGTAATGGGATGCGGGCCTGCAGGAATACTTCACATAAAACTGGCAAAGGCAAAAGGTGTAAAAAAAATAATGGCAACTGACATAAATCCTTACAGGATCCAATTGGCAAGGCTAAACAGCGCAATACCCATTCATGCGCTTGACGATGTGCATTCAATACTAAAATACAGGCTTAACGGAGAGCTTGCTGACAAGGTAATTGTATGCACAGGAGCCCTTCCTGCAGCAAAGCAGGCATTCAATTGCGTTGACAGGGGAGGAACTGTATTGTATTTTGCAGTTCCGCGCCCTGACGAGGATGTTGTTGCGCCTTTGAACGAATTCTGGAAAGACGAAAAGACGATTGCATTTTCATACGGCGCAGGAATGCGAGACAATAAGGAAGCCTTGGAATTGATTGCCTCAGGCTCAGTTGACATAAGGGACATGATTACGCACAGGCTGCCTTTGGAAAAAGCAAAGGAAGGGTTCAGAATTGCTTCAAAAGAAATGGATGCAATGAAAGTCATATTTTACCCGCACGGAATTACAAAGGATTGACAAAAAGAAAGGAGAATACAGGAGGCTAAAATGGAAACAAGGCAATGGTGGGCGAACATTGATGACATGTTTGGGTTTGCGGCAAGAGCTGCAAAAAAACATAAGGGAAACAGCATTACTGCAAGTTACCGCTCGCTGAATGACAAAAATTCAACAATAATCATTGAAGCTGACAGAAAGGGATTTGAAAAAGGCAGTTATGATTTTATCTCATTTGAAACAGAATTTCCGTTTGGAAAAAAGGTTGATTCTGAAAAGCTGATAAGAAATGCGCTTGACAGCTTTGGAGGATATAATATTTATTTTTCAGCAAGCAAATTGCACAACAACGAAATAAAGGGGCTTGAAATGGAAATAAGGAAGGCAGACTGGATTGAATGCATCTTTCCTTACACTTCAGTTGCGCTTGACTGCTCAATTTCAGCAGACGGCGAAGTCACGAAAGATGATTTAAGGCATTACAAGGACATTGCGATGCTTCTTGGAGCAAGCGTGGAGCTTGGAGACAGTGAAACAGAGTTCAGCATAGCAGGGCAGATGAAAATCCCTTATGGAATGATTGCCTTTGATAGAGGAAAAATTTGGCAGCCTGTTGATGCTTTTAACGCAGCATACGGAAGAGGTATGGATGTTGAGATAAACTCTTGGAAAAAGGATACTGAGATATGCCTCAAGTTCGGAAAATACGGGCTTGAGAGAATTGCAGGAAGCATTTCAGCAAGGAAAAACCTTATTTTTGGCGTAAATAAGGGGCAAGCTGATGCAATGTACAGGCTTTTTTCAGGCGTAAGCGAGTTCTGCGCAAGGGAATGGATTGTTGAGCCGCATATTGAAAAAAAAGCAACTTATGAAACCCCTGAACCGAAATTAAAGATAAAGGTGAATGCATGAATGTAAAAATCAACGGCATTAAAAAGCACTTCCGCACTGTTTGGATGAAAGGGAATAATGTGTTTATGATAAACCAGCCGTTATTGCCTCACAAATTCAAGATATTCAAGTGCAAGACTTATCTTGACACTGTGGAAGCAATCAAGGATATGACTGTTCGGGGAGCAGGGGCTATTGGGGCAACTGCGGGTTATGCAATGTGCCAAGCTGCTCTGGAATCAGCCAAACTGAGAAAGCCAATGAAATATCTTTTCAAGGCTGCAAACACAATAAAAGATTCGCGCCCAACTGCGCAGAACTTGTTTTATGCAGTTGACAGGGTTTGCGATGCAATGCTCGGAAAAGAAACGCTTGAATCTGCTGTTGAGGCTGCTGTTCTTGAGGCAAACGCAATTGCTGACGATGATGCAGAAGCCTGCAAGAAGATTGGAGAGTTGGGGAATACGCTGTTGGGTTCCAAGGATTCTGTTTTAACGCACTGCAATGCAGGATGGCTTGCTTTTGTTGATTATGGTTCTGCTTTGTCTCCTGTGTACGCTGCAAAGGCAGCCGGAAAAAAGATTATTGTTTACTCTGACGAGACAAGACCCAGATTGCAGGGAGCTAATTTAACAGCTTGGGAATTGTTGAACGAAGGGATAGAGCATTACGTGATTCCTGACAACGCAGCAGGCGCTTTCATGAAAAACGGAAGAATAGGGATTGTAATTGTGGGCGCTGACAGGATTGCAAACAACGGGGACACTGCAAACAAGATAGGGACTTATGAGAAAGCAATCTGCGCAAGGGCTGCCGGAATTCCGTTTTATGTCGCTGCTCCGAGTTCAACATTTGATGTGAAATGTCGCAGTGGAAGGGACATCCCCATTGAATACAGAAGCGAGGATGAAGTTCATTGGGTTTATGGAATTACGGAAAAAAGAAGGAGAAGCAAAGTGCGAGTGACTCCTGAAGGCTCAAGAGCATTGAACCCTGCGTTTGACGTGACTCCTGCTGAGTATATTTCAGGTTTTATCACGGAGAAAGGCATTATCTTCAACGAGAACAAGGGATTTGACTTTGAGAAGCTGTGGAAGTAAAATGCAAAGAAGGGATTTTCTTAAAATACTTGGAATGGGGGCTGCTGCTTCATTAGTTCCTTCTGTGTTAAAAGCTGATGATAGAGACGAGAATAAAACAACGCCTTTGGAAGTTCCTGTCCTGATGTACCACGCAGTTGACAGGAAAGACAGCATTTATTCAAGAACTCCCGAGAGATTCAGGCAGGATTTGGAATGCCTTTATGAAAAAGGATACAAGCTGAGCACAATTGAAGAATTGGTTAGCGGAAGCTTCAGCGCTGAAAAGCCTGTTGTAATCACATTTGATGATGCAAGGGGCTCGCAGTTCAGGCTGGAAGAAGAAGGGATTATTACCCATAATTGCGCTGTGGGAATTATGGAAGATTTCTGCGGTTCCCATCCTGATTTTGGCAAGACAGCAATGTTTTATATTTCATTTTCAGCAAATGCCGCATTCGGGCAGAGAAACTCTGTTGAATACAAGCTTAACTGGCTTTTGGACAATGGATATGAAATCGGGAACCATACAATGAGGCACACCAATATGTCAAGGTGCAGTATTCAGGAATTCAGGGACACGATAACTGAATGCCAGGATAAGCTCGAGGATTACATTGGAGAAAGGATTTCGCTTGTAAAATCATTCTGCTTTCCGTACTGCGCAGTCCCGTCTGATGAGAACAGATGGGAATTCCTGAGAAGTTATTTCACTTCTGCCACTATAGGCGGAGGAAGAAGCTATTGCAATGATGACTTGTTCAGGATTCCAAGGTACGGGATTGTCAGCTCCACAAGGATAGAACGGATAGCGGGATTATAAAGCCAGCCTCCGGCGTTAATTCTCTTAATTTCAATTTATTAACCCTAATTCAGGATTTGGGACGTTTATCCGGACTATTGTTTCTTTTTGCAGAAGTTATGAAAAGTTTCCTGAATTTTTGAAGGATTTGCAAAACAGCAGGCAAGGCTTAAAAAGGGCAGATTAAGTTATTGTCTTGACATTTTTAAAATAAGGGGTGATAAAATGAAAAGGAAAATATCTTCAAAAGAATTTGAGATTCCGTGGTGGGACGACTGGTATAATGCGGACTGCATTGAAAGGCTCGAGCTTGTAAAAAAGCTGCTTATAACACGGGAGCTAACTGGCGCGTTTGTAAAGATGGGCATAAAGAAAAAATATGCTGAAACAGCTGCAGCGAGCAATGTAAACGGCTACTTTGAGGATTTTGAGAGCTATCTGGCAGAAAGGGAAAGGATTGACGGACAAGGCAGAAAGAGGAGGCATAAAGCTTAAATACAACCTTGTTCCTCATTATTAACATATTGTTAATTTAAAGGAACATGAAAGGAATAAGCGGAAAGGAAATGGAAATCGTGTCGGAATTGGAATTCAAGAATCAGTACTTTTTTACCAGAGAGGAGATTAAAAGGCACTTTACAAGCGCAAATGAGATGAATGTTTACCTTCACAGGATGCGGAAGAAAGGGAGGATAATAAAGCTGAACAAACATACGTATTACCTGATTCCTGTAAGGGCAATTGGCGGAAAGTGGTCAGAGCATCCATATGCCATTATAGATGAGATAATGGACGGCAAAGGATATTGCATTGCCGGCAAGGCCGCCGCTTATTACTGGAAGCACATGGAGCAAATCCCGTTCCAGTATGAGGTATTTAATACAAGAATGCAAAAAAAGATGGAAATTTTTCATGCCAAGATTAATTTTATAAAAAAAAGGAAGGAAAACCTGCCAAAAATTACAGAACGTGAAATTCGCGGGCACAGGTTCCTGATAGCAACAAAAGGAGAAAGCAGGAAATGGTCATAACAATTGACGAGCTAACAATTATAGCAGGCAGTAAAGGGTTTGATATTGCAATAATCGAAAAAGATTATCTCCTCACTTACCTCCTTTACACAATCAAGGACGTTGAAGGGATATACTTTAAAGGCGGGACAGCGTTAAACAAGATATTCCTCAAGCACCAGAGAATTTCAGAAGACCTTGACTTTACATTATCAAGAAGCCTGCCTTCTGTTGAAAAAGACATAAGGGACAGGCTTAAAGGCACAATATTCAGCAACATAGAAGAAGGCAATAAAGTTGAAGGATTCACAAGACTCATTGTTCATTACAAACTGTTCCATGAGGCAGGCACAATATTCATTGACCTGAACGAAAGGGGAAAAATGCTTCTGAAACCTAAAAGATTCATGGTGCCTCATTTTTACGGCAGGCACATCCCTCGTTTTGAAGTAAGATGCATACATCAAAATGAGATAATTGCGGAAAAAGTAATGGCAGCCTGCCAGAGATACAAGCCAAGAGATTATTTTGACTTGTATTATATCATCAAGCGCAATTTGCCGCTCTCAATCGGGCTTGTAAGGAAGAAATTCAGGGCAAATAATGAAAAGTTCAGCTCTTATCTGCTGTTCAAGAACACAAACAGGATATTCAACAAATGGGAAGATGACTTGTCAAGCCTAACAAAAACACTGCCCTCTTTCAATAAAGTGATGCCTGTAATAAAAAAGAAAGTTAAGTACAGGGAGTAACCTTGTTATTAACAAAATGCTAAGATTGCTGTAACAGGGTATCAGCTTACCTTGCTTCCCTCAGCAATGTCATTCTCCACTGTTAATAGCCCTAACTTTTCATTCTCTGAAGCGGCTAGCAGCATTCCGTTGCTTTCAATGCCTCTCAGGACTACTGGTTGCAAGTTTGTTATGACTATAATCTTCTTTCCCAGAATCTTTTCAATAGGATAATGCTTTCTTATGCCTGCGACAATCTGCCTTTCTTCCATGCATTTCCCGAAGTTGACTAATAAGACGACTAATTTGTCTGCGTTCGGATGAGGCTGTGCTTTCACGACTTTCCCGACTCTTATGTCCATTTTTGCGAATTCGTCATAGCTGACGTGGTTGCATGCAGGGCATGCTTTTAACTGCACTGACGCCGGTTCCTTGTGTTCTTTAGGATGTTCTTGTTTCATCTTATTTTCCTCCTTGTTCATCATGCTTCTTTCTTCAAGCGGATGTCCGCTTTGCTTGTCAATTGGCTTGACTTCCTTTGTTAATCGCTCTTTGAAGTATTCAGTGACTTTTGAAGTTTTTGTTTTAAGCTCTTCCATTTCCTTGTCTTCTAATTTATGGAAGAGAAGCTCTATTTTGTTTAATTTCTGGTTTGGCTTGACTTGCAGTTTATTTATTTTTTTCCAGTCCTTGTCTTTGGCGTTAAGCATCTTAAGTATTTTTTCTGAAGTTTGGGGCAGGAACGGCTGGACTAGCAAGGCTATCATTCTTGACATGTTTGCGCAGACGTACAAGACGTTCTTTGACTTTTCCGGCACTTTCCACGGCTCGTTGTCCTGGAAATACTTGTTTGCCATTGCTGACAGTCTCATTGTTTCTTCCAAAGCGCTTCTTAACTCAACTCTTTCAAAGGCGGCTTTTATGACTTCTATTTGCTTTTCAACCTGCTTTAGGAAGGTTTTGTCTGCTTTTGTTAAAACTGCCTTGGGGACTTTGTTGCCGTATTTGCTTACTATGAATGTCAGTGAGCGGTTGACGAAGTTCCCAAGATTGCCTACCAGCTCGTTGTTTATCTTGTCCTGGAAGTCTTTCCAGTAGAACTCAGTGTCTTTTGTCTCCGGTATGAGGAATGTCAGATAATATCTCCAGTAGTCAGGGCTTAAGCCGGTGGATGCAAGGTTTTCGCAGAAAACTCCCCATTTTTGGCTTTTTGAAAACTTGCGCCCCTCAAAGTTAAGGTACTGCTGCCCGACTACATTATATGGCAGATTAAATTTTCCGTTAGCCATAATCATGGCCGGAAAAAATATTGTATGGAAAGGTATGTTATCCTTGCCCAGAAAATTATATATCCTTGCATTCTTGTCCTGCCAGAAGAGCTTCCACTTTGTCTTGTTCCACTCCTTTGTTGATGAAATATAGCCAATCGGGGCATCAACCCAGACGTAATAGACTAAGTCTTCAAAGCCCTTAAACTGCACAGGCACTCCCCACTTGAGGTTTCTTGTAATGCACCTTGGCTTTAATCCCTCATTAATCCAGCCCAAAGCCAGGCTTCTTACCTGCTGCCTCCAGTGCTTGTTGCCTTTAATCCACTTCTCCAGCTTTGGAGAAAGCTTTTCAAAGTCCAGGAAGAGGTGCTTTTTTTCCCTGAATTCAATGTTTTTTGAATTGCAGATTGCACAGTAAGGGTTCTTCAGCTTTTCAGGGTCAAGCATTGTGCTGCAGCTCTCGCACTGGTCGCCCCTTGCCTTATCGTATCCGCAGTTTGGGCAGGTTCCTTCTATGTAACGGTCGGAAAGTTGTCTCCTGCATTCGTTGCAGAAGGGCAGTGAAATGGTTTTTTCTATTATATAGCCATTCTTGTATATCTGGGCCATGAAGTCCTGGGTTGTCTTGTAGTGTATCGGCTTGCTTGTTCTTGAGAAGTTGTCATAGCTGATGTTAAACCAGTCGTATATACCCTTATGAAGCTTAAAGTAGAAGTCGCAGAGCTCCTTGGGGGTAATGCCATACTTGCTTGCAGCTATTTCACTTGCTGTCCCGTGCTCGTCTGTGCCGCCAATGAAGACAGTTTGAAAGCCTTGTAATCTGCAGTATCTTGCGAAGATGTCAGCCGGCAGCTGAGAGCCCGCTATATGCCCCAGATGGGGAAGATTATTCGTATAGGGCAGTGCACATGTTATGAGACGCCTTTCCTTATTTTTCATAGGAATATAAAATGCTGATTGTGTTTATATTCTTTGCGCAGAGAATAAGTGCAATCCAAATACATTGCCCTAGGCTGCACACCAAGGCATATATTTATATAGAAATGAGATATTAGCATATAAGAATTAATTAGTTTCAAATAGGGGAGTGATTAAAGATGGGATACTTGGCCTTGCCAAAAAACTGTAAAATTGCCGGCACAAAATCGCATATTATGATACATAATATCAAGACAAACGAAACAATTAGGATTTACCCGGAATTATACGATTTTATCAGAAAAGCGCAGCACAGGAATATTCAAAAAATAGATGAATTGGCTTCAGGCGCGAATATCAGCAAGGCACTGCAATTCCTGTTTAAAGAAAAGGGCTTATGCCTGTCAGAGCAGGAATATGCCTTCCCTGAATTAAAAGAAGGGGTGTATCTCAAGGAAGCAATGATAGAGATAACAGGGCATTGCAATCTTGCCTGCAGGCACTGCTATATGGTGGACTACCAGAAGTATGAATTATCTAAAGAAGAAATGTACGACATCATAGACCAGCTGCATAAAATGGGCGCTACAGGCATGGCATTGTCAGGTGGCGAGCCCCTGACGCATCCTTATTTTGATGATATTGTCAATTATGCCATACTTAAGGGGATAAGGGTAGGCGAGATATACACAAACGGGACGCTAATCTCAAAAAAGTTTGACATATTAAAGAAGATAGCTGATAATTTCGGCAGAATAGAGGTTTATGTCAGCCTTGACGGAATAGGGAAAACGCACGATTCTTTCCGCGGGCAGCCCGGGGCATTTGAAAAGACAATAGAAGGGATAAAGCTCCTGAAAAAATTAGGGGTTCAGATTAATATAACGTCCACGCTGTCAAGGCATAATATAGGGGAAATATTCGAATTCTATGAGTTTGTCAAAACGCTAGGCATTTATAACTGGCACGTATCCCAGCCTTTCGGCATTGGCAGATGGACAACCATAGAAGAGGACATGCGCATCAGCCCAGGCGAGGAATGCGGCATATATATTGAGATAATAAAACGCTATCTGCGCGACAAGCCTGAAATGCACATTAACTTTTCGGAATTTTTTAACAGCATAATCCTTGAGAAAGGGCTCCGCTTTTTTTCATGCGACAGCCATGTCTGCCCGTATGCCAGGAACAGGTGCGGCATCAAGCCCAACAAGGACATAACATGGTGCACTTCACTTAATGAGCAGATTGTCGGGAACCTAGGCAATAACAGCCTGTCAGGGATTTGGAATTCGGAAAGCATGCGCAAAATGAAGGACTTAAAAGTTGAAAATCTCAAATCCTGCAAGAACTGCAGGTACATGCACATCTGCGGAGGCGGCTGCCGCGTTTATTCCCAGCTGTACAACAAGGACGTCCTAAGCGAAGATCCAAGAAAATGCTTTTTTGTAAGGGAATTTTATGCAAAAGTGGTGCCAATGCTACCCAAAGATTTAAAAGCTAGCATTCTTAATAAGGTAGAATAAGGAGGTTATGAAATGAAAGCCAACAAGAAGACAGAAAAGAAAGTAGCCAAGGACGCAGCTGAAGTTCCGGAAGAAAAAGAGGAAAAGCTTGCGGAAAAAGAGGAAATGCTGCCGACATTGAAAGGCTCCATGAACTCTTACAACGCGAATTGCTAGAATGTGCACATTTGGCATCAAGCTAACTGATAAAAGAAGGTATATTTTTAAGAACTTAGATGTTCATAAAGTTATTTTCAGCTATTCTTTGCCTATAATAGACAAGAATGTATTGAAATTCTACATCCCGGGAAAAAATGGCATCTGGACAGGCATAAACCGGAAAGGCCTGCTTATCCAGACTGCAGAGCATACTGGCAATTTAATCTCAAAATGCAAGATTAACACATGGCCTATTTTTGAAAGAATGCTTGAGCATTGCAATGATACATATTCAGGTTTGGCATTTCTTATGAGCCGGTTTAAAGAGGCCAAAATGGACCTGCCTGGAAGCATCCTGCTGTCTGACAGGAATACGTCCATCATAGCAGAGTACTATCCCTCTGTATGGGGCATTAAAATAATAGATGATTGTGATGCAAGAGCAGGGATTTTTGGAGTATTAACATCCTTCAATAAAAAGCCCAAGCCTGACAGGGCGCATCTTGCTGTCCGATTAATGTCCAAAATAAAAGATAAAAATGCAGTTGACAGCTTAAAGGCATTATGCAGAAAGCATAACATGAAGAATTCTATTTGCCGGCATAAAGGTCCTAATACCAATGGTTCTATCATAATGGATATTTCAGAAAAAGCTGCAATAATACATTATGTTCTTAACAGCCATCCCTGTAAATCTGAGTATAAAAGAATAGTATTTGAATTATACTAGTTATTGCAGTTGGGGCAGGTTCCTTCTATGTACCTGTCTGATAACTGCCTTTTGCATTCATTGCAGAAGGGAAGGGAGATGCTTTTTTCTATTATATAGCCGTTTTTGTGTATTTTTGCTATTACTTCCTGTGTTGTCTTGTAGTGTATTGGCTTGCTTGTTCTTGAGAAGTTGTCATAGCTGATGTTAAACCAGTCGTATATATCTTTATGTATCTTGTAGTAGAAATCACATAATTCTCTGGGAGTAATGCCGTATTTCTGCGCAGCTATCTCGCTTGCAGTGCCATGCTCATCTGTTCCGCCTATGAAGATGGTTTGATATCCTTGCAGTCTGTTGTATCTGGCGAAGATGTCAGCTGGGAGATGAGAGCCTACGATGTTTCCTAAGTGTGGTACGTTGTTAGTGTAAGGAAGTGCGGATGTGATTAATCTTCTTTCCTTAGTCATAAGTGTAGGAAAGAGAGAATAGAGTTTATAAGGTTTATTGGTGGGTTGGGAAAGCCACAGGGCTTGCAGCCCTGAACCCGCCGTTAGCTTTTCTTCAGCATCAGCTCTTTAACCAATGTCAAAAATTCCCTTGCTCTTTTCTCTGATGTTTCTGCCTTTGATTTTATTGCTATCATTCCCATCTCATATGTGAAATCCCTTCTCTTTCCCATTTCCAGCCTTACTGATTCTATGCTGTTTCTTGCCTCTTCTTCAGCTGTCCTTAAAAGTTCTGACGATTCCCTTTCGGCAATGCTGTACTGCTCAAGAATGTGCTTTGTGAGCTTCTTGTCGCAGTCAAGAAAATAATACACCAATGCGTGGCAAGTTAATGCGTGGATTCCGTAATCTGTCTTGATTTTATGGTTATATGCTGCAAGCAATGCTGTTGCTGCATAGAACATTGAATAATATCCTGTGTTAATTGCCCACATGTAGGATTCATATGCCTGCGGAAGATTCAGGAGTTTCTTTGCTTCGCTGCTTTTTGAAAGTTTTATCAATGCAGAGCAGGTTTGCAGCGAAGATTCTGATTTGCTGAGAAAGAATTCTGCAAATCCGGATTCGGGCTTTACTATTGCGCCTTTCTGGATGAGCCCTGTAATAACTGCCCTTGATTTTTTTATATCCTTGTCTGTCATCATTTTGCCATCAGCCTGCAGTAATCCTCAAAGCCTGCAAGAATTATGTGATTGCCTTCAAGCTCATTCACCACGTTCAATCCTTTCTTTTGCCTCATTTCATTGAAGCTTTCCTCCGAGACTGAACTTATGTGCGTGTTGTATGACAGTGTGCTTAAAGCTGAGTTTGCTTCCTGCTCTGTTTCTTCGGGGTTTTTGGAAACAAGAAGTATGTCAATGTCGCTGTCTTTTGTTGCTTTTCCTTTTGCATGGCTTCCGAAGAGGATTGCTGTGCAGAATGAAGTGCTTATCTTTTCAAGCTCTTTTGCAACGAGCTGTATCTTATTGCTGTTTTTGATGAAATCTCTTGTTCTGAGGCTTTCCACGTATGCGTAAAGCGCTGTGTCTGTTTGCAGGTTTATGCTGCATATGCTGCTGTTGCCCTGCTTTGCTATTGAGAGGATATTTTCTTTTTGCATCTTAATCGCCTCCTCGTAGGCCTGCCTGTAGTTTATTTTTGCGTTTTTTGAAAGCGCTCTTATTGTATGCGTTTCTTTCGGGCTTGCGAGCATTGTCTTCAGGATTGATATTCTTGAGTTTGTTATTACCATTTGTAATAGTATTATTACTTTTAGGAATATATAAGCCTTTCGCTCTTTTGCGTTTCTTCTTTATTCCTGTCTCGGCCATTTGCCTTATTATTTCCCTGCTGTATCCGCCTGTAAGCTCGCCTATGAATTCCTCCGCAGTTATTACCTCTGTTTGCCCCTGTTCCATAAATATCACCTCAATGAAGGCTGAATCTAGTTTGCTATATAAGCCGTGCGCGTGTGTTTGACGAGTGGCAAGTCGTATGCATATTTCCGGTTAGTGTATGCAGATTTTCAAAGAATTGTTTATTCTTCCGGATTATTCTCGGAGAGAAATCCCTGTTTTTTATAGAATTTTTGGAAACCACTTGACACGCGTTCGTGGCAAGTGGAAGGAGGTTGGGGAACTAAGATTGGTTATTAGCTTTCCTTTCTGCCCAAGCCCGCTTTAAGCTCTTGCCAGTGCAATCTCTTTCATGGGGTTTGCAAACGGCGTTTCCGGTGAAATATCCTCAAATCCCATATTCGTGAATCTTGAATGCAATTCCTGCATTGCCTTTGGCCTTGAATTTGCAGCTTTTTCCATGTCGCACAAAAGGCTGTAAGTGACAAGGCTTTCATTAAAACCCCTGTAACCCTTCTTGCTTATGCATCTCTTGCACATGCTGATAAGCCTCAATGCTGACTTCCTGCTGTTTGACAATAGGAGAAAAGCCCTTTTCAAAAGCGCATCAAATTCGCTTAAATCCGCTTCTGTTACGCATTTGAGCATGAAATATCCCCTGCCTGCTGTCATTACCTCAAAACCCGGCAGGAAATCGTTTATTGTCTGCTGCAATTCATCAGGGCTTACTTTTCCAGTAACTTTTATCTCGTCATAGCCGAGCTGGTATGCCTTTATGAGCTTCTCCTTGCTGTATTCCACTGATAATGCCCTGTCTTCAGGCTTAAGGTTTCCGGCGGTGATTACTACCCTTCCAATGTCCTCACTCATGTCAATCTCCTGACCTTTTTCCAGACCGTGATTCTTTACCCATCCAGCAGGCAAAGAAATGACGTATGTCTTCCCGCCCATGAGCATTATGCTTCGTTTCATGTTTGTTCTCCCGAGGTATAGAACCTCTAGATGTTCTAGAGTTGGGGCGGGAAGTATATATTTAAAGGTAAGTTGTAGCAATGAATACTACACAAGAATGGCTATTTGGGAACTTTGGCTATTCTCCAAAGGAGATTAAAATAAGTTCTGTAAGAATCTGCTACATCTTTATCAACAATCTGAATAACTTTTGGGTTTTCTGCCCATATTATCAATGCAACTTCATCGCCGCAGATATGTGTTGCTACGAGAGATTCGACTTCGATAGGGGCATACTTTGCTTGTGTGTAAGGTAAGCTATTTAGATATTTAATCCTCTCTTTCGCATTAAAATTATATATATGCTTCATTACAACTTTCTGTTTGATCCTAATTTTATGAAAATTCATAATAAAATATTTTGCCATTTCTGGAGCCACTTTTGGGACGCCATAAACTAAGATCTCATCATTATGCTTCAAAAGCCCATAGAGTATCTTTGGTATTGCATTAATACCCTCAAATATATTTGCAAAGCTTCTTCTTTTTGCCATATCAAACCTAGAGTTAAGGCAGGGTAATATGCTCTTTAACTTTAATTCTTTTTCTTTCCAAAAAAGTTCAAGGAATGCCGGATTAGATGCTTGGTAAATCTTTGTATCATCTGTTGAAATAACAGATACGATTCCTTTTTCCATGAGTTTTTGTAAAGAATCATATATGTTGGGTCTGTGTATCTTGCATTTTTTGGATATTCCAACTACAGATGAAGACCCTATCTCCAATAAGGCTATATAAACCTTAGCTTCGTTTAATGTCATTCCTAAATCCATTAATATATGCTCTTCCATATCTCGTATTCTCCTTTTAAATCTCTTACTACTTCATCACAAGACATATATCTTTTACTGACATCTTCTTCTACACATTTTGATAGTATCCGGCTTATCTGTTTTGATAGCCTTTGTTCAATATCTCTTGCAGAACATCCTTTTACAGAGTAATAAGGTGCATTTGTCAATATCTCAAAAGCAACAGCACCCGCTGAATAAATGTCAGAACTGACTGTTGTGTTGCTTCCTACTGCTTCTGGTGCTGTATATCCTGGAGGACCACTAAATCCTTTGTCGTTTGCATTTTTACTTTTCGCTAATGAAAAATCAATAATCTTCAATTCAAAACCACCGAAAGGAGGATTCCTATAGCCCAATAAGATGTTCTCAGGCTTTATGTCTCTATGAATTAGGTCATTCCTATGAATATATGATACCCCATTAAATAGTTCATAAACACGCCATAACCTCATTTCCATCGACTCTTCTAGTATCTCCGCAAATCCGCGCGGGGCATATTCCATTACCAAAAATCCTTCTTTGTCGATATTAACCAAGAAATCCTTTACCCCGATTATATTTTGATAAAACATGCTTTTAAGTATATTAGCTTCCTTTTCCAGAAGTTTTATGTTTCTTGATTTTTTTACAGCAACTATCTCTCCTGTAATGACGTCTTCGGCTTGATATATATCTCCGTGTGCACCAGCGCCCAATTTCCTACATAAGAGATAGGGATTTAAATGGCAAATAGAATCGGGAGAAATAACTTTCTCTTCTTTTTCAATTTTTTCTTTTGCCGGCAATAATCTTATATCTTCTTTTTGCTCGAAACCAGATAATGTAAGCTGTGCATCGTCCAACACATCCCCTGAGAATCCTGCTTCATGCAAGGAATCTAATATAGACTTATACCCCTCTTTGAATAATGCAATCTCTTCTTTAGATAAATCTATGCTCGGATTTAAAATAACCCGTGCTCGCCTTTCTTTAATCTGTATGGGTAACCCAATAAATAAACCGCCAAAATAAGCAGAACTGGTTACTGTTTTTCCCTCTTCAGAGATAGAATCTATTACATCTAATATTGCGTCAACAGTTGTTCTTGTTGTAGAAATTCCCCCATCAATTTGCCTTTTTGCATAATCTGATACTTCTTCCCTCAATTCCCTATATCTATTTATAACAAATTGGGCTTCTTTTCCTTTAATCCGCAACTTACTTATCAAAGGGAAAGCAGATTCGTTATGAGGTCCGATAGAATAATATCCTGTTATGTCTTCTAAATCAACGATATCGCCCATCTCTTCGTACAAATCCTGGATTACACGGCTGCATCTTATTGTATCAGTATGATTCAATCCAATAACCTGTCCCCTGTCCAATTTGGATGCTTCCCAAAATGCAAAAGTACATTCATCTACAGGGTTTGATACCATTAATACCATGCCCTGATACCTTCGGAATTTATTACCTAACTCCATTATTGCTGGCAAATTCAATTTAAGGTATTCTTTCCGTTCAATAAATTTGGAGGGCTTAGGGGCATTACGAATTGCAATTACAGTGACATCCGTATCTGACAAGATTTCTTCAAGCGAATTATCGGCAATAATCTTCTTTCGCCTGTTTTGGTCTTTTCTTACAAATATGACTTTATCTTTGGACCTGCTAACTGGGTATATAATATGCTCTCTCCATGCAGCAAGATCTTCCACTAACGTAGCCCCAATCCTTCCCAATCCGACTATGCCAACTTTTAATCTACCCATCTTATAGCGCTCATCTTGCTAATATCAAAAACATTCAATATAGGCTTGTTTAAGTTAAGCTCTAAGAAACACCGTTCTTCCTCGCCGTAGTTTCCTGTTGCAAAT
Organism: Candidatus Nanoarchaeia archaeon; assembly: GCA_028706745.1. GTDB lineage: Archaea > Nanobdellota > Nanobdellia > SCGC-AAA011-G17 > GW2011-AR17 > UBA9640. The sequence continues at coordinate 71,558 of JAQTVM010000007.1, forward strand.
ATGAAAACATTATCACCCACCCTCATATATCCTTCTCCCCATTTCGTGTGTGTTTGAGGGGTGTTAATAAATAATTCCGGTTTTGGCGGAGTATGTCCAATAACAAATGCCTTCGCTTTCCATTTGTCACGCGCCCGAGCCACCATTTCAAGATAATGTTGCTCATATCTTAAGTAGTCTTCTTCCGCAAGCTCCACAAAACCAGGGTGCATCCTTTTTTGCGTGAGGGCTCTTAAATATGGGGCGTCTTTATTAGAATATACTGGCGTTTGGGCAATACCTTCCTTATCGAGAACAGTGGGACCTGTATGTGAAAACACGATGCCATTAGGGGCTATCGCAACCAACGGTCGCTTCTTCAGCCTGTCAACATACTTCTCCACTTCTTCAGACCCTCCCCCTTCCCTGTACTTACCCGCAGCTTTTCGTATTCCTCTTTTAAACGGCATTCCTTGTTCTATCTCATTCTTGCCAACATGTCTGAAATCATTAAGACCAATATGCACCAGCTCGTGGTTTCCCATTAGGTTAATAACTGCATCTTCACCATATTTCCTTCTAAGCTCATCAAACCGATCCAATACCCTATAAGAATAATCAAATTCAATCCCGTGCTCGTCCTTCTCATAATCATCTGGG
>JAQTVM010000008.1 GCA_028706745.1 Candidatus Nanoarchaeia archaeon
ACCTCTTTCTAAGAGATGTGAAACTCGCCTTATTAGCCAGATAACGGCAAGAATAATATTACATAATGTCCGGCGGCTTTCATATTCTATTAAGCTGGCTAATGCCAGCTAATATCCACGCAAAGCCCAAAGGTGGGGTAGAATTCTATAAGGAAAAGATATTTAACTTACCCGATTATTATAGGGGGTATGAAAAACAGGCTTATAAGGAGTGGAATTTTAGTCCTTCTTGTATTATTTCTAATTACGGGCTGTTCAAGTTTATACAATGATTATGGGTATGAAGAATATTCTTATGATGAATCTTATGAGGAATTGAGAGATGAAAAAATGAAGGAAGATAGAGGTGCTGAAGGTTTGTGTACAGAAGTTGAAACCACAATGGATTACTGTCCGGGAACTTGTTGGGGAACTTGTACCTCAATGGAAATGAGGATGACTATGTGTCAAGAACATTGTATTGACTATAAGGGAGATTTAGATGTCTGTTTAGAACCTTGCTTAGAACCAGAACTAGTAGTAGAACCTTGTTTAGAACCTTGTTTAGAACCTTGTATTAAGCAGGAATTGATTCAAGTGCCTTGTTAATAATACTTAATACCGCCCATTTTGGTTATCGCATTTGAGGAATTAATACGAAAGAAAAAGAACAAGTGGCTGTTGGCTATAATTATTTGTGTAATAATTGCTGTCCCCTTAATTAGATATGGTTTCTGGTAGATTAGCCTATTTCTTAATTTAAATCTTGCATCCATTCACGCACTGCCATGAGCCTTTGTAATAATGCCCGCCAGAGCGAACGCTTGCAAAATGCTCTTTACCGCACACTTTGCATTTCATACGCCCTGTAGCAGCGTCCAATAGTGCCATTACCTTTTTTGTCATTTTCTCACCCCCTTTGCTTGTTTCAAAAGCAATATTCTGCATAAATTCAATCGTCCTTCTCCAAACTCCGTCAGCTCTCCTCGCCTTTTCAGCTTTAGGCAGTCCTTGTAAATCTCCATAACCAACAGGCGCTCTTTCTTGTTCATGCTTCCACCCCCGAAAGGGCTTGCGCCTGCTCTGCTATGCCTTTGTCTATCTTCTTCGCCAAAAACTCCTTCACAAGCTCCTTGAATTCTGTGTCCTGAAACAGCTTGTCCATCACACCATCGGCTTCCTTGCGCTTTTCTGCGTCTTCATAAAGAACCTTAAGGCTGAGTGCTGTTCCACAGGTGCAATACTTTGCTGTGGAGGCATTAAGGGCTTTGCATTTTGGGCATACAATAGGCATAAGTATCTTTTTCTCTGTAGCTTCTTTTGCTTCTGATTCCTCAATAATTAGCCCTTTGCGCTTAAACAGCCTCTTCCTAACTTCTTCTGTGCCATAATGTAAATAGACATTTGGCATATTGCTTGTTCCTGTCCATCCTGCAAATATACGCAGCTCTCTTTCTCTCCAGCCTTCTTTCCCCAGCATATTTATCATTGAATGCCTGAATAAGTGGGGATATACTCTCTTTTTGATATTAGCCCTTTTGGCTGCAAGTCTGACAGCATGCGATATGCCTAATCCTAATAACTGCCTGCCAAATTGATTCTTGCTGATATTGATGAATAGAGGTGCTTCAGGATTACTGCGAAAGGGATGCTTGTTCAGCCATGCCTTGATGTATGGAACAGAATCCAAGAAGAAAGCAATACGCTCCCCTGTCTTGCCATTTACCTTAATCTCAAAGCCTTGCTCTGTTTCATTTATGTCCTTTATTCTTATATTGCCGCATTCTCCTGCCCTAAGCCCTGCTTCATAAAGCATCATTATGATGCATGAATTTCTCTCATTTGGGCAAGCTTCCACCATCTGCCTAATGTCTTCTGCTGTAAGCAGTTCGGAAGGGTTTGTTATTTTTTGGTTGTATCTCCTTGTTGTCTTCATCCACGCTGTCAATTCTTGATTTTTGCCATTATGAAACCATTTTAAAAATTGCCTGACATAAATCATCCTGAGGGTTATGGACGAGGCTTTCAGTGGTTTCTTGCCATCACTTGGAAGCTCCAATCTTGAGAAATATTTGACAAGCTCTTTTAAGGCTATATCTGGAAAGGGCTTATTCATATCCTTTGCGAAGTAAATTATGTTTTCTATGCAATTAAATATGGTAACCATGCTCTTATTCTTGCTTCGGTTTGCCAAAAGCCACTCAAAATAATCATTGAGAACATCTTGCTGTTCTTTCATAAGCTTCTGAATATGGTTTTTGCTTATAGCCATTATTTGCCTTTCTGCCAATTCTTTCTCATTCATCTCATTATAGCGGGTTTCTGTTTTTAGGGCATATTTGAGCTTCATATCTCCTCCTGTAGCGAGTAGTTTATATTAAGGTTAAGGGGGTTTTGGTATAAAACTGAGAAATAAAATAAGCTATTCCATAGGAATATATATATACAATAAAATACACTTAATTCAAACATGGACGCAATGCTTGGAGACAAATTCAGCTATCCGATAAAGGCTTTGGAAAAGCACTTCTTATGCCTTGGCGCAACAGGCTCGGGCAAGACAGTCCTTAGCAAGATTCTGATTGAGGAAGCTGCTTTGCAGGGAATTCCTTCAATAATTGTCGACCCGCAGGGCGACTTGGCAAGCCTTGGAATGCCCGGGGCAGACGAGAAAGTTGACAAAAAGAGGCTGGAAGAGTTCCGGAAAATTGCAAGAGTCACAATCTTTACCCCTACGTCCTCAAAAGGAGTTTCAATCTGCATAAACCCCCTTAAGCTTCCGCAGAAAGGCATAGAGCACGAGGAGCTTGTAAGCATACTGAATCAGATTGCAGGCTCAATTGCGCAGCTAATCGGCTATGACTTGGGCAATGACAAGGGAAAAAACGCAGAGTCAGTTCTTTACCTCCTGCTTTTTGACGCATGGAAAAGGAACATTCAGCTGAAAACATTTGACGAGCTTGCAGACATGGTGCTTAACCTGCCGGAATCTGTAATCAAGGGAGGGGCGGCTTTCATCAAAAATCAGCAGGAGATGGAAACGCTTGCAAAAAAGATAAAGTTCCTGACTATCGGGGAAAAAGAGCTTATGTTCCAGATGGGCGTGCCGCTTGACATTGACGTTCTGCTCGGAAAGAACAAGGGCAAGGCGCAGATAAGCATTATTTATCTTAATACGCTTGAATCCGCAGAGGACAAGCAGTTTTTTGTTGCTATGCTTGCAACTGAATTGTACAAGTGGATGCTTCTTCATCCTTCAAAATCTCTTCAGGCATTGTTTATGATTGATGAGGTTTCTGCCTTTATACCTGCCGGCTCTGAAAAGCCGATGGCAAAGGAGATTTTAAAACTTATTTACAAGCAGGCAAGAAAGTACGGGGTTGGCTGCATAACAGGGACCCAGAATCCCGGAGACATTGACTACAAGGCGTTTGCGCAGTTCGGCACGTGGGCTTTGGGCAGGATGGTTACAAGGCAGGACATTGCAAAAGTGGCGACTGCATTGAAATCAGTTACAGGAAAGGATATTTCATCGGTAATCGGCGATTTGCCATCATTAAAGCCGGGCGAGTTCAGGGTTTTCTGCCCTGACCTGTTCAGCAAGATTGAGCCGCTGAAGGCAAGATGGCTTTTGACAGAGCACAGGACGCTTACTGAAGATGATGTAAGGCATATCACTCCTGAAAAAACAAGGGAGTATTTTGCGCCTTTTGCGGCTGTTAAGCACAAGAAAAAAGATGAATCCGCAAAAAAGGAAACAGGCGCCTTGCATCTGCCTTTGAAAATATCAAAACAGGAAGCTTTCAGGATTGTTGAATCAAGAAAAAAGAAGATGTTTGTTCTTTTCGGGCGCAGCAGGGAAAATGTCGAATCAGTAAGGCTTGTTGCGGCGCCGTTCTTAAGGGTGCATGCATTCAGGACAAAGAAAGGATTGTTCAGGGACAAGACAGAGAGGTTCACAATATGGCTTGATGCCGTAAACGGCAATCTTGCTGTGATGGACTTAAAAGGCAGGATTGAATTTTTTGACACTTCAAGATTATTGCATTTGAATGAGACTGAACTGAATGTACTGAAAGAGATAATTGAGATGAAGGAAAATGCAACGCACGCTGAAATATCTTCAAAATTAGGGATTACGGAAACAGCAGTCAACGATGCTGCCAATTCTTTGATGAAAAAGCACCTGGCTTCATTTTCAGGAAGAAAAAAAGAAAAGGGAAGGGCTTATTTGTGGGAATCTGTTCCGATGAAAGTTCCATTGAAGCTGAAGAAGGCTGTGTCAGAGCAGATTGAAGCTGTCAATGTGAAAGAGGATTGGGAAGAGATAAAGCCATTAATCAGCGAGAAAGATGCTGCCGGCTTTTTAAGGGCCTGGCTTGGTGTCGGGATTGAGGAATCAGAGATTGTGTATTATCCCTACTACGAGGCAAAGCTCTTCGGCAAGAAGAAGAGAAGATTATTAAAGATAAGCGCGGTTAATGGGAAAGAGATAAGCTAGACTTCCCATGATTTTTCTTTATTTTTCTCAAGCACTGCCCTGACATCCGCTGCCTTCAGGGTTTTTCTTCCGTGCACTATCATCTCTTCTTTAAGGGCTGGCAGCATATTTTCTATATTGCGTTCAATTAATTCTTCAAAAATGCTGAGGGCTTCACTGCCTGCTCTTCTTATGCCTTCTTTTTTCATCATCAGCACAAGCCTGTTTTGCTTTATTAATGCATTATCCTTTTTCTTTATTTTTGCCATCTTTGATTAATGTATTAATACCTTAATTATTGCGAAATTTATGGCAATCCTGCAGAAAAATTGGAAAAAGGCGCTGAGACAAAGGAAGGAACACTCCATTTCGACGCACTTGCAGACAATGCAAAAGACCTTGTCGAGATTGTGAAGAGGTTGTTGTAATATTTTTAGCAAAGCCTTTTAATATCTTCCATAACTTTGTCTATATTATTCTGAATATCTACTACCCGGTATCTTCTTATCTTCCAGTCTTCAAGCCTTAAATGGGTATCCCTTAGATTATCAGACTCAACTTTTTGGGAATGTGCTTTATCGCCGTCTATCTCAATATCATATTTGTTTTTGTTTACAAATAAGGCAAAGTCAAGCCGGTATAACTTACTGCCTTTTACTTTTGTTTCATACTGATAATGGAATTTAATTTTGTCCTTTTCTAATCTTTTGTATAATTTATGTTCGATTGGAGAATCAAAATTAATCTCTTTTTGTTCTTTAGGAATGCAATAATCTGCTAAACTTTTAAGAATGCCGCCTGCCTCTTGACATTTTTTTCTATCGCCTACGATTATTAAAATACTCCTTGCCCTTGTAATAGCGACATTTAGCAATTGTGTCGTAGTATGTACCCAATTAAGCGTCTTTTGTTGTATATTTGGTGATATTGCGGGTGAGAAGATAATTATATCTTTTTCATCCCCCTGAAATCTATGGGCTGTCCCCACCTTAATATCCATATCTTTTAATTCTTCGGTTTTATTAATTCTGTTTGTAATCAACTCCATCTGATTCTTAAATAATGTTACAACTCCTACGGAAACTTTATTGTCTCTTATCTCTTTAATGATATTAACTGCCTTGTTTGCTTCTTCATTGTTACGACGGTCTTGAGTATTACCTTTCACATTAACCCAGTGAATACCTCCGGGATAAGTCTTATTAGAAATTAATCTGTTTTCGTCAGTCATAATATCTAACTTTCTGTCATAGAAATGCTCATTAGAGAAATTAATGATATCTTTGTGAGAACGATAATGCAGATTTAACAATGTGGGGTGCCTATTTTTACTATTGATTGTTCGCTCTGAGATATCATAAAGCGAGTTTTTGCTGTATGCATAATCCAAATATAACTTCGACATTTTATTTTCTGAAGCAATTTTTTTATCCTCACTATACTCGAGCAGTGAAATGTGCTTTAATTGCTTTGGGTCTCCAATAATTACTACTTTTTTTGCTCTATAAAACAAAGGCAGGGCAGATGCAATATCGCATTGTGAAGCTTCATCAATAATCAACAAGTCAAATAACTTCTCTTTCAAGGGCAGGCTATTTTTTGCCGACAAATTAGTTACAATCCAAACAGGAAGGAACGATAACATCTCCTGAATATCCTGTCTTTGTGCTTCTACCAATCCTTTCCATAATGGATAATCATCAATATATTTTTCCAATTTTTCCGAGGCATCAATATATCTGGAAACATGGGCTTCGTCTCTCGCAGTTGTTTGCTTTAATTTCTTGAACCAATAATTTTCAAATATGTTTCTGGAAGCTTCTATTCTCTCCTCCCGAATTTTATTTATTTTTGAATATAGGGCATATAAAGAATCTGATTCATTCAATTTGTCTTTTAGGGAATTAATCTCTTTCCTGATAGTCTCGGCGTGTTTAAAGCATAGAATCCATCTCATTGTTTTTTCAATATCTTCGCTGTCTAACTTGATATTCCGGTCTATATATTCTTTAAACTCATTACTTAAGAGGCTATAATATTTTTTAAAGATTGCCTGCTCTTTTCGTGGATAAAATGAGGGTAGAATCTGTTTAATTATCTTCTTAATCAGGCTATTATTTCTAAAATTATTCTTAATATCTCCCTCCAACTCAAACTGAATAATCTCCCTGAAGGAGCTATATTTGCATTGACTATACAGCTTTTCTGGGAGCTCTTCTGCTAAACTGGCAATCTCTTTCTCTAATTCTTCTATTTCTTCATTTATTCTTGACATATTTTCTATCTGTTGTTTCAAATTGCCTGTTTCTTCATTGATTTTATTTATCTTCCTGATGCTCTCTTCAAAATTAGAAGATACATTGAGAGAACTTTTATTTTGGAAGAGATTGCTAATCTGTAATTTAGCCTTTTTTCTATAATTACTTGAGCCCATCCTTACTACTAATTCTTTAGATAATATTCCTTTAAGCTTGTCATTTACTACATTTACCGCTTGGTTATTTTTGCTTGCAAATAACACTGTTTTATTATTCCAGACAGCATTAGCAAGAATATTAAGGACTACCTGTGATTTTCCTGTTCCCGGAGGGCCGGTAATAACGCTAATATCATTTGAAAAAGCTCCTTTTACCCCTTTTTCTTGTGATTCATTCAGGTTAAAAACCTCAAGCATCTCCTTTGGTTTCTCTTTATCATTAAGCTTCTCTTTACCAAACAAAAACCCAAGCGAAGTTGTTTCTATTTCGGGTTTAGACTTTTTTTTGAGTTCACGTAATTCATCAACTAAGCCCTTGGTAAATCCCATCTTTCCACCAAAATATAAAATCGCCTTGTTTATCAATTGAGGAGAATTTGTTACCATCATCGGCGTTTGTTCAAGCTCTGGAGATATGGCTTTCTCATCAAGATTAAGCAATCTTACTATTTTACTTAGTTTAATGGAAAAATCTTTTTCCTCATCTATTTCTGCGCGTATCCTGTTTATCTCTTCTATCTCATAATGGTGTTTACTTAATATATAATGATTAAACGTGGGGTTGATATCTCCTTTAGTAAAAATAAGCTTGCCTTCTTTTTCATCAAAAGTCGGCTCTAATATTTCAACATAGAATATAGGACTGACTTTTCCATTAGAATCCATGAAAAGTGGATAACCATAAGAGATAGGCACATCTTTATAATTCAGCTTGTAATCCTTAAAAATACTTTCAGTTTCGGGGGTTTTCTTGATTTCAATCTGCTCTTTCTTCTCTGAGAAAAATTGCTCTTTTTTGAAAATATTTGAGTAAAATTTTTTATTATTTAGCCTATAATCGAAATTAAGCGCTAATTTCTCTTCCTTTTCTAAACAAGAAATATAATAATCTAGCAGAGAATGAAATTCTTCGATTGAGTCTATATAATGGGCCACGTTCTAATCTGAGAATAGAGCTTGCTTTTAATACTTTCTAATAAATGTGCCATTGTCCATTTTCTTAGGGGTTTGGGGCTAATAATTGACTTAATGATGTAAAGCCCCAACTGCCTTTTATCGTTCTACCTAATCACTTCATACTTCTTCATTGTCGGATAAAAGAAATGCTTTATCCAGAACCAGCAGACATAAGCATATCCTCTTTGCTCAAACCTTCTCATGCTGTTTATCACATAACCTTTCACAACCTTGTAATCCCCCAGCTTCTTTGCCTGCCTCAGGAATTTCCCGTCCTCTCCTATTTCAAGTGTTTCATCAAATCCGCCAACCCTGTCAAAAATATCCCTTGTGCAGAATATCAGCCCTGAGCAGGTGCCAAACGAGTGCGCTGCGCTTTTTATTCTCATTAAAGCCCTTGGAATTACCTTGTCAACATCAGGCTTTACAAGGCAGGTTCCGATGTTGGAACAGCAGATGGATATGTCTCTTAATACATTCCCTTCAGGAACAATGTCTGCGTCAAGAAAGATAAGCTTTTCGCCATTTGACATTTTTGCGCCGTGGTTTCTTGCCTTTGAAACGCTTTTCTCGGGAAGATTGAATACTTTTGTGTCCTTGAATTTTTGCGCCTCTTCAAATGTTTTGTCAGTGCATCCGTTGCAGACAACTATAATCTCGGCATCATCCGGCATTTTCTCAAGAGTTTTGCCGATATAATTTTCCTCATTATGCGCGGGAATTATCACTGACGTTTTCATAAGAAAATGGAAACATTTAATAGGTATTTAATACTTATGTTTGAGCATATGGTGCTTACTCCTGAGAAAATAAACGCAATAAAATCACAGCTTGCAGGGCTTTCTCCTGATGCTCAGCAGGAAAAGCTGCAGGAAATAGTTGCCACACTGGAGCCTGAAGAGCAGGAGCAATTATTTGGAAAACAGCAGTGTCCTTTCTGCTCAATGGCTGAAGGAAAAATACCTGTGAACAAGGTTTATGAAGACAGTGAATGTATTGCAATACTTGACATTCATCCCGCAAACAAGGGGCATATGCTCCTTTTCCCGAAAAAACATTATGCAATGATGGCGCAGATGCCTGATGATGAAGCAGGGAGATTATTTGCAGCCGCCAACAAGCTGGCAAAGGCGGCTTTTGAAGCGTTAAATGCAGCAGGAAGCAATATTATTGCCGGAAATGGCGCAATTGCAGGACAGAGGGCGCCTCACGCATTGGTTAACATTATTCCCCGCTTTGAAGGAGACAAGGTTGTTGTGGGATGGAATCCTGCTGAAGTTGATGAAAAGGAGTTTGACTCAATTGCTGCAAAAATAAAGGCAAAGATTCCTGCCGAGAAGCCGAAAGAAGCGCCGAAGCCTGTAATAAAAAAGTATGATACAAATGAAGTGAAGAGAAGAGTGCCATGAAAGAGTTAATTGATAATCTATTGACAATGGACCTTGCTCACGCAAGGAACCTGGTTTTTCTTGACACAAGTTTTTTTGTTTCTTGCATGGAGCATCACGAGAGAATGGAAATGCTATTGAAAGTGCCTTTTATTGCAATGACCTCGTTCAATGCAGAGGAGTTTTTGCACATTGAAAGGAACCTGTCGCATTCAACAAGAAAGAATGCAAGGGATTTTATAAAGGCAGGGAAGATTGTGGTTGTTGCTGTTGATGCGCATCCGGGAGACTGGAAATCAGAAAGGGCTTTTGTTGAATTGGCAGACCCCGCTTTATTGATGCACGTGCATGACCCTTCTGACGCAGTGCTTATAGCGGCTGCAATCAGGACGCATTCAAATGTATTCACAAAAGACAAGCACCACCTGTTTACAGTTGAATTGGAAGAGTTTGCTAAGCAGTATGACATAAAGGTGTACAAGGAATTGTTTGATATCAGCGTGTAGAAAGCCAATGGGGGCTAATGCCCCCAACGCCCCTGCAATTTTTGGTATATAATTTGGAACGCGCTGCGTTCCGAATTAAGGATTATATTCCTAATTTGAGTTATCCAAAATGCCAGGCAGCTGGCAAATTAGTAAAAATTCGTTCCTAATTTGACGACGCGCCCTGCTTTTGCCTTCCGGAATAATTGGAAATTCCACGTTGTTTTGCCTTTTTTAGCTTTGTTTTTTCGGCGAACCCGGTTAATTTTTCAACAACTGCCGGAAAATTTGTGGATTTTGAGCCGAAGAGTTTATGAATAAGTTAGGATAAGCCAGCCTTATGAAAAAAGAGGAATATAATGGGCTTGTAAAGGACATAGGGCTGCTGTTGGAGGAAGGAAGAAGGAAGGCATTGCAATCTGTAAATTCCATTATTGTGCAGACTTACTGGGAAATAGGCAGAAAAATTGTGGAATTTGAACAAAGTGGAGAAGACAAAGCAAAATATGGGAGCGGGCTGCTGGAAATGCTGTCTAAGAATCTTAGACAAAAATATGGAAAGGGATTCTCTGTTGATAACCTGGAATATATGAGGCGTTTTTATACTGCTTTTAAAAATTCCGAGACACTGTCTCGGAAATTGTCATGGAGCCATTATGTCGAGATATTAGCAATAAATGACAATTTGGAAAGGGCATTTTATGAAAAGCAGTGCTTGGAAGAAAATTGGAGCGTTAGGGAATTAAAACGGCAGATAGGCTCAGGATTAATTCATAGGATTCTTGCAGGAAAAAAGCAAAATGGAATTTTACTGCTGTCTCAAAAAGGACAAGCCCTTCGAAAGCCTGAAGACATAATAAAAGATCCATATGTTTTTGAGTTTCTAAAACTGCCTCCATCTTATTCCGAGAAGCAGCTGGAAGACAAGATAATTAATAATCTCCAGATGTTCCTTCTTGAACTGGGAAAAGGGTTCAGCTTCGTTGCAAGGCAATACAGGATGCAGATAGGCAGGAAACAATTTTATGCTGACTTGGTGTTCTATAACAAGATATTAAGGTGCTATGTCCTTATTGATCTGAAGATTAAGGGAGGATATTCCGGAGTTGGGCAGATGAATCTTTATTTGAATTACTTCAAATCTCACGTAAATTTAAAAGAGGACAATGAGCCAATAGGAATAATTCTGCTTAAGGAAGGCAAGGGGATTGAAGTGAAGTACGCCCTCGGCGGGCTAAGCAGCAGGATATTTGCTTCCAAGTACATGCTTAATTTGCCTTCTATTGAGGATTTGAGGAAAGCGACCGGAATTAATGCGTAGAAAGCCAGCCTCTGTCGCTATCGCTCCGAGCCCCACGGCTTCGCCGCAGGACTCCGGCGTGAAGTTATTTATTTTATTTTTTTAACAACAAAGAATTAATTGAAATCACAGCGGAGATCTGCCTTTTACTCAGAATCATCCGGGGGAGAAATGCTCGGATCCAAAAGCCCGTTGCAGTAACTGCACTTCTTCAAATGGTTTGACACAGTTTCCCTTATCTTGATGTTCCTTATCTTCTTCTTCCTGTACATGTCAATAAATTCAGGGTCAAAGCTGCAGCTTCTTTCAAGCATTACCTTTATTTTCTGGTTTATGTAATTCCACAAGTCAGAACCTTCCTTGTAGTTTCTCGGTTTTATTGCGTTGCACCTGTCCTGTATCAGCTTGTTTGTCCTTATGTTGTCAAACGCCTCGACGCTGTCGTATTTGTATACGCCGATAATCCTTGAGCCCTTTCTCCTTGCATATGCAAACTGGCTTATGTCAGATGTCCCGTCTCCCAATACAAACATGTTCCTGTAGTCATAGAAATATGAAAGGTGTTTCACTATCCTGTTCAGGTTTGTTTTTCCGCCCTTTGCTATTGCTATTGCATTTCCTGTCTTGTTGAACGGCGTTACAATCTCGCTCATTGAATCATACATTCCTCCGTTTTTCTTTCCATTCCAGAACTCGTCAAGGCAGAACAGTTTTGTTGCGTATATCTCGTCAATCTGCCTGCTTTGCGCTATTGAACTCCCCTCTATAAGCGGCTCAAGCCCCACGCTCACAATGAAATAGCTGATATTGCACTTGTCTTTCCATTCCCTTCTCAGCTTTTTTAGGAATTCAGGCAGGCCGGGGCTTACCTGCACTTTTGCGCCGGCTGCCTTTAATCCGTCTTCTGTGAATTTTTTGAGTATTCCTTTTCTTGCGTCATGGAGCATCTGGTTTACATACCCTACCCCGTTGTGCGGCTCCCCCCATAAATCGCTTAGCTGAAAATAATCAGCAGGCTGTTTTATTGAGAGGGTTATCTTCGCGCCTGTTTTCGGGTTTATAATCTCCTTGCCGTCATATTCTTTTTGTATCGCCTTGAAATTGTCTGCAAGGTAAGGAACCTGCTGGAACTCCTCAGTCATTGTAAGGTCATAGTCGAAAATAAGCGCAATCCTCTTCTCAAGCGGGTACTTTAAGGAGTCTTCTATTGCCATATTGCTTGGTATTTACTGCGGATTTATAAGTGTTTTGGATTTTGCCATTGTAAAATGGGATTTTTGTGCTTTTACCAAAAATCTTATAAGCCCTGAGAAGTTTCCATAAACGCCGCAAGAATTGCGGATTATTCGAAAAAAGAGTGATAATAGATGGAACTGCTAAACCCCGACAACCTGACGCCTGCAATGAGGCAGTATGTTGAATTCAAGCAGACGCATCCGGGATGCATTCTGCTGTTCAGGATGGGCGACTTCTATGAAACATTCTATGAAGATGCCGTTGCTGTCTCAAAAGCGCTGGAAATAACTCTTACAAGCAGGGGAGCGGGGGAGAAAAAAGCGCCGTTGGCGGGAATTCCATACCACGCTCTTGAGCCTTATCTTGCAAAGCTGGTGAGAAAGGGGTTCAAGGTTGCAATCTGCGAGCAGATGGAGGACCCGAAGCAGGCAAAAGGATTAGTCAAGAGAGGGGTTGTGAGGATTGTCACTCCCGGCACTGTGATGGAAGACGCAATGCTTGACACAAAAAGCAACAATTACATAATGTCATTGTCTGTAAGCAATGAGAATTACTCAGCCGCTTTCTGCGACGCTTCCACAGGGGAGTTTTTTGTCACAGAAGGAAATGTAGCCGGCTTGCAGAACGAGATTGCAAGGTTCCAGCCTGTTGAGTGCGTAATACCTTTTTCACTTGCTGTAAATTCTGACTTGATGCAGACGCTTCAGAAAAACGGATTGTTCATAACAAAATACGATGACAGGCATTACGGAAAGCACAGCGCAATGAATTACTTGGCAACACATTTTAGAGTTTCAAGCATGCAAAGCTTTGGAATAGGCGATAACAGCGAAGCGATAAGCCCTGCAGGCGCATTAATAAGATACCTGCAGGAAACGCAGATGAATGCCCTTCCCCATATAAACAAGATATCAACTGCAAAAAAAGAAGAGTTCATGCAGCTTGACAATGCGACAATAAGGAACCTTGAACTGATACAGAATATCAGGGACGGCACTTCAAAGGCAACCTTGCTTTCTATAATTGACAAGACACAGACTGCAATGGGCTCAAGGCTGATGAAGAAATGGATTAAGGAGCCTTTGCTTGACGTGAAAGAAATAATAAAAAGGCAGAACTCGGTTGAGCTGCTGAAAAGCAGTTCAATGCTAAGGGAAGAGGTTATGGCTGCCCTGGCAAGGATACTTGACTTTGAAAGAATAATAAGCAGGGTGTCTGCGGGGATTGCAATGCCAAGGGAGCTTCTTGCGCTAAAGCAGTCATTGGAAAATGTTGCAGTGCTGAAGAGAGAGCTTTTGCATTATGTTTCAAAGATGCTCGAGGACAAGGAAGAAAATACCCTGAGGGACGTGTACAGCTTTGATGATTTTTCAGAAGTTGCTGCGCTTATTTCAAATGCAATACTCCAAGAGCCTGCCTCATTGCCAAGAGAAGGCGGCGTGATAAACCCCGAATACAGCGAGGAGCTGAAACAGCTTTGCTCAATAAAATCAAATGCAAGGGAATTCATACGGAACCTTGAGGAAGAGGAAAGAAAGAAAACAGGAATCAAGAGTCTTAAGATAGGCTTCAACAGGGTTTTCGGTTATTACATTGACATAACAAGGGCAAACCAGCATCTTGTCCCGAAAGAATACATAAGAAAGCAGACAACTGCAAGCGGCGAAAGGTTTGTGACTGAGGATTTGAAAAAGCAGGAAGAATTAATACTGAATGCAGAGGAAAAGAGCATAGCTCTTGAGCAGCAGATATACGGCAATCTCCTTTCTATTATCTCATTGTCTGCAGTAAAAATACAGGAAGCTGCAAGAAGGGTGGCTGTTGTTGATGTTTTATGCTCATTTGCAAACGCCGCAATTGAATACAACTATTCGCGCCCAAAGGTTGACAATTCAGGAAGCATACTTCTTTCTGATTCAAGGCATCCTGTGATTGAAAGAATACAGGCAGGATTTGTCCCAAATGACATCAGCGTGAAGAAAGGGGAATTGTGTGTTATTACAGGTCCGAACATGGCGGGGAAAAGCACTGTGATGAGGCAGCTTGCATTGAATGTTTTAATGGCGCAGACAGGAAGCTTTGTTGCCTGTTCATCCGCAAAAATAGGGATTGCTGACAGGATTTTTACAAGAGTCGGGGCTTATGATGACTTGGCTTCAGGACAATCAACTTTCATGGTTGAAATGCTTGAAACTGCGAATATCCTGAACAATGCAACTGCTGACAGCCTGATAATACTTGATGAAATAGGAAGGGGGACTTCAACATTTGACGGCGTTGCCATTGCATGGGCAATTGCAGAGCACATATATTCAAGGATGAAGGCAAGGACAATGTTCGCTACCCATTACCACGTAATGAACAAGCTGTCAGAGCAGCTGCCTAATGTCACGAATTACAATATTGCTGTTAAGGAAGAGAATGGAATCATTGTGTTTTTGAGGAAACTTCTTTTGGGGGGCACTGACAAGAGCTACGGGATTCACGTTGCAAAGATTGCTGGAATGCCCAATGAACTGCTTGTCAGGGCAAACGAGATACAGCAGAAGCTTGTTGAAGAAGATGAGATGCTCAGGAAGCTGAATGCAAAGACGCACGTTGAGCAGAAGAAGCTGAAAGACATGGTGGACGTGGTTTAAATGCAAATACAACTGCTTACAGAAGAATTAATCAACAAGATAGCTGCAGGAGAAGTAATTGAGCGCCCCGCCTCTGTTGTTAAGGAGCTTCTGGAGAATTCAATTGATGCAGGCGCATCTTTCATTGACATTGAGATAAAAGGATACGGCAAAGAGCTGATTAAGGTTTCAGACAACGGCTCGGGAATGTCAAGAGAGGATGCGAAGCTTGCAATTGTAAGGCACGCGACAAGCAAGATATCTTCTGTGAATGACTTATTCTCAATTGCCACTTTGGGCTTCAGGGGAGAGGCGTTGGCTTCAATAGCAGCTGTTTCAAGAACAATAATCACGACAAGGACAAAAGATTCTGTCGAGGGGTTTTCAATTGAAGTTGAAGGCGGAAAGCTTGTTTCAGAGAAAACAGCCGGCTGTCCTGAAGGGACAACAGTTGAAGTGCATAACCTGTTCTTTAACACGCCCGCAAGAATGAAATTTCTCAAGCCTGACGCAATTGAATTGAAATCAATAGCAGACATTGTGACAAGGTATGCACTGATTTACACGCACATTGCATTCAGGCTTGCGCATAACGGGCATTCGCTTCTTTCAACCGCCGCAAGCACTGACATGATAAACAACATCACTTCTGTTTATGGAAAGGATACTGCAAAGCAGATGCTTTCAATTAATTTTAAGAATACTGTTGCGCAGGTTTCAGGATATGTGTCAAAGCCTTCGACATTGAAGAACGAGAGAAATTACCAGAGCTTTTATGTCAATGGGAGATATGTGAAGGATGAAGTGATAACGCAGGCATTATATGATGCATACCACACTTTATTGTTTGTTAACAAGCACCCTGTTGCCGTGCTAAGCATCAATCTTAACCCTTCATTTGTTGACGTGAATGTGCATCCCACGAAAGACAGGATTAAGTTCAGCAATCCAATCAAGGTTTATGAATCTGTGTTTGAGGCTATACGGGAGACACTTAGAAATAATTCATTGGTTACTGATTATAGTGTAAGGGAAGAAAATGTTCCGATGTCAAGGTTTGGAAGCGCGCCTTCTTACCCTGCTCATGCTCCGGCTTATTCTTCATCACAAAATATCTTGCAAACAAATGCCTTTCAGCAAAATGCATTGCAAAATTCCGAACTACAAAAGGCAGCCGTAATTCAATCTATTCCTTTATTTCAAAGCAAGGAAGTGCAGAATACAATTGCAAATGAACTTGTTAATCCGCATGAGAAAGTAACGCTTTCTAAACTGCCTGCAATGAGAATACTGGGGCAGATTGCAAAAACTTATTTCCTTGCAGAAGCAGATGACGGATTCCTGCTTATTGACCAGCACGTTGTGCAGGAAAGGGCATTGTATGAGAAGTTCATGGAGCAGTTCTCTTCAAGCAATGTTGCAAAACAGCAATTGGTGACTCCTCTTGTTTTGGAGATGTCTCCTGCTGATAACGCAGTTGTAATAGGGAAGATGGCTGAATTGTCTTCATTGGGATTTGAGGTTGAGCAGTTCGGGAACAATTCGTTTCTCCTCCGCACAGTGCCTGCTGTTTTTGGAAGAGTGCAGGCAAAGGATTTGTTTTATGAGGTTTTGGAAGAAATCTCTGAAAGCAGGAAGGATTCGATAAGCGCATTAACTGAATCAATTATAACAAGAATGGCTTGCAGGGCTTCAATAAAAGGAGGGGACGAATGCTCTGTTCCTGAAATAATTGCATTATTGAAAGAATTGGACAAATGCAAGAGCCCGTGGACGTGCCCGCACGGACGTCCTATTATTATTAAATTCTCAAAAGATGAGATAGAGAAGATGTTCAGGAGAAAGGGCTAGTCTTCATCAACCGTGAACAATCTGGAATCCTTTACATCCCACAACCCCAGCCTTGCTCCGGCATCCAGCCAGCCGTGGGCGTAATTCAAGGCTGCAAATGCATTCACAATGTCGCCTTTTTTCTCAAAATGCGAAGCGTCTGAGATATAACGAGAAGCCATGTCCAGGAAATCTTCCCTTTCAGAAGTAAGTCCGGCTGCCTTATTTGCAATCGGCGTCTTCTTTGCCTTTTCAAAAGCCTCTTTTGAGATTTTAAAATACTTTTCAAGCTTCTCAGCAGTTATTCTGTCTTCCATGCAATTGAATAGCAATGTAAAGCTATATAAATTTAATTCATTTAGCAATTATCATGCCAATCATAACAATAACAGGCTCTGACGGCTCTGGCAAGGCAACACAAACGAAAATTCTAGTCGAACGAGCAATAAAAGAGCAATATAAAGTAAAAACAATGTCTTTTCCGCAGTACGAGAAGTTCTGGGGCAAGGTGATAAAAGCATACCTTAGGGGAGATTTTGGAACTTTAGAGCAAGTCGACCCGCACGACGCATCAATGCTTTATGCAATGGACAGATTGGAGGCAAAACCACAATTATTAAGATGGCTGAGGGAAGGCAGTAATATCATCTTGGACAGGTACCTGGAATCAAACTATGCGCATCAGGCAGGAAAATACAAGGGAAAGGAAAGAGAACGGATGCTTCTTTGGCTTTATGATTTGGAAATAGAACAAAATGAAATACCTGAATCAGACATGGTAATTTATTTAGACCTTCCTGTTGAATGGACACTGAAGGCAATTGAAAAAAGAAGCAAGGAAGATACAAACAGGAAACAGGATTTGCACGAGAGCAATGCTCAGCATCTTTTTGACACTCAGGAAACTTACAGGATGCTGGCAAACAGGGACAAGAGATGGAGAATAATTCCCTGCCTTAAGGATGACAGCACAAGATATACTGAGGAAGAAGTTGCGGAATTAGTTTGGAAATGTGTTTTTCCCATCTTAAAGAAGTAATTTTATTTTTTTTGTGCAATAACTATTTAAATGAACTGAATATTGCTCATACAGCGTAATACTTTTGAAAAGTATTAAATAATGAGGTGAAAAATGGGAAAACTAAAGACTTTTTTGGGCGCGGCTTCCTTGGCTACAGCCATGGCAGGCACTTCGTGTGTTCATGACGGAAGAATAAACGGCTTTCTGCCGATAGAAGAAACTTTCTTTGTGCAGTGCCATGACAATGAGCTGGATTTTGACACAAGATGCGTTGATTTCACGCAGGGTTATCTGGCTGATGCAAAAGAGGGAGTGTATCTCTTTAATCAGGACATAACTGCCGATGTTTTTGGTGAGAGAAGAAATGTAAGCCTTGACGGCATATGCTCTTCAATACTTCTCAATAACGGCTATCTGCTTACTGCGCAGCACTGCGTGGACATAGAATCAGATCTTCCATTCGGGGTTACTCTCCTTGGGCAGGAATTCAGCATATCAAGAAACGGGCAGAAGTATGCTCTTGAGAAAATAGCTCTTGGCGGAGAAAGGGATGTTGCCTTGTTTAAAGTGACTGATTATGAGGGGCTTCCTTATGTGCCTTTTGCGCTTGGGAATACTGACAGCATAAAAGAAGGCAATTTTGTTTACCTCTTTGGCTTTACAGGGCTTAATGAAGTTAATGTAAGGGACGGGATTGTCGGTGTTGCAGAAGACACAAGCATGCTGGAAGAGACAGGTGACGGGCATTTTCTGATAACGAACGGCGCAGACCACGGGGATTCAGGCGGAATGGTTATTGGAATCCGCGACGGCGTGCC
Organism: Candidatus Nanoarchaeia archaeon; assembly: GCA_028706745.1. Classification (GTDB taxonomy): domain Archaea; phylum Nanobdellota; class Nanobdellia; order SCGC-AAA011-G17; family GW2011-AR17; genus UBA9640. The sequence continues at coordinate 18,589 of JAQTVM010000008.1, forward strand.
TGAAGTGCTTGGTGTTCTTCTTTACGGCTATCATTCGCATGCAGGCGGATGCCTTAAGATGAAAGAAATTCCGGAGAGCATAATGGGTGTTCTGAGGGATAACCAGTAATCCCTTTATTTTTATTTTTCTTTATTCAATCTTTTTTTCAATTAAATTTCACTTAAAATATCAAAAACACTTTCAGCAGAAAAGCCGTCACTGCACTTTCTTCATAAGAGCCAGGTTTTCCTGCCTTAGCTTGTCTATCCTTGCATTCAGAAGCCTGTTTTCCGCATCCACCTTCTTTGCGTTCATTGCATAGCCGTGAAGTTTTGCAAGCACTTCATTGAACATGTCTGCAAGCATTGAAGTGTCCATGTCAAGCCCTGCAGGCGAAAGAATCTCAACTGAAGAGGGCATATAGTCAAAGCAGACGTCTGCAATCTTCTGTATGTGGCTTGTTTCAAATTCTATTTCAGAGAATGTAGCCCATAATTTGTTTTCGGTTTCCTTGCATTCTGCTGTATTCTCTTTTATTACCTTCAGCCCGTCCTCTGCCTTGAACTTCTCAACAACGTTTTTCATGACTTCTTCAACATGATTCTGCGGCGCGCCAATTATTTCGATTACAACCCTTGCTTCAATCTTGCCTGCCATAAGCGTAAAAGAATAAGCAGATGGTTAATAAACCTTACGCCTTCAAACTAAACAACCTTTTTGTCGGCAGGGTCGCCGTTCTCAACTCTTTTAAGAATAGTAAGCTTCATTGCAACAGCCGCCGCTATGAACGGGAGCGCGGAAAGAAATGATATGAGTATGAACGGGTTTGTTGCGCTTTTCACCCAGTCAAGGACTATGGTTGCTATGAGCTTAAGCAGAACAGGCGGCGCGTTGTTTACCATCATCTGCGGAGCCTGGCTTTCAAGCGCTTTCATTGTATCGACAACGCTGTCAGCTGACACAAGGCTGAGTATAAGAAGAAGCAAAGCGATTGTCCCAAGCCTGATTCCTGTCTTTATGCAAACCTTGTAAAGCCCGCGCTTCCAGTTGAAGCTGACTCCCGCAAATGTAAAAAATATCCCCAACGCAAATAAAACTGCAGAAGCAATCAAGAAGTAAATGCTGCTTCCGGCTGTTTCAGCGCCATAATTCCTGATTGATTCCTTGAGCTCTTGAGTCTGAGGCAGATTTAAAATGCTGTCTATGTTATTTTCAACTATATTGTCAATCAGCTTTGCCTGTGTTTCCTCAAAAGGGGCAGTGTCAATATTTCCGCAGACATCCTGGGTAAGGGCGCTCTTGAAGGCAGCCCCTGAATCGCCAATCATGTCAAGCATATTTGGAGATACGCAAAGCGCCTTAACTTGCTCTTTTGTGAGTTCAGCCCCCTGCTTTTCCATCTCATCAAGCGTGAATTCCCTTATGTCTTCCCTGTTTTCCTGCACGAATTTTTGCATTGTTGATGCAATAGTCTGGTCAATTGTATCAACATTTGCAACCATTCCGGCGGTTATCAGCGTTATAAAAAGAAGCACTATTCCCAGAAGCATAAGCACTGAGCCTGAAAAGCCTGCCGCAACTTTTAGCACTTTCATGGAGCCGTTCATATTAATTTAAATCAGCTGAAAAGTTAATAAAGCTTTCTGCGCATACATATCTGCATGGAAAGGGCAATGCCTTGCGCAATCTGCGGCAAAAAGCTTGGAAGGTTCGCTTGCATTAAATGCGGAAGGCTTGTGTGCGGCGAATGCTTTGATTCTGCAACAGGAATATGCAAGGGTTGTATCTTAAGGTTTAAGTGAAACAGATTTCAAAAGCTCTTCAAAAACATCCCTGCCGGTCTTGTATTGCTTCAGAAGCGCTATTGCCTTCTCTTTTTCAAATTTAATTCCTTTTGTTTCAAGCAATGCATATTGTTTTTTTGACATCAAGAATTGGCAGAACTGAGTTACATTTTTCGGATGAATGTCATAATGACATCTTTCAAAGTCAATCATAACCGCCTTTTTCACGCTTGAAAAAGGGGGCTTCGAACCAGGTGAGATTGCCGGCTTTTTTCCGACAATTATGTGCTTCCAGGGATTGTGCATTTCCTCTTTTGAAACATTTATTTTATCCAAAGCCCTGCACTGCATCATCACATCAAGAAGCGCCTTGCTCAATTCCTCTTTTTCTGCTGTTTCGGCAAACTCAAGTATTCTTTTGCCTTCAACAAACTCAACAAGGATAAAATCACTGCCTTCAAGCAAAAGCTTTGGCCCTATTTTTTTCTTGTTCAGCAGTTTAAGCCATTTTGCCTCATTTGAAGCCCTGCAGATTGCATCCCTGTCAGCTCTTTCAACCTTTGCAGCAGCCTCTTTTCCTTTGTATTTCAACCTGTAAACAAAAGAGCGCTGCCCTCTTGCAAAATATTCTGCCTGATTAGCCCCGTTAAATTCAGCCCACGATGGCATTTTTAAGCCCATAAGCCATAAACCCGTGAAGAAAGCTTTAAATAGTTATTTGATTTAATCTTGAGTAGCCATTATATATAGTAAATATAGAGCAAAAGAGGGAAAAACAATGAGAAAACTAACAGCATTACTTATTATATTCTGCCTTGCAGTTTCAACCGCCACAGCAGCTGAGTTCAGCGCGCAAAGCGCTTATAACTGGCTTTCCAGCCAGTCAGACTCTGAAGGCTCGTTTAATTCAAATACGGCTGACACTTCATGGGCAGTGCTTGCAATGAACAAGGCAGGCACAATGTCCGCGCTGGCAGAAAGGTCTTTGGAATGGATTTTTTCCCAGCAGTCTGCAACATACTGCTTTCCCTCATCTCCCTGCAAGTCAAAGGACACTGCAATGGCAATGCTTGCAATGAACAAGCTTCAGAGGCTTGACAACATGACTGAGATACAGGATGCATTAAAGAAAATGCTTATCCCTTCATCAATGTCAGGGCAGTGGCTTCTTGAGGTTTCAACAGACAAGACAGGCACATGCAAGCTTGAATGGGAAATAAACGGGCAGGCAAAGGAAAAAACAGTTGCAGTTGACAAGGGAAGATTTACAGAATGCTCAAACAGCTATTTCCTGAATCTTAAGGACTGCGTAAGCACGGCTCTTCTTAACAATCCGGGCATATCAGTGAAAGTGAACTGCGCAGGCATTGAGGGCGGAAAAATAATAACCCTGGTTTACAGGAATGCAAACAGCTTTTATGTGCTTTCAAGCGCATCAGGGGATACTGCTGATATTGTGATAAATAACGGGTGCTTTGGAGCAGGTCCGGGTGATTCATCCTGCAAGAAAGACCCTTCAATGTATGCTGCGTGGGCTGCAAAAGAGACTTTAATGACACTTGACGTGAAAATGTACCTTATGGATGCTTACTCAGAGGAAAGCGCCGAGGACAATGCGCTTCTTTACATGGGGACAAAAGATTCAAGATATCTTGCCGCATTAAAGCAAATACAGAAGACAGACGGAAGCTTTGACAGGAGCGTAATGAAAACAGCGCTTGCAGTTATGGCATTGAAAGAGGATTCTGCTTATTCAGAGCAGGCGACAAAGGCAATGGACTGGCTTAAGACAAAGCAAAAGGCAGACGGAAGCTTTGGAACTGTTTCTGAAACTTCCGCTGTTTTGTATGCCGCTTTTGCAGACGGCGTTGAAGCGCCACCTTCTGATTATGTGCCGCCGGCTGCGATATGCATTGAGGATGGTTTTTGCGACTTTGATGCAGGCGAGGATTCAATAAACTGCCCGCTGGACTGCCCTGAAGAAGAGGAGGAAGATTTCGAAGACACTTTCTCAGACTGCCAGGTTAACAGCGACTGTGAAATTGATTATGGCGAGACAAGCGAGAATTGCCCTGAGGACTGCAGCTGCGGCGACGGGAAATGCGATGATTATGAATCATCTGAGGGAACGTGCGAAGAGGATTGTGCCGCTTCAGAAGAGCCTTCCTGCGGCGATGGTGACTGCAATGGCGATGAAGATGAGGATTCCTGTCCTGATGACTGCGCTGACCAATTATCCACTGACAATGGCGGTTCGGTAAAATGGATTATTGTTGCGCTGATTGTGCTTATAATTGTTGCAGGAGGAATATTTGCAGGAAAAAAGCTGGGGCTTATAAAATCCCCGGGCGCGGCAAAATCATCGAAGCCCGGTTATTCATTCCCAAGACCCGTGGGGATGCCTCCGATGGGTCCTTCAAAAGTGCCTCCAATGAAGCAGATGACTTCATCCTCAAGACCTTCCGGCGGGTTTTCAAGGCCTGCTGCAAAATCAAAGGATGAAGAGCTTGACAAGTCATTGGCTGAGGCAAGAAAACTGCTCGGCAAGTAAGAATGAAGAAGCTTATTTTTCTTTTTTCAGTATTTTTAGTATTGCTTATGCAGACAGCCATGGCCCAGAATATTACGCTTTCTCTTGAAGGAAGCTCGTTTATTGCAGGGCAGACTGTGATTGCAAAAGTTTCAATGGAAAGGTTTTCACTTTCAAAATTCTCGGTGATTGATTCAGCAAACTCAAGGCAGTCCATTGGTTTTTACCAGTATGATTTGGGGAATAACGAGCATATTGTTTACTTCAACCTGCCTTCTGCTTTTTCAGGAGATTATAAACTGCTTGTTTCTGACAAAAGGCTGGAGCAGGGCATATTCATGGAAGATAATGCAACTGCCTTGTTTTCTGTATCTTCCGGCGATGCTTTCACAATAACGCCTGCAGCTGTAAAAATCAGCCCGGCAAGCTCGTATTTTAAAGTTACAATGAGGCACACTTCAGGAAATCCGATTGAGGTTGCAGTTTCAGTGTCTGACACGGCGTTAAAGCCTGTAAGGAATTCATTGTCGCTTGCCGTAAATGAGCTAAAAACGCTTACTGTAAATTATGACGGGCTTAAGCTGAAAAATAATGCAGTGCTTACGCTTTCTGCAGGCGCAATAAAATACGAGATTATTGCAGTTGCTCCAAAATCTGCAAATGCGACTGCGCAAAGCAATGCAACTGCACAAAACCAAAGCACTGAAGAAACAATTTCATTTGAGGGTCAGCTTGTAACTGTGAAGAACATAACTGTGATAAAAAATTCAGCCCCTGTGAACAGGCCGATAGCAGGCGCTCTTGAATTCAAGAACAATGCAAAACTTGCGCTTCATGACCTTGCATTTACATCATCAGGGATTTCTCTTGCATTCAATGAAACTTCTGTTTCAGTATTGGAGCCCGGCGCTGTTTATTCCCAGTATATCTGGATAAACAAGCTGAAAGATGCTGCAGCCGGCACGTATTTTGGCACAATAACCTTAACAAGCAGGGAAGGCGCTTCATTGGCAATACCTTTGGAAATTGAGTTCACTCCTGTTGCGCAGGAGCAGCCTAACGCAACACAATCTCAGCAGAATGTGTCTGTGCCCTTGGAGAAGCCAGGCAAGGTGACTGTCGAGAAAGTGAATGCCACTTTAGGCATACCCCTTGCAAACTTCTCAGAGCTTAAGCAAAAAAGCGAGCAGGAAAAAAGAAAGAGCCTGCTTATTGCAGTTACAATCTCTGTGTTTGTCATTGCAATTGCATTCCTGTTTTACCTGAGGATAAGGCCTAAAACAGCAGTTAAAAAAATGAGCGATTATGCTGAATCATTCGAAAAGCCCAAGAAAAAGTGATTCGATATAATTATATTCTATTTTTTTTCAGTAATGGGTTTCTTAGGCGCCTTGTGCTCTATCATCTTTGCAAACGGGCGGAACATGCCTTCAAGTGTTTGCTTTTTGGCATTTCTTACTGCAAAAACACAGAAAATAGCAACAAGAACTGCCGCTGCGCCGTCAAGCGATAAGTCAGTCATTGTGTCAAACAGGCTGTTCTGCATAAAGCCAAACTCATAAGTTACCGGTATTATGCTGCCCCAGAAGAACACAACTATATTGTCCCAAATAAATTCTATTATTTCCCATATCGCGCCTATTCCCATAGTCCAAAGGAATGTGAATATGCCCATGAATGCCAGTGAAACCTTTATTTTGCCTGAATAATTATAAGAGAATATAAGGGAAAATCCGATAAACGCAAGCACCCCTGAACTGAATGTATGCAGCAGATTGTCATACATCGGAATCCAGAAATAGGCGCCCATTGTGCCGAACATATGCAGGGCAATCATCATTGAAATGGCAAGCTCAAACACCCAGTGGAACTCAATGTCATAAAGCTGTTCAAGCATTATTGGGGCAAGGGTTAGTATCAGCATAAACAGGAACATTATGAAGGTTACTGTTTCGCCGTAATACAGGTAAGCAATTCCTGCAGTAATAAGGAATGCCCTGAAAAACCACGCAAGCCCAAGCCCTAATGTCTTGTAAATGCCCATGCTTTTTTAATGTGCAGGATAACTTATAAGCTTAACGATAGTGCCCTTTCCATTTCATCACAAATGGATAGAATGCCATTGCAATTCCTGCTATGAATATAGAGCCTTTTGTGATTCCAAACACGACTGCCGCGGCAAAAACCAGTATTCCGCACAGCCTGCCGAAGTTAAGCAGGAATTCCCTTGCTATCATTAATTCGCGGATGCTGCAATGCGCATTGTCAAGGGCAATTGTTGTCTGAAACGGCCTTAATGCCGGAGAGATAAGGTAAAGCAAGCCGGTGAATGCAACCCACAAGTAAATGTTTGAGCCAAAGCTTACAAGCATTGTTGCTATTGCAAGAGCTATCGCCAATGGAAAAATAAACTCTTTTCTTTTTTTAACCTTGTCTGAAAATTTAGCCATGAATATTGATGCAACTGCTCCTGTAAGCCCAAGATAAGAGAGGTAAGCCCCCAGCTTTAGCTCCTCGCTTATGAAAAAAAGTGAAATAAGGGGTATTGCAACAAATGTTGTGTGCTCCCAGAAACCTTCAAGGAATATCAATGTTTTCACGCCTTTAATGCATTTAAGGCAGTTGGCAATTTTGTATTTTACTTTTTCTGCCTTTATCCTCAATGAAAGCAGGAGAGCAACTGCCATTACTGCTGCGCCAATCCAGAATACAGCGGGCATTCCAAGTTTTATTGCAGTGTATCCTGCTGTTACAGGTATTATTGCAGACAATAGGCTGAATGCAAATGCGTAAAGCGCCGAGCCTGTTGCCCTTTTTTCAGGCTCAACCCCTGTAAAAAAAGCAATATTATAATTTATCCAGAAAAACAGGAATATTGGCGCATACAAGAAGGGCATAAGGAAAAGAAACTCTTTCTTGAAAAAAGAGGCGTAAACAACAAACATTGCGATGTTTGCGCCTATTCCAATTATAAAGTAAGGCCTTGGATTTATGCTTCTGAAAATTCCGATGGTTATCACTGCGAGCGCATAAATCATCAGGTAAAAGACAATCATCTCTTCATGCGAAATTCCCATTTTTGAGAACCAAAGCAGAAGCAGGGCATTTGTAAAATAAACAGCAATAAGATAAAATATTTGCACAGGGTAAATCCTTGAAAACATGCTTTTCATATGCTCTAAACTGATTTTTTAGATTATAAGCTTATTTATGCTTTAATTTTTCAGTTATTCACAACGTTTTTATACCCTCTGGAAAGCCATTCTATTAATGATACTTGATTATCCTGTATTAATCACAAGCTTCCTGATTAGCTTTATTATAGTGCTTGCCGGAATGCCGCTTTGGATTAAAAGGGCGAATAAGGCAGGGCTTACAGGCAGGGACATGCACAAGTCAGACGGAAGGCAGGTTGCGAACCTTGGCGGACTGGTGATTATTTTCGCATTCTTGTTTGGAACTCTTGCGTATGTTGCTGTTGACACTTTCATTATCTCGCATACAAATATTGAAACTCATATTGAAAGAGATTTGGGAATAATGGCCGGCTTAGTTACCATACTAATACTAACAATTCTGGGATTGGCAGATGACATCCTTGGCTGGAAAATAGGGCTAAGGCAGTGGCAGAAGCCCATTCTTGCTTTGTTTGCAGCTGTTCCTTTAGCTGTTGTCAATGCAGGGCATACTACAATGGCTCTGCCTTTAATAGGCAGGATTGACATTGGGATTATTTTCCCTCTCGTTGTAATACCTTTTGCAGTCAGCGGAGCTGCAAACGGGTTTAACATGCTTGGCGGTTATAACGGGCTGGAGGCCGGAATGGGAATCCTTATTCTTTCTGCGCTTGCTTATTTCACATGGATAAATGAATACAGCCACATTGCAGTTATGGCTTTGTGTATGGTGTTTGCGCTTTTGGCTTTTTACATATTCAACAGGTGTCCTGCAAAAGTATTTCCCGGCAATGTATTGTCTTATCCGCTTGGGGGGCTTATAGCTGTTATTGCTATTTTGGGAAATGTTGAAAGAATAGCGGTTGTTTTGTTTCTTCCATTTTTTCTCGAGTTTGTTTTGAAATTAAGAGGGCGATTCAGGAAGGAAAGTTTTGCAAGACTGCGTTATGACGGCAGTCTTGACGCACCTTACCCTAAGATATACGGGCTTGAGCATCTTGCAATAAGAATCCTGCAGCAGTTCAAGAGAAGAGTGCATGAATATAACGTGACTCACCTGATTTTTGCATTTGAGATTCTGCTCATTATATTCGTTATTGTTATTTATAGGGCATTGTAAGTAAATCTTTGGTTTTCCGGGATAAAATTCAGTATTATGACACCTTTTTTAACGCGTCCCTTTTCTCCCCCAGTATTTTAGCGCTTCCATAAGTTCAGGGCATTTTTTTGCAGCTACTGCCAAATCAATGCCTTCCATATAAGCCTCAACAGCTTCCCTCATTGCTCTTGCCCCTGCATAGCTTCCGCCCGGATGCCCGTGAATTCCTCCGCCAATCTGAAGCATTATGTCAGTGCCGAGCTTGTCCATTACCTTATCAACAAGCAATGGGTGCAATCCGCCTGATGAAACAGGGAATACAGGTTTTGTGCCGAACCATTCTTGTGGCAGGGTATGGAGTTTCTCATTTGCTTCAATCTTCTCATCAACAATCTGGCTGTTCAAGTGCATAACCTCTTCCTTGCTTCCGACAAGCTTTCCCACATTTGCAGTGCCTATATGCAATTGGTCAACTCCCAATAATCTTGCGCATTTTGCAACGCAGTTCATTGAAAAGCCGTGCGTTGGAACTCTTGTCATTGCTCCGTGCATCGCCCTGTGCGCGTGCAATGCTAATCCTAAATCTCCGCATATTTCCCTTACAGAAGAAACAGCTGCCCAGCCGGTTGTGATGATGTCAATCATTGCATATTCCCCGCCCTGCTCTTTGATGAACTTGGCTCTTTTTTCCATCTCTTTCAAAGTGGGTCCTGTTATGTTAATCAAATAGCTTTTTTTCTCGCCTGTCTGCTTTTCAATCCTGTCCCTTACTTTCAGGGATTCCCTTACTCTTTTTTCAAACGGGTTAAATGCCTGATTGGAAAGATTTTCATCATCCTTCAATAAGTCAAGCCCGCCTTCCCAAATCTGCCTTCCAACCTCAACGTGCTGGCTGGTAGTTAATCCGACTTTTGGCTTTGCAACAGAAAGCATTAACGGCCTGTCATAAACCTTGAATATGCTTCTTATGCCTTTTTTTCCGAATTTTGGTCCGGGAAATGATTTTACAATCTTTTTTGTGAATTGCATATCTTCCAATCTTAATGCATCAACAGCCTTCATCCCAAATACATTCCCGGCGATTGAAGCAAGAATCTGGCTCATGTTTCCTTCTTCAAAATGCTCTTCTGGATATGCTATCTTAATCCATTCGCCTTTTGCCTCATACACTTTTGCAGCAACTGCCTTTACATTTTTGTAATTCATTGCAGCCATCGGGCTCCATGTGCCAACTGAGCTTTCAGCAGCTACCGCGCCCCATGCTCTTTTTGCAGAGCTCCACTTTGGAACTTTCACCCTGAAACTTGCAATTACATCATGAGAATCCGGCTTGTAATTCATGTCTATGAAATCTTCGTATCCTGCCATTATACCACGCTCCTTTTTATCTCTTTAATAATGGGTTTATAGGTTTATAAAATTGTTGTATGTTTTTTTTCAGGCATACAACCGGAAACGCTTATATATTCCTTAAACATATCCCTGTTAGATTTAACCGGAGGAACAAAATGAGCAAACCTCCCGAGCGAATGCGAAGGGAGGTTACGAATGGAGGAACAAAATGAGTAAACACGAAACTTCTGAAAAGGCGCTTGAGGCTTCAAAACGCAATATTGATATTCTTGTGCAGGATTACATGAATTATCTTGATTCTGCAAGAACTCCAACAAAGGCAGTCAGGGCGGCGGCTTCTATGCTTGAAAAAAAAGGCTTTGTAAAATACAATCCCGGAATGAAATCCGGATGCGCGGAACAAATTTATTTCATGGACAGGAACAATGTAAATATCGCGGCTGTGGCGTTTGGACAAAAGCCGGTTTCAATGGGCTTGAACATTGCAGGAGCGCATGTTGATTTCTGCACTTTAACAAACAAGGTTGTTTCTGCAATTGAAAAGTCAGATGGGGTGTATCTTGACACAAGACCTTACGGCGGGTTTTATGCGCATCAGTGGATGGACAGGCCCCTTGTTGTGATAGGGGAAACGCTTGTAAAAGTGAAAAAGGCTGAAAGGCAGCTTGCCGAGTGGCAGATTCAGGGCAATATACCTGAGCCGACAATACACAATCCCAGAGGATATAAAGATGGGGCAAAATCATACAATGATATGTTTCCGCTTGAAAATCTTGATGTCTTTACAGGGTACAAAGATATAAAATCATTTCTCAAGGCAGTGAACAAGGCGTCATCAAGGCAGGATTTGCGCATTGCAAAAGAGGACTTTAATTCAGGATTTAACTTGTTTCACGTTGTGCCTTCTGAAAAAACATTAAAATTAGGCAATTACATAATCGGCTATGGGCACGATGACAGGGCGTGCATGTTCTCTGCATTGCAGGCAGTAACTTCAGTTAAAAACCCTGAATATACTTCAATTGCATTGGGTGTTGCAAGGGAAGAGATTGGCTCTTCAAGCGTTGGAAGCGCGAATGACATTTTTCTTGAGCAAGTAATCAGGGCATTATCAGGTATGTCTGGCTTTTCTCAAGACTTGCAGTATATATATGAGCGTTCTGTGATGCTTTCGGCAGACGTTGACATTGCATACACTCCGCAGAATGAGCATGTTTCTGACAAGAACAACTGCGCGCAGTTTGGAAAGGGCGCCGCGCTAGTGATTGCAAACGGCTCAAGCGGAAACCCGACAGGCAACATAATAATGCCTAATGACCTGGCTTACATTGAAAGGTTCCTTGACAAAAGGAATCTGGCATACCAGGTTACTGCCCTGCCTTCAAGAGTGGGAATTGGGGGCGGAGGCGGGACAATCGCGGAATACTACAGCCAGAGAGGAATACTGACAGCCGACTTGGGAGTTCCTGTGGGCAACATGCACGGAACAACATCTAGAATTTATGCGGCTGACCTTGATTCAACAGTTGAATGTTTCAAGGCGCTGTTTGAAAGGCAGGAAGAAAGGAAGAATTGGGGTTAATTTCTTATTTTCCTTTTAATACAACTGACTCTGCTTCTTTTTTTACAGGTTCAGCCCTATTGCCTATAAGGCTGCGCAGTTTTCCAGCAGGCGTTGCAAGAATGTCTGAAACAGTCACTATGCCCTTTACAAGCAGTCTTCCCATTGTTGGATTGTCAACAGAATGCAGGATAGTGATTGGATAGATTGCATACCTGTCAACAATTTCCCTGAGGCTTTTTCCGGGCGGATAATTCCAGCTCATCAGCTTTAATCCCACGCTTTCAGCATAAATCTCAGACTGCTCTGAAAATCTTGAGTTTGTGGCTATTACTGCGCCCGTGAAATTATTTCTCAAGTCAAGGTATCTTGCATAAACATACAATGGTGTCTGCACATTAATCCACATGCCCATCTTTGAATGGTGCTTGCATTCAACAAGAAGCTTTTCACTGCCTTTTTCCGCAACAATGTCTATTTCGTGAGTTATGCCGCTTTTTCCTTCTAGGGTCTGGTTTATTTTCACTTCATATCCCATTCTTTCAAACACTTTCCCAATAAACTGCTCAAATGAAAATCCTTCTCCGTTCCTGCCCAGCCTTGTAATTGCCCACCTTGACTCGTATCTTGATGCAGAAGGAGTGTCAAGCTTCCTGAGCTCCCTGAATGCATACCTGTAAATCTTTCTGGTGGAAATTCCGTCATAAAGCTTTGAATCTATTTTTTTATGGATTGCATTTGCAATTTTTGCGTCTGCGCCCGCCCTTATCAGCGACTCAAGAAGCTTTTTGCTGTCAAATCTTGCCTTTTCGCCGTTTGATTTTATTATTGTTACGATTTTTTATGCGCTCCTTTTAAGTATTATATAGCAAGAAGATTATTTTAAACTTATGGTTTTTAATATTTTTTGTAAAAAGCTTATAAATAATGGATTCTATATCCTGTTTATGCAGCAGATTTATGATAATTTATTTAGTGCATACGGAAACCAGGGATGGTGGCCTCTTTCCAAAGGCTCCTTGAATACAAGGCACCATAACGGTAATCCTTGTTCTGATGCTGACAGGTTTGAGATAATCACCGGCGCTATTCTGACGCAGAATACCTCGTGGACTAATGTTGAGAAAGCAATTTATAATTTAAATAAGGCTAAGGTGCTTTCTGCAGATAAGATTGTTAAAGCTGATGTTAAGAAGATTGCTTTACTCATTAAGCCCGCAGGCTACTACAACCAAAAGGCAGCCAGGCTGAAGATAATTGCTGATTATTTCCTGAAGAATAAGAAAGTTTTTCTGCTGGATGCGAAGGAGATGAGGAAAGAATTATTGAAAGTAAATGGCATTGGCCCTGAGACAGCAGACTCTATTGTCTTGTATGCCTTTGAAAAGCCGTCATTTGTTATTGATGCGTATACAAGAAGAATATTCTCAAGGATGAAATTGTGCAATGAGAATGATAAATACGAAGAAATCCAGAAAGCATTTGAAGATAAGATGCCTTTGGATGTTGAGCTGTTCAAGGAGTATCACGCTTTAATCGTGGAGCATGCGAAAAGGCACTGCAAAAATAAGCCTGTATGTGAAAATTGCGTGTTGAAAAAGAAATGCGCTTACTGAATCTCTTCCATGACAGCTTTTGCGCCTGCAACAAGCCTTCTTTCTTTTGGCGTGAAATTAAGGATTCTTTCCTCCTTATACGCTCCGCACCCATAGAAATCATTCTTATATTTCAAAATAACCATCCCCTGCAAGCCCTGCTTTCCAACCCTTAAGTCATTGCCGTGTATCCACTCATCCATCTGCTCTTCATTCATCTCAAACACGTTTGTTGTTGCATGTATTATCTGCGAGCCTTCAATCGTGGGGCGCAAGCCTCCTTTTTCTCTCTTACAGAAATACAATCCCAGATTATTTATCCTTAATTTGCTCTGGTCAATCTCCCCGAATTTCCTTGAAATCAAATATATCTTCCCGTCGCCGCCTTCTATGAAAGCTTCTTCCATTTTATCTTCCATCCCAAAATGCTCCTTTAATTCAGCAAGAATAGCCTTTACTTCCCGCGTGTTAAGAACCTTGAATTCGTATTTCATTTTAACCATTCAGGGAGCTGCCTTTATAATCTTTAGCGTCAGCCCGTGCTCAACGCTTATGCTGTTTGCAGAATATTTCTTTGCCTCGTTTCCCACAAAGTACTCAAGCTCGCCGTTTACCTGGTATTTTATCGGCTGCTCTGATGAAACGCTGAAATAACTGGTTTGCACATCGATATCCATTCCCGGAATTTTCTTTCCCAGGTACATCGGAACAAAATAAGGAACAAGGTCTATAAGCTCTGCAGATGTGCCCATTGCATGAAAATTTCCCGTGCTTTGCTGCGCCCTGTAAAACATCTTTGACTTGGGAAGGCCGAGGGATTTTATGCTCTGCGCCATTATGCCAAGAAAGTCAGCATCCCATTCAACAGCGCTTCCGTTTGTGCCTGCGTAGGCGTGTATATGCTGCTTTTGGTTAAAAAGATTGTAATACCTTTCCCTCCACAGCTTTGAAGAGCCGAATATTTTTGACAGTAAAAGCCTTCCAAGGATGAATCCGACCTGCGCTGCTTTCCATTTCTTGCGCTTGTAGTATTCCTCAAGAAGCACAATCGGCGCACCAAGCCCGAACGTAAACCCGTAGCTCTCAACATTATTGCTGTCTCTTATTCTCATGAAATCAATGTCCTGGTAGAAAAGGTCCTCTTCTTTTGACTCAAGAACCCCTTTCATGTATTTCTTGCCTTTCTTAATGCCGCATTCCTTTGCAAGGATGTTTATTGTTCCTCCGGGGAGTATGCCCAATGCAGGAAGCGGCTCTGCCTTTGGCCAGTATTTGTTCAAAAGCTTTACAATCTGGCACTGGGTTCCGTCGCCTCCGTCAGAAATTATTTGTTTTGGCTTGTGCCTGTACAGCTCAGAAACTATAAACTCAAGCTGTTCAACAGAACTTGTTGCAAAAACTTCCCCCCTGTCGCCGACAAACTTCCTCATCCTGTGGATTCTGAATTTGTCCCTCAGGTTTTTTCCCGAGTTTTTGTTTGTCAAAACAATTGCAGTCATACTTGAAAAACGAAAACTTTAATGGTATATAAACCCTTTGCATTAGTTTAGCAATTATTCATTTTTTTAGTTTAGAAATGCTTAAAAACAAGCGCAACATCATTTTTCCTGCATGGAATTGGACAATAATATTCCGGGATGGTTTGATATGAATCTTCTCCCTCTTTACGAAAAGAAAAGGGACAGAACAAGCATCAGCAAGCGAGACAGGAGCCTTGACGCAATTCTCCGCGGGCTTTTGAAGTGCGTGCCTTGCGAAATTTCCCGCGTGAATACCCGCTATCATTCGTGGATTGATATAGAGCAAATGATTAAGCAGGCATGTGTCGGAATTCAGGAGGACAGCTATGCGCCTTCTTTGATAATGGGCATAAAAAGCGGCGGGGCTTTCATTGCAAGGTATGCTGCAATATGCCTTGAGGTTAATGATGTTGATTACATGGGGGTTTCACATTATTCCGGCAAGACAAGAAGCGTTGCGCGCTCCCTTACCCAAGTTAACAAGAATGCCGTTGTAACCGAGAAAAACACAATGCCTGTTGAAGGAAAGGCGATACTTCTGGTTGACGACCAGGCAGCAACCGGTTCAAGCCTGATTGCAGGAAAGGATTATCTCCTGAAAAGCGGAGCAAGCGAAGTCAGGACAATGTGTCTTTTTTCAAAGAAAAAGCCGCTTGCGGATTATTACGCAAAAAGAGGATTGGCTGTTTATTTCCCGTGGGGCAAGGATGCTTAGGGTTTTCTAGCTAAAATAAAAGAATATTGGAAAGAATAGCGCGGTCATTTGGAGCGCGCTTCCAACTATAGCGGGAGGTGGATTTGAATTCGGCAGCGGCTCTTTCCACACCGCTTCCACCGACCTATGGGTATCCTACAAAGCATAAGCCTTGATATGGGCCCATCGGGCACTCCTGACTGCCCCATCCCGCTGAGGTTTATGGTTTCGTCCTGTGCTTATAAATGTTTCTAACTGCCAAAATACCTGCTTCTCTCTCATTTTTGTGATTTTTTATTGTTATAAATCGTAATTTGTAACTATTTACAAACTGCGAAAGCTTTTTAAATAACATTAGCCATTATTGTAGTATAAATTGGAGGTGCGTTTATGGGACTTTTCTCAAAAAAGAAAGAAGTCGAAGTCAAGACAGAATTACCGCCATTAAAATTTCCAGAGCTTCCGCCTGAAGAGCATGAGCCTACACCAACAGAGACAGAAGCATTAAAACAGGCAGTCTCGCCGGTTTCATTGCCTCCTGTGTCCATGCCAAGGGAAACTTCCAGGTTTGAGCAAAACGAGGAAAAACCCCTGTTCGTCAAGGTTGAGAAGTACAGGGAAGTTATGGTAACTCTTAATGAGCTTAAGAACAAGCTAAAGGATGCAGGCGACCTGCTTGTGGAACTGAACAAGATAAAGGAGCAGGAAGAAAGGGAACTGTCTGCATGGCAGGATGACCTGAATGCAATCAAGGAAAAGTTGATTAACATTGACAGGACGCTGTTTGAACTTTAAGGTGCAATAAATAATGGCGATAAAAAAGAAGTCCGCGAAAAAAGAAAAGCCGGATGAGAGCATCCATGTAAGGCTTGACAATCCAATGATGATAAGGAAAGAGAACCTGTCGCTTGCGATTGACATAATCGGGCTTCTGAAGCGCTATTATGAATACCTTGAAACAAAAAAGCAGAAAGACGATATTATGCGGCTTTTGAGGGCGGATGTTGCTGAAATCAAGAGAATAGCGAGGGAGCTTGATGTTGAGGAACTGCCTGTTTCAGCCGGAGAGCTGATGGGCATGAAGACAATTGAAAAGCACGACAAGATTGAGCTTAAGGCAAAGATGAATGCGCTGAAGTCTGAGGAAGAAAGGCGCGAGGAAAAGAGAAGGGAAGAGCTTACAGTTGTCAAGGCGCAGCTGCCTAAAGCAAAGAAAGAGCCGATAAGGCTTCAGCCTAGGGACAAGCTCGAGACAGAGCTTGAAGAGCTCAAGAACCTGATTTCAAGGATGTAGTTCTTTTTTATTTTTTATACTGGTGCCCATAGAAACGTTTATAAACCACTCTATTTTCTACTTTCCCATATGGCAGTTATTCAGGAGGCTATTATCAAGCTGAAAAGCTTCTTTGTTGAATGCGTAAGGGTTGTCCGCGTTACGAAAAAGCCAGACAAGCAAACGTTTTTGACAACAGTCAAGGTATCTGCCATGGGAATGGCAATCATAGGGGCTGTGGGCTTTTTGCTTTCGCTCATTGCCACACTGACAGGATTGATATAACATGGAAGAAGAACAACCGCACTTATTCGCATTGAAGACAACTGCAAACAGGGAAGACCAGGTAGTTGATTTTATACAGGCTCATGTAAAGAAGAGAGGGCTTGATGTATATTCCATCATAAAGCCCCATAAGATGAGGGGATACATATTCATTGAGGCAAAGGACAGGTCAGCTGCAATGGAGGCTTCAAACGGCGTCCCATATGCAAAAGGGCTTCTTGACAAGGAAGTCAGGTACGAGGAAGTTGAGCCTATGCTTGAGCAGGTAAAAGTCCAGATGAATGTCCAGATTAATGACATTGTCGAGATAATCTCAGGCCCATTCAAGAGAGAGAAGGCAAAGGTCACAAGAATTGACCAGCAGAAAGAGGAAATAATTGTTGAGCTTTTGGAAGCCGCTGTCCCAATCCCGATTACTTTAAAGATGGATTCTGTTAAGGTTATCAGGCGTGAAGGCGAGATTAACGACGAGCCGAAAGAAGACGAGGATTAAACTTAGTCTGTAGCAATTAGTTCTTAGTAAGCTATTTTTAATGAAATTACTTCAGCAAATCTGCAATCTCTTTTCCTTTTCCGGTTGCTATCTCATCCAAGGAAAGCCCCTCTAGCTCGTGGGGGAAAACAAGCCATTTGTCTGTCTCGTGAACATAGAAATCCGGCTTTATTTTTGTCCTGTTGTTTAATGGTTTGTAATAAACGCTTGCAACCCTGATGTCAGAAGACGTGTTTGCCCTTGATTCATTTTTCAGCTTTTCAATAAGCGCCTCGATTGTTTTTCCGCTGTCAAAAACATCGTCAATAATGAGAAGGCGGTCTGTGTTGTTTGCCCTTTTCACAATGTAATCCAGCCCATGAATCCTTACAATTTCATCAGCTTCCTCAATCCCTGTATATCTTGAGGTTCTTGTTGCAATGTGGTCTGCTTTTATTCCTTTTGTCTTCAGAAATTCCTGCACATAGCATCCAACAGGAGTCCCTCCTCTCCACAATGCAACCATAAAGCTTGGCTTGAAACCTGAATCATAAACCTGCTTTGCAAGCCTGTAAGAATCAAGCTGAAGCGAGTCTGCTGAGATGAAGAGCTTTTCTGCCATAAAGAAGAAATATTATACTGATTAATTAGCTTTTCTCTTATGCCACATCTCTCTTGTCATCTGCATTACAATCTCTACCTTGCCATTGTCAATGTCAGGGCGCTCCATGACTTCCTCAAACCCTATCTTGCTGTATAGCTTTAAAGCTCCTGTGTTTTCCTTGTAAAGCCCGAGATTGATTATGTTTATTTGCTTACCAAATAATTTTGCGTTTTCATTAAACACATAATCCAAGAGAAGTTTCATTGCCTCATAGCCGTATCCGCTTCTTGTCTCGCCAATCATTATCGCGACTTCAGGGCCTTCATTGTCATATTCCTCATAGCCGTAGCGAAGGCACACATCACCTATCATCACATTGTCTGTTTTCTTGAATATGCCCCAAGTCATGTTGCCTTCTTCCTTCCTCCATTCTGCAAACAATTCTTTTACATCTTCCAAAGTGTGCGGCTCATTTCCAGTGCCTGAAAGCACGTGCTCTGCATTAAGAAGTTCCATGTATCTCTTGTAATACTTCTCCTCGTCAGGAATTCTCGCAAGGTATATTCTCTCTCCTGTGATTGTGTCCAGCGTGTCCATTTTAAAAATAATAAGCAGAGGTAGTTAAAAAGGTTTTGCAGGGGGCAGATTTGACGAGGGAAGACAAAAAGCCCTTTCGTCATTGTTGTAAATCCTTCAATTTTCATTGGATTTTTGCATGGTTTTTCTGCCGGTTCTTGAAACCTTTTCAATTTTTGTGAATATCTTCCAAAAAAACGACGGCAAGCTTTATATTACAGATGTTTGCATCTGTGCTCTGATGGAAAATAATGCAAAAATAATGGTGGAAGATGTTAGAATAGAGATTCTGTGTCCGTTTCATATGCCTTTTTTGAGAGGATTTCGCTCATATGAGAAAGAGATGGTTAATTTCCTTATAGAAGATGCGCTCGACAATCAGAATCAGCGGATTTCTCTGACTTTCCTATGGTTTTATCAAGATGAGCTTGCTGCCTATATTACACTTCTTAATGACAGGATAAACTTGGAGGGAAATTTAAAGGAATTTTTTATGGAAAAAGGGGTGCTTTATAATTCGCTTCCTGCCCTGAAGATAGGCAGGTTATGCGTTGACGACAGGTTCTTGCAGAGAGGTATGGGTGCTTTGATGATTAGGTTTGCTATTAAAATTGCCAACCAGATTTTTGAGAGATATTCCGGGTGCAGATTTATAGTCCTGGATGCCAAGCGGAATATAAGAAAGAGCCCTGTTCTGTTTTATGAAAAACATGGCTTTAAAATACTTAGAGAGCGAAAAGGGGCAACGCCAATGTATTTTGACTTAGTAGACAACATTAAATTTTGTGCGTAATGCTTTTCTGATTAGGGCAATGCGCTTGGGGTCAGGATTTGTCTGTTCCTTAATCATAGCCTTGACAAATCTTCGTGCATCCTCTCCCCTTAGCGTGGGGGTTGCTGGTATTGGTTTTGCCATGGTTAATGTAATATCCTTACTTGTTTATAAGTTTAACGTGCTTTTTTCTGAAGAATTTTCAAGGATATTGAAAAAACAAAATATTCATTTTTCAAAGCCCTAAATTGTTAAGAATCTTCTCCTTGTCAAACACTTCCAGGTCCTTGTACTCCTGCCCCATGCCTAAAAACAATATTGGCTTTTTAGTAACATAAGTGACTGAAATTGCTGTCCCACCCTTCTCGTCAATGTCTGCCTTTGACAAAACAACTGCGTCTATCCCGACTGCTTCGTCAAAGCTTTGAATCTGCTCAATGCAGTCATTGCCTGCAATCATCTCTCCGATATATATTTTCAAGTCAGGCTTTGCAACCCTAACAATCTTCTTCATCTCATCCATAAGGTTTGCATTGCTGTGCTGCCTTCCTGCTGTGTCTATAAGAACAACATCAATTCCCCTTGCCTTTGCCATCTCAACCGCATCAAAAGCAACAGCTGCGGGGTCTGCGCCATAGTCGTGTTTTACAATTGGGACATTCAATCTGTTTGCGTGCTCTTCCAATTGCTGGATTGCAGCGCTTCTCCAGGTGTCTCCTGCTGCCAATACGCACTTTAATCCGTTCTTCTGCAGCATGTAAGCCATCTTTGCTATTGTTGTTGTCTTTCCAGAGCCGTTTGCTCCTAAGAATGAGACGATGTAAGGCTTCTTGCTTTTCGCCTCTTTCACAAAGTCAACTGCCTTGTAATTGTCAAACAGGCTTCCGATGCTTTCCCTCAGGCTTTCAATGACAGCATCTTCAACCTTTCCTCTTGTGATTGGCTTTTCAACCAAAGCTTCTTTCAGGTCTGCCTTTATCTTTCCAATGACTTCAAAAGCAACGTTGTTTTCAAGCATTGCCAATTCCAAATCCCAGAAAAGCTCTTCGAATTTCTCTGAAGAGATTTTGGTTGTTGTAATTGCCTGTCTTAATCTTGAAAAAAAGCCTTTCGGAGCTTGCGACGAAACGTCTGGAACTTTAGTGACAATGCCTTTCTTTTCCTCTTGTATTGCTTCTTTCTTTGGAGCTTCGTGAATAATCTCTTTCTTGGGTTCCTCTTTCTTAGGAATTTCGTGAACAGGCACATCGTGGACAACGTCTTTTTTAGGTATTTCCTTTACAGCTTCTTTAGGCTTTTCAAAATGCTTTTCTTCTGTGAAAGGCGGCTCGATTTCCTCTTTTTTCTCCATCGAGACTTCGTCTCGGGGTGCCGAAAATCTACGATTTTCGAGCACTGTTTTCTTTGGCAATTCCTTTGGCTTCTCGACAAGGATTTCTTTTGTTTTTTCAAGAATAATCTCTTTCTTTGGCGCTTCCTTGACAACAGGCTTTTCAGGAATTACTTCTTCCAGAATCTCTTTAGGAGGCTCAGGCGCCTCTATATGCCTCACTTCCTCTTTTGTGAATATCTCCTTTGGCTCCAACTGAGGCGGAGGCGCTTCCACTGCGTCTTCATGCTCTATTGCAGAGCTTATCTTGCTTACAGCCGCCTTCAGCTTTTCCTTAAGGAACTTGAACATTATTCTATTGCTTGGAAAGAGAATATATAAAGCTTATGTTATCCGCGAAGCTTTCGTATTATATCCTTCACAAATCCGCGTATGAAGTTGTATATGATGTAGACATAATAAATAACCCAGAATGCGATTACTGCCACGATGATTGCGAGCAGTATGAGGAGAACTGTCCATAAGTCCATGCAATTATTAAGGAAAAGGGGTTTTTAAAGCTTTATGGGCTTCCAAAGCAAGGTTATGGCTCTTAAAAAGCCGCCTTCTCTTTATAAAGTAACTAGTAAGTAGTAACAAATAGAAAGGTTTAAATAGTCTGAAAACAGGCTAATATCGGGGGTAAAAAGATGAAAACAAACAAAAATAGCTTAACTGAAAAATTGCCTGAATGGGCGATGTTTTTTGGCAGTCTTATAGTCAGCCAGCCGCCAAAAGGATGGTTTTGCGAAAAGGAAATACGCTGCAAATCTCCTGAATATCTATTTGAGCCAGACACAACTTATGACTCAGGCAAGATAAAGTTTGTGCCTGTTGACAGAAAACCTTATTTGGGGTTTAATGTGCCTGCCGGCGAGAGGGAATATGAATCTTATCTTGTTTTTAAGAACATTGAGCCTGATGTTGAAAAGTTTGAAAGAGAATTTAATGCGAGGTGCGGGTTATGATTACAGGAAATCTTTCTGCTGGAAAGAAGTTTACTCTTGAGGAAGAGAAGCGCCGAAATGAAGAGAATGCGCTGGCAGGGGAGTATTACTAAGGTGAAAAAAATGACTTCATACAAGCTTGTTACAGGGGAAATGCCGGAGAGATATACTCCGAAAAATTTCGGGCATTCTAATCTTGCAGAACTTTTGGCGACATATTGGAATAAGCTTGTCACTACTCAGGCGCCTTCTGAAGCAGAGTGGGAATGTGTTGATGCCATAAGGGACATGACGCCTGCGCACATGTATGTTCTTGCAGAGGATAACGGCTTTGACAGGGAAAAAATAAGGTTTGTTCCTTTTACAGAAGGGTCGCGGCTTAAGTTTAGGGCTGGAACAGACAGCGAATATATTCGAATAATGTTTGACCAGGGAGAGAAATCAGAGAAAGATACTTGCAACCACTACCTTGTTTTCAGGAAAAGAAAAATTGTTGATGAAGAAAGAATGCAGAAAATGGAGGAAGATATAGAGAATAAATACTGGTAAAATGAGACAGCTATCAGAAATACTAAACGACTACTTTGCAAGCAGGGATTTGGCTAGCGATGAGCTTAACGAAGTCCTTGCATGCAGGGAAAGAAGCATTGCAAAGGCTGCAAGCCATTCGCTTCCAAGCACTACTTCTTACGCAATGTCATTTGATGTGCAGATGGAGCTGATGAAAAGGCATATTGAAAATGCAGAGAATATCTTAAAGAGTTCAATCAGGGGCAGGAGAGCGATAGAGCTTGGTCCCGGATGCAACCCGCTGCAAAAATGGCTTCTTGAGAGGGGGGCTTCTGAATACACAGGCGTTGAGATGCTTTACCCGCAGGTTTCAGAAAAGATGGTTTCCGGTGAAAATGCAAAAATTGTGAAAAGCGATGCATTGTCATTCCTTGTTTCGCAGCCTGATGAGTCGGCAATAGTTGCAAGCAGGGGTGTTCTTAATGATGAAGTAATGCCTTCTCCAAACTATGCGAGATTCCTTATAAGGGAGATTTACAGGGTTACTCCAAAAGGCGCTGTGACAATACATTCAATGGGCGTGTCCTCGCTTGATGAAAATCGTTTTTTCAGGGAAGCGGGATTCAAGCCGCTTGATGATAAGGATTATAATGCAGTGTGGATTAAGTGACTTTTTCTTGAAAACAAGCAATATCTAGAATATCTAGAATATCTTGGGATTAGGCTTAAATAGCGTTTTTCTTCTGGTTTTCCTGAAAGGTTTGCAGGAAACAGGGAATTCCGGCGTTGCCGAATATATTGGCATCTGCCGTGAAAAAGGCTTTCCTGCGGGAGAAATGAAAATGGAAATGGACAAACGGGAAATGCTCATAATCTCTGCATTAAGGCAGAACTGCAGGCAGAGCCTGACTGACATGAGCAAGGAGACAAGAATTCCAATCTCGACAATACACGAGAGGATAAACTGCTATGACAGGACACTGATAAAGAAGCATACTGCGCTTATTGATTTTGCAAAGCTGGGCTTTAACACAAGGGCAAAAGTGCTTGTAAAGGTTGACAGGGAGCAGAGAAAGAAGCTGCAGGAATTCCTGAAAACGTGCAAAAACGTGAATACCCTGCTGAAAGTGAATAATGGGTTTGATTTTCTTGCAGACATGATCTTTCCGCACATAAAGGAGATGGAGGATTTTGTCGAGGGGCTGGAAAAGAAATTCAGGCTAATCAACAAGGAAGTGTTCTATGTCATTGACGAGCTGAAGATGGAGGAGTTTTTTGCAGACCCTTCACTTGTGCTTTTGGAGAATGAGCAGGATGCTTGAGGAAATAAGCTCTTACATTGAAGAAAGGTTTGGCATTTCTGTCAAAGAATCCCTGCTTTGCGCACATTCTGCAGGCGGATGGAATCAGTTTTCCCGGGAAGGCGGGTTTAACGCAGAAGGCGCATACCTTGTGAGAAGCAGGGAGGCGCACGTGAATTCTGATTCAGAATTTGCCTTGATAGACACTTTTCACGAATACTTCGGGCACGGGCTTTACACAGAACATTCAGTTTATGGGCGGAAACTTTATTCGCTTGAGCAGAAGCTTATGAAGGAGGAGAAAGAAGCAGGGATTTCTTCAAAGCAGGAGCTTGAGGCATTCAGGGAAAACAGCGGC
Organism: Candidatus Nanoarchaeia archaeon; assembly: GCA_028706745.1. Lineage (GTDB taxonomy): Archaea > Nanobdellota > Nanobdellia > SCGC-AAA011-G17 > GW2011-AR17 > UBA9640. Next base: position 42,348 of record JAQTVM010000008.1, read on the forward strand.
ACATGCAAACAAATAAGGGATTTTCAGGAAAAGACACTCGTTTCGTATGAAGGATTTGCAATGTGGATGGAATGGTATCTTTCAATGCTTACAGGCAATACAGGAATCTACGAAAAAAAGGCATCATTAAGAAGCGGGAATGCAAAGGCATTAACCTCCTCTTTCATTGAATTTTCAAAGCAGAATACTGACTATGCATTGCTTTATGCAAACGGCTTTCCAAAGCATTACAATATCGGAATACTTGGTGAGATTGCAAGGAATATTTTCAGGAATGACTTAAGCTCAATTGATTTTGCGCTTGTGTATGGCTCCAGAAAGCCTTGCTCTGACATTGACTTGTTCATTGTGTCTGACAAAATACCCTGCTTTTTCACAGGATGGCTTGACGTGTATTCTGTTTCAAGGGAAAAGTTCAGCGAGCTGCTTGCAAAGCAGGACATCTCAATAACAGACGCTTTATGCTCAGGGGAATTGGTATACGGTGATAGCGCTTTTTTTCAAACTGCAAGAAACAATGCAATTGAATCTGCGATAACAAAAGAAGCTGTTGAATTCCATCTGAATCATTCAATAAAGGCAGGAGAGCTTTCTTTGAAATGCGAAAACCCAGATGAAAAAAGGAGTTCTGCAAGGTTCTCAGTGTCTTACAGGCTGAATGCGATTGAAATGGAACAGGGAAGAAAGCCGTTGACTCTTAAGGAGCTTGAGAAGAAGTATCCTGGTGAATTTAAGGCGTTTGAAAAGCCTTATATAGAATAAATAACACTTAATACATATGGAACCCAGCCAAAGAAATGCTTTGTACCGGGGCGCTGTTGAAAGGTATGCTCATGCTCCGCCTGAAAAGCCGAGAATCAGGTTTCCGTGGGGTTTGTTGATTGGGCTTTTGATACTTATAATTGTTTATTACTTTGTAAACAAGATGCTGTTCTGAAAAAATTCCGGAGGCTTACTGCTCTTCAGTCTGCCACTCGCTTTCATCAACAGGCCTGAAAGGCGCCAAAGGAGCAGGGCATACTGCTGACATTCCAATCTCTGCCGTTGCAGTTCCCACGAGAGTTCTTGGCCTGTATTCAAATGTAAATATCCTGGTTATGCCTTCTTCATCCCTGTAGAAATATCCGTTTGTAGTGCATGCAGGGCTCCAGACAATGCATTCTATTGAGCCGCCTTCTGCATCAGGGTTTAGCTCGGTGTCTATTGCTATGCTTTCCCTGAACCCGCCCCTGTTTTCAGAGTATAGCCCTGTTCTTTCGCCGTCAGGGGACACATAGTTTATGAAAAATTCATATTCATACCCTTCAAGGCAGTTGTTGTCAATGTTCGGCTTGCAAATTAATCTTAAGTTCTCGCCGTAAGCATGCTCTCCCCTATAATCATAAGAATAGTTTCTTGCTTCCATGGTCAAGTTAATTGTTCTTATTCTTTCTGAAAATTCTGATTCAATGCTCACTTGCGGCTCGTTAAGAAGATAAGTGTCAAGGCAGTCCTGCTGTATGCATCCTGAGGAAGCAATGCCTGCTGCCAATGCCGCGCCCGTAAGAATTGATTTGAATCTTGTTGCCATTTTAGTGTAATACCCCCTATACAAAGTGATATATGGGGGGTATATAAATGTATCTAAAGAGAACTATTTATCTGCTTGCGTCGCACTGCCTTTCAAGCTCCAGCTTCTTTGCAATCGCGTTTGAGCTCTGGTCAAGGTTGTATGCTTTTATAATCTCGTCAGCCAGCGCTTCCTCAATGCTCTTTTTTGTGTTGAATGATTTTGCGTATGAGCCCTGAATCATCATTTTCATTGCAAAGTCAACCCTTCTCTGGGGCGCGCACTCAACTGCCTTCGGGTACTTTGCGCCGCCGTATTCAATTGTTGTAATCTCTTCCCTTGGCGCTGCATTCTCAATCGCCTTAACAAGAACCTCCACAGGATTCTTCTTTACCCTTGACTCTATGATTGTGAGGCATTTTTCCATAATCTTGTACTTGCCCACTGCCTTGCCGCAGCAGTGGCCTGAGCTTGTCCTGTGCTTTTTCCCTTTGTGACCGGGAACCATTATCTTGTTCATCATTCTTTCGACAACATTGCTCTTTGTCTTCCAGAACATGATTCCGATGTTTCTTCCGCCTGTCCTTGGTATTATAACAGGATGCAGGTTTATGTAATCCTTAACTCCGGGGTCATCCACCTTGATTGCAGAAGTGTCCCACTTGTTGAACAGCATTATCTTGCTCATCTTCTCCCCTTCTCTATCTTTCCTTTCCACAATGCATAAAGGCTCTGGTCATTGACCTTGATTACCTGCCATCTGACGCAGGGAACATCGCCCTTTGCCCTTCCCATTTTTCCGCCGATGCACTCGAGAACTATCTCGTCGTGCTCGTCGATGAACTTGATTGCGTTGTATCCCGGGACAAATGCAGTTACCTTTTTTCCGTTCTTGATTAGCTGGCACCTGACACATTTTCTCATTGCCGAGTTTGGCTGCTTTGCCTCTAATTGAACCTTCTCTAGAACTATTGCCTTTGCCTGCGAGCTTCCCCTTAACGGGTCTGCCTTTTTTCTTAACTGGAAAACTCTTCTTATGAACTTGCTGTCGCACTGCCTGCCGGCCTTTCGCCTTTTCTTAAGCTTGTTTCCGGCGTACATTCCTTTTGATTTGCTTCCCATTTATCTAAACACCTGATATTATCAGTATGAGGAGAAGCACGTTATTTATAAACGTTTCTGTTATGCGAATGTGAATGGAAAGCCCGCTTCCAGCAAGGTTTCCCTGCCTGCCTTGATTTAACAACAAAATAAAAAATGATTTCACGCCGGAGGCCAGCCTTCTTGGCGTATCCTTTTTGCTTTTTTTTATCCTCGTCCACACCACAACATTTATATACCCCCTCTCTTACTTTATCCTACGTGAGAGAAGGAAGAAGGAGATATCTTCTATGACGGTTAAGGCAATGGCTCCCTCAATGAGGGAAAAGAAAAGGTACATTGCGTTCGAGGCTGCGGCTGAAAAGCCCCTGCCGAGGGATGCAGTGGTGAGAGAAATAAGGGAAAGCATGAATTCACTAATAGGCACTTTGGGCATGGCAAAGGCGGGATTAATTTTTCTTCCTGACTGGGAAAACAACAAGGGTGTTTTAAGAATAAGCCACAAATACACTGACATTGCCAAGTCAGCGATTGCATTGGTAAAGCAGATAAACGGCACTAACGTTATAATCAAGAGCATAACTATATCAGGAATACTGAAAAAATCAAGAAATAAAATCGGAGGTCGATAATATGCAAGACATGAACCATCAGGCAATGGGATACGACAGGGCGAGCACAATGTTCAGCCCGGACGGAAGACTGCTTCAGGTAGAGTACGCAAGGGGCTCTGTAAAGCTTGGGGCAACAACAATAGGGCTTGTTTGCAAGGACGGGGTTTTATTGGTTGCAGACAAGAGAGTTACTGACAAATTAATAGTGGCAGAGTCAGTTGAAAAAATATTTCAGGTTGACGAGCATATAGGGGCTGCGGCAACAGGCTGTACAATGGACGGCAGGGTATTAATAGAAAGGGCAAGGGTTCTTGCGCAGCAGCACATGGTCACATACGGCGTTTCAATAGACACGCTGGACTTGGTAAAGGAAATCTGCGACATCAAGCAGTTCTACACACAGTATGGGGGAGCGAGGCCATTCGGGGTTTCAATATTGTTTATTGGCGTGGATGACAGCCCGACATTATATGTTACAGACCCGATGGGTGTTTACTTTGAATACAAGGCAACCGCTGTCGGAGAGGCAGAGGATGAAATAAAGGCAATGCTCAATAAGGAGTTTAAGGAGACTATGACAATTGAGGACGGGGTCAAGCTTGCAGTAAGCGCTTTCAAGAAAGTGCTGGGCAAGGATTTTGACTTAAGAAGGATAGATGCGGCTTACATAAAAGCCGACGAGAAAAAGTTCACAAGGGTGGACAAGCGAAAACTAAAGCTTTAATGGTGTATAAAATGGCTATTTTATGCACTAAAGAAAGCCGAGGCTTTCTTGTGACAAGGAGAAAACAAAAATGGGAAAATTATTGGTTGAGGAAAAATCTATCGTTGTTCCCGGCGACTTCCTTGCGGAGGGGATGGATTATCTCCCTGCAGGCGGCGCATTCAGGGAAAGCGACAAGGTCATAAGCTCGCAGGTAGGAGTCGTTGAAATCAACGGCAGGCTTGTAAAAGTCATACCGCTTGCAGGCGCTTATGTTCCTAAGAAAGACGACGTGGTAATCGGAAGGGTTACTGATGTAAGCTATTCAAACTGGTTCGTGGATGTGGGATATGCGCTTGACGCAGTCATGTCGCTGAAAGACGGCACCACTGAATTCATTGAGAGAGGAGCTGAATTAAGCGAATTTTACGGCATTGGCGATTTTGTTGTTGCAAGAGTGTCAAATGTCACAAAGTCAAAGATGATTGACATCTCAATGAAAGGACCGGGCTTAAGGAAGCTTATCGGCGGAAAGATAATACAAATCTGCGCCATAAAAGTGCCAAGAGTAATCGGAAAGCAGGGCAGCATGGTCGGCATGATTAAGGATGCCACAGGGTGCCAGATTATAGTCGGGCAGAACGGAAGAATATGGGTTTCAGGAAAGAACCCCGAGGACGAATTGCTCGCAACACAGGCAATTGCGCTGATTGAGGAGAAAGCCCACATATCAGGGTTGACTGAAGTTGTGAAAGAGTTCCTTGAAAAGAACAAGGGGGCGCAGTAAAATGGCTTACACAAGAACTGACAGGGCATTGAACGGGTTAAGACCGATGGAAGCAAAAGTTGGAGTAATAAAAAACGCAAGAGGCTCGGCAATGTTCAAGATAGGAAAGACAATAGCTTACGCAGCTGTTTACGGGCCAAGGGAAATGCATCCCAAGTTTATGCAGAATGTTGAAAGAGGCACATTGAGATGCAATTACAACATGATGGCATTCTCAGGCTCAGGCAACAGGGTAAGGCCCGGACCGAACAGGAGAAGCAGGGAAATAGGGTTAGTTACCCAGAATGCCCTGGCGCCTGTTTTGGACCTGACAGAATACCCCAAGACAGTAGTTGATGTTTACATCGAGCTTCTGCAGACAGATGCAGGCACAAGGTGCGCGGGAATTTGCGCAGCCTCGCTTGCTCTTGCTGATGCAGGATTCAAGATGAAGGATTTGGTTTGCGCTGTCTCGTGCGGCATAGTGGGCGGAACGCCTGTTGTTGATTTGGATTATTCAGAGGAATCTTATGATGACCACTCTGTTGACATCCCGATTGCAATGATACCGAGGACAGGCGAGATAACGCTGATGCAGCTTGACGGAGTCCTTACAAGGGAGCAGCTTGAGAAGGCTGTGCTGCTTGCAAGGGACGGAATACAGAAGATATACGAAGTGCAGAAAGCTGCATTAAAGGCAAAGTTTGCAGACGGCAAAATCAGCTTGGAGGGAGAGTAAAATGATTCCAAAAACGTACATACAAACGCTTGCAAAAAAGAATGCAAGGCACGACGGAAGAAGGTTTGACGAGTTCAGGCAGCCGGTTCTTGTGGAATACGCGGTTTCAGCAAAGTCAGCTGAAGGCTCTGCAAGAGTTACAATGGGAAACACCATTGTTGTTGCCGGAGTAAAGCTGGAGTTTGGGCAGCCGTATCCTGACACGCCTGACGAGGGAAGCATAATGATAAGCGCAGAAATGCTGCCATTGTCATCTCCTGAATATGAAAGCGGACCGCCGGGAATTGAAGCAATTGAGCTTGCAAGAGTGGTTGACAGGGGAATTCGCGAGTCAAAAGCCCTTGATTTCAAGAAGCTTTGCGTAAAATCAGGCGAGAAGATGTGGACAGTAATGATTGACATCTACCCGATAAACGCATCAGGCAACTTGTTTGACGCGTCTGCGCTTGCTGCAATAGCTGCATTGAAGAATGCGCGCTTTCCAAAGGTGGAAGACGACAAGGTTGTATACAAGGAGCCGACTGACGAGCCGATGCCTTTGTCTTTCATGCCTGTAAGCTGCACAGTCCATAAGATTGGGGACAAGTTCTTGGTTGACCCGACAAGGGACGAAGAGCTTGCAGCTGATGCAAGGCTGACTGTCGCCTTTACTGAAAAGGGCGAGGTTTGCGCAATGCAGAAAGGCGGGGAAAAGCCACTGACTCACACAGAGGTATTTGCCATGGTGGATTTGGCTGCCTTAAAGGCAGGCGAGCTAAGGAAATGTTTATAAAGGGATTGGATTATCTCAATATAAAATGATGAAGCTCACCAAGTACGAAAGGGCAAGGTTGATTGGCGCAAGGGCGCTGCAGCTTTCAATGGGCGCTCCTCTGCTTTTGAAGCTGAAGGAAGCAGATCTTGAGAAGATGCATTACAGGCCTGTGTCAATAGCAAAACACGAGCTTGCCAAGGATGCGCTTCCGATAACCATCAAGAGGCCCTTGCCTGTAAAGGTAGAGACAGAGCAGAAAGAAGCCGTTAAGACGGCTTGATTTTTTTATTTTTAGTTCTTTTTCTTAGAAATTTTTTTAAGATTATATAGAAATCTAATTAAGGCTTCCCTTGAATTCCTCGGTAAGCCCATATACCTTGGGTCTTCTGTTATTAACTATGAATGTGACTTGTTTTTCCGCCAAGCTGCTCAACTGCTTTCCAATGCTTCCCTCTGTGGTGTTTAATATTTCAGCCAGCTGCTTTGCAGTCCTGTTGCCTTCCATTAAAAGAATTACCATTCTCTTCTGCATCGGGCTGAAACCCTCTAGCTTCTTGTCATTAATAGGCATCAGGTTGTCAGGCAATTTGATTTCGTCAGGCCTTTGCAGGTCCAAAAGCTGATTTGCCTTTTTCTTTGTAAGAATGCTTCTTGCGGTGTCAACATTAATATTGCCCGGCTCTAAGTTTATGCACAACTGCTCGCAATTCTCCAATATCTTCCTTGGATTGTTTCTTGCATCTTCAACTAACAAAGATACAATATCGTCGGAGAATGGATTCTTCCCCTCTGTCCTCATTTCAATCAGCTGCTTTGCCTCTTCATATCCCATTCCTGCAAGACGTATGATTCTTCCCCCTACCCTGTTTGTAAAGCTCTCAGGATAATCCATCTTGTTTCCAATCTGCGCAATTGCAACGCTTTTCAGGACATTCCCGTCCCACAATGCCTTCATGTCCTTTACAAACGGCTCGTCGCAGTGGTGCGCTTCATCAAGCATAAGGACCTTTTTTCTTATGAAAGGCTTTCCGACGTGCTTCTTAAGGCTGAAGTCCTCGTTCATGCTTTCTGCATTAAGGTAAATTCCTTTTTGCAGGAATCCCATCTGCCTTCTGAGCCATTTTAGCAATGAAGTTTTTCCTGCTCCCGGCTCTCCGACAACAATGCACATGTCGCCTGCGGACACGTAATTAAGCAAAAGTTCCCTCTCTTTCTCATATCCTATCAATTCAGTGCTCCACTTTACTGAAAAGGGGTTGCTGCTCCATCCGTACTTTTTATACCACATATATTCCTCTCTTTAAGCCTCTAAGATGGATAAATAACGCGGATTAATAAATATATCGTTTAGAAAAAGAAAAAATGGGACCCACGGTCGGAATCACTTCCGACCGCAGGCACCTGATGGGCCCCACGGGATTTGAACCCGCGACCACTGGCTGTCCTAAGCTTATGTACCAGTGCTAGCCATATAAGACCAGTGCTCTAATTGCCCGAATTTTTAATTCTCCAGGCTGAGCTAGAGGCCCGTCTTATCGCTGATAGAAAGGAATAAGGCAGATATTTAAACCTTTCGAGCGCAGCGAAGAAAGGTTAGGAACGAAGTGACTAAACCTTACGCCTGGGGCGTGAGGTTAGGAACGCAGTAATTAAATATTTTTAGGAATTCCGCAAATCAATTCCCGCAAACCGAAACCTATTAAAGGCGCAAGAATATTACTATTTTAATGGCAAAATGCGCTTATTTCGGATTAACAGGGATTATTGTTGACAGGACGCCTTCCAAGGAGTTTATTAAAAAATTTGCAGCGGAAAATTTAGCCAAAATAGCTGCGCATTATTGTTCCAGCTCTTCAGGCGTTGCAACTGCTTTTTGGGGATTAAAATATTTAGACTATTCAAAAATAGTCTCTTTGGAAAAATGCGTTTCTTATGCCCCTGTATTCAAGAAAGAAAATGGCCTGTTTGTGCCGCAAATGCCTTTATGCAATGAAAAAGATGCAGGAAACCTAAGCAGTAATGAAAGGAGAACAGCGGCAATGAGGGAGATTTTGATGCAGGCATTAGATTTATTAGAGGGGGAAAGGGAAGGAAGGTATTTTATGCTTACAACTTTTGAAAAAGGATGCTGTAATTTTCAGGGAGGCAAAATTATGGCAAAATTAGATGACATTGTAAAACTTATTTAATCCTGCATTCCGGCATGACAATTTTATAATCTTAAGGCATACATAAATTTATATATGCTTTTAGCTGTTAAATATTTATGAACTGCAAGAGGTGCAACAATAACTCGGAAAAAGGGGACTTGTTCTGCAGGAAATGCGGCGAGGAGCTTCCGGCAGAGGAAACTTTCCAGTGCGAATGCGGCTCTGAAGTGAGGAACGAGGACAGGTTCTGCCACAACTGCGGCGCAATGTTTTCGGCAGGAAACTGCGGCAACTGCAGCGCGGAGCTTGTTCCAAACGCAAAATACTGCCATGAGTGCGGCACAAAGGCGGAAGAAAATGCTGGGACTTCTGAAGCGCCATCTTATCTTTCAGAGCCTGTGAATGAAGCGCCTTCTGAACCCCCTTATTCACCTGAGACCTATACTCCCGAAAAAGAGGCGCCTGCCGACATTGAGGTTTATGATGATTATGGCAATGTGAAGAAGATATCAGAATTCAAGGAAGAGCCGCCGAAGAAGCCGAAGTACAAGATGTCAGGCGACGGGTATTTTGAGCCCTGAAGGTAATTAGCATTCTTATCAGGGTTTAACTTATTAATCTTAACAGATTATTTGGGTAATATATACTTCATAATCTTTAGAAACCGCAGCACTTATTCCTTCGCGGTCATTATTAAGTTTCATAATTTTTTCTTTAGTTTCCGGTTGTAATAATAATCCCTTAACCACGATTGCAGCTATTTCGTTGATATTTAGCCAATCATATTCGTTATTAAAGATAGAATGATATGCTTTAGTACGAAAAATATTCACTTCCATTGGCGCGAACTCATTTTCACAGATGATTTTTTCTTCTTTTGCGAGGTCTATAAGACTTATTCCTGCTAGATTCGTAGCAGAAAAATATTTATTATTGGCCATCTCCAAACTATGTGTTCTAGCTAATCTTGCCATTTTCGAACTAATGCCTAATTCGGGCAATCTTAATTTACTTCTTTCGATGTTAATTAGCCTATGTATCTCTTCGGATAAGAAGTTCTGTTCGCTATAGGTTGGGAGAGAGTATTCTTCATTAATCTTTCTTTTCCCGATTGTTTCTTGATTTATATCCTCTTGATTGCCAAATAATAACACATTAGTATTATAATAAATCTCCATTATTTGATCTATTAATGAGTTAAGGTTTTTTACATCCCGATTATAATCCAAAACATATGAATTATAGACATCTGCATCATCACAATAATAACTATCTGGCTCTTCCGAGTCACAATTGATACAATCAGTTTCGCACATCTTTTTTTCTAATACTAGTAACCTTCCTTTTATCGTTTGTAGCTGGCTATCTAACTCCTCTATTAGTTTGTAATTTTTTCTTACCTTCGCAGCCAATTTTTTCCCGTAATTATTTTCGTAGTAAATATTATCTCCATCCGATATTTTAACATATCCTTCAATTTTAATATCATTATCATTGCCAATTGGAGAAATTGCTGTAGACTCAATAAAACAGATTTCCTCACCATTATCGGCTATATTTCCTTCATTACACCCTATGCCTGCAATAGCGTGTCTAGTTTCGTCACTCATACCAAAAATGATATAAGCCGTATAATTGAGCTCTTTTAATATCCCTGCTAAAATAACAGATTTGTCTAAGCAATTACCTCTTCCTTCATAGATTGTTTCATAAGGATAGCGATTAGGGCCTTCATCATTCCAATATGGAATTGACTGAACAAATAAAGAAGCAATCTCAACAAGTTCATCATTAGAATAATTTTTTAATCCTGAAAAATCTTGAGAAATCGCTTTCACAAATTTATTGTTATACTCATCTTTAAAATAACTTTGTTCATATTCAGAGATATTCGTGGAAAAATAACATCCTTTCTCTTTTATTTCATTTGAGTAATCATAAACATCTTCAAAAAGATTAATATTATACACAAACTTTTTGCCCATATAATTAAATTCTAAAGGGTCACTAATCCTCCCTTTTGAAAAATTGATAGTAACATATTTTTCGCAATATTCTGAACAATTTTTATTTTCGCAATAATAACTATTTCCCCATCCTCTTATCGGCTCGCCTAGACTAGTAAGATTATAGCTCTCATATTCAGTATATAACCAATTGTGGAAAGGCACATAAAATACTTTTGAAATTTCAAAATTTCCATTAGTATAATTTAAAAGTTCTCCGGGGTCTGTTCCAGCCTCAAAAAACTCGTTTGAAGTTTCTATTAATCCTGTTAACATAAAAAAAAGAGATAAAATAATCAATCCGATGAATACGGTTATGGATACTACCTTCACCTTTGGTTTTGATTGTGGCAATTTTTCATCTTTCATCTTATATGCCTTATTCTCCGGAAATAATAATGCTCCAACTTAACAATATTTGTATATATAATTATATATAATACAGTTTATATGCTTTCGTCTTGTAGTGCCTTAGGCAATTAGATAATTGGCAGTTGCTTTCTTAATCTTGACATTTGCTTTCTGCCCCAAACTAAACTTTCCTTTAGCTACAACCAATGCATACGAATCAGTTCTTCCCAGGCAGACATTATTCTCCCTTTTTCCATCAATAAGAATATTCATTTCCTTGCCAACTGCCTTTTTCTTCTCGTCTAAAGCAATCTTCCTGAACACTTTCAGCATCCTGCTGCACCTGTCGCTCAAAACCTCGCTTCTTAATTGCTTCATTTCTCCCGCTTTTGTGAAAGGCATTGCCCAATACCTGTTTAAATTCATTACAGAGGGCTTTATTTTCTTAATTATCTTTACTGACTCAAGAAAATCCTTTTCAGTTTCAGAGGGAAAGCCAACAATAATGTCAGTGGCTATTGCAATATCCGGAATTGCTTTTCTGAATTTTTCAACAATTAAGATGATTTCCCCTGCAGTGTAATGCCTGTTCATTTCATTAAGCACCTTGCTGCTTCCTGACTGTATTGGAATATGCAAAAAGCGGAACATCTTTTCATTCTTAAATACCTTAATTAATTCATTAGCATATTCCTTCACAAACCCGGGATTAGCCATCCCCAGCCTTACCTTGAATTCTCCCTTTACTTCAAGCACTTTTGAAAGCAGCGAAGGCAAATCACTTCCGATGTCCATTCCATAACAGCCTGTGTCCTGCGCAGTAATCCATATTTCCCTGCAGCCTTCTTTTACAGCATTCTCAACTTCTTTCACAATGTCTTCGGCAGGATAAGAAATCAATTCACCCTTAATCGCCTTTACAGCGCAGTAAGAGCATTGCCCCAAGCATCCGGTGCTTACCGGCAGTATCCCTATTGCCTTATTCTTCCTGATGCGCGGCAGGCAAATCTTTTTTTCTGCTTTCTTCTCAATAATCTCATTTCTTTTCCCTTTCAAAAGCTCTTCAACAGCGCCGCAAATCAATGCAATGTTATGCGTGCTTACAACTGAGGCAGAAGGAAACTCTTTTCTTATCTTTGGAAGCTGGTAAGAAGGCACGCATCCTGCAAAAATAACCTTCTCTTTTGCTTTTCTTGCGGCATTTAATCCCTTGTTAAAGCTCGGACCTTTCACATTGCATATGCTGATAATGGCAATATCCTCATTAGAATCAACAATATCGTGCCCTGCCTCTTTCAATAAGCCCGCCATTATTTCTGACTCAGCCAAATTATTGCTGCATCCGAATGCAATAAGCTTAATCCTTGCCATATTTACTCCATAATTAAAGGGCGCAACACAGGAACATTGTAATCTCTTTGCTTAAAAGTGCTTAATGTGTCTGAAACAACAACTGCTTCTGCGTATTTTGGGACGCTTTTTGTTATTTTCAGCCTTAAGCCGTTCATTTCCTTTTCAAGCTCTTCAGCAGGAATATTTGCCTTATTGACAAAAACAACATCGCACCCCCTTTTCATCATAAGCTTTGCCGCCTTTATCGCATTCCTGTCTTCAACAAGGACAGCAACAATCCCTGTGATTCCTGCAGGAATTCCCCCTGCGCCTTCTATTTTTTTATTGAATATGTATGCCTTCTTGTTTACAATCTCAACGCCGATGTCAACATCCGGATTCTTCAGGCTGACTTTTGCGTTTGTCTTGTCAACCACATACGCTCCTATGTCCTTGTTCATTTCAAGAGAAGTGCCAAGCTTTTTTTCCATTCTCTGGCTTGATACCCTGAATGTGCCTTTTGTGTAATGCTTCAAGGCCTCTTCTTTTATCCTGCCAATGTCAATTTCAGTTTCAACAGCAGGGCTTATTGACACAATGCCGTAAACATCCGCAAGGCAGCCGCAGTCATCATTGCTGTAAACAATAATCCTGCCAAATGTTCTTTTCACTTCGCTGAAAGCAGTTTTGTGCGCTTTAAGGCAGAGCTTTATGTTTCTGACAAGCATTTCCTCAAAATCTATCCTATTCCTGCCCTTAAGCGCAATCTCGCCATATCTTACAATATATGCTTTCGTCATAGCGCTTTAAAGAACTAAGGGGGTTTAAATTACTTTCTTTCAATTGCAAACTCAATCAGCTTATTAAGAAGGCTTACATAGCTCATGCCCATAAGGTTTGCTGACTTTACAAAATCAGAATCGTCTGCAATATAGCAGTTCGGGTTAAGGTCTATCACATAAACATTGTTGTCCTTGTCAACTCTGACGTCAACAGAAGCATATCCTGCGCAGCCGATTGCCTTGTAAACGCCTTTCCCGATTCCCTCTATTTTCTTTTTCAGCTTAGGGTCAATGTTTTCAACAACCATGGAGTCCGTGTTCTTGAATACATTGCTGTTTTTGCTCCATTTTGCCTTGTATGAAAGTATTTTTGGAAGATCTTTTTCATAAGTGCTGTAGTCTATCTCAAGAAAAGGCAGGGCTATCGGCTCCTTGTTTCCAATTAGGGGAATGTAAAATTCCCTTCCTTCAATGTATTTTTCCACAATAACAGGGCATTTGCATTCTTCAATGACTTCCTTTATTCTTTTGCGCAGTTTTTCTTCCGTGTTTACGACATTTTCAATTTCAATGCCGCTGCTTGCATGCCCTATTGTCGGCTTGATTATCCATTGTGATTCAGATGACACTGTTATTTTTAGGTCCTCGTCGCCTGTTTCAAAAAGCTGGAAGTCGGGTGTTGGAACCCCGTTTTCAATAAGCCTTTCCTTTATCAGCAGCTTGCTTGAGCTAAGCTCCATTATTTCTGCCGTGTTGCCTGTAAACGGAATTTTTGCAGATGCAAGCATTGACGGAACAATGGGTTCATCCCTTATGTCCTCAAATCCGTCGCAAAGATTGAATGCAACATCATATCCTTCAAGCTGAAGTGGCTTTGACTTGTCAAAAAGCACTGCTGTCGCCCCGTGCCCTGTTTTTTTTATTTCAGAAATTATAATCTTGTCAACAGGCCAGAATCTTTCTTCCACAGTTCCATTGTTAAACCTTGGCGAGCATAAAACCAATACATTCATTTTTTATTTTTTCCCGTTGTCAAATTTTTTGAAATATTTTTCTTTTATTTCTATGATTTATGAGCACTTTATTCTATATAAACATTTCTTTTTTCAGAATTTTTGAAAAAGTTTTGTGTAACGCGGATATTTTTCATAATTTTCTCAAAAAGAGGAAATATTTTTTTAAAACTGCGAAATGTCCGGCGATAAAACAGGCGTATTGTTCATTCCGAGAATTGTTTCTATCTCCTTTTGCACTTTCATATTTCCCTCATAGCTCCCTTCAATTATGCCTTTCCTGAATTCCGCATACTCAATGATTCTTCTGGACAGCATTTCATCTATTGAGAGTATCTTGTTCTTCGGGTCTATCCTCAGCCATCTTCCCTTCAGCTCATCCACTTTATTGAAATCAGAAAATTTTTTAATTAAGTTAAGCAATGACTCTAAGCTATTAAATCTGCAAACAGCAATATTCTCTCCCGTCTTAACAGAATTGCCAGTAATCGCATAGCGCAGTGAGGGGATTATAATCGTCCTGAGCTCTTCTGCAGTTTCAGCAGGCCATCCGTCTTCCATCATTGTTTCATACATTCTTATGCGCAAATGCAGATAGCATTTGGGGAAAACCAAAGCAGCTTTCCTGCGGACAGAGTCATACTCCTCTCCAATCTCATTCTTCAGGAGTTCAGCGCCTTCCTTGTTTGCGTCCAATACCCCGAGCAAGTCAGAAAGCTCCTTCCTGTCGGGATTCTCAGCAGAGAGAATTGCTCTTGCCGCTTCATAAGCCGCCTTTGCAACGCCGTACTCGCTTATCCCTTTAAGGCTTGTCATATTGCCTCCAGCCGCGCGCCTTCACGGACTGCGAAGTGCAAAGCAATCAGGGCATTAGAATATGTCCATAATCCTGCATTTCCAACGCCTGCTTTATACAATTCTCCATCTCTTCCTATTCTGGATTCAATTCCCTCAATAATTCTGTCTGCATTATCCCTTTTTTCAGTAACTGCAAAATACAAAGCCATCACGGCATTAGTGTATGTCCATAATCTTGCATCATCCCTGCCTGCTTTATACAATTCTCCGTCTCTTCCGATTCTGGATTCAATTCCTGCAATAATCCTTTCCGCGTTATCTTTTTTTCCTGTGGCAGCAAAATACAAAGCCATTATGGCATTAGGGACTGTACATATTTTTGCATTTCCAACGCTTGTTTTATACAATTCCCCGTCTCTTCCGATTCTGGATTCAATTCCCGCAATAATCCTTTCAGCATTATCTTTTTTTCCCGTAGCGGCAAAATACAAAGCCATCAGGGCAGTATCATCTGTCCATAATTCTGCATTTCCAACGCCTACTTTATACAATTCCCCGTCTCTTCCGATTCTGGATTCAATTCCCTCAATAATCCTTTCCGCGTTATCTTTTTTTCCTGTGGCGGCAAAATACAAAGCCAATAGAGCATTAGCATATGTCCATAATTCTGCATTTCCAACGCCGCATTTATACAATTCCCCGTTTCTTCCAATCCTTGTCTCAATTGAGTCTATGATATACTCTGATTTCCTGAATCTATGGGGGTTATTTTCAGCCAATACTTCATCAGCAGCGTTCTGCACTTTGTCAAACTCTTCCTGGTTCTCCCTTCTGAGCATCTCAGCTCCTGCCTCGTGTCCTGAGATGTATGCCCTTAAGTCAGCAGCTCTTTCCAGAATCTCCTTTAATTCATCCTGCGCAGCCTTCACTCCGCCGTATTCGCTTATTCCCTTCAGGCTTTTTTCCATTTTCACGCTTTTCGCCTTTCAATCACTATTGGCTCTGCAGCAACAAATTCAACAGGCTCAGGAGCTGCAAGCACTGCGTCTGCCTCTGCTGTCCTGCCGGCATACAGCTTCTTCACTTCTTCTGCGCCTTCCTCAAAAGCCTCTGCAGCAATCCTTGAATCCCTCTGCGCGTCAATGCACCTTGCGATTGCAGCCTGCGCCTCTGCATTTGCCTCGACATTCCTTGCCCTGAGCTTGTTCATGCCGAGTATTTTTGCAGAAGACTCGGCAAACCTTGCCATTGAGTCATACCTCATCCTTGCTCCGTCAATGTGCTTTAAAGTGGGAAGCCATGTCTGGCTTAGCTCGTCCATCTGCTCCTCAATCAGCTTCTGCTGCTCGACAACAGACTCAAGCTCCTGCCTTGAAAGCTCGAGGTTTGCATTGCAGTTCATTACTAAAAGCTGCTTCTGCGCAGTCATCTCTGAAAGCGCGTCTGCGATTATTTTCCTGCCGCTTGCGGATTCCAAGGACGGAAGAAGCTCTTTCTTGAGCTCAATTGGAAGCATGTCCTGAATCTGCAATTTTTGTGCGCTGTCAATACTGCTGTACTGCCTGAGCGCGCCAAGCAAATCTTTGTATTCAGGCAGCCCTCCCTGCGCAAATCTTGCTTCTGCCTTTTTTATGAACATTTTCTGCATCATTGAGTCTGAAACAAGCTCTTTCATTGCGTCAAACACAGAAAGGAAAACCTGCTTCCTCTCTTCCTCTGAAAGGACAGAATAATCTGACAGCTGCCCGAGAATCTTTTCATTTGCAGCAACCAGAAGCGGAACTTCCTCAGCCGCCTTTTCCAGTGATGTTATGCCTGCCTCAAGCTCTTTCTGCCTTGACTTCAGCCCTGCATAATCCTTGTATGTTTTTGAAATTATGTCAGGCAAGTCCCTGAACATCTCGTATCCCTCAAGGACAATGTCCCTTGTTGTGACAATTGATTCAAGCAGGTCAGTCCGTTCTGAAGAAGGTATTGGGACAACAATCTTGTCTTTCCATCCCTTGTGCCTTCTTCTGTCCAACATTCTCTGAATCCACGGATGCTTTTGCTTGTAATCCTGAATTGCCTTTTTTACAGCGTCTGCATAGGCGTCAATATCTGCTGCCTTGAAATCATCAATGTCTTTTTGTTTTGCCGCCTCATACAGCTTTGTGACTGCGTCAACCTGGTCAGAAGGAATTTTGTATTTTGCAACCCTCCTTTCAAGAGCGTCAACCTGCAAGCCGTACATTGAAGAAGCAGGCACGATTGCTGTCTGCGGCGCTTTTATTTTTTCGTGATACCCTATTATCATTGCCATATTTTATACCCCCTGAACATGAATTTTTAGTTTATTTCAAGGTATTTCACCCCTATATAAACCTTTCGCACATTTGACTTTTAATTAGTGGTTACAAATAAACATGAGCCAAAAAACAGGAATCCTGCAGCGCAAAGCATCTTTTCAATGCATAGCAAACTTTTTATATGCTCAAATCCATTAATTCTATGAACAAAATGAAGGGAAACATATTCTTAATTACAGGAAACGGCGCAGGAAAAACAGCTTCTGCCTTGGGAATGGCCTTGAGAGCCTGCGGGCATAAGCAATCTGTTATTATGGTGCAGTTCATGAAAGGAAGGAAGGACATAGGTGAATATAAAATACAGCCGCAATTGAAAACATTCAAGGTTTACCAGTTTGGAAGAAAGAATTTTGTTGATCTTAAGCATCCGGAGCTTGAAGACTTGAAGCTTGCGGCAAAAGGGCTGGAGTTTATCAGGAAAATCAAGAAATGGCCTGAGGTTTTGATTATTGACGAGCTGAACCTTGCAATATCAACAGGAATGCTCAAGGCAGAGGAAGTGATTTCTGTATTGAATAAAATCCCTGCAAAATGCTCTGTTTTCATCACAGGAAGGTATGCGTCCCCAAAGATGATGGAATTTGCAGATTACGTGAATGAAATCCTGTTGATTAAGGCGCCCAAAGAGATGAAGACGAGAAAGGGCATTGAGTTCTAATGAATATAAAAAGAAATTAAAAAAAGAAAAAAAACTAAAGAAGGCTTTATCTCCTTCTTCCCGGCTTTGCCATCTTGGCTCTTGCTGCGTTCATTGCCTTGTCGACATAATACAGCCAGCCAGACTCTCTCTTAAGTCCGCACTTGTGCATGACTTCCTGCTTGGGCTTTGCTTTCTTCTTTCCGCCGCCCCTTGCCATCTTGGCTCTTGCCAGGTTGCCTTTCTTGTCAATGAAGTAGAGGAATCCTTTCTCTCTCTTCATTCCCGGGTGTTTGCATAAAACTTCTCCCATTTTGTTTTCCTCCATTTTTTTTGTTAAGCATTCACGGTTTCCGTGCTTGCCTCTGCCCCCGCATTATCGCCGAGGTTAATAGAATTATGGGCAAGCCTGTTTATAAACATTGTGGTTTTATCGAGGGGAGGACGAGGGGGAAAAGCCCGGCAAGGTTTATAAAGCAGTTACTTCTCTACGAGAGTATGTTATACGATTGCCACGTCCATACATTTTACAGCGGGCATTCTGAAAATTATAAAATTGCTGAATTAAAAGAGGAAGCATTAAGAAAAGGAGTTGAAATAAGCATAAGAGAGCATGCGCCGTTTCCTCAAGAATTCTTTGACACTTCAAGAAAGAATCATTATCAATTCAAGGGAGGGCTTCCTGCTGAAAAGGCATCATTGACTTCCGAGACACTTCCGCTTTTTTTTAATGAGATGGCTGAATCAAATGCATCTTTGGGGTTTGAAGTTGACATTCTTCCGGGCTTTGAAAAGAAAACAGAAAAAATAATTTCAATGCTTGAGAAAAAGGCAGGAGAATGCGGGCTTTGCATTGACGGGATAAACGGCTCGCACCATTATTATAACGGCATTGTATGGGACTCTTCGCCTGACCTGCTTATATCTGCAATGGAAAGAGCAGGGGGATGCAGAAAATTCATTCGCTCTTATTTCGGGCAGATAAGAGATGCAATGAAAACAGGGCTTTATGATGCAATAAGCCATCTTGAGCTTCCAATAAAATTTTCCCGCAAAGGCTCAAAGCTTGAAAAATTGATAAAAGATGCAAGGCGGGCTTATCTTGAAGAGCTTTCAAAAACTTTTTTTACAGCAAAAGAAAATAACGCTGCAATTGAATATAACACTTCAGGAATAGACAATCTTTGCAGTGCGCCTTACCTTTCAGAATCTTCTCTTAATCTGGCATATAGCATGAATGTTCCGTTAACTATCGGTTCTGATACGCACGCAGTAAGGCACGTTGGAAGGCATTTTGATTTTGCAGTAAGGCAGTTGAAGAAACACGGAATAAAGGAACTGCATTACTTCAGGGAAAGAAAGAGAATTTCTTATAAAATCTAACCACTTGCCACTTGCCATCCGCACGCGCAGGGCTTTTAAAGCAAAATGCCATCATTCTTATTGCGGTTGAGATGCCGGGGGCGGCTGCAGAAATCCTGCAAACCAGCGCCATTCCACAGGGGCTTATGGGGCTCTTACAGGCGCTTGCCAAAAAAGCAGAGTGGCTTGCCCCACCTCCTTCTTCTTGGGCAGCGGCTAAGCGAAATACTTATATCCTGCCTGTTATTTATATTAATTATCAGGATTGGAGGTAATTAAAATGGCAGGATTGGAAGCAAGGTTAAAAGACGCAAAGAAAGGGGATGTAATTTCCATTGAATATGAAGGCAGAAGGCATGTTGGATTTTTGACAGACTTTGGTTATGGCGTTATAACATTGTCAGGCACATACTCGCCAAAAGAAGGCAATATTTTTGGCGGAACCTACTATGCCGTGGAAAGAATTACACAGTGCCGTATTCTCCCAAATAAGCAGAAGAAATAGCGGGCTTAGCAATATTACAGAAAGAAAAAGCACGAAGCTTAAGAAAGCACAAAAAGACAGACTATTAGCCACTTGCCACTTGCCATGCGCAAGGCATTTCTTTTTAAATTAACTTTTACTTTTCTCTTATATGCTCAGAAGTTCCTTCATAATGCTCGATAAAGTAGGGTTAAGGAAAGAAAAGTCAATCTGGAGCCAAGGCATTGAAACCTGGGACGACTTTCTCGCAAATGAAGTAAAGGGCATTTCAAATAAGAGAAAGGATGAATGCAACAGGATTATCCGCCTGGCAAAACTGAATCTTGACTATGAAAACTCCCTGCATTTCAAAGAAGTGCTGCCTCCTTCTGAGATGTGGAGAATATATCCTGAGTTCAAGGAAAAAGCAGCGTACGTTGACATAGAAACATCAGGATATTATATTACTGTTATCGGCATCTACAATGGCTATGAAGTAAAACATTTCGTAAAAGGGTTTAACCTCAACAGGAATGCAGTGCTTAATGAATTATACAAATACAAGCTCCTTCTCACTTTCAACGGCTCTTCTTTCGACATTCCAATGATTCAAAGAGCATTAAACCATAAACTAAATATTGCGCACATTGACCTGAGGCACGTATGCGCAAGAATAGGGCTTAAGGGCGGATTAAAGTCAATCGAAAAGCAGAGAGGGATAAAAAGAGCCAATGAAGTCTGCTCAATGATTGGCAATGACGCAGTATTCTGCTGGGAGATGTACAGGCACACAGGAAGAAAGGAATACCTTGACTTATTGCTTCAGTACAATGCAGAGGATGTTCTTAACTTAAAGCCTCTGGCAGAATACTCAGTGAAAGAGCTCTGGAATAAGTTAAAAGCGTAATGCTTGACTAACTAACTGAACAGCTTTTCATATCCGCCCGCTATTGCTTTTTCAAGCCCCAGATGCTTAGGTGAAAACCTGAACGGCAGCCATTCATTGGTGTCTGTCTTAAATACCTGCCTGCCATTTGCCAAATAAACAGGCAATGGGATTCCTGATTTGTTATTTAATGATTGAATTGCCTCTGCAAATTCCAAGGCATGCTGCCTGTCTTTATACATCACATCAGGCATGCTTCCTGCAGATGCAACCACTATCATTTTTACGCTCTTTCTGCAGGCATCATCGCTTCCGTCCCTGAAATTTCCAATGGCTGCAGAAATCGGAAGCTCAGGATGATAAGCAACATCCCCCCTGTAGCTCCCCCTGAAAACAAGCCCGTTATCGCATGCAATAGCTGCGCCATAAATCTTAGGGCTGGATTTGGCCAAGTAAACATCATACGCTGTTTTTTCAGCTTTCAAAGCCTGCGCCAAAGCGTCTGATTCAAGCAGCCATGCTTTCTCTTCTGCATTTGCTTCAGCAAAATCATTTTTGAAATATGCATTTCCAGGAACAACTACAGCAGTTCCTCCTGCTGTCGGCGCATTAATTATAACAAGGTTATCCAAATCAGCGTATTGCCTTATGGCATCCCTGCAATTGCCGCACGGGCTCCCTATTTCTTCGCCTTCTGCGCCTGCAAACGCAATCACCTGTATAGGATCATCCTTTCCATATTTTTCCAATGCAGCGGCAATAACAGCCTCTTCTCCGTGCGTGATAGTGTCTGTTATCGCCATTTCATGGTTTGAGCCAAGAACAATTTTGCCGTTTCTGGTAACAGCGCCTGTATTCACGTGATAATTTGACTGCAAAGGCGTGGCTTTGGATTTTAAGGATGCTTTTATTGCAGACGCCCACAGGGGATTAACAGAACGAATTGCTTCCTTTGTCAGGCCGTTTATGAAATTCCATTTTGGCATTATTTTTCCCTCGAAGCATGCTATCTCCTGCCTGTTTAAAAAGATTTTGGCATTTGAATGAAAAAACAGGTAAAAGAGCCCAAAACAGCAGAAAGCTTTTTATATTGACAGAATATTCCGTTGTGCAAGAGGGGTGATTTGAATGAATAAGACATTCATTTTTGACTACGACGACACGCTTGCGTGGTGCGAGCACGATTACTGCTATGCCATAATTGATTTTTTGAAGTTTACAATAGACAAGCTGGGGCACAAGGCGCCGGATGTCCAGTCAATAATGGAGCTTGAGATGGGGCTTAACAAGCAGGGTGTTCTTAAGCACGGGTTTAAGGGGGATGTTTTTCCGGCTTCCTGCAGGGATGCTTACAGGATAATCTGCGAAAGAGCAGGAGTGGAAGACAAGCAAGGAGAAGAAGAGGCATACAATATCGGGATGAGGGCATTTGATGAAAAGAGGTACAGGGAAAGGGGGCTTGTCGAAGGCGCCGCCGAAACCCTTGAATTCCTTGTTTCACAAAGGGATGAGCTTATTCTGCTTACAAAAGGGGACAGGGAAATACAGCAAAAAAAGATAGAGGCAACAGGGCTTTGGAGATATTTCAGGGTTGATGCAATAAACATTGTTGAAAAGAAGAATGCTGACACAATAAGAGATGTTATTGCAGGCAGGGACAAGTCAAGGGTGTGGCATGTCGGAAATTCAATAAGGAGCGATGTGAATCCCGCCTTGGAAGCTGGAATAAATGTAATCTACATTCCCTGCGAGACATGGGCTTATGAAAGGGAACACAACGGCGTTCCGGATGATTCAAGGATAACAACCTTTTCTTCAATAACAGGCATAAAAGAGAATTATCATCTGCTTTAGAAATATGTTTTGCCTGATTTTATGACATCATCTGAAAAGATTTTAAGAAAAGCTTAAATAATACGTAATCCTCTCTTTTATTTATGGATGAAATAACATCTGCATTGGAGAATATTGCCGAAGACGTTGCAGGCAGTTATAAGGGTAATTTGGCATTAAAGCAGTACATTCCCTCATTTGGGGCTTACCCGTTTCCAAGCACAATGGTAAGCAGGATATCCTGCCTTGAAGAGCAGACAAAAACCAAATTTCTCGGTTTGATACCTTACAAAAAGAAAAAGGCGCTTGTGTCTGTATGCGAAACCTGGATTTTTATCGACGGCTCTGAAAAGCAGGTTTATGTCACGCAGATAGATGCTCTTGCCGAAGAATCCGCAAGGAAGCACCTTGCAAAATACATCTAGTTTCTTAGGGCAATATCTTTATAAAACTCAAAGCCCCTTATTCTAATGAAAAAGATGGATGATAATGCACTTTTAAAAAAATACGGAATCCCTCTTCCTGCTGCAAAGGAAGTAAAAACAAAGCAGGAGGCGGTGGATGCCGCGAAGCAATTGGGCTATCCTGTTGTTCTTAAGATAAAATCATCAACTATCCTGCACAAGACAGATGCAGGCGGAGTAAAGCTGGGGATTCAAAATGAGTTCCAGCTTCGCGAAGCAATAGAAGAGATGCAGAAGAAAATACCTTCAAAGGACATTCAGGGATTTTTAGTGCAGAAGTTCTATGACGGGCATTATGTCCTGATTGGAATGAAGAGGGACGCCCAATTCGGGCCTGTCATTGCTTTCGGCTTGGGGGGAATATTTGTTGAAATAATGAAGGATGTTTCTTTCCGTGTTGCGCCAATCACTGAAAAGGATGCAGGGGAGATGATGAAAGAGGTTAAGGCGTATTCAATACTCGAAGGCGCAAGAGGCGGGATAAAGGCAGATAAAAAGCTTCTTGTTGAAATACTATTGGCTGTTTCAAAGATGGCAATGGAAAATACTGAATTGAAAGAGATTGACCTGAATCCTGTTGTTGTGAATGAGAAGCAGGCAGTCGCTGTTGACGTGAGGCTGATAAAATGAAGCTTGATTCCTTTTTCAATCCCTCTTCAGTTGCAGTAATCGGGGCTTCAAGGGACGAGAAGTCAGTCGGGCACGGCATTCTTGCAAACCTTGCAAAAGGCGGGATGTTTGCAACAAGGCATAATGAATCTTTCAAGGGCTATATTTATCCTGTAAACCCGAATGCTGACGAGATTCTTGGAATCAAATGCCATAAAAGCATATTGGGAATCCAGGGCAGTGTTGAGCTTGCAGTGATTGCAGTAAAGGCAAACCTTGTTCCTCTTGTAATGAAGGATTGCGTCAAAAAGAAAGTAAAGGCTGTTATTATAATCTCTTCAGGATTTGCAGAGTTCAATGAAGATGGCAAGAAACTTCAGGAAGAGGCAATTTCAATTGCAAAGAATGCTGGAATTCCTGTATTGGGACCTAATTGCCTAGATC